>CBDCVJ010000087.1:565000-860037 GCA_965222975.1 Saprospiraceae bacterium | reverse complement strand
GTCATCCACTTCTGCTTTCACGAGGATGCGGCCCCGGTAGCGCATATTGCCTTCGTCGTCAAAGTAGGCGTGGTGCATCAAGTGTGGTTCTCCAGTCACCGAACATTTAGCAACATTGGGAATAGGAGCTTTGTAGTGGGTGCGTCTGGCACGTTTGCGCCGCTTGGAAGTCCTTGTCCTTGGATTTGCCATTTTATCTGATATTAATAGGTTGAATGGCTGGATGTTTAAATGGTTGAATGGTTTTTAAAAACCATTCAACCATTTAAACATCCAGCCATCTGAAATTCAATTTTCAAAATTAAGCCCTTTCAATGCATCTCGGAATGGGTTGTTGGAAGCCGACTCATCTGTCTGTTCCTTGTTTGACTGTTCCAGAAACTTGAGCATTTCGGGGTTGCAATCGTCTCCAGCGTCTTCATGGGCCTTAATCATCGGTACAGCCAAGTTGATAAACTCGTAAATGTACCGAGCCACGTTCAAAGAAGGTGTGCCTTTGAGGACGAACACGACATCGGCGTCTTCGGAGGGTTCTTCGTCGAATTTGACCATCAAGCTTTGCCTATCTGAAATCGGTAAAGCGAAGGGGTCGAGGCAGCGGTCACAGGTCACTTCTACTTTTCCTTCAAAAGAAAATGACATGACGTACATATCCTCACTTTTATCAAAACCGAGATGAACCTGGACGGTTCCGTCCTTGATGGGCGATTCTTCAAATGCTTGGAAAAAGTCTTTCCCGATGCTAAAATCAAACCCGTGGAGACCATTGCCTAATCCCGATACCGGGATCGAAAACTGGTCTAAAACGTTCATTTTAAAGAACTTTTTTTAAAAAGGGGTGCAAAGGTAATAAAATGTTTGAATGGTTAAATGGATATAATGGTTAAATGGTTTCATTAGCGATCAGTTTTTCATAATGCTAAGTCCTTTTATCCATTCCAACTCATCCTTTGAAAAGACAGGTGGTGGTGGAGTTTCAGTGTAGTCAATGGATTTTTCCAAAGATCGTTGACTATATAGATCTTTTAGCGCTTGATCTAAGTCTAGGCGGATGTCACCATCTGGATGTCGTAAAGGGACAGGGACAGTAGGTAAAGGGTCTTTAATGCTCATAGCCCAGATCAGGGCTTTGCCAACACCCGCCTTGACCAATGAGACCATGTAGTGCGATTTCGGCAAATAAGGATGTTCCATTGGGCGTTCACCACGTCTCAACAGGTTAATTTCGAGGAGATGGACACCCGCATAATGCCAGCGCAATCGCTTCTCCCGGTATGGTGCCAGCCCAGGTCCACGCTTGTTGACAGGGGAAAGAATTTCAATGGCAGTGATGAGCTTATTGTTTTTCCGGCCTTTTATTTCAACGACCGGAATGCGTACTTCGACTGGTTTTATATCAGGTAAAATGAGTGTTTCGGGAGTTATCGGTTTACCATAAGTTGTCGCAGGTGGTTCTCTGAGAACATCACCCTTTTGAAACACTTCAACATCTGGATACATGATCCCAACATCATCCCCCGGCGAGGTGTCTTCAACAGTATAACTGTTCATGTGAACGAGGTATTCGGCAGGCAACTGAGGGGTCAGTTGTACTGTGAACAAGTACGCAAGACTGTTATGGACATCTGGCCAAAGATGTCCTTCAAGGTAAGGGTCCATTCCTGGGAAAGGTGATGGCATGGCGGTAGTTTTGAAACAAAACTAAACGAAATGTTCTTTTAATGGAAAACATTATCGCCCCCGTTTGAGCAAAGCATAAAGCACAGGTACAAAATATACCCCCGCCACCGTCCCTACCACCAAGCCACCTACCACTGCTCAGGCCAATTGGTTTGCTGGTGGTGGTTGCCTTCTTTATTCCTTTGTTTTTTGTGGGTGGAAAGGGTGTTCAAGTCAATGCTTGGTTATTTAGCCGCCAATCAAAAAAATCGCAGGCCGCTTGTGCAATTCCGGCGCTCCGGCCTTACGCCACTCACTTATTTTTTTGGTGGAAATAAATTCCGTTTCCAATGTCAAATCTGCTGCAATGCAAAACAAGGTGGAAGGAGAAAGCACCTTGAATGCTTGCTCAATCATTTGTCGATTGCGATAAGGCGTTTCCATAAAGATTTGGGTTTGATTTTCTTTTTGTGCTCGATGTTCTAATTTTTTCAAAACTATGGCCAGTTTGTCCACTTTAGCTGGCAAATAACCAAGAAAGCGAAAGTTCTGTCCATTCAGTCCAGAGGCCATCAGTGCCAGCAGGATGGAAGAGGGGCCCACCAATGGCACTACTTGAATTCCATTCCAGTGTGCCAAAGCTACCAGCCTCACTCCCGGGTCGGCCACGCCGGGGCAACCTGCCTCTGACATGATGCCAACATCTTTCCCATCGAAAATAGGGCGTAGCATTTCATTCAAGTCTTCCGTGGGGGTTCGGTCGTTAAGTTCGCTCACATGGTAAGTGGGCATCGGCCTCGGCGTGCCTGTGCTTTTGATGAAACGGCGTGCAGTCTTAGCCTTTTCTGCAACAATGTATTCAATTCGGTAGATTAAATCCACGACATATGACGGGATTGCAGGAAGGCCGTTTTCGCCGAGCGGCGTAGGTATGAGGTAGAGTTTTCCGTTCATTTTTTATTGAGTCGAGAAAGGTTTAGGTGGTTGAGAAGGGTTGAAATATGCTGCCTCAACCCTTCCCAACCACCTCAACCTTTCTCAACCTTTTCAGAATTGGCTAAAAGCTGTAAAAAAACCATTCAGCTATTTAACCATCCAACCAATTTTTCATTACTTTTGCGCCCCTTTTCAAAAACCCTGTTACGACTATTAGGCACAGGGCCTTTTGGGAAATTAAATACTTCAAAACTTATATGCGAAATTACGAAGTAACTTTCATCGTAGATCCAGTTCTGTCGGGCGATGAGGTAAAAGCGACAGCTCAGAAATATGTAGATCACTTGCAAAACGAAAAATGCAATATCGTACATGTGGACGAGATGGGATTGCGCAAGTTGGCTTATGAGATCAAAAAGCGCCAATCCGGCTATTATTACTGCATTGAATTCTCTTCAGAGACTGGTGGGTTCCTCGACCCCATGGAACTGATCCTCCGCCGCGACGACAGTATCATGCGTTTCTTGACTGTCAGATTGGACAAATATGGCGTCAAGTACAACCAAGACAAACGGGATGGCAAGATCGGCAAAGTGAAGCGCAAGAAAAAGCCTGAACCGGCCGAAACCCCACAGCGAAAAGCCAAACAACCCATAAGGCAGCCGGACAACCTTAAGCGCATCGAAGGCGTTGGGCCGAAGATTGCCGAAGTACTTAGAAGTTCTGGTGTTACAACTTTGAAAAACTGGCAGGCATGACCCCCGACCAGATCAAGGCCGTGCTCAATGCTGCTGGCGACCGTTTCAGTTTCCAGGACCCAACCACGTGGCCCGCACAGGCTGGCTTGGCCGCAAAAGGCAAATGGGACGAACTAAAATCGTGGCAGGAAGAATTGAAGGGCGGCAAGATCGTCGCACCTGAAAAAGAAAAGAAAGTTGAGGCTAATAAAGAAGAAGAATAGGCATTGATCGAAATTAAGAAATTTGGAAATTAGAAATTCTCAATCCACCGATTTTCAATCACTCTGAATTTTTATTTTCTCAATTCATAATTTCAGAATAAGCGTAATAAAATCTCAGCTTTTTTTCAACAAAACTTTAACTTAAAATAAAATATCATGGCTGCATCAAGAGATGACATAAAATTCCTCAGCAACCCAAATTTGGGCAACAGCCGCAATAAATACTGCCGCTTCCGCAAATTTGGCATCAAATACATTGATTACAAAGATCCCGATTTCTTACTGCAATTTGTTAATGAGCAAGGGAAGGTTCTTCCCCGACGCATTACTGGCAACTCTCTGAAATACCAGCGCAGGGTTGCCACGGCTATTAAGCGGGCAAGGCATCTGGCTATGATGCCGTATGTAGCTGATTTATTGAAATAAAAGTTGGTGTAACGGTGTAACGGTGTAACGGCATAGAGAAAAACAAAAAATCTTACAAGCCGATAAACCGATAAACCGGTAAACCGATAAACCACCTAATCATGGATATCATTCTTTTAAAAAATATAGAAAAGGTCGGCAGGAAGTTCGAGATCGTAACGGTCAAGAACGGTTATGGCCGCAACTATCTGATCCCACAAAAGTTGGCCATCATTGCGAACCGAGCCAACCGCAATAACCTGGAAAGCTACAAGCGCCAGGAAGCTGCCAAATTGGAGAAATTGTTGGATCATTTCAAGGAAATCGCTGCCAAGGTCAATGGCCAAACTTTGATCCTTCCTGTAAAATGCGGGACCAGCGGTAAAATTTTCGGTAGCGTGACCACTTTGCAATTGTCGAAAGCATTGCTGGAGCAGTTCGAAGTAGAAGTGGACAGGAGGGACATTTTGCTCCCAGACAATGCCAAAGAAATTGGTACGTACACAGCCACCCTTGACCTCCACCCCGATGTGGATGCGAAGGTTGACTTCACATTGGAGCCGGATGACCCCAAAATCGCTGCTATTGTAGCAGAAAACAGGCAAAAAGCCGCTGCCGAAGCTGCCGCTGAAGAGGCTAGGGTCGCTGCGATGAAGGCGGCCCAAGAGGCAGAGGCTACTGCCAAAGCCGCTGCCGAAGCAGAGACTGCCGCTACAGAAGTGGCAGAGGGAGTGGAAGAAGGAGCTGAGGAAGCAACAGAAGTTGTTGAAGAAGCCGCTGAAGGGGCTACGGAAGCCATTGAGGAGGTTACAGACAAAACGACGGGATAAATATTATCCCCGCATTTAATATTTTATAAGCCCATCATGTGCATGCAGTCATGATGGGCTTTGTTTTTGCCCCAACCGAATTTTTACTTGTACATTCGTGCCGGTCTATTTTGAAAAAATACGTATTGGCTTTTATTTCATGAGAAACAATTTTGCAAATATTGCTTTTTATTGCTGCGCTATTTTTCTGGTCATTGTCACCCTGATAAAACCCCGGTATTTTGAACAGCATACCAATGCTACTTTAGCATGGGACGTCAGTGGTTATTATTTATACTTGCCTGCGCTATTTATTTATGATGATATAAAAGAATTAAAATTCCTCCCCGACATAATCGAAAAATATACACCTTCCCCTTTTCCAGACCAAGCATATAAAACGGCCAATGGCAATATGGTCATGAAATATTCGGCGGGTATGGCCGTGCAATATGCTCCTGCATTTTTCATTTCCCATGCTGTTGCAAAAATTACTGGATATCCAGCAGATGGATTTTCATTGCCTTACCAAGCTGGTATTCATTGGGGCAGTGTTATTTACGCCATTATTGGTTTGTTTTTTTTGAAAAAAATACTTAGCCGATATTTTGATGAAAATACAGTTGGTTGGGCTTTAATATTAATTACGTTCGGCACCAATTTTTTGAATTATACCACTTTTGATGCAGCCAATACACATGGGTATTTATTTACGTTGGTTGCAGTATTGGTTTGGTCAACCATCCGTTTTTATGAAGATAAAAAATGGAAGCACGCCACCTTGATAGGGGTCAGCCTTGGACTGGCAGCGCTGACTCGCCCCACAGAAATTATCTATGCCATGATCCCTGTGTTTTGGGGCGTTTCCAGTTTAAATAGTCTGCAAAACCGTGTTGGTGATTTAATAAAACATTTACCCAAAATATTAACGGCCATTATTATTACTGGCGTTATTGGTGCTGTTCAATTAGTTTATTGGAAGTATGCATCAGGCCATTGGCTGGAATACAGTTATCAAGATCAGGGTTTTAGTTTTTTGCGCCCGCATTTTTCCGATGTTTTTTTCTCTTATAGAAAAGGGTGGCTGGTTTATACTCCCTTGATGTCGTTGGCGTTGATAGGGTTTTTGTTTTTATTTAAAAAGCATAAAAAAATATTTCCCACTATTGTCATTTTTATTTTGATAAATACTTGGATCATCTGTGCTTGGGATATATGGTGGTACGGGGGGGCATTTGGGCAGCGTGCATTTGTTCAATCATATATATTGTTGGCATTTCCTTTAGCAGCTTTTATTGCTTGGTTAAACTCTATTCAGAATAAATTAATTAATTTCATTTTCTCAGTATTTATTGTTGCTTGCATAACTTTAAATGTCTTCCAAACATACCAGGCGCATTGGGGGCCGTTCGAAACTGATGCTATGACCAAAGCATATTATTGGCGCATTTTCGGAAAAACGAAAAATGACCCATATGATCGATTGTTATTAGATGCAGGAGAAGGATTTAGCGGAAAAAAAGAAAATATTATTTTGTTAAAAAAGAAGATTTTGATTCAGGGGTGGATACAACTTATTTAAATCGTTCTTTTTCAAAATCCGGTAAATGGTCAGCTCAAATAAATAACAGTCAGGAGTTTTCTCCCGGTACAAATATCCCCAATTCAGCGACCATTCAGCCTGGTAAATGGCTCAGTGTTAACGCTTTTTTTTACAGCACCAAAATGAATTGGGATTATTGGCGGATGCCCCAACTGGTTGTTCGTTTTGAAAAGGATAATCTGCCAGTGAAAGAAAGGATCATCCGCCCATTTAGGGTAATGGTGCCTAATCAATGGGTGATGGCCGGCATGGATATTAAAATACCGAAAAAAGAATTTGATAATATTGAAATATTCCTATGGAACGGAGCGAGGATTGATGTTGAATTGTATATGGATGATTTAAGGGTGGAGGTATTTGGTAAATAGAAATTGAAAAAATCGAATATGCACATAATTTCTCAATTTCCAGTTTCCTAATCCCTGATTTCATCAAACATTTCCTCAAAAACAAGTTCCCCTTCTGCACCCAATAAACGCACATCATCCACTTCACCATTGCCTGCAAAAAGAAATCGTATTCCGGCCACTTTGCCTGCATTTTCTAAATAGGAAAGTTGATGGACAAGTTCTCCATTTAAAGAAATAAAAACCTCCCGATCACGGACTTCGAATTTTAGTTTTTGCCATTGCGAAAAATCACAACCAAATGCAGAAAGGTCATGTTTTTTTCCATCCTGTACTACATCATTGATGACCAGTCGCAAGTCACCAACGCAACCCGGAATCGAAAATGGGATTATCATAGCTCCCTCTGAACAGAGTATTACGATGCGGGTTAATTGACAGACGCCGTTGCCTTTGAAGTAAGTATTTTTAAAAGAAGTTTCCAGTGTAAAATTGTCGCTAATTAATTCACCAAAATTATCTACATAATGAAACCCAACCACGGAAGGGGCGTCATCATTTGTTTGTACCTCTGTTATGGTTACGTCATTGACTCCGAGCGACCCCTCTTTTTTTAATTCTTCTTTTAGGAAATACCGGGGCTGTGGGCGCCAGTTCAAAGTAGCGAGCCACCCATCGGTTTTTAGGTAGAGGTCATGTTCTTTTACAACTTGCCCATCCACCAACAATTTTGCCCTGAAATATCCGGGATAATAATAGGTCATCGTCGCTTCATTTCTATTTGCGTCCACATTAAATCGGAGTCGCCTGTCCCATGATTGTTGAATAGCAACCTCGTTGGTATGCAGTTGTGACACATCATATTTAAATACAACCGTATTTGGAATGCCCTCTGCGACAGGCGTGCTTGTAAAAGTGACATTAGATAATTTGGTAGGTAATAATTCTTTTTTGTTTTTATTTAAAATAAATCCCAGTGCGAATATTAAGACAGTGACGACGAGCAGTGCAAACGCAGCCCAATTAAAAAAGCGCTTCTTTTTACCGACCACACTTTTTGTGGGTTCATGGCCGTTTTGTAAATGGAAATCGTCCAACCCATTTTCAGCTTGACTCCCTGCATGTGCCGATGCAATTGTTGTTCTAAACTCCAACCAATTTTCATATCCGATAAAAGAAGCCAGGGCATTGAGCGTATTTGAATTGGGAATGCTGTCGTATTTCAATTTCCCCCAAATCCTTTTAAGAGTGGTACTACTCAACAGGACGCCGGTTTCTTCAAAAATTTTTCTGCTCAATGTTTCAAAATCGTGGTGACGCCAATCAGCACTATTGCCCCAGTTGAGTTTTTCTTCCACCAGCAATTTGTATTGCTCCATGTGGCCCTGTTCGTTCTGCAAAAATTCTGTCATAATTAACTGTTTGGCTAAAAGACAAAGTTACGCACCAATGGCCGCTTGTACAGTTATGCACCAACTTGCACGGGTTTGTTTGATGCAAAACGGCCAGCATGATGGTAATTTGAAATTCAAACAAACGACATTTAATTTTTTAGATCAATGAAAAATAGCTTTGGTTATTCCCTCCTTTTAATTTATTTAATTTTTTGCCAAAATATCTTCTCACAAGCATACCCATTTGATTTGGAGCAATGGACGATAGAATCCAGGGGTGCTATTATTGATGGGTATGAAGGGGAGGGAAATACTTTGTTATTGCAGGCTGGAAGGGCATCGCTCAAGGATGTTTCCTTTCTGAACGGGATCATTGAATTTGATATTTATCTGGCAAAAAGAAGAGGTTTTCCGGGCATTCTGTTCCGCATGCAAGATGACACAAATTATGAAGAATTTTATGTGAGGCCTCACCAATCAGGCAACCCGGATGCTATGCAGTACACGCCCGTTTTCAATGGGCTGGCAGGTTGGCAATTATACCATGACCAAGGTGCTGCCGTGCAGGATGGCCGGGTGACTTGGGGCATGGCCGGGTCGGAAGGGTACAACGCTGTTTATACCTACCCCTTTGATCGCTGGCTGCATGTGAAACTGGTTGTTTCTGGCACTCGGATGGACGTTTATTTCGACCATGAAGAAAAGCCCACGCTACAAGTTCGGGAAATGAAGTGCCCACCTTTGCCGGGGCCAATCAGCCTCCGGGCTGCCGTATGCCCGATCTATTTTGCCAATTTTTCTGTGACCAAAATGGAAAGCCCGCCCCTTTCTCCACTATCTCCTTCCACTTCTGAAGCTATTGAAAACGCTATCGAACACTGGCAGATTTCAGAAGCATTTAGAGAAGATGCATTGGAAGGGCAATACCAATTGGAGGAGGTTTTTTTGCAAAACAAATCTTGGCAACCGCTGCAAAGCGAACGGTCGGGCCTGGGCAACATCTCAAAAGTAACGGCGATTGGAGACCGTTCTGACAATACCATTCTGGCAAAAACCATCATCACCTCTTCCGCTCAACAAATCAAACGCCTCGACTTTGGATACAGTGATCGGGTGAAGGTATTTTGCAATGGCCAACTGCTTTATGCTGGCAACAATGGATTCCGTACCAGGGACTATCGCTACCTAGGTACGATTGGTTATTTCGACTCAGTTTATTTGCCATTGAAAAACGGGAAAAACGAAATAATTTTTGCAGTGTCAGAATCATTTGGAGGATGGGGCATTCAAGCCAAATTAGAAGACATGCTTAAAGTTTCATCAGTAGAGTAAGGAGCCGCCCGACTGGCTGAAAGGGTGGGAGGGTGGTTTCTGCATTTTCTTCTTGAGAAAGGCGCTGAATTTTATTCAGCGCCTTTTTGATTTTCAAATCTTTTAGTAAAACTTTTGCACCATTTGAAGTAAGTGGTTCTAATGGTGCATCGTGTTCCAAATTTCTGTTACCTTGCCCATCCATTTATCAAGCACCACCTTATTTCAACCCAATCCCTCGAATGCCACCCTTCCGAATATCAATCCCCCTCTTCCTCTTGCTGGCATGGCCTTTCCTCCTCCCTGCCCAACAGCACTTCCTCGAACTACACCCCGACAGCTTGAAAGGTGAATGGGAGAAAAACCTTAGTGGCTGGGCTTATTGTGTGCCGGATGCAGCCCCCGAGGACACTTTCGGAATGGTACGATCCCTCCCGTTCGAACCATTTACAGAAGACAGTTTTTATTTTATCCGCCACCGGGTGCAATGGCTTCATTTCGGCTTGACAAATACTTCGCTGGAAGATTCTCTAAAGCTGTTCGTCATCTTTGAACATGGCACCAATATCGCCGAACTATATTCTCGCAAACAAGGGAAATGGGAAGTGACCAAAGCAGGGGCATATTCCTTTGGCCATGCCACACCTTTTAAACCCAATCATAACGCCATCCCCATTTTGTTGGGCGAGGGCGGTTCGGGTTCCTACTACCTCCGGCTATACAACTATCAGAAGCGATCGGAATTGACGGCTCCTACCCAGCTGGTGTCGGCCACTACTGCGGAGCACAAGCGCAAAATGTTCTATTATGGGAAGGATGGCTTCCTAAGTTTCTTAGCTTTTTTCATGGGAGTGCTTGTTGTGGTTTGCCTATATGCTTTTATATTCTATCTGGCACGGAAGGACAAAGCCTACCTTTTTTACAGCCTGTACCTGTTCTGTTTGTTTATTTATTATTTCAAAGGGTTTGAATCTTTTCATAGGCCGTTTGTCCAAATATCCTTTTTGGCAAAATGGGCCCCGAACCTCGAAACACTGGTTTCCCTCATCTGCTTTATCGTCTATTTACAATTTGCCCGTTACTTCCTCCGCTTGGACGAGGCAAAGGACAGGGCTGACAAATGGATCAAATACGCCTGCCTTTTTTTTGGCGCTTTATTCCTTACGGACATTGCCATCCAATTGGCTTATGGCCCTGCCGTTAGCATCAAAATCCTCAGAAACCTTTCCCCAGTGTTCATCCTGTTATATGCGGTCATATTGGTCGAAATCTGTAGGAAGCACCCTTCTGTCCTTACCCGTTTTTTCATTGTCGGCAATTGCTTCCTATTGGTGCCCATATTCGTCATGCGGTTGGCGGACAACAACGCTGTCCACTATGATGTTGCCGCTTGGGGCTCGATGCGGATTTTCCACTTGTCAGCGGGGGACTTCTACTTTTTACACACCAAGGCCGGGATGCTTTTGGAAATCCTCTGCTTCCTTTTGGGGCTGGCCTGGAAAACCCGGGAAGAGCGGCAGGAGATGATGAATTTGATCGTTGCCCTCCGCTCCCGCCCTGCTGTGGCTTTGGTGAAAAACACCCCACCCCCGCTGTCTGACCCAGCCCCCGCCATAACAGATAGTTTTATCCAAAATGCAACGGCCATCGTCCAAGAACATTACGCCGACCAGCAGTTCTCTCCTTCCAAATTGGCCTCGGCCATGAACATGAGTTACTCGCATTGCGCCAATACTATGAAGAAAAAAACAGGCCTCTCCATTTCCCTTTTTATCCAACAACAACGCCTGCAAAAAGCAAACGAGCTCTTGCTGCAAACTGACCAACCGATCAGCGACATTGCTTACTCCACTGGCTTTAGCGACCCATCCTATTTTTCCAAACAGTTCAAATTTGCCATGGGGATGCCCCCTACCGATTACCGAAAAAAGAAGGGGATATTATAAAAAAAGTAGATAAGTACAGGGATTTCAGAGTTTAGTCCATGCTGCTGTGGGTGGGGGCGGGGGAGTTTTGCGGCGTGTTTTATTATTAGGTTTTTGAAACAATATACCACTAACTCCAAAAGCAAAAACTTCAAAACAGAACAACATGAAATCCTTGTTACTCCCTATTGCTTTGTTCCTTTCTTTTGGCCTGCAAGCCCAGGACACCTTGAACCCAGTGGTCATTGCCAGTTCGGGCGATGTATTTCAGTCCAACAATTACATATTGAGTTTTACGCTCGGCGAGGCAGTGATTGAGACATTCGATTCATCAGGCTATATTTTGACGCAGGGTTTTCATCAAACTAAAATTGATTCAGTCGTTGCTGTCAGCGATACACATTTTGATGGAGAAGTCAAATTGTTCCCGAACCCGACAGGTGGCTTATTGAATATTGACATCAAATTTCAACGGGCCACGGATATTGAGATTTCCCTCTATGACCTTTCTGGGAGAATGGCTGGCCCGTCCATACGTCATTCCCTCCAAGCGGGCTTGTTGGAAATAAATATGCAGCCTTATCCGGCAGGCCAATATTTCCTCCAAATATTGGACAATACCCACCAACAAAAAAAGACTTTTAAAATCATTAAAAAATAAGCGACATGAAAAACCTCTTCACGCTTTTATTTTTTGGGTTAATTCCCCTATTTCTTTTTGGTCAGATACCGCAGGCGTTTAATTATCAGGCGGTAGTTAGGGATGCCAGTGGAAATATTAAATCTGATACGATAGTAACATTTAAAATTGAAATTCTACAAAATGGAACTTCGGTTTTTTCCGAAGTTCATGATACTGTAAATACAGGGCCATTAGGTATTGTCAATTTCAAAGTGGGCATTAAAAATCCAGATGATTTTTCAGATATAGATTGGTCAGCTGGGCAATTTAAAATTAGAGTCAGTATTGGAAATGATCCTCTTATTGGTGAGGCAGAAATTGTGGCGGTGCCGTTTGCGCTTATGCGGAAAGCAGTGGGGATTGGGTGAATGTGGGGGATACTGTTTTGCACAGTAATGAAAAAGCAGTTGGAATAGGGGTAGGTTCACCATTAGCAAAATTCCACCTTGTGAACAAGTTTGAAACACCGCATCATCTTGATGGAGCATCTACTTTTATTATTGGACCTGCTAACCAATCCAATCAAGCTAATTTGCGGTTGGGGGTTCACCAAGATTACAGTTGGATTCAATCACATGGTTCAAAGCCTTTATCTATTAACTCAATTGGGAATAATGTTGGAATTGGCAATAGTGACCCACAATGTAAATTGCATATAAAATCAAATGGAGAGCTTGTTCGGCTAGAAGGAGCTAACCATGCATACATTAGTTTTTATCAACATGACGATAATGCAGATCGTAGTGGATATTTAGGCTATGGATCAAGCTCCAACAATAACTTTTATTTAGTGAACGACCAGGATGGCTCGATGATCTTTAGGACTAGTAATGTCACAAGGATGATTATTAGTGAAGGTGGCAATATAGGAGTTGGAATAACAACTCCAGATTCCAAACTACATGTAAATGGAAAAACAAAAACCAGATGTCTTGAAATCATTGGCGGCTGCGACATCAAAGAAGACCTCAACTCCATAGAAAAACTCCAGCCCGGCGATATCGTAGTAATAGACGACAAAAACCCCGGCCAGATCAGGCGGACAAACGAAACCTACGACCGCAAAGTAGCAGGTGTCATTAGCGGTGCAAACGGCATCAACCCTGGCATCTCGCTTTCCCAAAACGATGTGATGGAAGGGGAATTCCCGCTCACGATGGTCGGCAGGGTATATGTCAAAGCCACGGGCATAATACAAGTCGGCGATATGCTTACCACTTCCCACCTACCCGGCCATGCGATGGCGGTCAGTGATTTTTCAAAAGCACATGGAACGGTAATCGGCAAGGCTATGTCCGCCAATGAAAGTGGTGAGGGCATGGTGCTGGTATTGGTGAACCTACAATAAAACAAGCCATAAATATTTTAGACATGAAGAACATTCTCCTTTTTTTATTTTTTGGGTTAACCCCTTTATTTCTTTTTGGGCAGATACCAAAGGCATTTAATTATCAGGCGGTGGTCAGGGATGCGGATGGAAATCCGATAATAGATGAGCCTGTCAAATTCACCGTTGAACTTTTACAATCCGGAACTCTGGTTTACTCAGAAATTCAGTCGGGCAATACGGGCGAATTAGGCCATGTCAATTTTCAAGTTGGCAAACCTGATACAGTTTTATTTGGCGATTTTTCAATAATAGATTGGAGTTTGGGAGAGTATAAAATACAAGTGACATTAAACGGAGAACCAGACCCTATTGGCGTGACGGAGATTGTGGCCGTGCCGTTTGCGCTTTATGCAGAGAATGCTGGAGGTGATGGAGATTGGGAGGTAGAAGGGGATACTCTTTTAGGTAGTTCAGGCAGAAGTATTCGTGTAGATGGTTCATTAGATGTGAAAAATAATTACTACTGGCATACAGGTCAAAACTTCTTATTACATGCTGATTCTTCCGGAGAATTTAGTTTTGATTTTCCGGACGCGGATGGACAAAAAAGATTGAGCGTATGGGACCCTGACCATGGGCACATATTGTCAGTAAGAAATAATGATAGAGTTGGTATTGGGACAGTAAACCCAAAACAAGAATTGCATATATTTCAAAGTAACGGTTCAAATGCAGATTTAAGACTTCAAAGTGCAGGCGCAGATTATATGGATGTTTTTTCTGGAGATGAAAAAGGGGGGGTATGGATAAAAGATGAGCGTTATATGGTTTTGGGTACTAATAACAAGGAAAGGATACGTATTGCAAGCGATGGAAAAATTGGAATCGGAATTAACGATCCTGTTCAGGCACTTCACGTCAGGGTGAATAATGGATATGCACAAATGAGATTGGAAAGAACAGGATCAAAAGCTGGACACTCCACAATTGGAGGTAGTAGCGATGGATTCATTGTTGGTCACTTCGATAATGATCCAAATCCTGGTTATCATATAGATTTTAAAGTAAGTCACCAAGGTCAAGCTGAAGTAAAAACTCTGAAAATTACAGGCGCAGACATTATTGAAAAAGCAAACTCAAAAGAACCTATTCAACCCGGCGAAGTCATCACCATAGACCCATCCAACCCAAACCAAGTCGAGCGAAGCACCAAGTCATATGATCGTACCGTCCTAGGTGTCGTCAGCGGGGCAGGCGGTGTACAACACGGCATGGAACTATCGCAGGAAGGCCTGCTGGATGGCAATGTTTCTTTTGCCATTGCAGGGAGGGTGTATGTAAAAGTTGTCGGCAAAGTGAAACCGGGTGATCTGCTCACTTCCTCCATTGTGCCGGGACATGCCATGGTTGCAAAAAACCGACGAAAAGCAAGGGGAGCAATTATTGGCAAGGCACTTACCACCGTCAATGAAGAGGGCATGGTGCTGATATTGGTAAACCTTCAATAAAAAAATGATGAAAAATATATTCTTAAGTACCCTAATGATTATCCCAGTCTTATTGCACTCACAAAAGAAAATAATTGATTGGAATTCTTGGGATGTAATTCCAGGTGAAGTAATAATCAATTATAAATCATCAGCAGCAATAAATAAAAAAACTATTGAACAATTAAATAGTATTGGATTAGCTGTTGAGCAATTGGAAAAAGAAACCGAGAAGAAGTTTAAAAAAATAAATCCATCAAATATTTATAGATATAATACGCCCAATATTTTTATTGGCAAGTTTGATCCGAATCAACTTGAAAAAATACTCAATTTTCTATCAAAAGATACACTGGTTCAGGAATTTGAGCCAAATAGAAAAACGATTTCAAAAGCTACTTGGGGGACTCCAGACCCAGATGACCCATTGCTTCCTTTATGGGGGATGGAGAGAATAGGCAGTAGTGTTGCCTGGGAGTTTCAATCATCAGCAATTTCTTCAATAAGAGTTGCAATTTGTGAAGGCACTCAATTCTGGGTTGACCATCCTGATTTAAATGAACAGGTTTCTTCCGTCCAAAATGGCCCAAATACAATAATAGCAGATCACCCAACTCATGTTGCAGGTACTGTTGCCGCAACTGGAAATAACAATATTGGAGTGGCAGGCGTAGCCAACGTAGAGATAATTAGTCTTGATAATACTGGTACTCTTACAGATTTTATCCAAAGCATCAGTTGGGCACTCAATAATGACATTCAAGTTATTAATATGAGTTTTGGGTTTTGCGAAGATTCCAATTGTGATCCTTGTCAATATGCTGAATCAAGCAATGCCGTCCAAAATGCCATTAATAATGCTTCAGAAGAAATTGTGTTTGTTGGCTCTGCGGGCAATGATAGTTGTGAAATTGACGATGATGGAGATTTACCAATACCTGCTGGCTACGATAACGTAATTGCAGTATCAGCTTTGAATCAATTTGATAACATAGCTTCTTTTTCAAACTTCGGAGAATATATTGATTTAACCGCCCCAGGAGTAGGAATTAATTCAACGGTTCTAAATGGTTATGAGTCAATGCCAGGAACCTCTATGGCTGCCCCTCATGTCTCTGGTGCAGCAGGAGCAATATTATCTATTAATCCCAACTTTCCAGCTAAATCAATAGTGAGGCTATTAAAACTTACAGCCGAAGATATTGGCCCAAATGGAGAGGATGATAGCTTTGGGCATGGAGTAGTGAGGGTTGATAATGCAATATTTGGCATTGCTGACATGTACGCTGAATCAAGTTATTCGGGCCCTGAAGTTGGCCACCTACATTTACCTTTTAACACTGTTAGCGAAGTAATAAACGAAATTAACAATGGTCAAACCATTGGTTTAGTAGGAGGAAGTCTATTCAATGAAAACATAACAATTATAAAACCTTGTACCATCATTTCTGTTGGAGGAAATTCTATAATTGGTCAATAATTTAAAATAAAAAACAGCATGAAAAATATAATTTCGATAGCCTTATTTCTTAGTGCAACAAATATATATGCTCAAATACCACAGGCGTTTAATTATCAAGCAGTGGTTAGGGACATAGAAGGTGTTCCAGTTAAAAATGATACAATTGATTTTACGATTGAAATTTTACAAACAGGTTCAGTAGTTTATTCGGAAATACATGAAGATATAAATACAAATGAATTAGGCATTGTCAATTTCCAAGTGGGAATGGGGGATAGCCTGTTTGGGAACTTTTCCAATATAAATTGGGCGGTGGATCAAATGAAAATAAAGGTGACTATTGACAATGACACTATGGGTATTGCTGACATTGTGCCAGTGCCAACTGCATTATATGCGGAGAGGTCTGGGGGTGACAATGACTGGACAGTTAATAATCAAGATATTTTTAGGTTGAACGGTCGAGTCGGAATTGGTAATTCATCCCCAGCAGAAAAACTCGATGTAAATGGAGACATTAAGCTATCTTCTCCAAATAGCAAAATCAAAGGCCCAGGCGGAGAAGGAAGGTTAAATTTTTATCAAAACTCAGGTGCAACTGATAGCCGTTCATGGATTGAGTTGTGGGGTGAACACCCTAATAGGCAAGGAGAACTTACTTTGACTGGAAGCTATATAAAGTTGAGATATGGAAATACCGACCAGAATAATGGAATAGTAGGAATTACACTTGATGAATTCGGGAGGGTTGGGATTGGTACGGGAAATACACCCTTGATTCCAGATTTTAAAGCACGTATTAAAGGGGCTACATCAGTAGGTGAACCAGGAGATGGCAACGTATTGCTGGATTTTCGGAGTGACCGTCCTTGGCAGTTCCGCCAATTGGGAATAGATGCTGGTACAAAGCTGGAATTGAAAAGCATCGGGGGTGGAGGAAATAAACATTTTGTAATCAATACAGACGGGAATGTTGGTATTAAAACTGGAGAAACTGCACCACAAGCTGATCTTGATGTCAATGGAACTACCGAGACCTGCGTCCTCCGCATCACAGGCGGCTGCGACGGTGCCGAATACTTCGACATAAAACCCTCCAAAAAAATAGAACCCGGCAGCCTCGTCATCATAGACGAAGAAAATGAAGGCCAATTAAAAATCAGCGCACAGCCCTATGACCAGAGGGTGGCAGGCGTCATCAGCGGTGCAGGAGGGGTGAAGCCCGGAATTGTTTTGGAGCAGGAAGAAGTATTGGAAGGAAATGAATTGGTCTCCCTATGGGGTCGGGTATATGTAAAAGCTACTGCTGTAAATGGCACTATAAAACCCGGTGATTTATTGACATCCAGCCATATCCCCGGCCATGTGATGAAAGCTACGAAAAAGCGGAAATGCCGGGGTGCGGTGATAGGGAAGGCACTTTCGGGCCTGAGTAGTGGGGAGGGGCTGGTTATGGTTTTAATTCAACATCAATAAAAAAATAGGATTATGAAAAAGTTAGCAATTACTCTTCTTTCAACGATGATGTTGACAATATGCCTTAACGCTCAAGATTGTAAATTTTATGATCGAGAACATCATATTGGAAATTCATGGAATTTAGAAATTGGAGAAAGTATTACAGTTCACTTTGATGACGATGAAGAACCAAGTTGGGAAATTTTTAATAATAATGCAGCTATTTATTTTGAGGAAGTAAACCCACCTGGAAATTATCCTTTTATGAGGGTTTATTCTGATAATAGTTCACATTTTGTAGGTGGCACTAATCAATACGATGATGCAGGAGATATCGTTATTCATTGTATCAATAAGTGCGAGGAAGAAAACTGTTTACCCCAACCATCAACTTGGATTCCTGTTGATGGTGAAGATGCTTATGATCCTATTGCCTCTCTACTAGAAGGGGAACATGTATTAGTACTAAGAAAAGCATACCTCTGGGAAAATAGTGAAGATATTGGTGGTATCCATGGCCCTTACGGGTCTGTTGGTACTAGAGTATTTGACCCTGCTCTATTTGAAGCTTATAATTTTAATGATATTGTAATTGAACAGGATTATGATGAGGAAAGTGGACCATTTAAGTATGGTACACCTTTTTCTCTGACTGCTGGTGATCTACCCGGTCCCGTTTACTTTGCTGCTGAATCCCCAAATCCGAAAAGTGAATGGATAGATGGCCCATGGGGAGTCTGTTATTCCAATATTTTAGTTTTCAACTGGGATAATAATCCAGATCAAGAAGAAGTATATGTAATGTTAAGGGAGGGGGATGATACTAACCCAGATGATTATATGGGTGGAGGTCTTGTAAATAAAAATGAAACAGGGCCAATCTTAATAAAGTGTTGGCATTTTGGATATTTAATTTTGGAAAATATTCTGGTTCCTAACGGTGGAGAGCTTAACATCTCAGATTCTGACTTTTATTGGAATCACAAATGGAATGGTAACCATCCTGAACAAGTTTGGGGAGCATATGATTTTGATCAATATAATCCATTGTCGGGAAATTCGATAGAAGCAATGGAAGATAGTTTTCCAGCAAATAGCACAATAGGTTTATTAGGTGGGGAATTTCCAATAGGAACCTTAGACAAACCCATGTTATATGTTGCACCCTGCGAACCCGCCATATTTGACAATTAAATCAACCCTTTTTCGAATAAAATATAAGCCAAAAAACGGCCTGACATATAGGAATGGTCAGGCCGCTTTATTTTTAATCACTTTAATTTTTTGAAGTATTGCAGCTCCATAAATCAAAAGTCTCATAAATTTATGGATAGCTATTATTGGCGTCTTTTTTTCAAAAAAGAATCCTGGTTATCTCAATCTAAAATTTCCTTTTCCAATTTTTCAAAAACAATTTCCGCTGTCAATTTCGACCCTTCCCCATGCAAATGCACCATGTCATATAAATACGCCTTTGACTTGAGAATCATGGAATCTAAATCAATTAATAAAACCCTTTCCTCTGCAGCTACTTCCCGCACGATGCCATTCATTTTTTTATAACTATCGCAAAATGCTGCGACAGAAGTGCCCGATGCCTGGAGCTTTTCCATGTACGGCTGGAAGGTAGGGTTTTCCAAAAATTCCTTTTCCAATACCCTATTAAATTGCGTCATTAAAATAGGTCTTATATTATTGGCCCGACACAGGGCGGCAAAGCCCCGCAAATTGTTTTTATATTCCTCGAATTGCGGTTCGCCGATGGGCTGCAATTTTTCCCAACCAAATTCGAGTGGCTGCTGCTGTGAAATTATTTTTACTTTAGTCGCCAACAATTCATAATGCAATCTGGGAAATAAAACCTGAAAAGATTTTTCCAACCGTTTTAAAATTCCTTTTTTTCTAAAATAATAAAAATCCTGATCGTCAAAATCAGGCTTTGGCTACAGGTGACGATATTTTGCGTCGGGTGGGTGTTTTTTCATCGTTAATAAAACTTCCATTATATGATAAATGCACCAGGTCATTAATGCCATGCATCAGCACTGCTATTTGATAATCGTGGTGCAATATTTTATTTGTCAAAATATTGAGGCTGTGCAAACTATGACTCCGTATGCCACTCCTGCATTGAAGGTGTTTACCGAATGGCCTGCCCTGCTGCAATTTTTTCCCTACCAAACTCGGGAAGCGCAGGCTGTCATCCACATAGCGGCACTCCGTCGTGCTGCCACCGAGAAAGACAATGTTCATTTCCGCCTCTGGCAATAATGTTTCGGAACGAATAAAGCCCTGAGCATCCACTGCAACATTGTAATTTTTTATTTCCAAATTTTCAGTGTAATACTGGAAAACAGGATGTGGCCTTTCTGTCGAAATGGGTATTGGGCAGGGCTGTTTCCCGCAAGTGAATATATCGACCTAAGATGGAATGGTGACGTTCATCTGGATTGACTTTTTCCAATACCCACTCGAATGTAGCGAGCAATAGGAAAAGGACAAGGAGGTTGACGGCAGAAAGTTTTAGGAAGTGCATGAGTATCGGCAATTTGAAATAAGGTAAAAAAAGCAAAAAGTTGAACAATTAATTATAAGGAGGGCGCCCTTATTACGGGTATTTTTTCTTTGAGTATAAATGATTTACTTATATTTGTGTATATGGGTTAATATTATTCTCGGTTTGGATTAATTAATTGATGTTTTTTATTGATAATCAGCCAAATATGAAGATTTATTTTATTTGTAAATAAATTTTGAATATCAGGTCAGGTTGATTTCGGTGCTTTTAATGGTTAGGATACTTTTAAGTAAAACAAACAATCATGTATCCGACTTACACCATACAAGTTTTAAAAGATCAAACCAAAAGACGGCCAAACCCATCTGGTTTAACCCAATGAGATAAAAATAGAAAATTGTTTTGTTTGATCATACCACATTAATTTGATAGATACAGGTACAATTTGATACCTCTTAACTGTCTCACTGCTCTACCCTTACCGAAATTTTTTTAGGGATCATCTCACACACTGTTCCTTCGGTTTGTTTTTCAGTCTGTTGGTGTTCTGGTTTATCACGGATTTTGGCGGAGAGAGAAAAATTGAAATTTCATTTTTTCTTCTTTCCTGTAAAAACCTGTGAAGACCTGATGTTCTAAACGCGCATCTATGTAAATGAGCATATATGCTTCAAGCGAACGAACCAAATTTATCACCTTTATATAACACAACTCTAATTCCCATGAAAAAGAGCATTATTAATTCAATGACGAAAGCAGTAATTTTTTTGGCTGCTTTGCTATGTTCCATCCATTCATTTTCCAGCAACACTTATTTGACAGATACAGACAACCCAGAACTTACGGGAGTTTGTGGCAATAGCACTGTGGTTCCTACTGTTATCCGTGGTCCCTACTTGCAAAGCGGGACACCTACCAGTACGATCATCAAATGGCGGACTGCTGATAGTACCGATAGTAAGGTTTGGTATGGGAACAGCCCCTCCAATCTTAACCAAACAGTAACCGAGAGCGGTAACCGGATAGACCATGAAGTAACTGTTTCTGGTCTGACCCCCAATACTACTTATTATTACGCCATCGGCGACAACAGCGGACAATCGGTCGGTGGCGATAATGATCATTACTTTAAAACGGCCCCTACCGCTGGTGCTTCACAGCCTATCACTGCTTGGGTATTGGGTGATTGCGGAACGGCAAATATTAACCAGCATGCAGTTCGGGATGCTTATTATAATTACATTGGGAGCAATCACACGGACATGATTCTTATGTTGGGCGACAATGCCTATTCGGATGGGCTTGATTCAGAATATCAAGCTGCTGTTTTTGATGCGTACCACGAGAAACTTAGAAATACCATGCTGTGGTCATGTCCGGGTAATCATGATTATCAGGGTGCAACTGGCTTGGAGGCCGATTATTACGATATTTTTTCTTTTCCAGAAAATGGCGAGGCAGGCGGTCTGGCTTCCAACACCGAAAAATATTATTCTTTCGATTACGGCAACATTCACATCGTCTCGTTGGATTCCCACGATGAAGATCGGAGTCTCGGCAGTCCTATGCTGACTTGGCTGGAAAATGACCTCGGAGCGACTACCCAAGAGTGGATAGTGGTTATTTTCCACCATCCCCCCTATTCAAGAGGTTCGCATAATTCTGATATCCAATGCCGATTGTCCCAAATGCGGGAAAACGTAGTACCGATCTGCGAAAACCATGGCGTTGACCTGATCCTGAGTGGCCACAGCCATTCCTATGAGCGCTCCAAATTGATCAGTGGCCACCACGGGTCTTCCTACACCTACGACCCTGCCATCCATGATATCGATGGAGGGGACGGTAGGCTGAACGGGGATGGAGCTTACCAACAAAATAGCAGCGAGGAAGGTACGGTCTATATCGTCACAGGCAGTGCTGGCCTAATCTCACCAGTGAACAAACATCCGATCATGTATTATTGGGTGAGCCAATTGGGTTCTACTATTTTGGAAGTGGATGGGCCTCGGATGGATGTGAAATTCCTAAACGATGGTGGTGTCGTAGAGGACTATTTGACCTTGTTTCAGGGTGAATTGCCTTTGGCCAATTGGACCAATCCTTTCCACGGGGAGTTTTTCACCGATTTAAACCCCATCGGCTTTGAGGTCAATGCATCTGATAGCGACGGCAATGTGACCCAAGTTGAATTTTTTGTGGATGGGATTTCTGTTGGAACTGATATGACAGCGCCATATGCAATGGATTGGACACCGCCCGATTATGGGGATTATTTGCTGAAAGCCATAGCTACCGACAACGATGGCCATACCATTTTATCTGAAATTTCCATCACAGTGCAGGATGGTTCTCCGATCAATATTACTTCACCAGTCGATAACAGAAATGGTGATGTGGAAGAGAAGGTCATTGGCGGTAGTATAAATTTTTGGAGCGGTGACCTGGAACTGGTCAATGAGTTCAACGTCGAACAAATAATTGGTCTGCGTTTTAGTGATGTCAATATTCCCCCTGCCTCCATCGTGACTAATGCTTATATCCAATTCACTACAGACAATGTTGATACGATTACTACTAATATAACCATTCATGGCGAAGATCATGACCATGCCCCTGCCTTTACAACCACTTCTCATGACGTTTCCAACCGGGTGGTGACAACTGCTTCAGTCAATTGGGCGCCAGTCCCGTGGACAGTCCCTGGTGAGTCAGGTCCTGACCAGCAAACCCCCGACCTCACCGCCATCGTACAAGAAATCGTCAATCGGCCTGGTTGGGCATCAAATAACGCAATGGTGTTTAAGCTCGCTGGTACAGGTGACCGGACTGCCAAGTCTTATAATCCTGCCGATCCTGCTTCTGCACCTACCTTGCACATTACTTATGGAGTGGGAGCAGGTTTTACCCCTCCAGCCATTAATTGGACAACCCCCACCAATTTTCAGCTCTTCCCGGATTTAAATACCATTTCCTTCGAGGCCGATGCCTTCGATAGCGACGGCAGCGTGACCCAGGTTGAATTTTTTGTGGACGGGGTTTCTGTTGGGACGGATATGAGTGCCCCTTATTCAAAGAATTGGACGCCTCCCGGTTTTGGGGACTATTTGCTAGAAGCCATTGCTACTGATAACGACGGTTACACCAGTTCAACTGAAATTTCCATCACGGTATTTGATGGCTCTTCGATAAATTTTTCTGCTCAAATTGATAACGTACGTGATGATGTAGAAGAATATGCTACTAACGGTAAGGTAAATTATTGGAGTTCGGACTTAGAAATGGTAAATGAAGGCAATTTCGATCAAACTGTCGGCCTGCGTTTCAAAAACGTCAACATTCCCTCCGACGCCATCGTGACCAATGCTTATATCCAATTCACGTCGGATCGGGTTGATACGGTCGCAACCAATCTGACCATACACGGCGAAGACCATGACAACTCCCCTTTCATTGAAACCAATTCATATAATATTACCAGCCGGACCACAACAACTGCTTTGGCCAACTGGTCGCCCCCGCATTGGGGTACTGCCGGCGCTGCTGGCCCTGATCAGCAAACCTCTGACCTTTCCGCTATCGTTCAAGAAATCATCAATCGGTCAGGGTGGGCAGCGGACAATGCCATGAGTTTTATCATCACTGGTACAGGAAGACGTGCAGCGGAGCCGTATGGCAAAAGCCCTGCTGGTGCTCCAACCCTTCACGTTACTTATTTCATCCACCCTTGTTCTCCCTTTGTTGATGCCGATCATGATGGTTCCTGCTCCGATGTTGATTGTGATGACAACGACCCGTCCATCCATCCTGGGGCTGGCGAGGTTTGTGACGGCATTGACAACGATTGTGACGGCCAAGTAGATGATGGCGTGACCAAAACTTACTATGCCGATACGGACTTCGACAAGTATGGAGATCCTAATAGCGCGGTTGAAGACTGTATCGCATTTTGTGGGTATATTGCAAACAGTGATGATTGCGATGACAATAACCCATCAATCAACCCTGAGGCTACCGAAGTTTGCGACAGCATTGACAATGACTGCGATGGGCTAATTGATGAGACAGGGAATATTTACTATGCGGACATCGACGGCGACAGCTTTGGTGACCCGAACAATACCATTCAGGCGTGTAGTGCCCCTTCCGGCTACGTTTCAGACAATACCGATTGCGATGACAATGAAGCAACTGCCTATCCCGGTGCGACGGAAACCTGCGATGGCATTGACAACGATTGTGATGGGCAAATTGACGAGGGGTTTGCCCAAAATACTTATTATGCGGACACCGACGGCGATGGTTTCGGCGATGCAAACAATACTGTCCAAGCTTGTATTGCGCCTCTGGGTTACGTATTAGACAACACGGATTGTAACGACAGCGAAGCAACTGCTTATCCCGGTGCGACGGAAATCTGTGATGGTATTGACAACGATTGCGATGGACAAATTGATGAAGGGCTTGCCAATAATACTTTCTATGCTGATACCGACGGCGATGGCTTCGGCGACTCCAACAACACTACTACCGCCTGT
The DNA here is from genome assembly GCA_965222975.1 of Saprospiraceae bacterium. GTDB lineage: Bacteria > Bacteroidota > Bacteroidia > Chitinophagales > Saprospiraceae > UBA6168. The sequence goes on along the minus strand of CBDCVJ010000087.1, from coordinate 835,212 downwards.
AGCGCTCCCCCCGGATATGTTTCGGACGATACAGATTGCGATGACACGGACGCCTCCATCTACATCGGTGCCCCTTGTGACGACGGCGACCCCAACACCTCCAACGATGCCTATGACAGCAATTGCATTTGTGTGGGCGTCCTCGGCTTGGTCAGTATAAGCGTCCAGATTGACAGCAATGATGACGATGTGGAAGAGCGGACTTCCAATGGTTCGATGAATTTTCCAAGCTCTGATCTAGAACTGGTAGATGACAATTCCACCCTACAGACCGTCGGCCTGCGCTTCAACGGTGTGGACGTCCCTGCCTCGGCAACGGTGACCAATGCCTACATCCAGTTCACCGTCGATGAAACGGACTCCGGTACTACTAACCTCACCATCAAAGGAGAGGATCACGACGACGCCCCGGCATTTGCGAACGTCGCTTATAACGTTTCTAATCGGACAACAACCTCAGCTACCGTTAACTGGGATCCTGCCCCTTGGACAAACATTGGAGAAGCAGGTCCCGACCAGCAGACCCCCGACCTTTCCTCCGTTGTCCAGGAGATCGTTGACCGCCCAGGCTGGATGGCCAACAACTCAATGGTATTCGTGATTACCGGTTCTGGTGAGCGGACGGCTGAGTCGCGCAACGGCAGCTCTGCCGATGCGGCAGTCCTTCATGTTACTTATTCCTCTGGTGGTAATTCCTGCGACCCTTACGTGGATGCGGACAGCGACGGCTTCTGTTCCAATGTTGACTGTGACGACAATGATCCGACGGCCTACCCGGGCGCCACCGAGATCTGCGACGGCGTTGACAATGACTGCAATGGGCAAATTGACGAAGGGGTGACCAACACCTACTATGCCGATACCGACAACGATGGCTTCGGCGATGCAGGCAATACCATCGAAGCTTGCAGTGCGCCTTCGGGATACGTTTCAGACAACGCCGATTGCAATGATGCCGATGCCAACATAAACCCAGGCGCCACCGAGACCTGTGACGGCGTTGACAACGACTGCGACGGACAAATTGACGAAGGGGTCTTGAATACTTATTATGCGGATACTGACGGCGACGGCTATGGCGACCCAAATAGCTCGACCACTGCCTGTAGTCCTCCCAGTGGTTATGTTTCGGACAACACCGATTGCGATGACACGGATGCCGCTATTTATATCGGTGCCGCCTGTGACGACGGTGACCCTAATACCATTAATGATGCTTACGACAGCAATTGCATTTGTGTGGGCGTCCCTGCCGCCGTCAACATATCTGTCCAGATAGACGATAGCGACGACGATGTGGAAGAGCGGAGCAACGGTACGCTGAACTTCCCAAGCTCCGACCTTGAAATGGTGGTTGATAATGGCGTCAACCAGACCGTTGGCCTGCGCTTCAACAATGTGGACGTTCCTGCTTCGGCAACGGTGACTAGTGCCTACATTCAGTTCACTGTAGATGAAACGGACTCTGGTACCACTAGTCTCACCATCAAGGGGGAAGACCACGACGACGCCCCGGCTTTCGTGAACGCTGCCCACAATGTTACAAGTCGGAACATGACAGTCGCATCTGTCAACTGGGATCCCGTTCCTTGGACTACCGCTGGGGAAGCAGGCCCCGACCAACGAACCCCCGACCTTTCCTCCGTTGTCCAGGAGATCATCGACCGTCCGGGCTGGACGGCCAACAACTCAATGGTGTTTGCCATCACCGGATCGGGCGAACGGACGGCCGAGTCACACAACGGTAGCCCTGCCGATGCGGCAGTCCTCCACGTTACCTATTCCTCTGGCGGCAACCCATGTGACCCTTATGTGGATGCGGACAACGATGGCTCCTGTTCCAATGTTGACTGTGACGACAACGATCCGACGTCCTACCCGGGCGCCACCGAGGTTTGCGATGGCGTTGACAACGACTGCGACGGACAAATTGACGAAGGGGTCTTAAATACCTATTATGCAGATACTGACGGCGACGGCTATGGCGACCCCAATAACTCGACCACTGCCTGTAGCCCTCCCAGTGGTTATGTTTCGGACAACACCGATTGCGATGACACAGACCCCGCCATTTATATTGGCGCCGCCTGTGACGATGGCGACCCCAACACCTTTAACGATGTCTATGACAGCAATTGCATTTGTGTGGGCACTCCTGCCACAGTTAACATATCTGTCCAGATAGACGATAGCGATGACGATGTGGAAGAGCGGAGCAACGGTACGCTGAATTTCCCGAGCTCCGACCTAGAAATGGTGGTTGACAACGGCACTCAGCAGACTGTCGGTTTGCGCTTCAATAATGTGGACGTTCCCGCCGCGGCAACGGTGACCAATGCTTATATCCAGTTCACCGTTGATGAAACGGACTCTGGTGCCACCAGCCTCACCATCAAGGGAGAAGACCACGATGACGCCCCTGCCTTCGTGAACACTGCCCACAATGTTACCAACCGGAACATGACGACCGCATCCGTCAATTGGGATCCCGTCTCCTGGACAAGCGTCGGCGAAGCGGGCCCCGACCAGCAGACCCCCGACCTGTCGTCCATCGTTCAGGAGATCGTAGACCATCCTGGCTGGACGGCCAACAACTCAATGGTGTTTGCCATCACCGGTACGGGCGAACGGACTGCCGAGTCGCACAACGGTAGTCCTGCCGATGCGCCAGTCTTGCACATTACCTATTCCAGTCCTCCCAACCCTTTGGTTCGTGTCGGCAACGATGGTGCTTATCCCGTAAATGATTTCAATAAAAACCATAGGAGCTACCAAAATAGTGACTTGGAAATAGTTGAAATTCCCGTTGAGCCTTTAAAAGAAAACACCCTTCACCTCTTTCCAAACCCTGTGAGAGGCCAATTAAGCGTCCAATACTATAGTGTTGAAGGTCAAACCGCTTTTGTAGAAATGCTTGATCAAACTGGTAGAAGGGTACAGTATAGAATACTCCGAACGCTGGTAGGCAAAAACGAATTCCAAATAGATATGAGCTATTTACCAACTGGGTTATATCTTATTCGGGTGATGGAATCTGGAAAACAACTGACGGAGAAAGTTATGGTCAAACATTAAATTTCAAACCCTTCTCGAACCTTTTAGCAATGGGATTTTCGTGGAGCGATAAAAACAAGAAGAAGGGGGGGGATGAAAAATAAAAATTTTCAATTTTTATTTTTCATCCCCCCTCTATTATTGGGTTTCATTAAATCTGCTTAAAAGCCGAAAATATTAAGGATCAATTCCTCTGACAGCACTGCGGCATCATAAACGAATTCGTCTCCTGAAAATAAGGATACCCATTCCCACTGCCCGGCTGCTCAAAATAAAACTTCGTGCGTGGACGGGTGTAATTGCCAATTTCATTCATAGTGGCGGCATCATAAAGGCGGCCATTCAACATAGTGTAGCGCACTTTTTCACTGTTGCGGATATTCTCTAATGGGTTTGCATCGAGAACGATCAGGTCGGCCAGTTTGCCAGTTTTGATGGAGCCGAGTTGATGCTCCATGCCGAGGTATTCCGCGCCGTTGATAGTAGCACATTTAAGGGCTTGGTGATTGCTCATACCGCCCTGCTGAAGCATCCAGAGTTCCCAGTGTGCACCAAGGCCTTGGAGCTGGCCGTGAGCGCCGAGATTGACATTGACGCCAGCGTCCTGTAGTTTTTTCAAGCTCTTGGAAGTGAGGATGTGGCCATTCTGGTATTCCTCGTCAGGGATCATGGTGCGATGACGGGCACGGCTGTCCACGACGTTGCGGGGGGTGAAAGAAAGAAGGCGTTCCTGCTCCCACACATTGGTATTTTGATACCAATAGTATTCGCCATTGACGCTGCCGTAATTGACGATGAGGGTCGGAGTATTATGTGCTTCAGTGGCCGACCAGAGGTTTACGACATCTTTGTAAAGCGGGACGACAGGGAGGTTATGTTCCACTCCCGTATGACCATCCACTACCATGCTCAGGTTATGGTAGAAGAAAGAACCACCTTCTGGCATCACCAATATGTCCAATTCACGGGCAGCGGCCATGACTTGCTGGCGCTGGTTACGGCGGGGTTGGTTATAGCTTTTTACGGAAAATGCGCCGAATGCTTTGGTACGGCGGAGGGCGGATTTGGCATCATCCAATGAATTGACAACCGCTTTGAAATCACCGTCGGCGCCATATAGAATCGTACCTGTACTGAACAGGCGTGGGCCAACCATGTAGCCCGCCTTGATGAGTTCGCTATTGGCAAAGACCATCTCCGTGTTGGTACTGGGGTCATGTGACGTGGTAACGCCATAAGCAAGGTTGGCATAGTACTCCCACTGTTTTTGGGGGCTGAGGCCATAGCGGAAATTGCCGCTGTGGGCATGCACGTCAATAATGCCGGGCATGATGGTTTTACCAGCACAGTCAACCACATGTGCATCACTTGGAACGCCCACCCGTGCGCCGACTTCCTTTATCAAATTGTCCTCCACCAATACTGTTCCCTTCTCGATCACCTCGTCACTTTCCATCGTGATAATACGGGCGTTGGTAAATGCCACGAGGCCGGTAGGTTTGTCGGAAGGTAGTTGCAAATTGACCCGCAGGCCAACGCTGTCCATTTGTGGCAAACTGTCAAGACTGCCTTCCAGAAATTTAAACCGCTCGGTCAGGTCATCGCTGAAATACTCTTCGCCGAGGGTCCAATATAGTTTTTTGCCGTTCGCCGACCAGTGGATATTGATGCCTGCATCCTTCGCCACTTGAGCAACCGGGACTGCTTTTGTTTTGCTCGTTAGGCCGACCTTTTTTCCGGTTTTGGGAAATGGCGCAACATAGACTTTGTACAGCTCCGACCAAGCGACCCATTCGTTGTCGGGACTGATAACATAACGCTGTGAGTATTTTCCATCAAAATGCTCTTTCTTGTTTTCGCCATTTAAATCAACACTCTCGACGCTTTTGGTCAGGCTGCCAAAGAGGTAGCCTCCTTTTTGGTAAAAAATCCGTTTGCCATCTTTACTGAATATGGGGTATTCGCCCTGTGGGCAAATGAATTTTGGATCAGCGCTGCCATCGGTGGGAACGATATAAATGCCCGGTTCTTTGGTGTGGACATAACCTTGGTGCGAATTGCCGCCATCTTTGCGGTAAACGATCCATTTGCCATCAGGCGAAAAAGAAGGAGTGCGGTAGATACCTTTTTCCTTGGTCAAAACCTTATTATCGATGCCTGTTTTCAAAAGCATTTCACCTGAATAATCGTACAGGACGATCTTACCCATTTCCACATCGTTCCACGTGACAAAGGCAATGGATTTGCCATCAGGTGAAAAGGCAGGTTCAGCTTGAAAGTGGTACGTGCCGTTGCTCAGCCCTGCCTGAATATCCGTTGGGACAATCTCTTTTGGCGCATTCAATAGGTTTTGGCGGGTCAATGGCGCAGGTGCCCCAGTTGGCAATTTTTTCTCCCAAAGCATGCCAACTGCATTGAAAACCAGCGACTTGCCATCAGGGGAGGTCACAGCATTACGGATGGTTTTGGCGGTAAAATTTTCATCAAAAGCATTGTTTTGGAAGCGGACGGTCTCGGCCACTTTCATGTCCGCATCTACTTCAAATGGGATTTCAACGGTCCTTGCTGGTTTCTCTACGCCGAGTCCGACCGGCACCCGCCATATTTTCCCCAAACCATAAATCACGATCTCATTATCGGTGGGCATCCAATCGAAGCCAGGGTACACGCCGAAGATGGTCCAAGCTTCCTGCTGGTCTTTGCTCAGGCCATCGAAGAGCGGCCACTCCTGTTGTGTTTCGAGGTCGTGGACATAGAGGACGGATTTGGTACGTACACGTTTTACAAAAGCGAGCAGCTTACCGTCGTTGCTAACTTGAGGGCGAACGGCGCCTCCGGGGCCAGTGACCACGTTCTTTATTTCGCCCTTCTCCCGGTCATATCTTTTGATAACAAAAATCTGCGAATTCGGGTCTTTGTTGTATTGGAAAAATCCGCCGGGGTAGATGTCCTCACTGAAATAGACATATCTACCATCGGGCGATACACAAGGTTCATTCACGTCCTGCTGGTCGTTCTTGCGCTCTGTCAGTTGGATGCCACTGCCGCCGGTGATGTGGTACATCCACATTTCCCCAGCTCCGAGCGAACGGCCAGAGGTAAAGTGCTTCCGGGCCACGATGTAATTGTCGTCCACCCACACACCGTTGTTGAGCAGGCGGAAGTCTTCTTTGGTAACTTGCTTGGCATTTTCGCCATCAGCGTCCATCACCCAGCAATTATCGCCGCCGCCTGCATCGCTGGTAAAGAGGATGCGTTTGCCGTTTGGAGAAAAACGGGGCTGAACCTCCCATGCGATGCCTTTCCGCAGTGGTGTGGCCTTGCCCCCAGTGATTGGCATTTTATAAATGTCTCCTAACATATCAAATACGACCCACTGTCCATCGGGACTCACATCGAGGTTCATCCAAGTGCCTTCGCTGGTGGTGAAGTTGACAGACTTCCAGCCCCAGTCGTTGCCGGGTGGGTCATTAACGTCCCACTTCTTTTTGTGTTCTTCTTTTGTTGTTTCTTTGTCACTGCCTTTTTTAGCGTCTTGTGCGGTAGTGCACTGGAAGTTGATGAGGGTTATGAGGAGGAATAAGATGTATTTTTTCATGTTGTTGAGTGGATTGGTTAGTGGGTGCGAAATTAGGGAAAGTAGGTTAAACGGTTGAAACCGTTAGTAAGATAATGTTACTGTTCTGCCCCACGACTTCACTTCAGTCGTGGGGCAGAACAGTAACCTTTCTCTAAAAAAATCCGCCCCTCTCCCAGGGCGAAGAAGGGTCATATTGAAAAAATAATTTTTGCCATGTTGAGTACGGTTTTGTATACAATGCAGTAGGTTGAGATAACATTATTAACTTTGTTACACTTTCTACTTAAATACTATGACCAAAAACAAAATGCCGAAATTGAACACTACATTAATTACGAAATGATCGTTGACTGCTACGACGACCACAAAGTTAAAATGGGTTTATTATATGGAGGATAAATTGATTTTTCCATTCTATGCTATCACCGAAATAAAAAAATAATTGGTGAAAGCAGGGTTTAACCTATAGTCAAGTTAAGAAGTAATTATATCCTTTTACTAAACCCCTAAATTCAATTAAAATGAAAAAGTATTTTCCTCTCTTAATCTTAATCGCTTTCATTTTTAATGCATGTAAAGATGACGATGACATAAATAACGGCGGTTTGAATGCTGAATCCAAAATGCCGAACCCCTCATTTGAAGGAACACCCTTGGAAGGACAACTAAATGGACAAATGCCAGATGGGCTGATAAATTGTGGTTTTCCGGGCGAAACGACGCCTGACATTCATCCTGTGGAAAATGGCAGTTTTGGCGTAACTCAAAGTCCATATCATGGCGACACCTACATAGGGATGGTGGTTCGAGATAATGATACTTGGGAACGGATTGGAATTGAATTGGAAGGGCGATTGACAAAGGACAAAAAATATGATTTCAGTATTTACTTGTGCCGTTCAGAAACTTATGAAAGTGGAGGGACTTTAAATATAAATTATACTACACCATGCAAATTAAGAATCTGGGGTGGTCATTCAATTTGTGGTAGGGATGAATTATTAGGTGAAACGGAAACTGTCACACATACTGATTGGAAAGAATATAAATTTGACATTATGCCACAAGAAAATACAGCCTATGTCATTTTAGAAGCATTTTATCAAACTACTACTGTGTTTCCATATAATGGAAATATATTATTGGACAATGCCTCTGGATTTATTGAAAAGTAACTATTTATTATTAAATGTCGGGGAAATGAAAGTATGGACAGTCGAATGAGTTTTGATTTAATCTGTACTATTTGAAATCTTCACATGATTTTCCTGGCACTGTTTCATCGGTCAGTGCTTTGATAGTGGGTGGGGTCAAGGGTATTCAGCTGTAACCCTTTTTGGATATGCCCTTATTCGTTTCAATTTCTCCATAACTTCGCTCCTCAATTGCCGAAGAGTATCCATTCTCCGCAGCAACTGTTCGCCTTCCTCCCTATCAGGTGGAATCGGATGCATAGTGACCTGTCGAATGTCAAATTCACATTTTTGCATGTATTTTATTTGTACCTTGATATCTTCTAATTCAGGATAAAATTGCAGGACTTCATTTTCAGTATTATAACCATTAAATTCCATTATTGATTGGACGGTCAAATTAAATTGTTTTTCTACAGGATCCTGACTTGTGGTTAACAATAAAATGAGGGAAGCGCAAAACATTGCTGCGATGGCCGAAATAATTTTGATTGCTTTCATTCTTGATTGGTTAGGAACGATGAAATAATAAGTTGTCAACTTTGGCTGATTCTTTTGTCCTTTATAAGCATTAAAAAATAGTCACGTAGCCCCACTATGCTCCTATTTTTAAAAACTTCTAAAGGTCAAAATAACCTACCCAAACTTAACAACTTATTATTTCATCGTTCCTTAGAATTGAAAAAAATTGGTTTTATAAATGTTCAAAAAATACAGTGAGATTTTATCAAAAATATAGATCCTTGATATCTTCCTTAGATGCAGCAATAAACCTACTGCCCATGCACCAAACAGTGTAGGATTTCTCAGGAGAATTAATGGAAGTAGCAGTCGTTCTGTTCAGATCGACTTTTGTCCAATTATTGTTGTGAACATTATTCAATTGACAGGGGACTAAGCATTCGAAATACATTTCATTTGATTTTGTCCTTTGGAGTATATTGAATCTATTTCAATATTTACCCTAAAGGGGGTTGGATAAAAAAGGTTTTAGTGAACCGCACAAATGATAAAAAAGTGCCTTCCTGAAATCTAAAACATATTTTTTGTCTATAAGAGTGAGGCCATCGCCTCCTTCCTTTTCTAAGCTTCGCCGCTGTTCCTTAATGCATAAACATGTAAGGAAATAGCAGGCGTTTCATTTGGGTTTTCAACAACGTGCAAGGCCAGTTCATCGTGGATATAGGACAAGGCTCCGACTGGACATTCGTATTTGCCAAGCACTTTTTCCGGGGCAAAAGGATCGAAACGGGTTTCGAATAAATTTCCAGATAAAACCCGCATCAACCCACCACCGGGCGGGTGGCCGTGTTTTTTGCTTTTTTGAAATCCTTTCCAAAAAATCAATATCATTTTCAGATGGTCGTCGTGGAAAAGCACTGTATTCATTTGGTTTTTGTTGTCAAAATATTTTTCCCAGTCGTTGCCATTGTACTTTTCAAAATCGGCCAGAAGACCAAGGACATTTGGGACGCTTTTTAAGTGCATCCGATTTTTTAGTTGTTGGATCAAATGCTGTAATTGCTTCATTTGGTTTGCTTTGTCATTGTTTTCAGGACAAAAATATATGTTTGAACATACTGAAGGTAGAGTAAATGAGTGAGTGGTATGTTTTAGTTAGTAGTTGCCATAAGTATTATCTTAAATGGATAGTTGGAAGAAGATCCGAAACGAGTTGTCACAACCTCAAATGACATATGTCACTTTTTCCGAAAAAATATTCTGCTAATTTGGCTACTTGGCGATGCAGGTAATGATTCTCCACCAAGAGAAAATTACTTTTACCTCGCCCATAATACCAAAAGCAATGAACAACGATGCCTATCACAACTTGAGATTCTACACTTATTTATTGTTTTTTATTGTTCTCATTTTTTTTCTGCTTTATGAGGGGCGGATGTTGTTTATCCCGTTGAGTTTTGGTTTTTTGATCAGCTTTATTTTTTATCCGGTTTGCTTAAGATTGGAAAAATATCTGGGGCGGATGGGCGGCATTACTGTTTGCTTGTTAATATTGATTGCTTTTGGGTTTTTACTGTTGCAATTGCTCGCCAATAGTTTTTTGTTTTTACAACAACAATTTGCCGGATCAGAAGAAAAGATATTAAGCCAGTTGGGTGGATTATTAGATCAATTGGGAAATTTATTTGGGATAGGGGCAGAGCAGCAAAAAGATATTTTAGAACAATTATATGACAACCTGTTAAAGGATATATTCCCGCTCATTCGGGAAACGGTTTTTCAATCGGCTGTTTCACTGACCGTTATCCTCATCGTACCCATATTTGTTGCCCTCATTTTATATTACCGGGAATTATTGGTAAAATTTGTTTTGGCCATTGTGCCGGACAATTACGTCGAGGGTTTTAAATCTTCCATCACTGAAATGGCGGCTACTTATTTTCAGTTTGCTAAAGGGATGGCCCTGGTTTATTTAATTGTTGGCATATTAAACAGCATCGGCTTTTTGGCCATCGGTCTGCCTCATGCAGTTTATCTGGGAGGGCTGGCAGCAGTGCTTACTTTTTTTCCTTACATCGGCATTATGATCGGCGGATTGGCTGCGGTCATTGTGGCCTGGACTACTTTCGATTCGGCCTGGTATCCTTTGGCGGTGGTTGCCATATTAGGGGTTGTGCAATATTTGGAAGCCAATGTTATTTTTCCGATAGCAGTGGGACACCAATTAAAAATAAATCCGCTTGCTACATTTATTGCCATTATTATTGGCGGTATTATTTGGGGCGGAGCAGGGATGATATTGTTTGTCCTGTTTGCCGCTATTTTGAAAATACTCGCAGATCATTTAGAGGAATTGAAACCGTTGGCCATATTGATAGGCGAGGGAGAAAGAAGGGAAAACAGGCCGAGGTGGTGGTTCAAAGCTTCAAATCCAAAATGAAATAAGGGATTTGGAAAAAAATACACAGGATTTTCGTTTTTATTCCTTTTTAGAAACTTTAAAACCAATTCTTCGCCGCTCCTCACCAGCCGTCTGCACAAACCGCCGCAGCACTTCCAAAATACCTTCGACCTGTTCGCCTTGTTCTTCGAATTGATCCTCCAATTCCGTTAGCCGCTCTTCCAGTTCATGGTACATCCCGGCCATATTTCGGAACTGGACAAATGCCTTGACGATGTAGATACTGGCCTGCACGTGGTCGCAAATTGCGACCGCAAATTTTCAAATTCCTCTTCGGTTAACTGAAACATAAAAGCAGAAGGAAATCTTTTAATTACGCCTTACCTGTTCGTTCAGTCGTTTGGTCGTCACGCGCCGTACACCGCTGCCAAATCGGCGTCGAGCATGACCTGCTGGCCTCTGATGAAATGAATCTGGGAAATGAATTCCTCGGAGTGGAGGGGCAGTTCTTTCATAGTTGATGTTTAAATGGCTGGGCGCATGGAAGAGAGTTTAGAATAATTGTTACTCCACTACCCTATAGCATTTGGATTAATTTCGTTGAACCACTTCAGCGAAACGGTGTACAGAAGAAGTCGAAAAAATGCAACATGAAAATCCTAATATCTTTTGTGATTTTACTGCTTATTTACTCATGTCAAGGAAATCAGGAAAGGCATGAATTTCCGCCAGCCATGTACAAAATACTCACGCACCACGGCGGCCTTACCACTTGGCAGAAAAAAGAAACACTCCGATTTCAAATTTTGACCCCCGATGGCATCGAAGCGCATTATGTTGACCTGAAGACCAACCGTGACCGAGTGGAAGGCCCCGGCTATATGATGGGGTACGATGGAAAGGCGGTTTGGGTCAGCACGGACACGACATTTGACGGCAACCCTGCCATTTATCACAACCTTTATTCTTTCTTTTTTAGCATGCCTTTTTTGCTGGCAGACAAGGGGCTGCAATTTTCGGATGCTGATCCCATTTCGTTTGGAGGATTAGAATATCCTGGCATCAAAGTTATTATGGGTGAAGGTGCCAGTCTTGGTTTTGGTAAAGAATATTTTATCCATTATAATCCATTATCCTATAGGATGGCTTGGTTGGGCTACTCTGTGAACAAAGAAATAGAAGAAAATATACACCGGATAAATTGGGTCAGATACGATGACTGGGATTATATGGAAAAACTTATTTTGCCAAAATCTATTTCCTGGTATAAATTTGAAAATGGCGAAATAACAGAACCGAAACATGAGGTGGTATTTGATGGGGTTGAAATTGGCTGGGGCGTGTGTCGGCAGAGCATTTTTGAAAAGCCTGAAGGGGCGGCTATATTGGAGCAGTAGAGAATTGATTACCTTTGACTTTGCATTTTTTATAAATATAAAAGGAGCAACTTTGGCAACAAGTCTATTACTTCCATTGCTTTTTCCTGAGAAAAAAAACCTACCTTGTCGCCGTAAAAAAATGTTACCTGCCCATTATTGATTCTCACATTTAAAAATTAACCTTTATCCGAAGAGCGGCGTGGTTCTTCTTTAATTTTAAATGTGACCATCTATAATACTCATTTGAATTAAAATTTAAACGGAATTTTTCAACCTTATTAATTTATGCCAGAACCCACTCTCCCAAGAAGACGCTACCACATCATCGCTCTTCTTATTTTAGCTGGAGAGACTATTTTTTTATTGCCCTTTGTACTGCCCCGCATTTTTCGGCCAACATTTCTCGATGTATTTCAAATAAATAATTTTCAACTCGGCACTTGTTTTTCTGTTTATGGCACTGTAGCGTTGGTTTCCTATTTTTTTGGCGGCCTCATCGCCGACCGTTTTCATCCACGGAAATTAATGACAACTGCTCTTTTTATGACTGCATTGGGAGGGGTTGTCCTATCGTTTTACCCTTCACTTTTAATAATGCATATTATTTATGGATATTGGGGGTTTACGACCATTCTATTGTTTTGGGCGGCGATGATAAAGGCGACCCGGACATGGGGCGGCATGGATGCTCAAGGCAAGGCATTCGGTTTTTTGGATGGCGGAAGGGGATTGGTCGCTGCTGGCATTGGTTCTCTTGGAGTATTTATATTTTCATTGTTTATGATCGAGAATATAGCCGAAGCAACATTGGTGCAGCGAAAGGATGCTTTTAGCTACGTCATTCTTTTTATTTCTTTTTTGGTGGTGTTAATTGGAATTGCGGTTTGGGTATGGTTAAAAACAGACGGGGAAAGACAAAATTCCAGCAATAATAAAAATGACGATTGGTCATTATTGAATATAAAAACGGTTTTAGAAATGCCTTCTGTTTGGCTGCTCATGATTATTATTCTTTGTGCATATGTCGGTTATAAAATATCGGACGATTTTTCATTGTATGCCAAAGAAGTCATGTTATATGATGAAATTAAAGCGGCGCAAATTGGAACATTGTTGTTATATACTCGACCTATCGTAGGTGTGACGATTGGATTGATGGCCGATCGCACCCGAGCCTCCATATGGATAATCGTGGGTTTTTCATTGATGTTGTTGGGAAGTTTAATTTTTGGGACAGGTATCATGAAACCGGATATGTTTTTGTTTTTCTTTATCTCCTTATTAGCGGCCAGTCTTGGTATTTATTCCCTGCGCTGCCTTTATTTTGCAGCTATGCAGGAAGGGCATATACCACTGGCTGTGACGGGTACGGCGGTGGGATTAATATCATTGGTCGGTTACACACCGGATATTTTTGTTGGACCGATAATGGGGCATTTATTGGATAGCTCACCGGGGGAGTTAGGCCATCGGCACGTGTTTATTATGCTGGCCGGATTTTCTGTACTTGGTTTAGTGGCTTCAATAATTTTTTATCGGCTGGCAAAAAAATAGATAATTGGTTAGGTATTTATTTTCCTTTATTATTGCCGAAATAATATTTAATACCGAAATCCAAATTGCCGAGATATAGGTTGACGTTGTCATTGTTATTGGCAAAACGCAATCGGGTGGAAGCCTCTAAACTAAATTCAGGAGAAATGAAATAGGCAAGCCCGAAACCAAAACTGCTGTATTCAAAACCAGTCCAATTTGATTCATTATTTGTATTATAATAATTTCGGTTCAATCCGAATTCCATTTCCATAAAGGTTTTAAATGTTTCCTTTTTAGAAGGGAAATGATATCGGCCAAAAATGCCTGCCCCAAGGTTTAGGTCGCTTCCTGCTACACTTTCCCAATTGGCTCCTGCTCCAACACCGATATTTGTATTTAATCCAAGTGCAAAATTGTCTGTAAAAAAATAGCCACCTGTCAATGTGCCTTGTCGGAAACTAAAAATATTGTCAAAATTAAGCCCAATAAAGCCAGTGCCTTTTTCTGTCTGAGCAGTGAGTTGGAAAATGAATACAAGGCCGAAGAAAATAATAAAAATAGATTTTTTCATGGATAAAGGTTTTAGTTTTAGTGATAAGTTGGAATATTTTAAAAGACGGAAATATTTGTTGGGGTGTTTGTACATGCCAAGTTAAAACCATGTTAAAGATCACTTGTGTAGAAGTACGGCATCATACACCAGTTCCCTCAACTAATGACCATTGGATTAGCAATTAATAGGACATTGGCGTTTCCCTAATTGTACTACTTTTACCTCCCAAACCTTACAACAGGATATGACGCCAGCTAAAATGGAAAATAAAGACAGCAAAGCAGAATTGTCGGAATGGGTGAGGCTTTATACAAAGGAACTCTATGCTTGGGCAGTTCAAAAAACGGCTGACCAACAACTTTCCGAAGACCTTGTGCAGGATACTTTTCTGGCTGCAATTGAACGTATTGATTCCTTTAAAAAGGAGAGTCAACCTAAGACTTGGTTGTTTGGTATTTTAAAAAATAAAATTGCTGAACACTACCGAAAAGCCATTAGACAAAATATTACTACGCCCTTTTCACCCGAACAATTTCCTCTATTTTTTAATGCAAATGACCGTTGGAAAAAAAATGCCCGACCGCAACCATGGACGGGCGAACCTGAAAATTTATTAGATGTTCCAGCCTTTAATAAAGTGTTTGATGGGTGTATCGAACATTTGCCTGAAATGATGAATGCTTGCATCCGTTTAAAATTTCTGGAGAAACAGAAAGGGAAGCAAATATGCGAGGAACTCGGATTGACTTCAGCGAATTATTGGCAACTGATCCACCGTGCGAAATTGTTGTTGAGGGATTGCCTTGAAAAGAATTGGTTTAAAGCAGCTTGATTGAGTTTTCGAAAAAATATAATTGGCCTTGTCAGGAATTTGCAATTCTTACGACTTATTAAATGTTCGAACTTTTTGGGCTAATGTAGTCGCCAAAATCATTTGGCGAAACTAATAAACTAAAATATTTTGAATAATTTAGGTGAAACCGAGAAAGTCCGCTATTTAAATTTGGCGACTACTTTTAAATAGAAATAATATGATGAACAAGTTAATGCTATCGTGCCAAGCGGCAACGGAATTGATGGAAAAAAAACATCAAGGGGAATTGTCATTCAAGCAAAGGATGCACCTTTTTTTCCATACTGCCATGTGCAGTGCCTGTCGCCAATATGAAAAGCAGAGCCTTTTCTTGGAACATCTGTTTAAAGTAAAAGAAGAAACTCCACCTGTTCTTAAACCGGAACCGGAAACTAAAAACTTGGAAGAAAAAATCCTTTTAAAATTGGATGAACGCTTAGATTGACCTACTTTTTTCTGCTTATTTTCCCATTTTCTATGCGAATCAAGGGTTGAAAACTAAAAGGATATTGATTGTCAGGGTTTTAAATCATGGTGATTTTTAAAATCACCATGATTTCATCTCCTAAACAACTAACTATCAAGTAGATAATTCAACCCTTGATTCGCATTTTTTATAAATTATTATAAAAAAAACTTCTCCATTTGTCAGGATTTGACCCATTTCACTACCAATCTTACAAATCAATCACTCTCTACCGTACACTTTTGCTTTAAACCTATTTTTACGCCTTTTGAAAAAACACCTTCCTCCTTGGTCAAAATATCCCCCAACCATGGAAATCGAATATGTATAAAAGTTTGCGGTAGCGAGAATAAAAAGTCCTGCTTATGATGACCGTCGAATTGAAAAGAAATGGAACTCCCATTCCGATACCTACCATTTTTAATAGGCCGACCTTCCAATCTTTATTTGACAAAATACCTGAGACGAAACTTAAAAAAGGAGAGGTAATATTTAAAGCGAATAATGCCCGTCACTATGTTTACTTCGTTACAAAGGGCATGGTGAAACTTTATTCCTACCATGACGGTAAGGAAATGTTGGAAGATTATTTTTTAAAAGGTGAATTGTTCAATTGCAGCCTTATTGTAAATAAGGAAATGGACGGATTGGCAGCGGAGGCCATGACCCAATTGACAGCCGTCAAAAAATTGCCTGTGCAAAATTTAAGGCAAGCCATCGAGAGCAACCTATTGCTTTATAAAGATGTATTGACCAGCATTTCCACTTCTCTCGATCGATCGCAGGAAAGGCTGCGGCGGATTACCCTTTTAAATTCACGGAAACGGGTCATCCATTTTTTATATCACCACGCTAAAAATGCGGGCAGACGGGTTGGTTATGAATTTGTCGTTAAGCCTGCTATTACCCATAAGGAAATAGGGACGCTCTCCGGCACTTCCCGGCAGACTGCCACCACTGTTTTAAATGAACTGCGATCAAAAGGAGTGATCCATTTTAACCGGAGTTATTTGATCGTAAGGGATTTGGATGCTTTGGGGAAAATGACCGTTGGGGATTGATATTGGGTAAATTAGAAATTATAAAATGAATATTAATCGGCTTTCTGAAAAATTGCTGCTTCAGGTAAAAATGGAGCAACCAATTACTGATTTTTCAAAACAATTAGAATTGATTTCCTTTGAAAAATTAAAAAACGACTTAAATACAGAAGGTCGCAAAAAAGCTTTTTGGATAAATATTTATAATGCTTTTTTTCAAATACTCCGCAAAGAAAAAAAGATTGACAAACCCGACATTTATAAAAATAAATTAATTCCGATTGCTGGAAAAATATTTAGCCTCGATGATATTGAACATGGTGTTTTAAGGAAATATCGATATAAATTTTCACTGGGTTATTTGCCTAACATTTTCACTTCCTCTTTTATTAAACAATTAGCGGTTTCAAAAATTGATTACCGTATTCATTTTGCATTGAACTGTGGAGCAAAGAGCTGCCCGCCCATTGCATTTTATGCTCCTGAGAAAATTAACAAGCAGTTGGACATGGCGACACTTTCTTTTTTGGAAGGGGAGACGGAGGTTTTTCCAGATAAAAAGGAGGTATATGTGACCCGATTATTTCAGTGGTTTTTGGGCGATTTTGGTGGGCGGCAAGGTATTCGGCGGATATTGAAAGAAAAATTGAATTTGGAAACAAAGGGAATGAAAATTATTTTTAAAGAATATGATTGGACGGAAACGTTGGGGGATTTTAGAGAAGGGGTTTAATATTTTTAGAACTATAGTAGTTCATTGGTCTTTCAAGTCAATCACATTCGCCGCTGCGGGGCAGGGTTGAAACTACAGGTCATTTTTATACATGGTAATATGAGCCGATAGCTGACCGAACAAAACCGCTTGCCGGCATGTATTTATACTCAACCAATAATGGTTTCCCTTTCAAGTTGCACAACCTATCATAGTCTAGTATAAATCAATGAAACAATCGATACTCCCTCTCCTCATTTTATCAACTATCATCTCCACTGCCCAAATTGGTGTCAATATTAGCTTACCTGAACGCGGTGGCACCTATATTGACTTGGTGCGGGAAAATTACCGTTGGAATGATTTGAACACGGGCAACGCAATCGGCTCCAATCAAGTGGATGCTCAAGGTTGGCCGACCGTTGATGCCCAATACATCGTTGATTTCCGGCCTGTGGCTGAATGGGCAGGGGGCATTGACGACCCAGAGGTGTACCGCCTTGATGTCAGCGGCACCTGGAAATGTTCCTTCGTGGGGCAAGGTGCGGTGAGTGCCCTTGTTGGAGGGGCTGTCCAAAGTCTCATTTATGACAATGCTTCTAATACAACCACTTTTGACTTTGTGGTGGCCGTTGGCAGCAACGGTTTTTTTCTGCTCAATTTCAACAATACCCAACGCTCACCATCCAGTCCAACCAATTCGGGTTTTACAGATTTTAAAATGTTCCGACCTGGTTACACCGAAGATAGCGACCTGTTCCACACCCCTTTCTTGAGTATTTTCGATTCCATCAATTTCAGTGCGATCCGCTACATGAACTTCACCGCCACCAATGGCCGTGACCCAAACTATCCTGCCGTGACCGAATGGGCCAACCGGAAACTACCCACCGACGCTTCGCAAACCCGGTTGGCTACCATTGGGAAAAATGGCGGAGCCTGCTGGGAGCATGTGATTGCCCTTGCCAATCGCACCCAGACCGATACCTGGATCAACGTGCCCGTCTCTGCCACTGCCGATTATGTCACACAATTGGCTACCCTACTGAAGAATGACCTTGACCCGGCCCTGAACATCTATGTGGAAAGCAGCAACGAGGTATGGAACACCGCACCAGGTTTTGAACAAAGCCAGTATAACCAAGCACAAGCAGCAGCCATGGGCATTGGTGAACAAGAGAACCACGCCCGTCGAACGGTAGAGTTGGCGCAAATTTTTGCATCGATCTTTGGCACTGGGTCGCTGAATGGGCGGGTGCGGGTAGTGATGTGCAGCCACTTGCCAATGCTCAAGTGGTGGGTAGAGCCGATGCTGCAATATGTGAATTCCAACTTTGGGCCACCATCCGATTTCATTTATGCCATCGGCAACCAGACCTATTTTTCCGGCGGGACTGATGCAGGCGAAGATGTGGCCAAAATACTCGACGACTGCCACAACAGCATCACCAATCAAATCAATGACACAGGCATCAACGAGGCAGGCAGGATGCAGTGGATCGCCAAAGCCAACGAATGGAACCTTCCCGGCGGCTATGTGTCCTATGAAGGTGGCCCCGATCACGGCGGCGGCAGTACGGTCAACATCGCTAACCGTATTTTAGCAGAACGCAGCGAAGGGATGTGCGACGAAATGCACTACAACCTCGACGATGCCTTTATCCAACTCGGCGGCATCCTCGCCATGCAGTTTACCCTGACCAGCAGCTACAACCGCTACGGCTGCTGGGGCCTGACCGACGATGTGACAGATCCTCATCGCAATTACAAATTTGCCTGTATCCGTGATTTGCTTCCACCTGATACGACTGTCAATTCTACTTTGGAGCCTTTCCATATCGCTTCTATCCCTGACGTAATGGTGTATCCTAATCCTTCTTCGGGAAGGGTCACCTTTTCCGTTGAATTGCTGCACCCAGCGGACCTCTCCTTAAAAATATTTGACCTGCTTGGGAATGAAGTGTATCATTTAAATACTGGGAGACAGGGTGTGAGAACACAGCGGTTGGTATGGCTGCCACCACAAAGGGTGGTTGGCGTTTATCATTACCGACTTTTGATTGGGGAGGAGGTGAAGAGTGGGCAGTTTGTGTTGCAGCGTTGATGCTGCTGTTTCTTGGTCGAATACCGCTGTTGTCATTACGCAAATAAAATAAAAAAGGGACATCGCCCAGCGACACCCCTTACATTTTGGATATACTCTTAGAATCGGTTTCGGAAATCAGGCACTTTCCAGTGCAGCCGCTCCACCGACGATCTCAAGGATCTCTGCGGTGATGGCCTCTTGGCGTGCCTTGTTGTAGCTGAGTTTCAACTCTTTCAGCAGCTCTTGGGCGTTTTCGGTAGCCTTATCCATAGCGGTCATACGGGCGCCATGTTCAGAGGCATGTGTATCAAGTAGGTATTTTTGGAAAGTAGTCTGTAGGATATTGGGAACGAGTTCTTCGAGCAGGGTCAGCATGTCCGGTTCGAAGGAGTAGTCGGCTATAAGGCCGGAAGAATTGCCTTCCAATTCCAATTTTGGAACAGGCAACCACTGCTCTGTTTCCGGGAATTGGGTGGCGGCATTCTTGAAGCGGCCATAAGAGACGCTCACGGAATCGTAATCACCATTGGAGAAGCCATCCATCAAAAGTTGCGACACCACAGAGATTTTGTCAAAAGACAGGTCATTGAACAATTCCACATAGTCAGTGATAATGGTACAATCGGAATAGTTCTTCTTAGCATATTCAAAACCTTTTTTGCCAATTGGGAGGATGGTCAGGTTGCCCTCTTGACGGACGTCGGCGTATTTGCCCTGAATAGTCGCAACGGCCGATTTGATCACATTTGAATTGAAAGCACCACACAGCCCACGGTTGGAAGTAACGACCACCACGCATGCCTTTTTTACGGGTCTTTCCACACCAAAGGAAGAACTGGCCGCTCCTCCCAAGTTGGAGAGGATGTTCCGCAACATATCATTCAGCTTATTGGCATAAGGGCGCATCTGTTGGATGGCAGTCTGTGCCCGGCGCAACTTTGCTGCCGATACCATTTTCATGGCCTTTGTGATCTGTTGGGTATTTGAAACGGACTTGATCCGGTCTCTTACTGCTTTTAAGTTTGCCATTATATCAATGAAAAATGAAGAATGAAGAATTTTGAACTCTTCATTTTTCACTCTTAATTTTTCATTTTGAAAACTGTTGAGCCAATTCGCCCGCCAGTTTTTCCATTGTGGCAGTGCCCTCGTCGGTGAGCTTGCCAGCTTGGAGTTCTTTCAATACACCTGGGTGCAATTGCTCCATCTTCAAGAGGTAGAGCTCTTCAAATTCGTGGATTTTATTCACTGGAACATCTTTTACCAAGCCTTTCATGCCTAGGTAAATGATGGCTACTTGCTTCTCTACCGCTACAGGAGAATATTGTGGCTGTTTGAGGATTTCCACGTTGCGCTTTCCTTTTTCCAATACAGCAACGGTAGCTGCATCAAGGTCGGAGCCGAACTTGGAGAAAGCCTCCAACTCACGGTATTGTGCCTGGTCAATTTTCAGCGTACCAGCCACTTTTTTCATGGACTTGATCTGAGCAGAACCACCTACCCGGCTCACCGAGATACCCACGTTGATCGCAGGGCGGATACCAGCGTTGAAGAGGTTTGTTTCGAGGAAAATCTGACCATCGGTAATAGAAATCACGTTGGTCGGGATATATGCGGAAACGTCACCCGCTTGGGTTTCGATGATCGGCAGGGCAGTCAAAGAGCCACCACCTTTCACCAGGCCAGATTCTTTCAGGCTTGGCGGTACATCGTTCATTTGCTGGGCAACGGTGTCGTCGTCAATGATTTTTGCTGCACGCTCCAACAGGCGGGAGTGCAGATAGAAGATGTCACCTGGGTAGGCTTCACGTCCTGGAGGACGGCGGAGCAGCAGGGATACTTCCCGGTATGCAACGGCCTGCTTGGACAAATCATCATACACGATAAGCGCAGGACGGCCTGTGTCGCGGAAATATTCGCCGATGGCTGCACCTGCATAAGGGGCAAAGAAGATCAGCGGCGCCGGATCAGCAGCAGAGGCGGAAACGATTACCGTATAAGCCATCGCACCAGCATCGTCAAGGGTTTTGGCGATGTTGGCAACAGTAGAGGCTTTTTGGCCAGAGGCTACATAGATGCAAAAAACAGGCTCGCCCCTGTCATAAAATTCTTTTTGATTGATAATGGTATCAATGGCAATAGCCGTTTTACCGATTTGGCGGTCACCGATGATGAGTTCCCGCTGTCCACGACCGATGGGGATCATGGAGTCAATGGCTTTGATACCTGTTTGCAGTGGCTCGTTCACCGGCTGGCGGTAGATAACGCCCGGTGCTTTGCGCTCCAGGGGCATTTCGTATTTTTTGCCGCCAATGGGGCCTTTACCGTCAATGGGTTGGCCAAGGGAGTTGACTACCCGGCCTACCATTTCTTCTCCTACTTCGAGGGAGGCAATGCGACCAGTACGACGCACGGTGAACCTTCCCGAATGCCATCGCCAGGCCCCATGAGTACGACACCAACGTTGTCTTCTTCGAGGTTCAAAACGACCGCTTTTACCCCAGTTTCAAATTCGACCAGTTCCCCAGCCTGTGCTTTGTTCAAGCCATACACACGGGCAATACCATCACCTACTTGGAGTACCGTTCCCACTTCTTCCAGTTCGGTGGCAGTGCTGAATCCGCTCAATTGTTGCTTGAGTATCGCTGATATTTCATCAGGTTTTACGTCAATCATAATTATAAATGGTTGAAATGGTTTGAATGGTTTGAATGGTTTGAATGGTTCTTCCCAAATACGAGTACACGTAGTAGTGAAAACCATTTAACCATTTAGCCATTTAAACCATTTAGCTATGCTATTATTTGCGAGATATAAAGGTTGTCTTTGAATTCTTTTTTCAGAAGGCCCAGTTTGTGGGCGACGCTGGCATCGTAAAGCCTGTCCTCAAATTCGATGATGAAACCGCCAATGAGATCAGGGTTCACGGCAGTTTCTAATTCGACCTTATCGTCGGTGGCAGTGCTTTCCAATAGTTTTTTGTGGATGGTTTCCACTGCGTCATCGCTCAATTTGGAAGCGGTTGTCAGTTTCACAGAGGAAACATGGTTGATCTTTTTGAACTGCTGCACAAACTCAGCGCCGATGTCGGCCAATAGCGGTTCCCTGCCTTTTTTCAACAGTATTTTCAAAAAGGCCATCGTCAACTCATCGTATTTACCGCTAAACAGCTTGTCAAAAATCTGTTCTTTCTTCTCACTGTTTACGATTGGGCTTTTCAACATCAGCTTGAAATCCCTGTTCTTACAGACCTCGTTGAAAGACTCCACATCTTCCAATATCCTGTCCAGGCTGCCCCTTTCATTAGCTAGGTCAATGAGGGATTTAGCGTACCTGTTGGCTATTCTTTGTACTGACATTATTAATGAGTGGATGATTGAATGAGAGAATGATAGGATGAACGAGCGAATAATTCTCTCATTCAGTCATTCTCTCATTCACTTATTAGTTTAACTTAATATCTTCTACCAGCCCATTCACAAAGGCTTCCTGCTCGGCGTTGCCAGCGAGGTCTTTGCGGATTACCTTTTCAGCTATACTTAAAGAAATAGCGCCCACCTGATTTTTCAAATCTATCATGGCAGCCATTTTTTGGTTTTCGATCTGATCTTTTGCGTCTGCTACAATGCGCTGGGCTTCTTCCTTGGCTTTACCTTTGGCTTCTTCGACGATCTTGTCGCGTGCTTCTTTGGCTTCTTTCAAAATCTTTGAGCGTTCCTCACGGGCCAGTGCCAAGAGTTCTTCATTCTCTGCTTTGAGGTTGGCCATTTCCTGACGTGCCTTTTTGGCTTCATCCAATGAATCCTGAATGTCGCCTTCCCTTTTTTTCAAGGCATCGGCAATGGGGCGGAAAGCCAATTTGCCAATGATGAACCAGAACAAAAGGAAAATGATAGTAGTCCAGAAGAGAAGACCAAAGTCTGGTTTGATTGGTGTAAAATCTATAAGGTATATCATCGTACAGTTGATTTTATATCGAGATTGAGAATTTGTGTAAGGTGTCTGTGAAAAGTGGACCAGCCCCCAGCCAACCGCTGGGTGACTGATCCTTTTTTTCCGGAATGGCCTGATTAGGCAACCAAGTAACCAAGTACGATCGCTATCAGAGCAGCACCTTCAACGAGGGCTGCCATCAAGATCATGTTGGCACGGATGTCGCCGATGGCTTCAGGCTGGCGGGCGATAGCGGTCATGGCGTCACCACCAATACGACCAACACCGATCCCAGCTCCGATAGCTGCGAGACCCATTCCTACTGCGGCAATTGAACCACCCATAATTTGAAAAAATTTATGATTAAAAAATATGATTGTTAAATTGTTTGATTGCTAATTGTTTGATTGATTGGGGGCAATTTTTCTCAAACTCTTTCAATGATGTGCTTCCTCGGTGGCTGCTCCTATGTATGAAGCAGTCAAAATGGTGAAAACAAATGCTTGGATAAATGCTACCAACAACTCAATGGCCATCATAAACAGGCCAAGCAATGTAGAACCTACGGCAGTGCCAAGACTGGCAGGGACATTCTCACCCGATTTTCCAAACATAAAGATCAAGCCCACAAAAATGACGATTACCATGTGCCCGGCAGTGATATTCGCAAAAAGACGAAGCATCAACGTAACAGGCTTTATGAACAAGCCCAATATCTCAACGGGCGTAATAATTAATATTTTAAGGATAGGTGGGATGCCGGGCATCCAGAAGACGTGTTCCCAATAGTGCTTGTTGCCATTAATATTGGTTACAATGAAAACGATGACAGCTAATACTAAGGTGACAGCCAAATTGCCCGTCACGTTGGAACCGCCAAAAAATGGAATTTGCCCAAAAAGGTTGAGCCCTAAGATGAAGAAAAACAAAGCCATCAAAAATGGCTGGTATTTTTCCCATTTATGGCCGAGGAAAGGTTTGGCCACATCGTCCTGAATAAAAAGGAACACTGGCTCGATCAACGACTGTAGGCCAGAGGGTGCCATCCCGTCACGGGTTTTGTAAGCTTTTGCAATGGAGAGGAACATCCACGCCAGCAGGGCAAATATGATCAACATGGTGACCACATTTTTTGTCAATGAAAAATCGTAGAAAGAAGTGATGCCTCCGCCAAACAATCCACCATCAGCAGTACTCCTTTGCTCGGTTTCGTACAATTGGCCACCTTTACAAATGAAAGCCACATCTTTTTCCTTTCCATCTTCTTGTGCGACTTTTTCCCAGAAAGGATGAGCCTCCACCTCTACTTCACCATCAGGGAAACTTGGGTCGTTGATTCTCATGACCATTCCTTCCACCAAAACATATTTGTCGATCGCTACATGGCCATTTCCGTGTGAGGTGGCGTGAAATTTACCGGAAGAGAAAATTGACCAGCCATGTTCTGGAGCATACAAGAAACATGGGAGTGGAATATGGAATGGACCGATGGAATAAATGTTCTGATCGGCAATGTGATGGAAAGCGGTAGCTCCAGGATCAAAATCATGCTTTTCAAGATCGCCACAACTGCTGTGGTGTTCTTCACTATGGCTATCATTATGATTGGCTCCGTGATCTTGTGTACATGCTGTAAATGAAAAGAAGAAAAGACAAATAAAACTAAGGATATATCGGCGCATCTAAATCTTTTTTTTGGTGCTGTTTGACCCCTGTTTGAAAATCGGCGCAAAGGTAGTATTTACAGGGGCTTTTCAAAACGCAGGCATTCTTTTTTTTCCTTTGTTGGAAAATGTTTTTTAAAGGTTGAAAACCAAATACTTATACAGGCCATATTGTTTTTAAGTAAATATTTCGAGCAGGATATTTCTATAAAAATGATGTTTTGATAAAAACCACTTTACCGTTTTATATTCTATGAAAAGCAGGTTATGGAAAACAATAAAAAGAGGCAACATTAATTATAACGTTGCCTCTTTTTCGGCAAAAACCACCACTTTCAGCCATTCAAATTTGCTTCTGGGAATTCCAACCCACCCTTGCAGTGATTCCTATCTTGGAAAAACCCTGCGTAATGCCTCCATAGTATTGAGTCTGCTCATTATCAACTGTCACCCTTCCATGTGCGATGACGCCCCAGCTGTAGTTGAAAACAAGGCCCAATCCCATGAACACCCGATTGTCCATCCTGAACAATATTTCAGGTTGATACTCCAGACCGAACAGTACATCATTCCTGCCATACCTATGGCTAATATCCCCATCCAACAGGTGGGGCGAATGGTCGGGCAGTAGACGGAAGGGCCGCTCGTCCATAATGATCAGGTCATCCTCTTTGGTGATGGGTATGACCAGTGTAACGGAAAGGGAATGCTGCAACTGTTTTTTCCCAAAAGCATGTTTATGGGCAAGCCCAAGGCTTGGTATCAGGTGCCAGCCAATAGGGCCGCCCGTAGGGTTGTCTATCAATTGGCTGTCCCGGGTAAAAGCGGGCTGGGCTATAAAATGGGTGGTGCTGCTTGTTTGGCCAAGGCCGATGG
The DNA here is from genome assembly GCA_965222975.1 of Saprospiraceae bacterium. Classification (GTDB taxonomy): domain Bacteria; phylum Bacteroidota; class Bacteroidia; order Chitinophagales; family Saprospiraceae; genus UBA6168. The sequence continues at coordinate 809,424 of CBDCVJ010000087.1, read as the reverse complement.
CGAAGACCGTTGCCCAGTCCTGGTTTTTGAAATGCACCACTTCCGATTTTACATTGATCTGGTTGGCCAGACTGATTTTTACACCTTTCAAAGAAAAACTATCTGGCACTTGGGGAATATAATATTCGGTTCGGTCTGGGGCGTACAACTGGCCTTCCACCGACCACCTGATGTTTGCCCTGCCTGTCCTTTTCACCTTTGTCTTTTTACGTTCTTTCTCCCAGTCTATTTTGTAGTATTCCTTGCCAAGGTCTGCGTAAAGCTTCACCCCCAGTTCCGAATTGTTCAAACTGTATTTCCCATCTTCATTCCTTTCGCCCGTTATTGGGTCAACAATGTACTGGGGGCTTCTGGCGATTGCCTGAAAGGACAGTTTTGTATAAAACTGCACATGGATTGGCACTTGCCTGAAAACTTTGCAATGGATATTGTACCCAGCATTTAGCCGTAGGGAAAAAGGAAAAGTGTGGTCATCCAAAGATTCAGTAAGACCAAAGCGGGAGTTGAAAAACCCACCATAGTCATGTACAATGCGGAAGGCTCCGTCCAGACCGGCAGAAAAAGCACGGCTTCTTTTTTTATTTAAGTAAAAATACTTTCCCGCCCCTATAAAAATAGAAGGAAACCCTACATGTCTAATATTTGATTCAGTCCAGACATTCAAAGTATCATTGGAATATCTTTTAAAATTGAAGCCAAGCCCCATTTTATAGCCACCAGCCTCCAAGTACCACTTATCGCCTTTTTTCCTGCCCCATATCTTTTTGTACGACAAAGAATAGGCAGGCGCCAATATGGGCTTCACATCAACATAGGAATTGCAACAATTACTGATTGTAATCGGTGGGGCAACATGCCCCCCCATGCCTAAGTAGTTCTGCCCCAAGATAAATTGGGGCAGAACTGCTGCCATTAACAATAAGTACAACTGGATTTCCTTGTGCATATCCAAAATCATCTGAACAAGCCCACTGGGTAATATTTGTTGTCATTGTCCCAATAACCATGTGCAACGCACGCATTGGCCGGCCAGCTTGGGTCTGTAGCATCAACAAGTGCTTCTCTCCAAAGCAGCCAAATACGGGCATTGGCTTTGCGTTTTTTCTTCTTTTTATAATCTTTCGTTTTGCTCCAATACTGTGGCATCAGAACACAGTCTCCATTATAAGAACTGCCACTAGCCACCATCTTTAAAGTAGCTCTTCTTTGCTTATATTTCCCGCCCACCTTACGGTAGTTTTTAATAACCCCCTTTTAAATTGGAAGTTATCAAGCCTGACTCAACTCTGATTCTTACATACAGTCTTCGGTTTACCAACAATGGATCATCATTGAGGTCAAATTCATGATCTCTTGATCTCAAAAAGGCACAATCGTCCAATAGTAGTTTCTCCGTCCAATCATCCAAAGACAAAGTGTCGTCACCGACCTTGGCAAAGCCGTTTTCATTTAATAAAGCTCTCTGTGATTCATCCATCACTGGAGAAGTGTTATCGGGGTCGTCATAAGCACTGAACAATTCCGCAGGTGTCGAATCAAGCCATGCTTGAATATCATTTTCAACTTTTGCCCTGTATGAAGAAAATCCATGCAAGCTTTCAAATGTAACATAAGGCACCCATTCATCAAAAAAGTTGAATTGATTGGAGAAGATTTACCTAACCCTTGTAAGAAATGAAATTATGCAACTTGTATTGGAAATTAAACATCTCCCTGGTCTTGAAGTATTACTCTCTTTGCTCAAACGGCTAGAAATTACCATTGTCCAAAGAACAGAAAAGACAGCCACTGCGGATCAAGGGCAAAAGCCTCCGCTTTCATAGCTGATTGGCAATTTACCATCTTTAAACGTTTCCGCATTTGAAAACTATCTTAATCAAACACCCAACGAATATTAAGAATGCAGCGCTGTCCAATCACCCACCAACGTTTCTTCATTTTCGTTTTCTTTCAAAAAATCAAGGAAGGCTGACCGGGCAATGGCTCTCGCTCCTAAATTGCCAAGGTGCTTTGTCTGTTGCTGGCAGTCAATGAGTTGGAAGCCAAGTTGCTCCAATTTTTTCACCAGTACAATGAAGCCATATTTCGAAGCATTATTGGTTTTGGCAAACATGCTCTCCCCAAAAAAACATTTGCCGAGGGAAACCCCGTACAGTCCCCCTACCAGTTTTTCCCCATCCCATACTTCCACTGAATGGGCATAGCCCAGATCGTGCAGACTCTGATAAGCTTCTATCATGCCTTTGGTGATCCAAGTGCTACCAGCCCATTGACCTTTGCGCGGCTTTTGGCATTGGCGGATAACCTGCTCAAATGCTTTGTCAAAAGTCACTTGGAATTTTTGTTGGTTGAAATAGGGCCGCATGCTTTTGGCAATTTTCAATTCTCTTGGAAAAAGTACAAAGCGCGGATCGGGCGACCACCAAAGTATAGGCTCATTGTCGGTAAACCAAGGAAATATGCCATGTTGGTAAGCAAATATCAAGCGTTCAGGTGACAGGTCGCCTCCGACTGCCAGAATGCCTTCGCTGTTCGCCATTTCAGGCGAAGGGAACAGAAAAGGATCATCAGTAAGCAAAAAGACGGGCATTTTCAACTCAACATTTTACAGAAAAGAAAGATTTGGACTAAGAACAGAAAGCGGGCAATTGGGGATTACCCAATTGCCCGCTAAAGAAAAGAAATGCACTGACACCTTAATTTGCTTCTTCTATAACCGCCGACAGCCCTCTGTCCACCAAAGCATCTTTGGGTGCCCTCAATTCTTTGAAAGGGGCTGTTTTAACAGTAGCCTTTCCTTTTGTATGGATGATGAGGGAAAGTTGTTCTGCCTGTTGCAAGGTATGTTTGAGTATTTTGGTAAAACACTCAATGACCCAATCGAACGAATTTACATCATCGTTGTAAACGATCAATTGAGATAGCTCACCTGTTCCGGTATCGTCGCTTATTTCCTCTTCGAGGAGCACATCAATGTCTTCGTCTGGGAGTAGTGGATTGTAAGGCATAGACTTGATTGGAAGTTTTTTACAAAGATTCCAGTGTAGATTTAACGGCGTCAAAGTTCGGTAATTCCCCCGCATTTTCCAAAACTTCCGCATAGCGAATGACACCTGTTTTGTCGATCACGAATGCCGAACGCTTGGAAACGCCTTTCATGCCCAATATCCAGTCTTCGTGCAAAGCATCATATGCCCGTGAAACTTCTTTGTTGAAATCGGAGAGCAAGGGGAAATTCAATTTTTGATCCTCCTTGAACTTGCCCAGCGTAAAAATGGAATCAACAGAAATGGCCAATACCTGTGCGTCGAGGTTTTGGTAAAAGGCAATGTCGTCACGGGTGCTGCACAATTCTTTGGTGCAAACACTGGAAAAGGACTGAGGAAAAAATAAAAGGACTAAGTTCTGTCCCTGAAAGCTATCTAGCGAAACTTCTTCTTTTTCGCTATTGTACAATTTAAAGTTAGGGGCTTTGTCGCCTGTTTTGAGTGCCATGATTTAGGTGATTAGTGATTTGTTGATTAGTGATTAGTAAACGATCGAATAGTATAATTAGACAGTTGAAGGGAATAGGGGATTTTATAGGTTACAGAAAACTTTGCTTGTGTATGTCTAATCACTAATCAACGAATCACTAATCACTATTTACCAGCCGCAAAAAAAGACAATCCAATCCGCATTTTGTTCTTTTGCCGTTAAAATTTATTTAAACACTTGGTCAGTAATAAAGTGGGTATAACAAATTTGCGTTTTGAATTCCAATAAATTAATACCTCAATACCATGATGCCCCAGTACCTAATAGCCCAATACCGTTATGACTGCACTGACCGCTTCCCTCGACCACATGAGTGCCACCAAAAGAGCATACTTTGAATTGCACATCGCTGTTTTTCTCTGGGGCTTTACCGCCATTTTAGGTGACCTGATCCAGATGTCGGCACTCATGCTGGTGTGGTGGCGGGTACTCATCACAAGCATTAGCTTGGTGTTTTTTGTAAAAGGGGGCAGGACCATATTAAAATTGCCCCGCAAGACCATCCTGCAATTTGCTTTTGCAGGGGCACTCACCGGGCTGCATTGGGTCACTTTTTTTGGGGCCATTAAATTGTCCAACGCCTCTATTACTTTGGTGTGCATGGCCACTACGGCATTTTTTACCGCTATCATCGAACCACTTATTTTAAAAACCAAATTTAAATATTGGGAAATATTTCTCGGCTTTCTCGTCATACCCGGCATGGCCCTCATCGTTGATAGTGTGGATGCCTCCATGCACACTGGAATTTGGGTTGGCCTACTCTCTGCTTTTCTCGCTTCGGTCTTTGGTACATTAAATAAAAAATGGATCAGTAAGGCCGAGCCTTATTCCATTACGTTTATTGAAATGTCGAGTGCGTGGCTGGTGTTGTGTTTGTTGATTCCGTTTTTTATGGATTTTAATACTATTGGGGATTTAATCCCGTCGGGAAAAGATTTTATTTATTTGCTGATATTGGCATTGGGCTGCACTACTTTTACGTGGATATTGGCGTTACGTGCATTAAAACACCTGACTGCATTTGCTTCTTCCCTCACGGTAAACCTTGAACCGGTATATGGGATTTTTCTCGCCTGGATTATTTTGGAAGAATATAAAGAATTATCGCCTGGGTTTTATTTGGGTGTGGTGTTGATCTTGGCGGTGGTTTTTAGTTACCCTTTTGTGGATAGGATGTTAGGAAAGAAAAAAACATAGATTTATTTCTCTTTTGAGTATTTTAAAATCAATGGTTCGATTTTTTTGGATAGGATTTTTTCATCTATAGTAGCAAACATGGCAATTATAATATTATTAGTGTCCGTAACCATAGTAGTTGGAAACCCCCATGGCAATTTGAATTTTTCTTCAATTAATTGACGCCCATCTGAGATAATATCAAAACAGAATTCTGTTTCCGACAAAAACTCATTAAGGTCTTTATTGCTATCTCGCCCAATTGCTAAAAAATTAATGCTCCTGTCAGAATACTTGGTTGCAAGTGTATTTAGGACTGGTATTTCTTTAATGCATGGGGGGCAACCAATGAACCAGAAATTAATTATGTTCATATTGCCCATTAATTGTTCCGTGTTATAAGTTTTACCAGAAAGGGATTTTGCTTCAATATCTGGGAGTTGACAGCCAACGATACAATTACGCGGGATTAACACAATGCCTTTTTTTCTTTTTGAATTCATCGCTTCTTGGCGTTTTTCTTCACAAATACTCATAGCAGTATCATAGTCCAAAATATTTTCTTGACAAGTAGGAAACAATAGGAATAAGGTCAATATATACAAGAAGCGTTTCATGGTACAGTTTATAAAAGGTAGCAATTAGTAATTCTTAGAGATGATTTGTTGCAAGGGAATTTAGCCATGATTTGGTTGTGAAAAACAAAATTACATGTTCTTTTGTGAATCGTCTTTATATATTTCGAATTTGCAGTTATTAAAACTATTGATTGAAAGTTCCTTTTCTCCAATTTTTTCAAGAATTAAGGGTATTCTAATTACCTTGAACTTTGATTTATTGGTATTGCCTATTTTAATTTTTAATAAATTGTTTTTTACTTCCTCCAATTGTTCGTTGAGCAAATTTGCCCACTCCAAACCTTTTTCGGTTAGGTTAATTCTTAAACATTTATAGACCTTTGCTAAAAAACAATGTCTTTATCCCCGTCTTTGGTTTTACCGCCAAGCGTCATGAACAGATCAATATGGAAAAGAGGTTTCCGAGTCCACAGAAATAAAATAAAATGCGCTGATAAAATAGACCATTATCACACTACAAAAATTCAGATTATCGATGCGTTTACCCAACCAATTGTTTTTTAAATGTAAAATCCCAAATTTGAGTTGCTTGCCTGAAGTTTGAAAAAAGGAACGAGAAAATGAAATGCTATTTTAGAATTCATGGGCCAAATCAGGATCATTACAGAATTATGCTTCCCCAAATGCCTTTCTACTCTTACCTTTTATTGACAAGGCAGCGACATTGGAATGGTATCCTTTTCTCGACATTTGCTTCTCACCAAACACAATTTTTTATGAAGAATTTTTTACTCTTGCTCCTATTTCCTTTTTTCTTAAATGCTCAAACGATAGGTAGTTTTCAGCTATCCGTCAATTTCCCACAAGCCGACTACAACGTGGCAAGGACACTCTATTTTTACGTGCCCGAGGATTATGACCCAAATCAAGCATACAAAATACTGGTCGGTTTTCGAGGTGGACCCAACACTGATGCCGGGCAGTTCCGGGATCAGTTGCGTCCTTTGTCTGATAGTTTGAATGCCATTATTTTATGTCCTGAAAACATAGAACATTTTGGAGATGAGGAAGGCCAGACAAAACTGCTTTTCCAATATTCCCTTGATACAGCGATGGCCATGTACAATATTGACCCTGACTTTGTTTATTTAACAGGGCTATCTTTTGGTGGCAGGCATGCGGTCATTGTGGCAATGGATACTGATGATGGGCCAATCCCCAATTTGCGGGGTGTCATTCCATTCGCTGCGGGGAATGAAGCTGATTTGCAACCTAATTATGACAATATCGCAGATTTTGCGCCAGCATGTATTTGCATAGGTCTTTCGGATGCTCCCAATTTTATTAACGTGTCCAATGCGTTGCACAATGATATTCAAAGCAATGGGGGCACTTCTATTTTAAATGAAATTCCCGGTGTTGGCCATACCGTCGCATTTTCTTCTTTTCCTGATGAAATGATGGAATGTTTCAACTTCATTGAGGCGCAATATGAAATATCCGATATAAATGATGTTTCACAAAACGACAAAGGAATAATTGTTTATCCAAATCCGTCAAATGGTGTGATAAATTTTTCTTTTTTAGGTGACGAGGAAAAAATAGAAGAAATGGAATTAATAGATAGCGACGGAAAACCATTAAAGAAAATTGATTTGAAAAAAAGGAATTTTGATATTAGCGAATATTCAAGTGGTGGCTTGCTTTTTTTGAATATAAAAACAGAGAAAAGGACGTATGTGAAAAAAATAATAATAGACAGGAGGTAATAAATGTTGTTAACTCAATTACTTTTGGTTTTTGAAAAATCAAAAGTAATTATGCGATCCAAAATCATACTCAGTTTATTGTTTTTTATTTTTTCTCTCCCTGTCTTCTGCCAGCAAACGGTTGAAGGGACACTGATACACGATGGACTGCAAAGGGATTATCGTTTGTATGTTCCTTCCAGTTATGCAGCGGGCACTCCAATCCCATTGGTTTTCAACCTTCATGGTTATACATCCAATGCTTCCCAGCAGCAACTTTATTCAGAAATGGATGCAGTAGCGGAGACTAATAATTTTCTGGTCTGTTATCCCAATGGGGAAGGGGCATCATGGAATGTTGGTTGGGCGTTTGGCAGTACAGAGGATGATGTTGGTTTCATCAGCAATTTAATTGATGAACTGGCTGCAAATTATTCCGTCAATTTGTCGAGGGTTTATTCTTGTGGAATGTCCAATGGCGGGTTTATGAGTTACCGCTTGGCCTGCGAATTAAATGACAAAATAGCGGCCATCGCCTCTGTGACGGGAAGCCACGCCCCAGGGTTTGTTTGCGAACCAGGCAGGCCAGTACCTGTATTGGAAATACATGGAACAGCCGATGGAGTGGTAGCATATAATGGAACAGCAGGGGTGAGCATTGCTGTCGAGGATGTCATTGATTTTTGGGTGAATAATAATAACTGTGGGTTAGATGCCGATACTATTGCTATTGCAAATACCAGTGTAGCGGATTTATGTACAGCCACTCGCTATGATTATAATGAATGCGAAAACTCAAAAGTGTCTTTAATAAAAATTCAAGGCGGTGGGCATACATGGCCAGGTGCTTCCCTTATCATTGGTGTTACCAATCAAGATATTAATGCGAGTGAGGAAATTTGGGAATTTTTCAGCCAATTTAATTTAGATGGCATAGTGGCAAATAAAGATGAACCGGATATATTAAATGATATAAAGATTTTTCCAAATCCTGTTCATGATATTTTAAATTTAAATGCTGATAATTTAAACATGGGTGGTCGTTATTATATTATGAATAATATTTCACAAAAAATATCAGGCGGAAAAATCAATGGACACAGCAAATCCATTCCCGTAGGGCATTTACAGCCTGGCATTTATTATTTAACGATCGTGATGAATGATAAATATTCCGGACAAGTATTTATAAAAAAATAGTAACTGTTCAGCATGGAGAGTGAAAGAAGAAAAAATGTAATTTTTTCACTAAAAACAAAGCCTGCTGAATAGTAACAAAAAATAAAGCCACTCCGAAAAATGATTCAGAATGGCCTTTGTTGAATTAGTATGAAATAATATTTCGGCAATTGAGCATTAGGCATGCAAAATACCTAATGCCCAATATTTATTATTCTTTATACCTTACTCTCAATCCACCGTATTCTAAGTTTGCTTTTATAATGCTCCTTGCCCCGGCTGTGCCTACATGTCCTTTTACTTCATGGGAAGTGCCTTTGTCCTTTTCAAAGGTTACTTCCATTGCGTCAGGATATTTGATGGCGGCGTAATTGGTCGCACCATCGAGGGTAAAACTTGCTTCGGGTTCCACATATATTTTGAAGTCGGAATATTTTCCATCTAAGAGCACAGAAGAAAACCCCTTGGTCAGGTCCATCAATTTGAGGCCGCCATATTCGATGTTAAAGTCAGCGTTTTCCCGAAGTTTGCCAACGACGTAATCGGTGTAGCGGGAATCGGCAATCACTGTTTCAGCATCACTGATTTCTACATTGCCATAATGGCTTTCACAGTTGAGGCGGTCTATTTTTCCAAAGTAGAAATGGTCATATTTGGAATCCGCTTTTATAACGGCACCTTTATCCACATATACTTTGGAATATTTTGTGTCGAAATTAACATCTTGCACGTCATTGAAATTGATCTTACTGTAGGAAACATCGGCTGTTACATCCCTAGCTTTTGCAATAGTTCCATTACCGTAGCCAAGGTAAACGTGGAGGTCGCCACCGACACCATCCAACTGGAAATTGCCATATTTGACTTTCACATCTGCTTTTCCTGAAATAGCTTCCACACTGGAGTCGCCGTATTGGTTGTTCAGTTCAAGGTTACAGCTTTCCGGCATATATACCTCATAATTGATCTGGAACTCCGATTTGTTATTGTTTGAGCCCCACCAACTGTTGCTGGGTTCAATGGTTGTTTCGGCCTTTACAAAATCGTCGTCGTTGCTAAAATCAATTTGGATGCGGTCGAATACGTCCTGAGCAGCGGATTCACTTCGGGCATCCACAACAATGGTTACATCAATTTTTACCCGGTTTCGTTCCCAGGTGTGTACCTCGACTTTCCCATATTTGTTAGTCAAATCAACAATCCCAGTGGTTGAAATGGGAAATTCCTTTTTGACCGTCTTAGTAAATTCCTGAGCGTCTTGCTCGGGTTGTTCCTGTTGTTCTGGGATAGGTTGCTCTTGCTGAACTGGGTCTCCCGCAAAGCCCAGATAGGGTAGAGCGGTGAGGCCGAGTACTAGGGCACTCCAATTGACCAGTTGGCGCACGCGCCGATTTTTAAATACTAACTTCATTTTCTTCAGTTTTTAAATTTGTTTGTCCGGTTGTTTGAACCTTTTCGAGCACTTGCTCAAGGATGTCTATTTTCGTTTGGTAATTGCTGATCATGGCCTGAATTACGCGGTCTTCATTGATAGTGCCGGCAGGGATTTTTTCCAATTCCTGTTGGAGTTCTTCATAAATGACGTCCAGTTCCTGAAAATCGGCTTTTACAAAACCATCCTGCTCGTAACTTGCCAATTTGACCATCTTCTCCTCTATCTGTTTGTTGAAGAAGCGTTCCATTTCTGCATGTTCTGGGGAAATGTCGGCCAATGACCGTGCCTCAGCTGAGGCTGTTCCCATTTTAAAACCAATAACGCAGGCAGTCACTGCCAATATTGCGATAGCTGCAATAGATCGCAGTCGGCGCATCCAAATTATTTTGGGTTGGGGCCGTTTGTCAATCTGTTTGTTGATATTGGCCCAAACCCTCAAGCTGGGCACTTCCGTGTCGAACGCGGTTCGGTTTTCACGAATAAATTTTTCTAATTGATCCATCTTCAGTTTTACTTGATGGTTGGATGGTTATATGGCTAAATGGTTAAGAAACCATTTAGCCATATAACCATCCAACCATTTAATCTATCCTTATTTTCTGACCTTCGAGCAGGTCTCTTAATTTCTTTTTGGCCCGGCTGAATTGCGATTTGGAAGTAGCTTCTGTGATTTCCAATATCTGGCCGATCTCCTGGTGGTCGTATCCTTCGAACAAATAAAGGCTGAACACGACCCGGTATCCATCTGGGAGCTGCCGGATGGCTGCATTGATCGCTTCTATGTTGACCCGTTGCCTGTCAAGGGGCAAGTCGTCGGCGACTTGGTGGTAGCGGTCGTCAAGGCTTTCGATCTGTAGCCGCCGTTTTTTCAAAAAATTGATGCAGTTGTTCACAACGATCCGCTTGATCCACGCCCCGATGGACGATTCATAGCGGAAACTGTACATCTTAGTGAAAACATCGACAAAGGATTGCTGGAGAAGGTCTTCGGCATCCAGATCATCATTTACCATACGCAGGCAAATATTGTACATGGCTTGTGAATAGAGCCTGTACAGGTCGAACTGCGCTTTGCGATCGCCACGCATGCATTTTTCAATGATTTCCCTGTGGGTGCTTCCGTAGTCCAAATCCTGTTGTTTTTTCGTTAATAACTGACAGTGCTTGATGAGAAGGGTTGCACGGGTTCAGTGGTAGTGGGAAGTATTCAGTTGGCAACATTGTTTTAACGAAAAAAAACGGAGCAGTTGTTCAAGACTGCCCCGTTTTCCCTATATCATTATAATGTCTGCCAGTGGGCTACATGCTGATCTTGGCTTTCACCAACTCGGTCACATCGGCAGATTCATCGGCATAAAGGATCACACCTGCCTGGGTATCGAAGATATATTGGAAACCACCCTCGGTTGCTACGGCTTTGATAGCCTCATTCACCTTTTCCAAAATGGGCTTCATACCTTCCTCTTGCTTTTCAGCCAATTCTTTTTCCATCTCAGCCCCCATGGCGTAAATATCTTCTTGCATTTTTTGCAATTCCGCCATCACAGTTTCTTCTTCCTTTGGCGTCATTTCGCCTCTTTGCTTTTTCTGAACGGCTTCTTGTTCTTTTTGCTTGAACTTGGTCACTTCCGCCTCGCCTTTCTTTTTGAGCATGGTTTGATGGCTTTCAAGTTCTGATTGAAGCCGTTTCATTTCCGGCATTTCACTTACTAAAAGGCCAGAGTTTACATAGCCAAATTTTTGAGCCTGCACAGCATCAGTAATGAGGATAAATGCTGCAAGCAAGATTCCTGATTTAAACAATACTTTCATCATAGTTTAGTCGTATGCAATCAAAATTAAAATGAAAATTATAATAGCCAGTCCCGATATTTCGGGAAAAAACAAGCGAACCTGGCCCGTCGTTTTGTAAAATAACCTTTCAGTTCATTTTTGATTTGCTACTTGAGTTTTATTTGTAAATGACCTTGAATTTTTTCTTTTTCAAAAGGCCTCATCAAAAATAAGAGTGCAAAAGTAAGGAATTGGTTGGTTGTCAGTTGCAGGTTGCGAGTTGGCGGTTGCCAAAAACAACTAACAACCCGCAACTGGCAACCCACAATCGGCAATCAATTCTTCCTTATCTTATCCACTATATCATTTGTTTTATCGTATTCGGGGTTGGCGAAGATCATCCCAGCCGACCCGCTTTTATCGAAAATGAAATCGTAGCCACGGTCGCCGGCATATTCTTCTATGGCGGCATACACCCTGTCTTGGATAGGTTGTACGAGTTCTTTCCGTTTTTCAAAGAGCAATCCTTTTGGGCCAAAGCGTTCTTTTTGCATTTCCCGGACGCCTTTTTCCATCTCCATGATCTCTTCCTCCTTTGCCTGGCGGGCTTCATCGCTCAATAAAACCTGCTCGGCCTGATAGCGGTTGTATTCCCCTTTTATTTTATCATATTCCCCGGCGATCTCCGTGCGCCAGCGGGCGGCCAGTTCGTCCAGTTCGTTTTGGGCCTCCTGGTATTCGGCAATACTTTCAAGGATGGCTGCGACATCAACGTATGCAATGCGCTGGGCGTTGACCGTAAATGCAGAACCGATAAGAAGGAGTGCTAAAACAATGTTTTTTACCATGATTGTAGAGTTTTATTTGTTGTAAAATTTTATTGGGAAGTGCTGGTGAAAAATACTGCCCAGAGCGTCATCCCCAATTCTGTTTTTCAAATCGCCGACAAAATTAACCATTCCACCGCCTTTCAAAAGTTAAGACAACGTTTTGTGGCCAATGTTACATCTGCGATTATTTTAGGTTTTCTTTAATGTTTTTATAAATAGTTAAAAATGAACGACTTAGGTGGTTGCCGCTAATTTGAACCACATCCATTTTAACGTTCGTTTAACGGAAGGTAAACAAGGTTTAACAAGAGTAAGGCAGTCCACAGTTGGCAGTTCGTCAGTCTCTGTTGGGATCGGAGCACCCATGCATACGTTCCTACTTCATTGTCCCATCATTGGCAACTAAAACAGGATAAGTCCGTCTAATAAAGACACAGTAACTTATCCCTTTGTAGCCAATCAAACAAAAAAGGCCCCAGCCATTCGTGCTGATACCTCGCAATTGGGACGACTCACCTGGATAAGTCAACCAAACACCCGCCTGAGGACGAGTCCGAAAATTGGTAGTACCACGCTCACTACCTTGAACAGGCACCTGCCTATGCAGATCGTTGCAACCAGCAGTTCCTGGTATCGGGTAAGTAGCCCTGATTGTCGTTCTGGCTATTTGCCTGCCAATAGCCTTGAAGATGTCAATCGTGCTATCAACAAAATTAGGTTTGCAGAGACTACTGAGTTATTGCAGTCGCCTTTTCAAAAAGCTGCACCTATATCCGCCTTGCCATCTGAGGAAGAGGTAGCGGTGATTGGCAAAAATGGAGAATACCAATTGGTGAGGGATGCGGAGGGAGGGGTTGGTTGGATTCCAGTAATAGCAAAATAGCTGCCTATCCAATTCTTCAGTTACAGACGGCTGATTGAAAGGGGAGTCGCAAGTTACGTTTCACTAAACTTGCGACAACAGGTAAGGCAAAGTGGGGGGAATTTTTATCTTAGCGCCAATGTTAAGCAAAATGATATTCTTATTACAATAACCTAATACTTTAAAGGCACACAAAGAAAGATATCCTTTAATTCAAACAAATAGTTAATTATGAATTGGCCATTAGAAGAACACGAAATAACTAATCTGTATTTAGACCAAAAGAATATAAGAACTCCTATTTCAAGCAAGGATCAAAATGCTCTAATTCAAGATATGTTTGAGAACGAGCAAGCTCTTGAACTTGTAAAAAGTTACTCTGAAAATGGCGTTTTCCCAGATGAATTTCCAATAGCTGTCAAGGAGAATAAAAATTTAATAATTATTGAGGGGAACAGAAGGTTAGCTGCTTTAAAAGGCATGTTTACACCTTCTACTGTTCCACATTTTGAAAATTTGATTAAAAAATATACTAGTAGAAAAATTACAAAAATTTATGTGGTAATTGCTCCGAGTAGAGATGCTGCTATTAAGCATATAGCTAATAAGCATACTATTAATTATAAAAGAAATTGGAAACCGCTCAGACAAGCCTATTTTTATAAAAGCTTAATAGATAATGGAAAAAAAGTTGAAGAGATAATTGCAGAATATCCTCAACACGATGTTGTACGTCATGTAAAGATGATAGAAATGCACAAGATCGCCAAGTCAATAAAAAACTTACCCGAAGAATTAGAACCATTTGTCCATGATGATAGGAATTTCCCAATTACAAACCTCGAACGTTTTTATGATGACAAGAATATAAAAGATTTTTTGGGTATTGAATTCAAAGATACTGGCGAAGTTAGGATAAATATCAGGAAGTCTGAATTTACAAAAGGCTACAAAAAGATAGTGGAGGATGTAGCAGATGGCACTATAGATTCTCGGAAATATAATACATCAAAGGAGAGAAAGAAGTATATTTTAAGTGTTCCAAAAGATTTAAAACCTGATAAATCTAAAAAAGGTAAAGCAACCGCAGCAAATTTTAAAGAACAACCTAAACCTAAATCAAAGGCAAAAAGGACACCACGAAAACTTAAAACACTTTTCAAAAAAACAGACATTCCTTACAATTTGAGCAGCTCATCTCTGAGGATTATGTATAATGAATTAGCGGCCATAAATGTTGAGAGTTATCCTAACGCAACTCATGATTTCCTTAGAAGTTTCTTGGAATGTGCATTAGTTACATTTTTTAAAGAAAGTGGTGATTTTTCAAAAATCACTAAAAACAATCCAAAACATAATCCTTCTATTGGAACAATGCTTCAATTCATTATTAATGGTAAATCTTCGAAAATAACCGACCAAAATTTAATTGATGCGCTTAAGTTGGAAAAAACAAAATTTGATGGAAAATACTCAATTGCGAGAATGCATGGGATAAACCACAATGAAAATTATACTTCGACAGAAAAGGATGTAAGAAGTACATTTGCACTACTTGAGAACCTTTTCAAGATAATTTTAAACCCTTAGCAATGGAATCCGACTCCAACTCCATACAAATCACAATTAAAAAATCAAATAATTTTTTCAGTCCTCTTCGATACCCAGGAGGCAAAGCGAGTCTAAGTAGGTTTTTTTCAGAATTAATTGATGCCAATTCTATGGAGCACTGCACCTACATTGAGCCTTATGCGGGGGGGGCTGGCGCTGCGCTTGAATTATTGTTTCATGAAAAAGTAGAAAAAATAATAATTAATGACTTTGACCGATCGATCTATGCGATCTGGCATTCAATTTTGAATAATACAAATGAGCTTATTGATCGGATTCATTCATCTAAATTGAACCTTAAAGAATGGCATCAAATTAAAAATGTTTATAAAAATAAAAAGTCAAAATTGATTGAACTTGGCTTTGCTTCGTTCTACTTGAATAGAACAAATAGGTCAGGAATCATAAGTGGAGGCCCAATAGGCGGAACATCACAAAAAGGGAATTGGAAAATTGATGCAAGGTTTAATAAAAAAAACTTGATTGAAAGAATTGAGAAGATATCACTTTACAAGAAAAGAATTAAAGTTCACAACATGGACGGAGTGGAATTGATGAAAAAATATCTTACAATTGAAAACAAACTTTTCTATGTCGACCCTCCTTACTATGTCAAAGGAAGCTCACTTTATCTCAATCACTATAAAGAAAAAGACCACAAAAAGCTATCTAAATTTTTGAATAGCAGCTTTAGGCAAAATTGGATTTTAACATATGACAATGTTGAAGCAATAAGAAAATTGTATCCTAAAAGAAGACAGCAAATTTTTGATTTGAATTATCATGCAGCTAAGCCCAGAAAAGGTGATGAAGTTATGATATTTTCAGATTCAATAAAATCTTTTCATTTGCCTGAAAAGTAACATTCGATGAGGTTTTCCTTACTTTCTAAAACATAGGATAGCGAGTATATTTGTCGAACTTAAATTAATTAAAACAAATGAAATCTTATATTTATTACGATGAAGATGCAAAATTACATGTAAATGTATATAGTGATAACAAAGGCAACCTTTGCCCATACTATCTCTTACCAAAAGAAAAGATTCCTGCTGTTTCAAGTTTAGCGCAGCGCAACTTGAAACGCCCCTGACACGCAGTCTGTGACTGCCGCCCGGAAGGGCAACAACCTGCAACTTCACATCAAAGGAATATTCAACAAATCAATTGCCAGTGGGCATTCCATTTCCCGGCCAGCATAAGCCGTTGCACTGGAAAACACATAATCAATAGGATTAAAAACTATTTTCGCCCTGACGGGATTCAGGTGGATGTATTCCAATTTTTGCAGGGTAAATTTTTGCGTGACCAATTCCACCGGATGGCTGTCCTGTTGCCAGACTTGATAACTTTTATTATTCGGGTTGGATTTCCCTGCCCATGCAAATGCCCGCAGCAGCCAATTCCGTCGGCTTTCCCTGCCAGCTTCAATATGCTTGACAATTTCCTTGGAGGTATGTTTTTTAAAATCCCTGATAATGCCCGAAAGGGGTTCCCCGTCCTTTTTTCTGGAGATAATCATGTGCATGTGGTTGGACATGATGACAAAGGCATGGATGCAGAGTCCTTTGTTCTTTTGGCAATATTTCAAGGAATCAATTACGATATCTGAATATGTTGATCTCGTAAAAAGGTCTATCCAGTGTACAATAGTAAAAGTGACGAAATAAAGTCCTTCCTGGTTTTTAATTTTTAATACCCTGCTCATAGTTGTTTTTCTTTCAAATGTAGGAAGGTTGCTTTGCAACAAAAAATGCTGTTATTGAAAAGTAGCGGCTTGGGTGAGAATGCCCTCTGGGCGGCAGTCACAGACTGCTTAAAAGGGCGTTTCAAGTTACGCTGCGCTAAACTTGAAACAACTGCCCCTCTCAAATATATACCGCTCCCGCTTCTGTGAATACAAAGCCCTCAACGAAAACAACACCGTTCCCGCACTCAAAAAAACCTGTTTTTCCAAACGATCTCCTGCAAGGCCAGTTGGCTGAATTGCCGTGGCGGGTCGTAGGGGTTGAGGAAAATATTCCAGAAGGTGCGAACTCATTGTCTCCTCCCCGGCATACGGCTGCCACTATCTTCCGTTTGCTGCTCACCCAACTGCGGACTGCTAACTGGTGACTGTAGACTGTCAAACTGAACGCTTACCTCTGCATCAACCTCCCAGTTGGCACGCACTTCTTCGAGAGTCACCTTTTGTACCCGTTCGGGTTGGCGTTTGAGATCGTAGCTGCCTGTAGTCCATCGGCCGTTGTGGTCGAGGTCTTCTATTATTTCTAAACTATAAGTATCAGGAGAAAGATAGGGTAGCTTGGTTTCAAAGGTTTGTGAATCCCTTATCTCAAATTTTTTCACCAGTTCTTCATTTTTGGCTAAAAGACGGACTACATAAGAAGTATCAGGGCGCAGGTCTTTTACACGGAGCGTCATGGAGCCGAAGTCTTTTACCAGACCTGCCATCCATTTGCGGCGAATGGTATCTGCATTTTGCAATCCAAAAATATCAGTGATACTGCCGGGTAAGAGTTCTGCTTCATATAAGGTATCTTCCTTCCATTCGGTATGGATCAGTAATTTCCTTTGTTCAATAGAATCGATTTTGAAATTTCCGGGAACGATGGTTTTTGAAGAGTCTTCATACAACCGGATCAGGTTTTCATCAAATGAAAAAATGGGATGGTTCCACACCAATTCAAAGCTGCCTTCGGGGGGAATCACAGGTGTACGGGGGGGGGCTTTTCCAACGACTTCGAGTTTGGCATCTTCATAAAATTTTTCTTTTAATCCGCTGGCAATTCCTATGGTGTCAATGAGAGTATCTCGCTGTACATATATATTAAAGGCAGCATCGGCCTCCATAGCATACCATAAATACAAGGTGTCCTTTTGTTTTTCTAAATAAGTGTATTGGCCGATGCTGTCGTAAGTGACCACGGCATCATAAGGTTCCCGGTTGAAGGCGAGTTTTGCCATGCCGTAGGTTTTGGTTTCATCGTCGCGCAAGAAAAGCTTTTTTTCTTCTTCGAAAAGTCTTAGGACGATGGGTTTTTGGTTTCCTGCCTCGCCGACAGGCAGGTTGGTTTTTGGTTTTTGGTTTGGGGGTTGGTTGCCAACGGTTGTACTGTCAATGATAGTGCTGTCGATTTGTAAACTATCAATAAGGGAGGGCAATGTGTCAGTATTTGTTATTTCACCTGTTTCAATATTTGATGGCAATTCATTGGAAGGGAGTTGATTGGAACGGGTCGAATCAATTTGAACGCTATCCATTTCCAAACTATCCCTAATGAGAGCAGTGGTGTCAATAACGTTTTTTTCAACGCCTTTAATAGCAATGGTGGAATCGAGAAAGGCAATTTGCTCGGCTTCGTTATCGAAGCGGTAGTTGAGGTTTTTGTCCACTAAGGCTGTGGCTTTAAAAGTGCCTGCTTTGATGTTGTTAACTATGAATTTCCCAGTTTCATCGGTTCGGGCAAAATAGAAAGGCCGTTCTGTTTTAAAAACTGAATCAGCGAGATTTTCATAAAGCATAAAGAGTACATCCTTTACAGGTTCACCAGTGTAAGCATCGACGATGGTTCCTTCCACCGAAAGCGAATCAATGTAATCACCAGTGGAAAACACAAAGACGATAGGCGCCACATTTCCTTCTGTCAGATCTTTAATGGCTTCGCCAAAATTGATGACATAGGTGGCGCTGTCCCGCAGCGTTTCCCGCTCGTCGAACTTGAACTGGATGGTTTTTTTCTTCCGCTCAATGGTAGGCCGGAACTCAAGTGGCGGCGAGACGATGACCTGGTTGAAGGCGTCTTTCAATTCCACCCATTCATCAAAGGCCAGCACAATGTCTTTTTTTTCAAAACGGGTCTGCATGTTGCGGGTAGAGTTGAGGGTGTCAAGTTGCGGGGGGCGTTCGTCTTTTGGGCCGCCTGTGGGGGGGATGGGGTTGGCGCAGTTGGTGAGGAAGAAGGCAATGAAAATAAATACGATAAAGCCGAACTTAAAGCGCTTCGATCCCAAGTAGTCCTGCAATGGTTTTGTTCGTACAAGCATTCCGCCTTTTTACAAAAGAATAGGTGAAAACAGATTAAAGATTAACGATATGCGATTTTTGATTTTAGTACCAGTCACAAATCGCATATCGTTAATCTTTAATCAATAAAAAGCCCCCAAAGGTGCTGCATTTGCCGAAATTTAACAAAGTTAGCTGCTGGTTGTCCTGCGCATGGCTACATTCCTTGGGTGAAAATTCAGAACCGTTTCTTTCAGATAATCTGTATCAAGGTGAGTATAAATTTCTGTAGTGGTGATGGACTCATGGCCAAGCATGTCCTGTACCGCTTTCAGGTCGGCACCGCCCTCGATAAGGTGGGTGGCAAAGGAATGCCGAAAGGTGTGCGGGCTGACGGTCTTTTCAATGCCCGCCAATTTTGCCAAGTCTTTTATGATGTAAAAAACCATGATGCGGCTGAGCTGGCCGCCCCGGCGGTTGAGGAACAGGATGTTCTCGCAGCCCTTTTTTATTTTCAAATGTTGGCGAACGCCATCCACATAAAAGCCAATGTGCTTGATGGCTTCTTCGCCAATAGGCACCAAGCGTTCTTTATTGTTTTTCCCTAAAACCTTGACAAAACCAATATTGAGAAACAGGTTGGTAATGCGGAGGTTGAGAAGTTCGGTTACGCGGAGGCCACAGGCATAGAGGGTTTCGATCATGGCCCGGTTGCGGAGACCGTGCGGTTCACTGTGGTCAATGGCTTCTGTCATTCGGCGTATTTCATCGTATGTCAAAACCTCTGGTATTTTACGGCTAAGGCGGGGCGTTTCAAGAAGTTCGGTCGGATTGGTAGTGATGATGTCCTCCATGAGGAGGTATTTGTAAAATGCTTTAATGCCGGAAATGAGACGTGCCTGTGAGCGGATGTCTAGGCCAAGGTCGTTGAGCCATTTGAGCATGTCCTGCAAGAGGTTGAGGGTGATATTTTCAGGAGAAACGATCAATTCCTGAATTTCTAAGTACTGTACCAGTTTACTGATGTCCCGCATATAGGCTTCGATGGTGTTGCCGGACATGGAACGTTCCAGTTGGAGGTATGCTTTGAAGCCGTTGAGGTAGGATTTCCACATAATTTTAAATGATGCCCAAAATTAGCTATTTGCTGGCCGGCATTTTACTTTAGGTTCGTCGGAAAAATAACTAAGGCAAATTCAAAAAGCCTGCTCCTGAAATCAGGAGCAGGCTTTTTGAATTTGTATTTACTAAATCTTGATAAATCCTTTAACCGAGAAATGGGAATATCTATTCGTAATATTTCTGAAAAAACAGAAAAACTCACATTTTCACAATCCTTTCTACATAAACATTCTCGCTACTATTCAGCCGTACGCAATATACACCAGGAACAAGCCTATCCATTGGGACTTGCATTTTATTCATCCCTCTTTCCAAAAACCGACTATGATGGACAAGCACTTTCCCTTCTACGTCAATGAGTTCGACCTCTACCTCTATTTCATTTTTGGAAGAAAAAACGACATTTAATAAATTGCCATGAGCGGGATTCGGATAAACGGAAAAGTATCCGCCTTCAATTTCCATGAAAACAGAACGAATATTACTGTATTCAAAATCACCATTAAAATCAACTTGTTTTAATCGATAGTAATTTGTGCCGGCACGAGGTTGCTCATCTATGAAGCTATAATTCAAAGTCGTTTGAGAATTGCCAGCCCCTGAAACCTGGCCAATTGTTTCGAATGCCTTTCCATCCACTGATTTTTCCAATAAGAAATAGGCATTGTTTTTTTCAGAAGCTGTACTCCAATTTAGGAAGACAGAACGGGTTTGCTTTTGGGCCGTAAAGCCAATCAACTCGACAGGGAGTAAAGGTGCATAAGTATAGTCTAGGCATTGTTCATCAAGATTAGTGATGTTAGTACAGCAACTAGGGTTCATGTTGGCGGTATCATCTGGTGGATCGGGGTCATCAATGTGCCCAATGCCCAGACAGTGAGACAGTTCGTGGGTAAGCATTATTTTATAATTGGTCAGCGACAAACACCCGCCAGTCCCATTGTTTACGACAACAAAGCTTTTATTTCCGGAATTCCATGTGATGCCATCATATGTATGTGTGCCTGAGGAGCGCAATCCACCTATTGCGAGAGTACCTGAACAACTGACAAGGTCGTCTATTTGATTACATGGGTCATTATAAATAACTATAGCTTGTCTACTACCAATAACGGTATTAAAATTTCCATTTTGGGCTTTGCCACCAGTACAATCTGGCGTGAAGTCCTTTGTCCCAGAATAGGTCCAATTTATACCAGCATAGCTCGTCTCCATATCATTCATTGCATTTTCAACTTGATCATGCGCATCATCAGGGTCATTGGGAGCTCCAATACTTGAATCTCCATCATCTTCACTAAACAATTCTATGTCATCGGAAGGGAAACCAGTGTACCTGAAAGGCGTACCACCTAAGCTTTCTAAAAAAGTACAATGCGATGGTGCTGCTTTTTGGCTTTGGTAAATAGTATTGACTTCATCATTGGCTTTTGCTTTGTTCCCTTCCCAAGCACTACTACTAGATATGTAGTCGGATAGGTGTTTCATTAAAGAGGATGCGTGGTAGACGACCATGGGCTCAGGAACGATACCGTCTGGTCGTGGCACTGCTTCAATTTCAAAGCTTTCTTTGGATGGTACAAAAAGTACGTCACCACTATAATTCGTCTGCTCGAATATTCCATAAGCAAGCATCATGGGTTGCCAATATGGCTCCACTTGAGTTTGAGATAGGAACAATAAATATTTTTTTTCGGCAATGAATTTAGGGTCACCCCAGATAACTTGTTCTGTGTTGCCTACCTTTTCGTGCCATGCTTGCAGTTCAAATGATTCTCCTTTGCTGAGTATTCCCTTGATTGATTTGGTGACGATAAAGCTGGTGCGGAATTTAGTTGATTGCCCTATATGAAGTTCATAATTATTCACAGCTTTTGCAACAACTACTTCATCGCTGGCCAAAGCCATCTCTCCCAAATTGACAAAAGGAATGACAGTGGTCGCATTTGACAATTGAACTCCAAATAACAATAGGATGAATAAGGGAATGGCAACAAAAGGTTTTTTATGGAGAAATTTTGAACAGTTTAAAAAAGGGAACCACATACAATTTCGTTTTTAGTTTCAACGTAGAAAATTGAATGGTATGGGAAAAATAATACGAACAAATTCAAATCGCCAGTTGCTGATTTCCAGTGGCTACACCTTTTATTCCCGATTAATCTTGCCTGACGATAGGCAGAAATACGAGGTTATATTTGTCCTTTTTATTTGTTCCCAATCCGAAAAGAGTCAAAAAAAATCACAGCATACATTATCGACCTAATACAATAGCTGTTTCGACCCTTTTAACATGATGTATATTTTATATGTTTGGTCAACAAGCCTATTAAATGGCATGTATCACAAATTTCCATTTAATGTCAATTACTGGTGAATGTACAGGTTCAATTACTTTTTGTTTTAATAAAATTTTAAGCAATGTTTTTCGGCTGTTACGCTTTGTGGGCTGCTTTAAAAGCATATCCATATTTACCAGAAACAAAAAGCGAACCTTAAACCTTCGCTTCCCGTTTCGTTATCTTTGCGCCTTTTTAAAAATCCCTTTAAAATGAAACTAAAAATCAAAGTGAATTTTTAAGATAATCAAGTGGATAGGATCAACTTGGGTTCTTTCATTTTACCATATATTCTGGACAAGCAATTTTAAATTTAATTTTCATTTTCCAATGACTACATCCCTAAATTGGCTAAAACAATACATTGACATTAACCTTCCGCCTGCGGAAACGGGCGACCTGCTCACCAGCCTTGGTCTCGAAGTGGAGGGCATGGAGGAAATCGAAACCATAAAAGGTGGCCTCAAAGGCATCGTCGTCGGGCAAGTAAAAGAATGTGGCAAACATCCCAATGCCGACAAACTTAGCCTTACCCGAGTGGACGTCGGCAACGGCGGATTGCTGCAGATTGTTTGCGGAGCGCCCAATGTCGCTGCTGGGCAAAAAGTCATGGTCGCTACCATCGGCACAAAACTCTACCCCGCTGAAGGCGAACCTTTTACCATAAAAAAAGGAAAGATCAGGGGCGAAGCCTCGGAAGGAATGATTTGCGCTGAAGACGAGTTGGGCATTGGCAATGACCACAGTGGTATCATCGTATTACCTGAAGATACGCCAGTGGGTACGCTCGGGCGAGATTTTTACAAAATAGAAACAGATGTGGTGTATGAAATTGGCCTCACGCCCAACCGCTCCGATGCGACCTGTCACCTCGGCGTGGCGAAAGATTTGGCAGCTGCTTTGAAAATACAATATGGTGATAGTGGGGAAGTAAAAGTACCTTCTGTTGAAGGGTTTAAAGATTTGACAAATTTTGAAAATTTGTCAAATCTAATGCCTGTAGAAGTAGTGGTCGAGAATACGGAAGCCTGCCCACGTTACGCTGGCGTTTCCATCAAAGGAGTGACTATAGGTGAATCGCCTGATTGGTTGAAAAACAGCTTGAATGCCATAGGCGTTAGGCCCATCAGCAATATCGTTGATATTACCAATTTCATTTTGCATGAGTTGGGGCAGCCGCTTCACGCATTCGATTTGGATCAAATAGCTGGGCAGAAGGTAATCGTTAAAACATTGCCTCAAGGGTCAAAATTCCAATCACTCGACGAACAAGAACGTACCCTCAGCGGAGAAGACCTGATGATCTGCGATGGCGATTCCAAAGGGATGTGCATTGGTGGCGTGTTTGGAGGTATTGATTCTGGGGTTACGGATGCAACCAAAAACATTTTCCTCGAAAGCGCCCACTTCAACGCCAAGTGGATTCGCCGCTCCAGCACCCGCCACGATCTCCGCACCGACGCTGCCAAGGTGTTTGAAAAAGGGAGTGACCCCAATGTTTGTGTCTATGCACTCAAGCGGGCAGCAGCTATGATCGTCGAACTGGCAGGCGGAGAAATCGCATCTGAAATAGTGGATATTTATCCAAATTCTATTGAGCCTAAAAAAATTGAGGTTAAATACGATTATGTGAACCGCTTGATCGGCATCGCTATTTCACCCAAAGAAATAAATGCCATTTTGTTAGCGCTCGGCATGGACATCGTTTCCCAAAACGAAGAAGGCTTCACAGTGGCCGTACCCACTAATAAGGCTGACGTCACCCGCCCCGCCGATGTGGTCGAAGAAGTGCTGCGGGTTTATGGCCTCGATAACGTGCCTGTACCGAGCCAAATGCGTAGCAGCATGATTGAGCGGGAAAGGCCCGACCCGAATGAGGTCAGGAATGCCATTAGCGATTACTTGGCAGCCAATGGATTTAATGAAATGATGGCCCTTTCCCTTTCTGAGTCAAGGTATTACAAGGAGGTCTTGCCAATAGATGAAAGCAAACTGGTATGGGTGAACAATACTTCCAATGTCCACTTAGATACCATGCGTCCAACCATGCTGTTCAGCGGATTGGAAGCTGTGCTTCATAACCAAAACCGCCAACAGGCTGATTTGAAGTTATTTGAATTTGGGAAAACGTATTGTAGGAAGGAGTCAGGTGATGATGGAGTGGATGTCAAACAATTGTTCAGTGAGCAAGAACATTTGACCTTGTTCATGACTGGGCAGCGTTGGGGCGAGAGCTGGCGCAACCCAAACAAACAAGAAGCGGACTATTTCACTTTAAAATCTTTTGTGGAAAATGTGCTGGCTCGTTTGGGGGTTTCTGGCTTTCAGCAAACGGCAGAGCAAGGTGGCATATTTGCTTACAACATGACCTATCACAGAGGGGTCAAATCGCTGGTGAAATTCGGAAAGGTGGCTCCAAAAATCCGTAAACAAATGGGCATTAAAAGCCAAGTATACTACGCTGATTTTGATTGGGGTGCATTGTTAAAGGCCAATAAAAAGAACAGTGTTTCCATGAAAGAACTCAACCGTTTCCCCGCAATGCGAAGAGACTTGGCATTGGTGATTGGAAATTCTGTGAAATTTGCCGACCTTGCAGCCCTTGCCGGAAAAGTTGGTAAGAAGCTGATAAAAGATATAAATTTGTTCGACGTTTACGAAGATGAAGAAAAACTGGGTAAAGGCAAGAAATCCTACGCCATCAGTCTCACCTTCGAAAATGCGGAACGGACATTAAACGATAAGGAAGTGGACAAGGTGATGAACGAACTGATCCGGTCTTATGAGGAGAAAATGGGGGCTGTGATAAGGAGGTGAGTAAAAAGCCTTTTTCAAACTTTTTACTTCTGGCTTTTTCCTTTTTACTTGTTTCAAGAAACACCGCCTACCCATGACTGGTCAACTCGAAAATATTGAAAAGAAAATTTTACAGCTGTCTGAAAGCTTAAAAGGCCTTCGGAGTGAAAATGCTGTTTTATCTGATGAAAATAAAAAACTAAAAACCGATCTGGCCGCACAAAACGACCGTATCGGTGATTTGACAGAACGATTATCTAAAACGCAGCAGGCATTGGCCGGGCAGCGTGGGGACAAAGACGAGGAAAGTTCCCAAAAGATGAGAAAGCAGATAGACCAATACATTAAAGAAATTGATAAGTGTATTGCGTGGCTACAAAATGCTTAAAAAAACTCAAACTCATCCCGATTAAAATTGGGTGAATTTGTATTTTTTCAATAGGATATGGAAGAAAAAGACAGTTTGCAATTGACCGTTACCATTGCGGGGAGACCATATCCTCTGAAGATAAAAGCAAGTGACGAACCTGTTATCAGAAGGATCGTCAAAGAAGTCAATGAAAAAGTAAACAAGTTTCAATTGACTTATCCCAACCGTGAAAAACAAGATTGCCTTGCCATGGCACTTTTAGCTTATGCGGTTGACCTTCATAAAGCATCTTCCAATCGGCCTGCACCTGCTACTCCACCGAAAGAACTTTCCGAAAAATTGACCCACCTTGAGGCTATTTTAGACCAAGCCCTGTCCTGACCTTTTGCCGCTATTAATATTGGTAATGGTTTAAATGGTTTTAATGGCTTTAATGGTTGCGTTAACCATTAAAGCCATTAAAACCATTTAAACCATACAACCATCTA
Organism: Saprospiraceae bacterium; assembly: GCA_965222975.1. Classification (GTDB taxonomy): domain Bacteria; phylum Bacteroidota; class Bacteroidia; order Chitinophagales; family Saprospiraceae; genus UBA6168. The sequence continues at coordinate 783,571 of CBDCVJ010000087.1, read as the reverse complement.
ACCATTTAAGTAACATGGAAATAGGAATTATGGCTATCGCCGGGCTCGTGATCGGTGCATTGATAGGTTTTTTTATAGGACAGGCTGCGCTGGGCAAAAAACGTCAGGCGATGATTGACGAGATGAACACCAAGGCCGATGCTGAAATAAAGAAAGCACAAGCTACGGCCAAAAGCATTGTTGAAAAAGCAGAGGCAAAAAACGAGAACATCAAGCAGCGAAAGATTCAAGAAGCAAAGGACAGATTTAATAGTATGAGGGCCAAGTTCGAAACGGAGAAGGCAGAAAAAATGGTCGCTGTGAAAGACCGGGAAATTGAAGTGCGGGAGATGGAGAAAGAATTCCAGTCAAAACAAGATAAATTAAAAAACGAAGTCAAACAATTGGATGTCCGTAATAGCGACCTTGATCAGCGGGAGGCAGAGATCAAAGGCGTCCGAGACAACCTCGACAAGCAGTTGAAAGTGGTCCAACGCAAGAAAGAAGAACTGGCCGCTGCGAATGAAGAGCGCATCAAGGCACTCGAAAACATTTCGAAGCTTACTGAAGCAGAGGCGAAGGAACAATTACTTTTGGCTGTCAAGCAAAAAGCTGAAACGGATGCCATGGCTCTGGTGAAAGATGCCGTCACCCAAGCTAAAGCTGAGGCAACCAAAGAGTCCAAAAAAATCATTATCCAGACCATTCAACGGATGGCCTCCGAATACACCATCGAGAATACCGTTTCCGTTTTCCAACTCGACAGCGACGACATGAAAGGCCAGATCATAGGTCGGGAAGGTCGTAACATCCGAGCCCTCGAAGCGGCCACCGGCGCCGAAATCGTCGTAGATGATACGCCCGAAGCCATCGTCATTTCGAGCTTCGACCCCATACGCAGGGAAGTGGCCCGTTTGGCTTTGAAAAAATTGGTAACGGATGGTCGGATTCATCCGGCACGTATAGAGGAGGTTGTAGCCAAAACAAGAAAACAACTGAATGAACAGATCGTCGAGATCGGTGAACGTACAGTCATCGAACTGAACATCCACGGCTTGAACGCTTATTTGGTTAAAATGGTAGGGCGTATGCGTTTCCGTTCTTCTTATGGTCAGAACTTGCTCAAGCACTCCATCGAAACAGCCAACCTCTGTGCCATCATGGCCGCTGAACTTGGCCTTAGCCCAAAACAAGCAAAATTGGCCAAACGGGCTGGCCTTTTGCATGATGTTGGTAAGGTGGCCGAAGAAGAGACGGAACTTTCACATGCCATATTAGGCATGCAGATTTGTGAGAAGCATGGAGAAAACGGCGTCATTTGCAATGCTGTTGGCGCTCACCACGACGAGATCGAAATGACCAATATTATTTCGCCTTTGGTACAGGCCTGTGATGCCATCTCAGGTGCCCGACCCGGTGCCCGCCGTGAAATCCTCGAAAGCTACCTCAAGCGCATCGGTGAACTGGAAGAACTGGCCATGGGTCACGACGGCGTGCAAAAAGCATATGCTATGCAAGCAGGACGTGAACTCCGGGTGATTGTCGAGTCAGAAAAAGTCAGCGACCAGTACGCCGACGACCTCGCCTTCATGATTTCACAAAAAATACAAGATGAAATGCAATACCCGGGGCAGATCAAGGTGACGGTGATTAGGGAGAAGCGGGCGGTACAATTTGCACGTTAAACCGGTATACGATTAAGACAAGTGGTGTTAGCGCTCTGAGCGCTAACACCACTTTGCTTTTAAAGCAAATCAAAAAAAATTCAACCAGCAAGTAAAAATACCTGTTCTTTTCCCTATTTCTTGCCTGTCCTTTTTGGGTCAATCACAGCATGTAACCGAGGATCAAGCCACTGCCCAAACTTTTGGTTTTTTCTAGATTAAAATGCTTTTGAACTAAAATGGACTTTAACCGAAAACCCATCTGGCAAGACAGCTACGAGGATTTTATTCAATAATAACTGGGAACATAGCCCTTAATGCGGTAACTGTCGCAATAACACAGGGGAATATTCCTTTTGTAAACGGGGATAAATTTACCTTCAGTACATTCCGTACACAAGCTGCTTCGGGCAAGCTGATGGAAACGATGATTGATGCCATGCCCTTTGATATTACAGGGAATCCATAATAATTGATTAAAAAAATAAAAATGAAGGAAATCCTGTTTGTTCTTTTTGTCGTCCAGCCATTCATTTCTGCTGCACAATTTGGATACGAATACAAAGATGGAAAAAGAGAATTTGCCCCCATCCAGCAAAAGATTGAAGCACTGAACAAAGAACTCGATGCGATTACGGACAGCCTGATCGAAATGGCACTTGACACGAACGTCCATGACGAACGAAGGCGTCACGCCATTTTTTCCTTGGGCAAGATAAACACCCAAAAGAGTATCCAGTTCCTTTTCGATCATTATGATCTGTACATATATAAATCTGAATATTTACATGACGATGATGAATTCAAGGAACGACCTTGCGAATATGCATTGGCCAGGGGGAAAAAAGAGGCAGTAATCCCTGTTTTTTTGCAGGAATTGGCAAAGGAAGAAAAATCGTATAAAGAGATAATCTACCTTTTTAATATGTTAGTCCATAATTATGGCCGCCCCGCTTCTTATCAACTCTATGATAAGCATATAGAAAGTATCGGGATTTATTTAAAGAACCTACAGGAACTGCGGAAAATAAATTGATGCAAGAAAAACCTTTGCCCCTATGGTAAATTTTATTGCCCCAAGAGGGAAGCCACATTTATACAAACAACCAATATTACTTATGCGGTAGTTATTTTATTTCCAACAATTCTACATCAAAAATCAACGTTTCGCCAGGGCCGATTTTTGGTCGTGATCCTCTATCACCGTAGGCGAGTTCGGAAGGGATGTAAAATTGGAATTTGGCTCCCGGCTTCATCAATTGCAAACCCTCGGTCCAACCTTTGATAACTTGATTAAGGAAAAATTCGGAAGGGGTACCCCGCTGGATCGAGCTGTCGAAAATGGTGCCGTCAATTAATTTGCCTTCATAATGAACGGACACTTTGTCCGTTGCTTTGGGCGAAACGCCTGATCCATTTTTCAATACCTTGTAGAGCAAACCACTTGCTGTGGATTTCACGCCATCTTCTTTTGCTTTTTCATCCAAAAAGGCTTTGCCCTTCTTCTTGTTGACAGCCGCATCGGCCTTCATTTTTTTGGCTTGCGCCATTTCAGAAAAAGATCTGAAATTTGTTAAGGCAGTCCGAAATTGTTGGTCATCCAAAAGCCCGCCTCCCTCTTTCAGGTTGTCCGTGATCCCTTGAACAACCACTTCGTCATTTAATTCTAAACCCATTGATTTCAACTGGAGAAAATAGCTGCACCCCATAGCGTATGACAGTGAGTCCATATTCATGTCAACATTGCCATCCGGGGACTCAGCTGACTTTTTTCTGTATTCTTCTTGAAGGCGGATAATATATTCGTTTGCATTCTGTTCGTTTATATAGGATGTTCCAGCTTTGCACTCCATATATCCTTTGCCGGCTTCTTCACCATTCACATTCATTTTTCTACTCGTTACTGATTTGCTGAAACTCGCTCCAATGGCGTAGCACATGCTGTCCATTTGCGTGGCCAAGACAGCGTTGCCAGTCTCTCCACTTCCTCCAGTTTCTCCGCCCCCACAAGCAATACAGGTTGCGAATAACCAAATTGCTAAAAAAAGAAATAATAGATTTTTCATGTTGAATTTTTGTATGAATAACCCAAGATGCGATTCGCATTATTCCGACCACAGAGGCACAGAAAGCACAAAGAATTTGTGTCTTTAGCAATAAACGCAGTCCTCTGCAAGAGTCCTGTGTCTCTATAGTTTGGCTATCGAAATTTAGGTTATAGGTCATTGTTCGTTAAAAAAAGCGGAAAACTATGAAATAAAATAAGATTGGAAACGGCAGGCCAACTCAACGACAAATCGTTGAATACCTTACTCTTGGGAAATATCATGGCCTATGATTTTTTCACATGCAAAAAAGGCATCCCAAAACTGGAATGCCTTTTCATTATACAGATCGAATTATGGTTCAGTTCTGCATCCGAAACTCCATATAATTTCCGCCAACTTCACTTGAAATACGAATGGCTATTTTGTAATATCCTGGTTCGAGCCATTCGCCGTCCGGAGCGGATTCCGTTCCACAAATCCCCTGGCAAGCGGAAGAAGTATAATATCGTTGGCCTTTGATATCGGCGACGGCCTCTACTAAAGCAAATCCGTATTGTTGGCCAAGCGATTCGTATTGTACATAATCCGTTTTTTTTCCTTTTTTCAGCAACCCTATTGCTGCCCGGCTGATAGTGAGGTTTTCGATATCTTGGCCTGTTTTGTTATCGAATTTCACCATGACAAAATCTGTTGGAGGAAGTTCCTCTTTTTCACAGGCTATGAAAAGAATGGGGGCAAGTAGTAGTAGTAAAAGGAAATATTTTTTCATCTCGATTGTTTTTGACTTTCAAAATAACAGACCTTTTAACGCATGGTTCGTCAAATATTGGACAGGAGGAAAGTATTCTTAACAGAAAAGCGGTTCCACTGTCTTGACTTCGACATTAGCTGAAAAGTTGCCCCAGTTGTTTTAGGTCAATATTACCACCGGAAATCAGGACCCCTATTTTTTTTCCCGTAAATACATTTTTTTCTTTCATCAATGCAGCCAAAGGAACTGCCCCTGAAGGCTCAACTACTATTTTCATCCGTTCCATCATAAGCCGAAGGGCATTGATGATTTCCTCTTCTTCCACAAGAATAATTCGTTCCACATAATTACTTAACACCTCAAAAGTCTTTTCGCCCAAATTGGTTCGGAGGCCATCAGCTATAGTCTGTGGGTTGGTCTGTAAAACGATCTTTTTTTGTTTTAGGGATTTCCACGCATCATCAGCTCCATGCGGCTCTGCTCCTATGACTTTTGTTTTTGGAGAAAAAAAATGCGCTGCCAACGCCGCCCCAGCAGATAACCCACCACCACCTACGGGAGGGATTATCACGTCCAGTTCCGGTACTTCTTCGATCAATTCCAAAGTTGCTGTGCCTTGTCCCGCTATCACGTCCCAGTCATTATAGGGGTGCAGAAAGGTGGCTCCGGTTCTGGCCATTACTTCTTGCACGGTATCCTCTCTCGCTTGTAAGGTGGGGGCGCACTCAGTGATTTCCCCGCCATAGCCCCTGACCGCCGCTTTCTTCACTTCGGGGGAGTTGGAGGGCATAACGATGTAGGCTTTTACATCCAATTTTTTCGCTGCCAACGAAACGGCCTGTGCAAAGTTGCCTGAAGAATGGGTGGCCACGCCTTTTGCCCGTTGTTCATCACTCAATTGCAAAATGGCATTGGTAGCGCCCCGCATTTTGAAAGCTCCCATTTTCTGGAAATTCTCGCATTTGAAATAGACCTCTGCACTGCTCATGCGGTTGATGGTTTCGCATGTAAGGATGGGGGTTCGATGAATGAAAGGGAGGATGCGCTGGTGGGTATCAAGGAAGTCTTGTTTGGTAAGTTTCATGAACTAAATGGTTATATGGTTAAATGGTTTTTTTAGCCATTTAACTATTCAACTATTCAACCATTCACTTCACTTCGACATTTCGTACAACTTGTCCAAATTAGGCGAAAGGATCACTTCGGTACGACGGTTCATGGCCTTCCCTTCGGTGGTCGTATTGGGTACGATGGGGTGGTGCATGCCTCTGCCTGCAGCGGTGATGCGGTAAGGCATAACTCCATTGATAGCCAACAGTTTAGCAACTTCTACTGCCCGGTCGGTGCTGAGTTTGAGATTGTAGTCCACCGCACCAGAATTGTCGGTATGGCCTTCCACAATGATGTCAATATCGGGGTTGGCTGACAGAGCTTGGGCCAGTTGGCGAATGGCCGCTTGACCATTGGCATCGGGTACGGAACTGCCCTTGGCAAAAAGCAATTGGTGGCTCATTGTCACATAGATTTTGCCACCCTTTTCACTGACGCTGAGTTGGGCGTCATCAAAACCTCGGAGGGCATTGTTGAGGCTGAGACGCATATTGGCCATTTGGGCATCCTTTTCAGCAAGCATGCGCTCCAGTTCGGCAACCCGTTCTTCCCTTGAACGGAGATCGTAAGTTGTCACACCGATCTGCTCTTCCATACCTTTAAGCTGGCGGTCACGGAGGTAGAGTTCATCCTCCACATTGGCAAGTTGCTCTTCCATGACAGAACGGGTAGCAGAGTACTCCGTGAGTAGCTTAGCGTTCTCATTGGCGGTTGCGTCGTAACGACTTTCAAGAAGTGCCTTGGCCTCCGCTATTTTATCCTTTTCCAGCTTCTCCTGTGCCAATATTTTATTGACCTTTTGAAACTGGACTTCGGCTACCCGGAGTCTGCGCTGGCATTCTTCGTTTTCCGTTGCCACTGCCCGGTTGCTCTCAAATTGTGCCTTGTAATGGTCACGGGCGGTCACCATGTCGTTGTATTTCTGCGTAGAGACGCAGCTGCTGGCAACCACTGCTAATAATGTGCATGCGATCAGTAAGTTCTTGATACTCATTGAATAATGATTTTGGTTTGTTGGCACAAATATAATCTTTTGATGGTTTGTACGGTTTTATTTAATGCAAAGGCTTTGCCGAATGTCGCTTATCCTTTGAGGGGCGTGGAGGGATGAAACGCTTTCATTTTCCTAAAAACTATCTAACTTCCCTCTCTTAAATTAATCTGTCATTCATCATTATTCATTATTCATTAGAACGATGTCCTGCTGCAACCACCAACTATACGACGCTGCCTTCGATGCAAAAAAAGCACAAGCCGATCTCGCAGAATACCTTAAAACAGGTGTCAAAAAAACTTCCCGACCGTTTTTGGAAACCTTACAGTCATTGCCATTGGAAGGACATGCGTTACTCGATGTTGGTGGCGGTATTGGAGCGGTTACGTTTGAACTGCTGCTGAATAAAGGGATCAGCAAAGCTACACATGTGGAAATTTCAAAAGCTTATGCAGAGGTGTTCAAAGCGGAAGCAGAACGACGGTCATTGACTGAAAAAGTGGAAAGTATATTGGGCAATTTTCCCGATCTGGAAAACCAAATCCAAGAAGCAGATTTAGTCATGCTCGACAAGGTCATCTGCTGCTACAAGGATTATGAAGAATTAGTGGAAGCTTCTGTACGAAAGGCTCGTAAGTGGTATGTTTACAGCGTTCCGAGAGATGTTTGGTGGGTGCGGCTTGGGTTGTGGGTGGAGGTACGTATCGACCGCATGAAAGGCCGGCACTTCGAAGCCTATATTCATTCAATAGAAGGTATAGAGTCCATCATAACTGCTGCTGGTTTTCGTAAAAAGGAAGTTAAGTTTCAGCGGGAATGGCGGATTGCAGTTTTTGAAAAAGAATGAGAATAAAGCGAGTTAAACATCTATTCAGACTACAATCAAATAGGTTCAGCCTCCAAAATCTTTTTAATGGTAAAATAGAATACCGTTCCCGCTCCTTTATCCGACTCCACCCAAATTTTTCCTCCATGTCGTTCTACGACTTTTCGGCAAATAGCTAATCCGATACCTGTGCCTTGATATTCGTTCCGTTTGTGCAGCCGTTTGAAAGGGGCAAAGATTTTTGACTGCATATCGGGAGATATGCCAATGCCGTTGTCTTGCACAGAAAAGCGATAATGTTCCGGCTCTTCGGCTGCTTTGATCTGGATATGCGGTTGGCGGCCAGAGGGGATGAATTTCAGCGCATTGTCGATTAGGTTTTGAAAAACTTGTAATAGTTGTGTTTCGTTGCCCATGACTGTAGGAAAATCTGAAAAATCAATTTTGGCATTTTTCTCCCAGATAGTACCGTTGAGCAACCGCAAAGCTTTTTCCAAGCTAAGGTTTAAATCAACTTTTTTGAATGCCTCATCGCTTTGGTCCACTTGCGAGTAGGCTAATACATTCTCCAGCAAAGTATACATGTGTTTGGCATCTTCGGTGATGTATCGAAGAAATTTGCGGCCATCGTCATCCAGGTTGTCTTTGTACCGCCGATTGACTAATGAAGCATAACTGCCGATGGTTCGAAGTGGAGCTTTTAGGTCGTGGGAACTGATATAAGCGAATTGTTCCAGTTGGGTATTGGCTTTTACCAATCGTTGGTTGGCCGACTCAAGGGCAGCGTTGTGCAAAGCTAAGGTAGCTGTCCGTTCTGCTTGTATACGGCTATCTGATCGCTGTTTTTTATAGAGCCAAAAAATGAATATGGCTGCCAGCAACAAAAGGGCAGTTGCCATGCAGAGCAGTACGATGTACAAAGTGCTCAACCGCTGGTCTTTATGCAAAACATCCAATTCAAGAGCATCCAATTCGTGCTTGGCATTCAGATTGGCAATCCGCATCTGGGTTTTTTCATTGGAAATAGAATCGCGGAAGAGAAAATACTTTTCTTGGTACTTGACTGCTTTCTCATAGCTGCCACAGTGATTTGCAATGGTATAGAGTTTTTGATAAATCTCTCTTAGCAAAGGTTTGATACCCAACTCTTTTGCGTTTTTTAGACTTTGCTCCATCATATTCAACCCCGTGCCGCAGTCACCTTGTTTGGCCAAAAGCGCCCCCAGGCATGCCATTGATTCGGCGGCCTCTTCCAGTTGGTTGCTTTCTTCCCTTTTGGCCAATGCGCTGGAAAACAGTGAGATAGCCCGCTCGTGGTCTCCCATTTCCATATAAGTCAACGCCAGGCTGTGGTCACAGTAGGCACTTAAGTAAACCTCGACGCCTGCATCTAATACTTCGCAAGATTTGATTTTATAGGCCAATGCTTTTTCAAAATCCTTTTTTTCGTGATAGATATCGCCCAGCAGGTCGAAGCAATAGTTGATGTAATGGTCATCACCTGTTTTTTCAGAAACGTCCAGCGACTCTTGTACATATTTTAAAGCCTGATCATAATTTTTTTGTTCCATTTCAATTTCGGCCAAGGCAAAGAGGCTTCCAGCCAAAAAAGTTGAATCGCTAAGTGATTGGACAATTCGTAGTGACTTTAGCCGACACTCCAACGACAAGTCCAAATCGCCCATATAGAAATAGGCAGCACCCATTTCATCAAAAATATAAATGGAATCTTCTGGGGTAAGGTCTTTCGGGAAAACGTCAAGCGATTGTTGGAGGTAGCCGATTGCACCTTTGTAATCAGACTGCCAAAACCGGACAATGCCCAGGTAATAGTAATTGTCTATTGTCAGGTATTTGAACTTTTCCCCAGCTGATAGTTTGAGTGATTGCCGGAAATATTTTTCTGCCTCGACATGCTGCTCGGCAAAGTGAAGTTCAAGCCCTAGTTCGTGCAATAGTTCGGCTTTGCCTTTACGGGGCAGGGTTTCATATTCTGTCTGAAAGACATTCAGCAAGCTGTCAATTACAGGGTTGGAAGAAAACAATTTCGGAGAGGGAAAAATAAGATAACAGATCAGTAAATAGTAGTTAATCTTGGACATCCGAAATATTCATTGTGACATTTATTGAATTGTTAGGATTTTCCATGCGAAAAACGAGCCATATCAATTATGCGGTTGAGGCGGTTGGGAATGTAGGTGGTTGAGCACTTAACCCTCTCAACATAAATTTACAAAACCACCTTATCTTCACCCCATGCACCACCTCACCGACCTGTTCCGTTTCATGACTATCGGCTGCCTCGCTTTGCTGATCATACAACTTTGGCGGTCGAATACTTCCATTTCGCTTTCCGGCGGCTGGAGTTTAAGCCTGGCTTTTTCGATGAGGTGGTTATTGATTTGACATGGCCAACACCAAAATCGCCAATATCCCTCCTGAAATCCTGATGGATTTCAAAATCAATTAGCTTTTTGTCCCGACCTGAAATCAGGTCGGGATTTTTTTATTTTTATTTAATCCAACTATTTCTCCAATTTCACGAACCGACCCGTCCCGGCCCGTTGTCGCTCCGGCCGCACCAACAACATATAGGATCCGCTTTTTAAATGGGAAATATCTGTTGAAAAATGATGGTTACCGGATGAGTACATGCGTTTTTCCGAATAAATTTCTACCCCGTTGGGATCGATGATGGATAGTTGAGCCTGTCCGTCGTGGAGGAGGTGGAAAGTGGCGGCCAGACGGTCAGCGGAAGGATTGGGGGCTATGACAAGGTTGAGTGGATCGGGACTGCCACCATCAGGATTGAAGCTATTGCCAATGACGACCGTGTAGTCTTGCACCTCACCGATCAAGAAGTCATCGCAGGGGACGGGGAACGCACCCCGCTGCATGCTCACCCGGAGGCGTGTAGCTCCTTGAACAGCAGTCAAAGGGATCAATACGTCAGAGCTGACCGGGCCAGAACCAATGGCCTCTAGTACCAATTCCCCAGGGTCGATAAAATCATTGTCGTGATTGAAGTCAATCCATGCCCGAAAGTATTCGTCGAACATTTGCCAACTATAGGCCGGAGTAACCCTCAGAGTGATTGTCTCGCCAAGGGGTGCCCCAGCACTGATGCTGGTATAGTCGCCATATTGTTCTTTAAACGAGGAATGGTCAATGCTGCCAAACTCTACCCGTTCGATCCACTCCAGCCAAGGCTGCTCGCCACTTGACCCGCAATAGGGTTGCTGTGGAACATCAACCACTTCAAAGCTTTGGTCAACAGGTGGAGCAGCCTGCCATTGGCCATTTCCTGGTTGGGAGGCCCTTATGGTCACCGTACCAAATGTACCTGACAAGGTAACCACGTTGCCCACTAAGGAGGCCGGGCCACTCACTATGGCAAAGGAAACGGGCAAACCCGAAGTGGCCGTGGCCGTCAGCGAGAAAGGTGACGCCCCTACCAATTGATCTGGTATGGCCTGAAAATCAATGGTTTGTGGCTGTTGGCCAGAATTACTTCCAATATTAACGGTATAGTCTTCCACTTCGCCAATATAGAAGGTGTCGCAAGGCCCTGCATACTGGCCACGTTGCATGGCCACCCGCATCCTCGTGTTCCCTTGTACTGCCGATAAAGGAATGGAAACATTAGTGCTGACAGGGCCAGTGCCAGTGGCTTCCAGAACCATTTCGCCCGGATCGTCGAAGTCAAAATCGTGGTTAAAATCTATCCATGCCCTAATATATTCGTCGAAAACGTGCCAACTATATGTTGGTGTCACAGTCAAACCTACTATTTCCCCTAAACCGACATTAGCGGTCTGATTGGTAAAATTGCCATAGGAATTTTTAGAAGAAACATGGTCAAGGTCAGCGAAAGTAACCCGGCTAATCCATTCGAGCCAAGGTTGGTTGCCCCTGGCACCACAGTATTCCGTGGAGGTTGTGGGTTCGTTTACCTTAAATGCCCTCGTTACCGGAGGGGCTGCTTCCCAAGAACCATTGCCCGGCTGGGTAGCTTCTATAAAAACCAACCCAACGACCCCATCCAAGGTAACGACATTGCCGTTGAGGGTGGCAGGGCCAGAGAGAAGATTGAATGTTACTGGCAAGCCAGAAGTTGTCGTAGCGGTTATGTAGAAGGGTTGGTCAGTGATGAATTTATCGGGAATGCTTGGGAAATCAATGGTTTGTGGCTGTAAAGTAGAGGTATTGGCTCGTCCTGGAGTGGCTGCCTGTGCGATCCATGATTGGGGCAGGGCATTGTCAAGTGCCGGATCAATCAATTGCAGCGTTGGGCCATTGCCATCCGCTTCGGGCGGCCAAGGGGAACTGTCGAAATAATGCACTGTGTCAATGACAATTTGATTGGCATTTTTCAAAACAACCAACTCGTTATTGTTGCTAAATTTAAAACCCGTAATTCCAATACCAAAATCACCTAAATAATTAAAAACAGTAGGATAAGCAGAACTGAATTCCAGAGCATTTTCCACTAAAACCAAATAACCATCAGGTGGCAAAAGCGTACCATTCGGAATGACAAAGATGCCACCACCACTATCTTCCAGTCGCCAGTTCGACAGGTCAACCGTTTGATTGTTGGGGTTGTAAAGTTCGAGCCAATCGCCACTGTTTGGCGCAGTAGGTGAATTGTAATTGATCTCGTTGATGACTACGTTCTGTGGCTGGCCACCACCTTGGGAAAAATGAGCAGTCAGCACCACATCCCCTGATAGATTAATAGTTGTGGAAAGGGCATTGCCCAAGTTGGGATCTGACCACCCTTCAAAAATGTACCCAAGTGCCGGGATAACCGACACGGGAATGTCCACACCAGTGAAATATTCGCCTGCCCAAGGCAAGTTGTCCGCATCGAGGTTAAGGGTACTGAATTCGATACTGCCCGCATCGACGGGATCAGTTTGCAGAGTGATATTGGCCGTCCCGGTCACATCAGGAAAGGCATCCACGATGTGTTGCTTCATGTGTTGTGGGCGTTCGTTGGCAAACTGCCGAAGGTTGCCGACATTGGTGGCATGGGGATTCCAGCCGCTATTCCAGCGGTCGTAGTGGCGCTGAATTTCGGGTTGATACCGATTTTCGAATTCACTGATCCTTGCATTGACCCTTACCGGATCAAATAGTACGTTGAGAAAATCGGCTGTGCGGTTGATATAGTCCGTTCTAAACTGGTCGTTTTCTACTGCTTTCCTGAAATAGAGGGTAAACCACTGTGGGTTTGGCCAAGTCACCTGAGAATCGTCAAGCGACCTTGCGAGTGCATTGGCAGAGGCATCGCCCGTGTTCCAGGTAGAGCCGCCAGGTACATGGTTGAACAGGCCAAAGGAGAAATCGAGGTCGAAAGTCATGAAGCGCCATACGCCATTGTTGATAGCTCGAAAGCGGCGGTAGTTGTTGCCCGGCCAGTCGCTGTTGTCTATGATGATGTTAAAAACATAATAGTCGAGAAAATTCGGCAGGTCTACCATTTGGCTGAACTGTGCCATAGCAGCATTGTTGGAGAAGTCGTTGTTTAACATGAAGTCCTCAAGCACATCCCAATTAACATCCGTCCCGTCATCTACCTCATTGTTGCTAAGAAGATCCATTTCAGTATCCTTCAAGCCAAAGTGTTGTTCGATGTATTCCGATTTCATGTGCTCCCGCAAGTTGTGGATGCCCCAGTATTCCCCATTGAGGTAAACCACCCCTGGGCGGTACGCCTGATGGATCAACTTTGGCGGTTGGATGATGCCCCCCACATCGCTCAGGTCGTTGCTTAGGCTGGCCACCATCGCATCCCGGAACATAGTGACGTTCCAGTCCTGCCCAGAATTTCGCATGACGAAGCGCTCATATTTATCAAAAGGCTGGTCGGGAAAAACAGGGTATTCAAAAAAACCGCTCCCACCACTGGCCAACGCTTCTACCCTCAACGACTTTTGAGGCAACTGGGCACTGCCAGTTCCCTGTATTTCAACATCTGCCCTTTGGCTCAGTACCTTCGTACCATCCGTCTCAAATAACTCTACATGTACAGGACGCTCCCAATCCTCTAGGTAGTTTGGGTAAATGCCAGTGACCGGGTCAAAAAAATCGGCATCGTTGAACGAGAGCGCCACCACGGGAAAAGTGTGGGAATTTTCAAACAAATACGTAAACGTAGCAGTGTTACTGGGTGAAAACCCTGTAGCGTAAGCCTTTGCCCGCAGGGTGGTGGTTTGGTCAACGAATAGCCACCCCGTGTAAAGCGTAGAAACATCGGTCGGGTCACTCCCATCCAAGGTGTAACGGATCGATGCATTGGGAGTCGTACTGGTCAATTCTACACTAAAAGAAGTGGTGTAAAAACCACCGCCAATGGAAGCTGTAGGCATCTCCGCCAAGGTACCACCGGGGGAACTGGTATTCATTGCACCAGGAGTGGGTACGGAAAAAGATTCCAAAACAGCACCTCCATCTGGCAAGCGCCCATAAGAGATGTTCGCAGTTTGCGGACCAAAGGTCAGGCCATCTATCTGAGTACCATTGGAAGCGAAAAGGCCGATGTCCTCTCCACCCGAGCCGAGTTTTGGGCTCACATGAAGGACGCCTTGGGTAGGCTCTCCATCGAACCATAGGATCAAATAGCCCCCAGCAGGAATGGTCGATTTGGCAGGATCGGTATTCGGTATCTGCCATTTGGTAGGGTTGGCCAGGTCATCAGTCACGAACATGCCGCCGATGTCCACCGAAAATGCTTCGGCGTTGTAGATTTCCACCCAATCATCAAAGCCGCCAAACTCGTCCGCAAGGACAGTGGAATTGGAAGCGAGGAATTCATTGATGAAAAGGTTTTGGGAAAACAGAGAGGCTGCAAAAAACAAAAGTGCAGCAGTGAAAGCATTGGTTAAAAGTGTTCGCATGGTTTGCTCGATTGAAAGATTTGTTTTTTCAACAACTTGTTGACGGCTCAACTTGATAGCGGCCGACAGTCAGACATAGATTGTTCCAAGACAAGGGATTTCCGCCATAATTTTAGTAAATAGAATTTTAGGTCAGCTTTTCAGATGTGAATGAGAGGGGGCACTGAATGGAGGCAAGTTTACGGCTTTTTTTGAAGAAATGAGAAATATTAGGGTGAATTAGAGTACAGCTTACAAAGCGATAGATACACGGCCATTCAACAAAAAACCTTCTACAACCAATGTAAATTTGGGGCTTGCTATCTACCATCCACTGTCCACCATTCTTACCTTTGCGCCTTCCTTTTTCAGGATAACCTGCAATTGTCACTGAAATCTTTTAAAATGAGCTTATACAACAAAGTCAACAACGACGAGCTGAAACAGCGCTTGCTCGAAAGTAAGGAAAAGCGCACCACCCTGTCTTTTTACCAATATGCACATATTGAAAACCCTGAACTTTTCCGCAACCAACTCTACCAGGAACTGGACGAGGTTGGGGTCTTTGGCCGCATCTATGTCGCCGGTGAAGGTGTAAATGGACAGATTTCCGTTCCAACCAAAAATTTTGAGGAATTTAAAAAACGGCTCTACGCCATCCCCTTTTTGAATGGCATCCGCCTCAACATCGCCATTGACGACGATGGCAAATCCTTTTTCAAGCTGAAAATCAAGGTTCGCCATAAAATAGTCGCTGATGGCTTAGACGACGCCAGCTTCGATGTGACCAAACGGGGCCGCCATCTCGACGCCAAGTCCTATAACAAAATAACGGACGACCCTGGCACCATCGTCGTGGACATGCGCAACCACTACGAAAGCGAAGTCGGCTATTTTGAAAATGCCATCCGTCCCGATGTGGTTACCTTTCGGGAGGCCCTGCCGCTCGTGGAAGAAATGTTGGAAGATAAAAAAGACCAGAACATCGTGATGTACTGCACGGGCGGCATCCGCTGCGAAAAGGCGAGTGCATACTATCTGCACAAGGGTTTTAAAAACGTGTTCATGGTAGATGGTGGCATCATCGAATATGCCCGCCAGTGCGAGCAATACGGCTTGCCCAATAAGTTTATTGGCAAAAACTTCGTCTTTGATGAACGCCTCGGTGAACGCATCAACGACAAAATAGTCGCTCGCTGCCACCAATGCGGCGGCTCTTGCGATACGCACGTCAACTGCGCCAACGACGCCTGCCATTTACTATTTATCCAATGTGATGACTGTGCTGAAAAATACCACAGTTGTTGCTCCGCGAAATGCGCTGATTTTACAAAACTGCCGGAGGAGGAACAAAAGGAGCTACGGAAAACGGAGATTTTTAATGGATCAAAATTCAGTAAAGGAAGGTACAAGGCGTTTCGTGAAGGAGCAGGGCTGGTAATGGGTTAATTTCTCAGAGAGGGGTGTGATTTTAAATTTTTTTTGGTGAAAAATTTAAAACCATACCCCTCTATACAATACTTTTTATCCATCCGCCATCTCTCTCACTCCTGCTCCGTACAACTTCTTATAATAATCATCCGCCATCCGGTCGGAATCAAAAAACGGTACGATTTCCTTGATGCCATTTTTCACGATGTCGAGCCATTTTGCATGGTTGCCATAATAGGTCGGTAGTATTTCGTTTTCCAAAACATCCATCAGGTTATTGCGGTCGAACTCGTCCACCATCTCCTGTGGTTGGCTGCGGTCTGCTTCTGACACGATGAAACAGTTGTGGCCATGCTTCGCAAATTCAGGAATCCAACCATCTTGGGTGGAAAGGTTGACGGAGCCGTTCATGGCCGCCGTCATGCCGCTGGTACCAGATGCCTCGCGGGGCACACGGGGATTGTTGAGCCAAACATCGCTGCCCTGCTTGAGCGCTTTGGACAGCGCCAATTCGTAACCCGTCACAACGGCCACATTTGGATATTGATGCGAAATATTGATGAGTTGGTTAAAAGTACCAATGGCTTGGTGATCCATCGGGTAGGGCTTCCCGCCCCAGATGATTTGGATCGGGCGGTGAGTGCTGTTGACCATTTCTTCAAAACGCCCCCAGTCCTTGGTGATGAGGTCGGCCCGTTTGTAGCCCGCATAGCGCCGCGCCCAAACAATGGTAAGCACGTTGGGGTCGAAAATCTTTCCAGTCTGGTCAGCTATTATTTTGAACAGTTCTTTCTTCAGTTCTAACTTCCTGTTCCACAATGCCTTATCGTTATCTTTTTCAACCGCTTTGTCCAGTTCGGGATCATGCCAGTAGGCGTGATTTTGCGAGTTGGTAATATGGGTAATCGGGCTGATGTCACTGTGCTTTCCCCACATCCCTCGGGACACTTCGCCATGCATTTTGGAAACGCCGTTGGCCATGCGTGCCAGCCGAAGGGCCGCTAAGGATTGGTTGAATGTACGGTCGTATATATTGGTAAGGCGGCGAACCTCATCAAGGGACAGGCCACCGAAAAAGCCCATTTTTTCCAATAAATAAATGTCGTGTTTTTCGTTGCCTGCTTCCACCGGGGTATGGGTCGTGAAAACGATGCGCTGCCGCACCTCGTCCAGCACTTCCAATTTTTTGTATAAATGAAACGCTGCCGGAAGTGCATGTGCCTCATTGAGGTGATAGACATCCGGATCATAGCCAAGAATGTCGAGCAATTTGGCGCCGCCCAGCCCCAACAACATGTACTGGGCAATTTTCGCCTCCAGGTTGTTAGAGTACAATTGGTGGCAAATGGTCTGTGAAAGATAATCGTTATCGGGATGCTGGGTCGTAAGCAGGAAGATCGGAGCAGTACCAAAAGTTTCAGGTGCTAAGTACCACACTTTCACTTTCACTGGGTGGTTGTTAACAGTCAGGTCAAAAACGATCCCAGTGTCTTCGAGGAAGTTGTAATGCCGTTCCATGAACAGTACATCCATTTCGCCATTGCCTCGGCGGGTCTGGTCGTAATAACCATATTTCCATAAAATTCCTATACCTATCAGGTTCTGTTTCAGCGCATAAGCACTCCGCATATGCGATCCAGCAAGATAACCAAGGCCGCCTGAAAAGATTTTCAGGGCTTGGTCGATGCCAAATTCCATGGAGAAATAGGCGACTTTCTGTTTGTATTTGGGATCAATCTTATAGGGGTGTTTAAATGCTTGAAATTGGGTCATGATGCTATAAGTAGTTTTTTTGCAAAAGAAAATCCTGACAAGCCAAATGCGGCCTTGTCAGGATTATCCTTTTCCATAATTTATATCTGTCGTGATTTTTGAGACTAAATTTTCGGTGGCAAATTTACCCATTAAAATGGATTGCACCGAATTTTTGCCAAAAAAATAGCTTACCTCCAATAGACGCTGTTGTCGAACCCCTTGATACTCAGTATGTTTTCAGGGGTTTTCTTTTCGCTCCCCACATACCCTTTGATCTCCAATTTGTTGCTGTACTCCTTATGGATGCGAACATCAAATTCTGGATGGTCAAATTTTCCATGCTGCAAATCCACATCCACGGCGAACTGTGCCCCGTCTTCAATTTGGAATTCCATTTTAGCATATTTTCCATTTAAATGAATTCTTTTGAAATCAGCCGCTACCCGTCCTAAATGAACATTGTCGTCGAAGGATTCACCGATGTTAAACGAATGGGACAGGTATTCAACGTCATATTCCGAATATTTGGAATCATCGACCACTATGCTTTTTGCTTTTTCCATTTCCATTTTATCATCAAACGAACTGGTAGTCCGAAGTTCATTTAACTCGCCAATTTTATATTTAGAGTATTTACTGTCTTTTAAAAATAATTTACCGATTGAATTGGCTTTTATTTCCCCATCGAAAATACTGCCTTCTGCTTCTGACAAGGATTCAAATTCAAATTCGGAATATTTATCGTTGAATTTAAATTCCCCCATTATCCGGCCAGCCTTCCATTTATCATCAAATGTTTGGATAGATAAATTTCCGCCAATATTCCCTAATTCCACTTCTGAATATTTGCTGTTCACATCTGCTGAAGACAGGTTACCCATTATTAAATCGCAATCGAATAATTCTATTTCAGCTTCGCCCACATTTTGTAAAAATCCTTTGCTATATTTCATGGACAGGTCGAGTTTTTTGCACGGCCCACTGGCTTCCAATTTGCCACTAAACAATGTCACTGATAAATCACCTGAGACTTCCGTATCAATATTAATATCGCCATATTTATTTTTTAATTTTAATTCACTTAATTCTGGCACTAATAAAGTAGTTGTCATTACCAAATCTTTAATACCTTTTGCTTTTTTGCCATCTTTAAATTTAATGGTCGTCGAATTATTGGTCGTATTCCACGACTGCGTTTTAAATGCAGTCATCAATTCCAACCTATTGCCCAAGCCGCCTGCATCAATTTCAAAATGCTCCAAAACAACGTCCACATTTTCCCGGTCTCTTGCTTTTACAAATATTTCGGCTTCTACATATACTTTGCCGTCCGGCGATTTTTTCACTAACATTGGCCCATGCGCATGCACCAGCGACACATAGTCTTTGCCACCGAAAACATCTTTGATAATTTTGCCATCTTCGACTTGTGCAAATGCCACTTGCGTCAAAAACAACAGTAAACACAGGGTTCTCCAAGGTTTTGAAAAAAAATAAAATTGATTATTAAATAGATTTTTCCAGTTCTTCATGATATTTACGTTTTTCAATTTCACGGTTTAAATTTTCCAAAATCCTGATTTTCAGTTCATAATTTCGGATCAACGTTTCGACAGCTCGTTCGTCAGGGAATAGGGAAATGTCATTTTTGGTTTCTTCAGTGTTTTGATCAATTGTTTTTAAATCGCTTAAAATATCGCCATACAGTGTTTCATCGATTTCATTTAAATTAATTTCTTTTTCTTTTTGGGAAATAAGTTGCTGCAATTGCAATTCCCTTTCTGCCATTTCAGGTGATATATCCGCTAAATTAAAAGTTGGATCTTCTTCTTGAATAAACCACAGCCCCCAACCGACCATTGCCAATACGGAAGCAGCTATAGCCAGTTTTTTCCAAATATTCGACTGCTTGTTTTTCAAAATTCTGGTTCTATTTTTTTGGGGGGAAATATTTTTCCATATTTTTTCCGTTGGTACGGATTCCATTTCGTCCAATTCTTTTCTGTTTTCTTGGATATATTTTTCTAATGGGTCCATATTGCAAATTTCTCGTAACACAGCATTCCGACTGCCGTTATATTGCCTGGTAGCCGAAAGGCTGCAATACCTACTTTTTTAAAATCATTTCTTTTATCAACCGTTTTGCCCTTTTATATTGCGTTTTGGAAGTGGATTCCGTGATCCCCAACATATTGGCCACTTCCGCATGTTTATATCCTTCCAGCATATAAAGGTTAAAAACCATCCGGCAACCGTCCGGCAATTTTTTAATCGCCTCGTGGATACTGCGGATATTTAAAGCCCATGATTCTTCATCAATTCCATCTTCATCCATAGCAGTTGTTCTTTCATTTATTTCTTCAAAAAATAATTTCTTTTTTTGCCGAAGGAAATTCAGGGAGGTATTAACCACCACCCTTTTTATCCATACACCCAAAGTCGAATCGCCCCGGAAAGAGTCGAGCCGCTGGAATACTTTTGTGAATGCCTCTTGTGTCACGTCTTCTGCATCCTCCCTGTTGCCCACCATCCTGATGACGGTATGAAACATCGCCCCCACATATTTTTTATAAATAACATACTGCGCCTTTTGGTCATTGGCCAGCGCACGCCTGACCAATGCAGTTTCCTCTTGTGTGAAAGCGGGTTTTCCGAAGGGACTCCTTTGGAGCATAATGGTGTCGGATGTTGTTTCGTTTAGCAAATACAGTGTTTTCTTATTACTCGAATTAAAAGATGCAAGGAAGGGGGAATAGTTGGAAAGGGGATGACCATTTCTTGTGAAATTAGGAGGTAATTCCAAATTACTCCTAATTTAGGCGCTAAAACTTTCTATCATGCAAACAAAATGGAGTTACTGGTTTGAAATCCCCGTCCTGGATTTTGACCGGGCAAAAGCTTTTTATGAAAAAATATTCGACATGCAGATTACGCAGGTGTTTGACGCCGGAACTTTCAAAATGGGCATCTTCCCTGACGGCAGCGAGGTCGGCTGTGCGCTCTGTTGGGGCGGCCATTATATCCCTTCGCCTGATGGTACGGTCGTGTTTTTCGATGCCAATCCCGATTTGAAAATCATCGAAAACCGAATAGAAGCGGCAGGTGGAAAAGTGATCCACCCAAAAAAGATGATCTCACCCGATCAGGGCTATATGGGGTTGTTTGAAGACACTGAAGGGAATCGTTTGGGAATGCGGAGTAAACTGTGAACAATTTATTTTTTTTCAAACCGCTTGAATTTAAATGGAAAAACTTTTCCTTTTTTATTAAAATTCCCAAAACGGTCGGTAAATGCTTCACCGATAAATTCCAAATCCAGTGTCAGGATTTCTGCACCTTCTTTTTTTGTGGCAATTAACGTAGCGGGAAAAGCGCCGCTCACCCGGTTCAGTTTTGCCCAGCCTTCGCCGCCGATTATTTTGTAATTACCTTGCGATGGGCCAAGCAATAAAAAATTATATTGATTCCCATTTATTTCCCTTAACCATATTGACGGCGAACGGAAATCATATGGCCCCCATTCGTCAATGAGGATGTATTGGCGGCCTTCTAGTTGATTCGCAGGAAGATCAGTTTTCATGCCATCGGGCAATGGAGCAATCGCATATTTTTCAATTAATTCTTCTTTGGAATAACCGAGTGTTTTTTCATTCATCAGAATGTCTTCATTTGGTCTTTCGCTCACCAGTAATTTTTTAAAATTATTATATTCATTGTTTTCAGCAATTAACACCAATTTGGAATCGCTAATTTTTAAAGGGGTTTCAACGTCAGAAAAAACATTGTTGATGATTTTATAATTCTTGCTTGAAACATCTTTATTTTTTGCATACGCCCAATCGGTTGGCTGTTTACTTCTTTCCCAAAGCTGGATGCCTGTTTCTAATTTTCTAAAATTATTGCAAAAAATATTGTTGCCCTGTCCATGCTCAATGGCAATTCCATATTTGCAGGAATCAATTTCATTTCCAATAAAAACTGAATTATGACTATACCCACCCCATATTCCATATTTGCACTCTTTCATTTTATTTCCGATTATTTTATTGCTGCTAAATGTGACTTCCACGCCATTGGTCGGTGCATAGGAAAAATCATTTTTAAAAACCAAATTATTGGTGCAGCCACCCTCTCCCGTATCCATCGTCGTCTGGCCTGCCCATAAAAAAAAGCCATCCCCTGAATGTGTTGAGGAATTGAAAGCAAAAGTATTTTCATTGCTTTGCTCATAAATTAAAATACCTGCTGAATCCTGTCCTCGTTGATATTTGCCATGCGAATAACCACGCACATTCCAGTCTAATTTATTGTGCATAATTTTATTATCGCTGCTGCGATACATGCCGATGCCGAGACCGGAATTAAATTGAATTATATTATTGTAAAATAATCCATTATTGCATTCGGTCATCATTATGCCATTTTGCCCTCCTGCCACTTTTATATTTTTAATTAAAGCATTATCGCATTTTTTTAAATAAACCGCTGCTCCATAGCGCAGCCATTCATCTCTGTCATTTTGGTGATGGCTCAACCAGTCGGCAAGGTCTTCCCGCTCCCAGCTGCTTTTCAATCGTTGTCTGTAATTATAGCTGAAGTCGCAGTCCATCAATTTTAAACTGTCCACCCCTTCTGCCATAACAGCCACTTTGAATCCATTTACTTTTGCATTTTTAAGCGTAATATTTTTTCCTTTAATTAAAATGCCTGTACCGTAAAATTCATCCGGCCATTTTTTGTCATTGGAGCCAATTAAAACGGCATTATTAAAATCTACGATAATATTTTCCCCTTCTATGGTTAGCACGGGTTGGTTTAAACTGTCCGAACCATTTAATCGAAATGTATCTTGCTGAACAGTGGTGGATTGAGTAATGATTTGGCCGTTTTTTATTGGTGTGTTTTTTTCGCTTTGGCAGGCGAATAAAAATAAAATATAGAAAAGGGCGAAAAGGGTATTTTTCATAAGCTATTGAATTTCAGTGGTGTTTGCACTAATAGCTCCGCAAATAAGTTTTTAATAAACGAGATTCGAGCGGCGGGGTTATTTTACCCCGCAATTAAGGCTACGGTCTAAAGGTTTGCTGGAAGTGCGGGGTAAAATAACCCCGCCGCTCTGTGGGGAATTATCAATTTTTAATTTGCGGGGCTATTAGTGCAAACACCACTTCCAACAGCAAAAATAGAATGCTTATATTTAATTTTAAATAAAGAGCACCATTTTAAATCTTTGCTGCATCTAATGGAAATAAGCCTTACACCATGAAAAAAATATGCTTTTTACTTCTTTTCGTTTCTCAAATTTTATTTTCACAAAATAGTGAATCGAACATGATCGGACTTTGGGAAATCACTAAAGTAACCATCGGCAATGAACAAATGACACCAATCGCCAAGTGGATCGAATTCAAACCAGACCACACTCACCGGGGCGGCAATGGTTGGGTGCAGCATAGTATAGGCACATGGCATTTCGACAAAATCAATGCAACCCTATCCATCGAAACGAGCAATGGCGTTGAAGACCCTTTCCCGCCATTTAAAGTAATTTATGAAAATAACAACATGCGATGGGAGCGGGAAGAAGATGGCCAAAAGGTCAATGTTTCTCTAAATAAAATTGAAGAAATACCTGCTGCTTATTTCGATAAAATGATCGGCCTTTGGAAAATTGTTTCGATAAATAACGAGGGTAATAATTTGATTTTACCATTTGAAGAAAATGCAAAATTGTTCATGCGAATGGATCGGCGTTATAGTATTCATTTGTCATCAGGAAGAAAAGGGGGCATTTGGCATGCACATGCACATCGGCAGCAGGTGCGGCTTTTAAGTGATGAGGGCGATGCCTTTGATAGTAGATGGGAGGTTTCTTTTGATGATGAGAAAATGGTCTGGAGAAATGGAACAGATAAATCAGTTAAGTTGATTTTCGAACGAACGAACCATTTTTAATAGCGACAAATTTTTAGTAGATTTGTAAAAACAAATTTCCATGTCAGTTCACATTGCTAAAAGATTATTGACCGTCGCCGAATACCACAAAATGGCCGAAGCTGGCATTCTGACAAAGGATGACCGAGTAGAACTGATCAATGGTGAAATCATTACTATAGGCCCAATTAACAGTCTCCACGCCGGACGGGTCAATAGAATTGCTACCCTTTTTCATCAGTTATTGCCTTTCAACAAAGCGGTAATAGCTGTTCAAAATCCCGTTACTTTTGACGACCACTCTGAACCTGAACCTGACATCTCCATACTCCATTTTCGAAATGACTATTATTCTGGTAGCCATCCAACCCCTGAAGAAGTTTATTTAATCATTGAGGTTGCTAACTCCTCTATCCTTTATGACCATGAGGTTAAATCACTTTTATATGCAAAAGCAAATATTCCTGAATATTGGATCATTAATTTAGAAAAAGAAGAAATAGAAATATTTCACCAGCCCTCAAAAAATGGTTTTTTGGTTAAAAAGACAATGAATAGGAATGATGAAATATATTTGCCAGCGTTTGATTTGAGAATAAAAGGGAATAATTTATTGGATTAAAAACGAGTTCAATTTGTTTTCATTACTTTTGAATAAAAATACAACTAAATATGAGCGTAGCTGAAATCCAAACCGACCTAATCCGCTTGATTGTTCAAACGAATGATAGCGAATTTTTGCAGCAAATGTTGGCATTTTTTAAATCATACAATAAAGACGATGACTGGTGGGACAAAATCTCTGATAGAGAAAAAGAGTTAATAGAAATTGGAGCAAAAGAATTAGAAGAAGGCAAAGGCATTCCCTATGAAGAAGTAAGAAAAGAAATTAATAATCGGTTCAAGAAAAATTAATATTTATGTACCGGGTTATTTGGTCTCCCCGTGCCTTGCAAAATTACAATAACATTTTAGACGATTTAGCAAACTTCTCGGTAGATGCTGCTCTAAAATTGGATGAGAAGGTTGACAAATTAATGAAACAATTGTCAAGCTTCCCTTTTATGTGTCCTCCCTCTACTTCAAAAGATGGTTATCGCAGATGTGTAGTTTCAAAAAACTACTCTTTTGTTTATAGAGTAAGAAAAGATGCGGCGTATATTACTTCTATTGACTACAATAAAAAGGAATAAAAAAAGCGCCGACAAACGCCGACGCCCTAAATATCATCTAAACAATAATTTCCAATTTAATTTTATTCTCTCATTCTCTCATTCTCTCATTAAAACTGCACCCGATACAATATATCAGGGAAAAACCCGATCTGCGTTGCTTTCTGAATTTCATTTCGTGCCCTGTTGTATCGGTAAGCAAAAATATTTTCCTTATTTGTCACATTTTGAAAATCGAGAAAAAACTGCTGGGAGAGTTTCCGTTTTTTGCTGTTGGTGCGATAGCCGAATTTTACATCCCAGCGGAGATAAGGATCAAACTGTTCCGTAAATGCCAATTCGTCTTTTAATACCTGTTCGCCAACGATGGCGCTCGCTTCCAGATCAACCGGGGTAAAATAGCGGCCTCCGGCAGTGGTGAATTTTGTGTCAAATGTCAAAGCATTTCGGCCATCTTTTCCGAGCGGAAATTCTTTTCCCGCCAAAAAATTAAAAGTGTAATTGTTGTTAAAAGCCGTGTTGCGCTCTATGCCATCGCTGCCCGTGTATTTGCTTTCAAATACAGAACCCGTCATGAGCACATAATAATTATTGGAAAAGAATTTTTCGACCGTTAATTCAAAACCATAATTTTTTCCCGTGCCTTCATTAACCAAAAAGCCTTCTTCCGGAAAAACAAAATCAGCACCTGCATTTAGCATGGAAAATGTGCCGGGAACACTTTCAATAGGTACATCGCTAATAGCCTGATAATAAGTCTCTGCTTTCACCCGCCAATTATTTCCGATTTTTAAATCATAGCCTAAAACGAACTGATTGCTTTCCGTAAAATCCAAATCCTCATTGCTTCGTACATAACTGCCGTCCGGTAATTGCGATAGGTAGAAATACATCGGCAGTGGCTGCATTTGGTTGTGCATGCCATAACCGAAACTGATCGTCTGGCTTGGGGCAAGATGATAATTAATAGCAGCCCTTGGTTCAACGGCCCATGAATTATTAAAAGTCAATAATTGAGTATGAAGGCCACCATTCAGGGTGACTTTTTCATTTAAGCGGTACTGTGTCTGAGCATAGGCTTGGAGCAAGAACATATTCTCATCAAAATCCCGAACGGTGATCCAATCGGGTGTTGTCTCCCGATCTATCACGGTGCTAAAGGAGTTGTGCATTTCGCCCAAAAAACCGACCCGCAAGGTGTGGCGGGCATTGAATTTTTTATTGAAATAGGAATTGATGGCATAGCGGTTAATGCCGTCGTCAAGGTCAATATGCTTCCGAACCGTGGCGTCATCAAATACCCGTTCCTCTTTATATGTGTTGGCCGAAGAAGAAGCGGAAACGGTTGTCCGCAAATAAGCCGTTTCGCTCAATAGCAGACGGTGGTTCATGCCTATAACGCCAAAACGGGAGGTGACATAACTGTTCTGATCTGTCTCGGCGTAGAAGTCCCCCTCGGTCAGTTCGCTGCCGATAAAATCAATATCGCTCAAGCCGCCAATGCCAAAAAAGGATATGTTGCCGAGTTTCGATTTTGGCAGGTCAACTTTGAATGAAAGGTCTTTGTATTTTGGCGTGGCTTCCGTACCTATATTGAGGTTAAGCCCCTCTGCCAATTCCACAAAGGAGTGGCGGTAGGCGACAAGAAATGAACTTTTGTTTTCCTTTTTGATCGGTCCTTCCAACATTGCTTCCAAGCCGCTGAAAGCAGCTAACTGAGCCGTCATCTCAAAGTTCTCTTTATTGCCATTGCGAAAGCCAATATCGAATACGCCCGACAGCGCATTGCCATACTCGGCAGGGAAGGCAGAGGTCAGGAAGTCGCTGTTTTTCAGCAAGTTAGTATTCAGTGCACTCACTGGGCCGCCCGTTGTACCGAGGGTAGAATAATGGTTGGGATTGGGGATCGGTACGCCTTCCAATCGCCACAAAAGGCCCGTAGGTGAATTGCCCCGCACCACGATGTCGTTGCGACTGTCGTCGTTGATGTTGACGCCAGCGAAATTAGCGGCCATACGGGCAGCGTCGTTGCGGGCACCAGAGTAGCGGGTTACTTCTTCGAGGGTAAACTGGCGTGCAGAGATGGTAGCGAGTTCGTTGCCGGCCTTGTCCTTGTCCACTGTACCGACCACAACTACCTCATTCAGTTCGACCAACGATTCGGACATAGACACATCGAGCGAAACTTCCTTTCCAGCAGTGATGACCACATTTGGAATGGTCACTGGCTCGTAACCGAGATAGCTGAATCGGAGTACCTGCCTGCCAATGGGCACATTTTTTAATTCAAAAGAGCCGTCCACGTCAGTTACGGTACCAGTAACATCTGCCATGTTCAACAATTCTACACTAACCCCAATTAGTGGCATGTCGGATTGTTGGTCAAGCACGTTGCCCCGGACGGTTTGAGTTTGGGAAAAACCTGTTGCTGCGAGGAGCAATAAGATTAAGGAGATGAAAAAATTGCGGGCGATTTCCATTTTGTAATACAATTAATTTAAGTCGGGTAAAAAACTGTAACAAAGATGTGGCCGGATGGAATTGAGTGCCATTTGTTTTTGGTGAATTGTAGAAATGAAGAGGTGAATTGTAGTAAGCTAATTATTTGTCTTTTTTACTAAAAAAGCAAAGACTTTAACGACTTAACTTTTTTACCTAAGTAATAATATTGTTTTGACGAAAGCTTGGTCATTGAGATGACATTATAAAAAATCAATATTGAACCAAAACAAGGCTATTTAGCCTAAATTGTGATTTTAAAAACTTCAATTATGAAAACATGTCTCCGCATTAATTTTGTTCTATTCATTTTATACTTTTCTCAATCAGCAATTAATCAAAACTGGACTGTTCAAACTTCAGGGCTTAACAGAAATGGTGTTTGGATGCTGGACAATAATATTGGCTGGACTGTTGGGGATTTGGGATTTATCTTTAAAACAACAGATGGCGGCACTACTTGGATACCTCAAGATTCAGGTACAGATAAATATCTAGAAGCTATTTGGGGGGTGGATGAATCGAATGTTTGGGCAGTTGGGGAAGAGGGGATTATTTTGAAATATGATGGTGTAAATTGGTCAACACAAAATACAGGGTCTCCCTTTACAGTATTACTGGACATTTGGGGATATGACACCACCAATATATGGACAGTGGGAACGGGAGGAGCAGTGCTTAAATATAATGGCGTCGAATGGGAAACGCAAACCTCAGGGACTACAGATCTTCTTTCAGGTATTTGGGGCACTGACGAATCAAACATTTGGGCAGTAGGAGGAGGATTATCCCAAGACAACGGCATAATCATTAAATATAATGGCACTTCTTGGAGTCAAAATTATTCCCTTCAAATGGGATCCTTATCCGCCATCATGGGCACTGATGCTTCTAACATTTGGGCAGTGGGTGAATATGGACGAATATTTAAGTTTGACGGCCAATCGTGGAATTGGCAAAATTCAACTACAGGTTCTGGTCTATTAGATGTCTGGGCAATCAATGAAACTGATGTTTTAGCGCTTGCATTTAATCGCATATATAGATACAATGGTGATGTATGGTCATTGGAGTATACCATGGGAGGCACAGGTCGTGATATTTGGGGTATTGATGATAATTCAAATATCTGGATAGTTGGCCAGGATAATTTAATTGTAAAATACAATACCACTACAATGACTTGGACGGAAAATGAACCAGGGACAAATTCCTCTATGGGAGATATTTGGGCAAGTGACGATTCTCATGCATGGGCGCTTGGAGGAGGGATGCGTGAATTTGATGGTCATACTTGGAGGAGAGTTTCTGTACCAACCACTTATGGACATGTCTCTTGTATCTGGGGTTTGGATGAAAACAATATATGGGCAGCAGGTGAGACATTTTTAAAATATGATGGCTCAACCTGGCAAGAAGACAGTACCGGATTGACTGAAGAACTAATTGAAATGTGGGGAAAAGATGGAGAAAATATTTGGGCAATAACTCGGTCTGGTTTAATTTATAAATATGACGGTACTTCTTGGTTTCTACATGGAACAAGCACATCTGGTGACTTGCTGGGAATCTGGGGGAGTGGTTCTGGTAAAATTTGGGCGGTTGGCTGGAATGGAACAATATTGAAATTTGACGGGACTAACTGGTCTCCTGAACCGACACCAGTCAGTGATAGATTAAACGATATTTGGGGCATTGATGATAACAATATTTGGGTAATTGGTAACAACGGTGTCATCCTAAAATATGACGGTGTTTCTTGGATCCAACAAAATTCAGGAACATCATCTAACCTAAGAGGAATATGGGGCGTTGACTCATTAAACATTTGGGCAGTGGGAGGAGGAGGCTCTATATTAAGGTACGACGGCAACTCATGGGAACCGTATGACTCGTGGAAGCCATATAAAGAATTCTTCAATTATAACATATTTGATGTCTGGGGCACTAAAAATGGTATATGGATTACTACTCTCATGGGAACAATACTACACACTGATATTAATCTCTTAGTTCCTGTGGATGAAGCGGTAAATTCAAATGAAATAAATATATTCCCTAACCCAACAAAAGATATTATAAAAATAGAAGGATTAAGAGAAGGGGCATTTCATTGCCAAATGTTCGATGTTATGGGCAAGCTGCAAATGGAAGGGAGTATTAATAACCATGAATTGGACATTTCACATTTACCAGCAGGAATGTATTTTTTAAAAATAAAACAAGCCTATAATTATATGACCAAGTCAATCATTAAATACTAAAAATCACAAATAAATTTTTCTACCTCTGAATATAAAGCTTCCATCGCATTAAGTGCTGGAAGCTCTTTTTTTTAAATGTTAAAGCTATTTAACACCACATTTAAGGCATACAACGCCTCATTCTGAAATATTTAACGAAAAATAAATAGCATTTATAAGCGGCAGCAATTAGGTTTGTAAAAATTATTTTTTCACCTAAATCTACTTGCTATGAAGAATGTATGTACATTTTTATTTTTTGCTTTTTTATTTTCAAATATTGGCTTTGCCCAACAAATTGATTCCCTTGATAAAGATAAAGTTGCTTGCTTTGCCCCACATTTTTGGACGGGGTTTCCTATTGGCACTTTTCAAAACGAGATGGACGTGACGGCATTAGGGGTTGGGTTTTATAGTTTGGGAAAAATAAGAAAATCACCCGTATGGGCGGGCGTCAGTTTTGGTTACCTTCTGTTGGATCGGGAAAAAAGAAATGTCCGGGTGGAAGTGGCCAATACGGGACTGTTTGAAAAATACAGATGGCGGACGGCTGTGCAGACTATTTATTTGTCAGGACATATTCGCTACCAACCAGAGCTCGATTTATTCATTTCTCCTTATGTAGAGTTAAATGCTGGTGCACGTAGACTTTATACCCGAACCACCCTACATGAAAATCGCTCATACAATGGCGATGATGACAACGGTGGGGATTTGGTGGATTCGAACTTGGAAAGTGCCGATTGGGGCTTTACGTATGGTGGCACTATGGGTCTTTATATTTATTTAATGAAAAACCACGATATAGCTTTGGATATTCGGTGTTCCTACCTCCGAACTGGAGCAGCCGATTTTTATTCGCGGAAAACAAATGCCGGTTCAGTAGATGCCCCAATTGATGCTTTTGAATTGAACTCTTCTTCAGCGACCGATATGCTAATTCCGCAAATTGGGTTTGTGGTAAATTTTCCAACTGAGGAAGATGAATAGTGTTCGCTTAAATGGAGTTGTTCGCAAATAAAATTTTGGAATTTGTTATCCCATGTATTCCTTATTTACGAACGGCTCTAATATAACAAGATTTACATGATATAATTTTCTGATTACTTTACCCCATGATTTTTGTAAATCAGTCACGTATCACAAAAAAAACTTAGCTTATGAATTTAAAGAACGTCTACAAACTATTTCCCTTAATGGTACTTTATGCCGGATTGCAAAGCCATTCAACTGGCCCAGGCGTCGCTGCCGATCTGCAAGTTTCAGGAGCTCCGGGCAGTAGCGGCGACAAAGGCACCTGCGCCAATACCAGCTGCCATACCTCTGGAAATTTTTCGCCCACTGCTTCTATTCAGTTATTGGATGGAGCCGATGCCATTACCGAATATGAACCCGGCAAGGCTTATACTATAAAAGTAATTATCAATAAGACGGGTTTCCCTGGCAGCTATGGTTTTCAGGCAGTTGCATTAGATGATGCTGAAAACCAGGCTGGCGAATGGGCATTAATAGGCCCTGACAAACATGTAAAAAAATTGAGCGACAGGGATTATCTTGAGCTCCGCTCACCTTCTCTGGTCAATAGTTTCCGATCGCAATGGATTGCACCTGCCTCTGGCACAGGAGATGTTACTTTCTATGCCGCAGGTATTGCTTCCAACGATAATGCAGGAATTACAGGAGATGGCACAGCTTCCACTAAGAGGACTATCAGGGAGGCCCCTACCGCCAGTATTTCCAACTTGGATAGCGATATTATCGATTTTGGCATATTTCCAAATCCAACTGCAGAGCTGCTTAATCTACAGATCAATAGCCGAACCAATGGTGACTTCAAGGTAAGGATAATAGATGTGACGGGTAAGGTGACCTCCCTAACTCCCATTTCATTGCAAAATGGCCATCAGGTAAAAAACATCCCTGTAGGAAATCTGACACCTGGACTTTATGTGGTACAGCTTAGTAGTAATGGACATATGGCTGCTGCCCAGATGTTGAAGCAATAATTTAGTTGATTGTTGATTCGGGATTTATGATTCTTAAACAGATTTAAGATGTATGATTTTTGATTTTACGCCCGTTCAAGCACTACCGCGTACCCCTGCCCTACCCCAACGCACATCGTCACCAGCGCATAACGCTCATTTTTCTTGTGCAATTCCAAAGCCGCTGTGTGCATGATCCTCGCCCCGGAAACACCCAGCGGATGGCCGATGGCAATCGCCCCGCCGTTAGGGTTGATGCGGGGGTCGTCATCAGCAAGACCGAGCAAGCGGGTGCAGGCAAGGCTTTGGGCGGCGAATGCCTCGTTGAGTTCAATGATGCCCATATCAGAAAGGGAAAGGCCAGCTCTTTTGAGCGCCTTTTTCGACGCCCCCACAGGGCCGATACCCATGATGCGTGGCTCTACACCCACCACGCCAGAGGACACAATGCGGGCAAGTGGTTTTATGCCATAGTTTTTAACGGCACCTTCAGAAGCAACCAGCACAGCAGCAGCACCATCGTTGAGGCCGGAGGCATTGCCGGCAGTGACGGTGCCTCCGTCTTCCTGTTTTTTAAAGGCCGTCCTGAGTTTTCCCAAAACCTCCAATGTCGTTTTGGGCTTGACGAATTCGTCTTTATCAAAAATGATTGGATCGGCTTTGCGCTGCGGAATAGGTACAGGCACTATTTCTTCCGCCAAACGACCTGATGTCTGCGCAGCGGTAGCTTTCATTTGCGAAGCATAAGCAAATTTGTCCTGATCTTCCCGGCTGATGTTGTACATCTCAGCAAGGTTCTCAGCGGTTGTTCCCATGCCGTCTGTGCCATATAATTCTTTCATTTTTTCATTGACAAAACGCCACCCGAAACTGCTGTCGTGCATCTGTGCGTCTCTGCCAAAAGCTTTAGAGACTTTGGAAATCACCCACGGTCCACGGGTCATATGTTCTACCCCACCTGAAATAAACAAGTCGCCGTCGCCCGCTTTAATAGCCCTATTGGCATGGATGATCGCTGACATCCCGGAGGAGCAAAGCCGGTTCACCGTCTCGCCCGGCACTGACCACGGCAGCCCTGCCAGCAACAGGCACATGCGGGCCACATTGCGGTTGTCTTCGCCTGCTTGATTGGCACAACCTAAAATGACATCGTCATAAGCCTCTTTTGGAATTTCTGGATGCTTATCGGTCAGTGCTTTAATAGGCAATGCTCCGAGGTCATCGGTGCGGATGGTTGAAAGGGCGCCTGTAAAATTTCCGAACGGCGTGCGAATGCCATCTATGATATATGCTTCTTTTGACATGGATTTATTTGATTGTTGATAAAAAAATTCGCTCATCCCCATTATAGGGTGAAACGGTCTTTAAATAAGATTTACTAAATCTTTCGAGATTTAGCAAATCAGGTGGTTCTATCTTTGATTTGCTAAATTTCGAAAATTTAGTAAATCTCTTTTCACCCTTTAGTGGGGATGAGCGAAAAAATTAAAAGGGACAGCAAATGTCGGATTGTTGATAGGGGATGTCAAATAAAGCATTGAATTACTTTGTTTGTTCAAGATCCCTATAAACAATGAGCAGATCAAAACATTTTTACTACCTTGACCGCCTTAAATTAAAAAACAACACAACTCTATTTTGTAAAAATAAAAACAGACATTTTCAATTTCAACATGAAACGAACAACCATCTTCCTCCCCTTGGTCTTTTTGATAAATGCTTGCCAAACCAACGAACCAACCGATGCAGTCCTTAATGAATACAATATCATCCCACAGCCCGTCAGCCTGACACCTAAAATGGGCAAATTTAAATTTTCACTTAGTACAAAGGTACTGTTGGCTTCAAAAGATGAAGGCCTGCGATTGGCAGCCGAATATTTGCAACAATTATTTCCAGAAAATATAAAAACAATCGAAGAGGGCGATGCAGGAAAAGACGCCATTATTTTTAATATAGACCCATCTATTGAAAATTCGGAAGGCTATGAATTAAAAATTGACCCGTATGAAATTTCCATAAAAGCAAAAACGGGGGCAGGTGTTTTTTATGCGGTGCAGACGCTTGAACAACTGTTCAATATCTCCATCAATAAAAGGGAACAAAAAAAAAATTGGGCGGGCTTTCCCTGTGTCGAAATAAAGGACGCCCCACGCTACCCCTACCGCGGCATGCATCTCGATGTGGGCCGCCATTTTTTCCCAGTTGATTTTATTAAAAAATACATTGATTTATTGGCGAAACATAAATTCAACAATTTCCATTGGCACCTGACGGAAGACCAAGGCTGGCGTTTGGAGATAAAAAAATACTCCAAATTGCAAGAAGTCGCTGCCTGCCGCAGCGAAACCCTCATCGGCCATTACAGCGACCAACCTCATCAATTTGATGGGAAAAAATATTGCGGCTATTACACCCAGGAGGAGGCGAGGGAAATCGTGAAATATGCTGCCGACCGATTTATCAATGTCATCCCCGAAATTGAAATGCCAGGACATGCGATGGCGGCTATTGCCGCCTACCCCGAACTGGGCTGCACGGGCAAACAGATCAAGACAGCGAAAATATGGGGCGTCCATGAGGATGTCTATTGTCCCAACGAAGTGACCTTTGAATTTTTGGAAAATGTGCTGCTCGAAGTCATGGACATTTTCCCCTCCAAATATATCCACATCGGCGGCGACGAATGCCCCAAAGCGCAGTGGAAGGCCAGCCAATTTTGCCAAAATCTCATAAAAGAAAAAGGACTAAAAGACGAGCATGAATTGCAGAGTTATTTCGTCCAGCGGATGGAGAAATTCCTGAACAGCAAAGGCCGTAGCATCATCGGTTGGGATGAAATTCTGGAAGGTGGCCTTGCACCCAATGCTACCGTGATGAGCTGGCGGGGCATAAAAGGAGGAATCGCTGCGGCCAGGCAAGGCCACGATGTTATCATGACGCCGACCTCCCATTGCTACCTCGATTATTATCAATCCGATTCACCCGATGAACCCTTGGCCATTGGGGGATACCTGCCATTGGAAAAAGTGTACAGTTACGAGCCAACGCCTTCCGAATTGACAGCAGAAGAAGCCAAACACGTGCTGGGCGCACAAGGCAATGTGTGGACCGAATACATGAAAACGACCGATTATGTGGAGTACATGGCCTTTCCCCGAGCCTGTGCCGTCGCAGAGTTTTGTTGGTCGAAAAAAGAGGCTAAAAATTATGATGATTTTATCAGCCGATTATCGAGGCATTTAAAGCGCCTGAAAGCAATGGGTGTAAATGCGGCCAATAAAATTTATGATGTAAAAACAAGCATTGTCTCTGGCGACGGCCAAGGGGTGCGAGTCAACCTTTCCCCAAAAATAGACGGTATTGACCTCCGCTATACATTCGATGAGAACAACCCTACTGCTGAAAGCCCTATTTATTCTTCAGCCATTACCATTGAAAAAAGCGGCATTTTTAAAGCCATTTCTTTTGAGGGAGGTGAGCAAGCCAGTGCTCCAATTGAAATCAATTTCAACCTACATAAGGCCGCTGGCAAAAAAATCACACTTGCTGAAATGCCTGCCGAAAAATATAGCGGCAATGGCCTAGGAAGTATCATCAATGGCGTGGCTGGAAGCAATGAACGCTATGGTGGTGCAGAGTGGCTGGGCTTTGAAGGAAAGGATTTCGAAGCAGTGATTGACTTAGGAAAGGAAACCTCTTTTTCAAAAATATCCACCCGTTTTTTCAATGGCAAAGGCCAATGGATTTATCCGCCAAAAAATATGGCGGTTGCTATTTCCAATGATGGGAAAAACTTCTCAGAAAAAGGCACAACCAATTTACAGGATGGCGAAGGAAAAATCATTGAAGTTCAAATTGACTTAGGCAAAACGACTGCCCGTTATATCAAGGTTTTTGCAAAAAACTTTGGCGTGATACCAGATGGGGCGCAAGGCGCAGGGCATAGGGCTTGGTTGTTTGTGGATGAGGTAGCGGTGGAATAAAAATTAAATCGTAATAATTGGAAGGATTTTTTTAGCTTCTGGTTAAAATTTACAACCACATTGTTTTGGTCGTAGCTATCGTATGTACAATAGTTGCGATTTAGGTATAAATACTGCCTTATTTATTTTAATGGAATTTCAAAAATATAATCATCCTGATAGAAAAGAATTCAGCATTAATACCGATCCTTCGCTATTGAATATTCATTTTATCCACCAATTTTTATCAGAAGATTCCTACTGGTCGGAGGGAGTTGAAAAAAAAGAAACGGAAAAATTATTGGAAGACGAATTATGTTTTGGTTTGTTTTTTAAAAAAGAGCAAATCGGTTTTGCCAGCGTCACTTCCGACTTTTCAAGTTATGCATACATTTCCGATGTTTTTGTTGTTGAAAAATACCAGGCACAAGGGCTTGCCACGTGGCTGATAGAATGTGTATTGTCCCATCCCCGGTTAAAAAAACTGGAAAACTGGATGCTCCTCACCGACGATGCACATGGTCTTTATGAAAAAATAGGTTTTGAGCGAATTCCCGGCAGTGATGATCAAATGATAAAATACAATCCTAAATATTAAATGTAAATTGGTGAATTGGGTCTACTGTTCCCGCCCAATTTACTAATTTACCAATCCACTAATTTACTAATCTACCAATGAAAATAAACGGCCAGTCATACCGCACCATTTGGTTAAAAAACGACGACCCGACCATTGTCCAGATTATTGACCAACGGTTTTTACCGCATAAATTTATTATAGAAAACCTGCGGACATTGGAAGGCTTCGAGTTGGCTATTCGGGATATGCACGTCCGGGGGGCACCGCTCATTGGCTCGACGGCAGCGTATGGCATGTATGTAGCGGCCCTCTATATTTCTGAAAATAATTTTAATAAAAAGATAAAAGAAGCAGCCGACCGACTTAAAGCCACCCGGCCGACTGCTGTTAACCTCACTTATGCGGTGGATTTAATTTTAAATAAAATAAAAAATAGAAAAGGCGATAAAAAAGAAATAATAAAAATCATTCTTCAAACCGCCCATGCCATCACGGAGGAAAGCGTCGAACATTGCCGATTAATTGGCGAGCATGGATTAAAATTGATTGAAAAAACATATTCAGTAAAAAAAGAGAACACTGTAAATATTTTAACTCACTGCAATGCCGGTTGGCTGGCATGTATAGATTACGGCACCGCCACTGCCCCTATTTATGCCGCTCATGATAAAGGCATCCCCGTACATGTATGGGTGGATGAAACACGTCCCCGCAATCAAGGTGCCCGCATCACTGCTTTTGAATTAAAAGAACATGGTGTGCCACATACCGTCATTCCCGATAACACAGGCGGACATTTAATGCAGCATGGCATGGTGGACATGGTCATGGTCGGCACCGACAGAACTACAAGGACGGGCGACGTGGCCAATAAAATTGGAACTTATTTAAAAGCATTGGCCGCAAAAGACAACAACGTACCTTTTTATATCGGCGCTCCATCCTCATCCATTGATTGGAATTTAAGAGATGGAATAAAAGAAATACCAATCGAGAAAAGGAATGAGGAGGAAGTAAAAAAAATAAGGGGATTAAATAAAAAAGGCCGATTGGAAAAAGTACTGTTAACACCTGCGGAAAGCCCTGCGGCCAATTATGCCTTTGATGTAACGCCTGCCCGGTTGGTGACGGGGCTAATTACAGAGCGGGGTATTTGTTCAGCAAGTGAAAAGGGGCTGTTGGAATTATTCCCTGAAAAAATAAAACTGTAGCTTGAAAAATTAGAAATTGGCGGGATTGGAATAATTCATTAATTTGCACATTCAAATAAGAGTATAATTTTACCTATTCAAAAAAACTGACCAGAATGAAAAAACTTCCCCTCATCCTCGCCCACCGTGGCCTCGTCACCGAATATCAGGAAAATACCTTACCCGCCATCCAAGCAGCCATTGAAAGCCCCTATTGCAATGGCACCGAGTTCGATGTTTTTTTGACCAAAGACAATAAAGTCGTTTTATTTCACGACGAAAATTTAAAACGGGTAACGGGCGTGGACAAAAACATTTACGACCTCACTTGGGAGGATTTAAAGACCATACAAATATTATCGGAAATAGAAGTGGATGGCGGTTTGCGCAAATATAACAAGCCTTTGAATATTCCATTATTGGAAGATGCGCTCGAAGAAATAAAAGGAAAAGATTTTTTCGTGGATATTGAATTAAAGGCATACAGCCCAAGTTGGTCAAAGCGGCAGGTGGGTGGCGAAGTGGCAAAAATTGTCAAACGCATGGACATCATGGAGCAAGTGGTCTGTACCTCTTTTAATTTTTTCATGTTATACGATCTGGAAAAAGAACACCGGGAAGTACCATCGGGCTTCGCTTATGACGACAATATGCCCCTCTCTATGAAAAGCCTTAATTGGCTCATGGAATCAAATATTATTGGCACGTTGGTCCATTCCAATGCTGTATGTTCGGAGCATACGATTATTGATGGAGACACGGTAAAAAAATATCATCGACGTAATATGAAGGTTGGCACATTTACGCTCTACCCACTTATGCCGGGAGAAATGCCAAAAGAAAAAAAAGAGTATTTCAGCAAAGAGGTAAAACGGTTGGTGGATTTGAAAGTGGATTGGATCGAAACCGATCAGCCGGAATTGGCTTGGAAGGATTTATATGGATGAGTTGAGAATTGTAACAGATAAATGTTATTTTTCTAAAACCTTTTCAAATGCCTGATCATATTTTTTGATTAAACATTGCCAATTATATTTCTTAACAATCTCATGCCCGTTGAAATTCTGAATCTTTGATTTATTTAAAATTACCGTTTTCAGTACTTTATAAAAGTCCTCTTCCTTTTCATAATAATTTTCAACGTGATTTTTTGCTGTTAAATGTTCGGGGTAAGCTAAGCGATTTGGCAAGATGGGAAAACAATTGCAATAAATAGCTTCCACTACGCTACCGCCAAAAAAATCCTGCCGACTGGTGACTGGCAATATATCGGCCTGCCAAAGCAAGGTGGCATATTTTTCAAAAGTATCAGCATAGCCAAAATGAATTATATGCTCGCTCAAATGTTTTTTTGTTTGCTCGAATATGGGCGGGCTTTTTTTGTAGGACTCTCCCAAAACAATTAAGTTAAAATCATAGCCATCTTTTTTTAATTTAAATAAGGCATCAAAAAAAACGTCCGGGTTTTTATCGTATTCCCAACGATGATTCCAAAGCAGCGTTGGGGCAGCGTTTTTTTCTGAGGATTTATATTTATCAAAACGTTTTAAATCCAGGCCAAGCGGAAGCACCTGACTTTTGCCTTTTATTTTTTCAATATTGTCCAACCCTTTGTGATCGGGAAATTGACCAAGGAAAAAGGGCAACGACTCCAAAAAAGAATTTTTATGAAAATGGGAATTAAAAAATATATGATCGACAGCAAGGGCGCTGGTATAATTGATAAATCCATATTGGTTGTTGCGTTTCAATGCAACATCCGCATCATCGGGCGACCAAGGGTAGGTGATTTGGTTTTCATGAAAATAAATGGTAGTGGGAATGTGAGCCGTTTCATTTTTGGTAAGTGCCAAAAAAGTGGTAAGGTCGAGCATGTCGGTGGCCAATATTAAATCAGGTCGATCTTTTAACTCGTTAAATTGAGATGCCAGTGCGACTGCACCGCCGTACATGCGCCATTTCCAATGTCGGCCGGATAAGGAAAGAATTTTTATTTCGTGGCTGCTATGTTGTTGCAACCCCTCTGCCCATTGCTGGTGGCTGCCGGAGAAAAAAGGTTCGAGGAGGAGAATTTTCATTCGACAAAGTTAATAATGAAATAAAAATACTGTTTTACGAAATAAGGGATCAGTAAAAAATAACTTACCGATTTCAGAAAAAGATTGAGGCTGTCTCATAAGTCTCGATTTGCTAAATTTTAAAAATTTAGTAAATCTATAAATGGTTGATTTTAAATTTATTAAATCTTTGAGATTTAGCAAATTGATGCTCCGAGGAGACTTATGAGACAGCCTCAAACTCAATTTTATTTTAAAGATTAATAAATCGGTATAACCTGTCCCGTAATTTACATCGGGATTATTTTTCATCGATCCCTAAGTCCTCAGACAAAAGATTTTAGACAATAGAACACAGGTATAAAATTGACACCAAAAGATTTATTTAAATCCATGATCTAATTTCTATGGCCTTATCATTTACGCTGAAATAACCACCTTATGTGGCGACAAACAATTTTTCCTTTTCACCATTTCTCAGCGAATTCTTTTATAATTTCCAGAGTCGATAAATCCTTGTCATAAACGGAATACCAACCTTGGTATTCAAACGGCGGGTCACCCGTAAAATCATTGCCCGGCTTCCAGATGGATTTAGGCTGAGGCGGCCGTCCTTCTCCTGACCACGCCCAAAAATTTGCACCTATTATCGGTTCGCCTTTTTTTATTAATTCGTCAATTAAAGAAAATATTTCCGAACAATATTTATTTCGCCAATAAACAGTGGCTGCAGGGTCATGGCTTCCTCCGTCACGGGCCATTCCAAATTCTTCCAGCACAATTGGCTTGTTTAATTTTTTAGCAATACGCACATGTTTTCGGACATATTTCTTTGTTTTTTTTAATGCCTTTCGAAAACTGGCCTCTGGTTTTTCAGGATTATACCAACCCCAGTTTTGCACCCAAATATGCACGGTTGCATAATCAATGTTGGTGCATTTATTTTCTTTTTTAAATTTTCGGCTAAATGGCACAAACGCATTGCCTTCGCTGCCAATGGAAATTAAATGATTGGGGTCAAGACTTTTAATTAATGCAGCCGTTTCATTTATCCATTTATAATATGCTTTTGTATTTGTGATGGCCCGTGGTTCATTGGCCAATTGCCAAGCCATGATAGTTGGATCGTCTGTATAATTAATTCCGGTGTATTTATTTTTTCTTTTTAAAATTAAACGGATATGGTCGTGCGATAACTTTATTGCTTTTTTATTAGAAAAAAACCGGGCAGAAAAATTCATGTATTTTAGCCATTTTCCATTTTCTGCTGGCGGTGGATATGGAATTTTTTCGCCCGTCACCCATGATACATATTGCGCCATGCCGCCCGACCAAGGCCACATATTATTTAAACATAAAACGGCGTGCATGTCCCGTTTTCCCATTTCCGAAAGAAGAAAATCCAGTCCGTCTAATATGTTTTCATTATAAATACCAGGTGCTGTTTGGAGGGTGGGCACAATGCGCCAAGGTTCAGAGTTTGGACCTTCGGTAGCCGCCATGATGCGGAGGTTTTTTATTCCCCATTTATTTAATTGGTCGAGCTCCCTTAATAGCCGGGGGCGGTCGCCTCCGGGGCCATTTGAACCGAGGTTCATGCCATACCAAAAATTGGTGCCAAGGAAATTATATGGCGAATTATTATTGTATAAATACTGACCTTGGCGAGTGATGAATGGTTGAGCCATCACATCAGGAATGCAAGTGAAAATAAAAAGGATTGGCAATATGTTTTTCAACATAATTGAAAAATAAGAAATAGTTTTTACATTGCGAATTTTAAGTCTCTAAACATATATAATGAAAAACCCAAAATTACTACTTGGCATTGTGCTTTTCCTTATCGGCCTTTTGGGTGTTCTTTCTATGCTCACCATGGACTTGGTCAGCGCCACCATCCCTGAAGAGATGCTGGAGATGATTTTGGAAAAAGTGACCATACAGCAACTGAAATGGGCGCTCCTCATCAATCCGACGGTTTTGCTGATCCTCTTTACCTTATTAGGAACATTGTTCCATGATAAGGTTGGTCTTACTGTTCCAAGCCTCAAAAATATGATCCTGCAAAAACCTTGGACTGGCATTTTCTCCGATCAATTAAAATCGGGTATTAGTGGCGGTTTGGCAGCAGGTGTTATCATGGTAATTGTCGCTGCTATTTTCTCTCCGCATTTGCCCGCCGAATTTATGGAGGCTGGCGAAAAGTTAAAACCGACACTCTCCGCCCGTTTTTTATATGGCGGACTGACGGAGGAAATAATGATGCGCTATGGGCTGATGACCTTTATTGTTTGGGTAGCCTATCAAATAACCCAAAAATTTACATCTGGCATCTATTGGACTGGGATTATTTTAGCTGCATTATTATTTGGGGCAGGACACTTGCCACTGGCATTTTCATTAAGCGCCTCACCTTCTGCCATCTTGATTTTATATATTATTTTGGGAAATGCCGTTGGCGGGATGATATTCGGTTGGCTGTATTGGAAAAAAGGCTTAGAGGCGGCGATGATCGCACATATTTTTGCCCATGTAGCAATGTTAATGGGAGAACAGTTATTTGATATTTAATATCAACTCACATCAATTTCCCAAGCAACCCCTCTTTTTTATTTTTGGAAACCGGTACTTTCATCCCATTTTCCATCACCAAATACCCACCATCGCTCCGCACGAATTCCTGTACCTTTTCCAAATTGACCAAATGGGAATTATGGGGTCGATAAAAATTCATGGGCACTAATAATTCTTCAAATTCTTTTAAGGTCTTGGAAATTAATTTTTTGCGATTTTCTGCTAAATATACCATCGTGTAATTGCTATCGGAAGTGCAGACAATAATGTCATCTTTGTCGACAAACTCAATACTTTCTTTTGTCGCCAAAGCAATTTTGGTCGGACCACCATTCCGGGCTGACTTCACATTTTTCAATAGCCCTTCAATTTTATTAGAACGAATTTCCTCGCTGGCTTTTATTTTATATTTATCAATGGCATTTTTTAATTCTTTGTTTTGCACGGGTTTTAATAAATAATCCAATGCACTGGCTTTTACCGCTTGAATGCCAAATTGGTCATACGCCGTTGTAAAAATCACATCGAACGATAAATTACTGCCTAATTCTTCCAGCACATCAAATCCATTCAGCATGGGCATTTCAATATCCAGAAATAATAAATCAGGTGGATTTGCTTTTAAATAATCCAATGCCTTGACAGGGTCGTTGAATGACTGCACAATTTTCACCCCTGGGCAATAATTGTCCAATTTCCAGGTCAAGGTTTCAATGCTATGGTGTTCGTCGTCGAGGATAACTGCTTTAATCATTTTAAATGGTTGAATGGCTTGAATGGCTTGAATGGTTTGAATGGCTTTTCCTCACGAATTGTGTCCGTCTAATGAAGGAAAAACCATTTGAACCATTTTAAACCATTCAAACCATTTAATTTTTTAGATCGGAATCACTAATTCGACTTTCGTTCCCATTGCATTCCCCTCATTGTCTTTTAAATCTATTATTTCAACCGAAGTATTGGTGTTGTACAATTTATTAATCATGGAAATACGGTCTTTGGTTATTTTCATACCGACCGATTTTTTTCCACGGGACGGGCGGTTGGCCCTTATTTCCATAGCTCTCTTACGGCCAATGCCATTGTCTTCAATGACGCAATGGAGGTCGCCTTTTTGTTCATGGATAGAAAGGGTGACTTTGCCCGGTTGGCCATTTTGCTTGTGCATCAGGCCGTGCCAAATGGCGTTTTCAATATAAGGTTGCATGAGCATGGGGGGGATGTCAATATTTTCCACTTCTAATTTTTCGTCCACTTTTATTTCATATTGAAACTTATCCTTGAAGCGGAGTGACTCCATTTGCATATATAAATCAAGCGACTCCAGCTCGTCTTTTAAATTGACATAATTGGAGCGGGAATTTTGCAATATCAATCGAATTAACCGAGCGAAATTATTTAAATATTCAGAGGCTTTGTGGGTTTCATTTTTAATAATAAAACTGTCAATGGAATTTAAGGAATTAAATAAAAAGTGCGGGTTCATTTGCGCCCGTAGGGCAGTCATTTCCTGGCTCGCCAATTTTTTTTCAAACTCTCCATGAAGCCGTTCTTCTTTTCTAATTTGAGCAATCCTTAGTTTATAAATACCATATGCAATTAACCCTAAAAAATAAATAACGCTCAAAATAAACCACCAAGTTAAATACCAAGGCGTAGCAATGGTAATAGGCAATTCCAATAATTCATCGTTCCAGATTCCCTCATTATTTGCCGCTTGCAATTTAAAAATATATTCACCGCTTGGCACATTGGTATAATTGGCAAACCGTCGCTCTTTGGCATCAATCCAATTCTCGTCAAACCCTTCCAAACGGTAGCGGAATTTATTGTCCTCAGCTAACGTAAAACTTTTTGCAGCAAAACTGAATGAAAAGAAATTCTCAAAATGTTCAAGGTTAACTTCCTTGACCTGGTGAAACACATGGGGTAGTTCTATTGGTTTTTCCAATACATCAAGGCCTAACAAATAGGGCTCTGGCAATTCTCTATTAAAAGTCAATCGATCGGGGTGGGTAATATAAATCCTGTTGCGGCTACCAAAGGCAAAATGCCCACTTGGCAAAACATAAAAGGAAAAAAAATCGCCCCCGTCTGCACCGTACTCAAAACTGTAGGTTTTTAATTCTGGATTATCTGGATTATCCGGGTTTATTTTTAAAAGGCATTTTCCGGCCCAAGCCCAAATTTTACCATGAATGTCTTTATTTATTCCACCAAATCCTGTTTTACCAGTATATTTAGTGATGTCCATTTTTTTCACCAATCCTTTTTCAGGATTTTCTGCAAGCGCATACCCCAAGCTTCTTTCAGTAATCGCC
Organism: Saprospiraceae bacterium; assembly: GCA_965222975.1. Classification (GTDB taxonomy): domain Bacteria; phylum Bacteroidota; class Bacteroidia; order Chitinophagales; family Saprospiraceae; genus UBA6168. The sequence continues at coordinate 739,612 of CBDCVJ010000087.1, read as the reverse complement.
CAAACCCGACCGTGATTATCTTCGCAAAATCTCATAAATGTTGGAAAAGTGCTTTCGGGATCAAGGACAAAAAGGTGGTTAACGATGGTGTCCTTTTCATGTAAATAAATACTCATGCCCCCCTCTCTAGACATCCACATATTCCCCCGACTGTCTTCGAATAAATGGGAATAAGCACTTGTTGTATAGGGCGGGTCGCCTGGTTCCAGCTCTTTTTTAAAAACCCGCAATTTTTTAGAGATAAAATCCCATTGCAACAAGCCGTCGTAATTGGCATTAATCCAAAGCCTTTTATTGGAATCCCATATAATACGTCCAAACCCTCCTTTCACAAAATCCAAATTTATATCTAAGGGTTTTAGTGATTTTTTTTCAAGATCATAACTTAATATTCTTTTTGCCTTTCCAACGGTAATACTTCCATCAGGGGCAACGGACATTCCCCTGCTGCCAAATTGATTATACCTCCCATCTAAATATTGAGGAGCGATTTTTATGGCCTCCCATTTTTTATTTTCCCAATTTAATTCAAATAAACTTCCTGCCCCTCTCGGAAAAACGGTAATGTTTTTATTATCGGGATTTTGGTGAATATAAAAAGCAAATCCACTGCCCGCTTCATTCAGGTGCTCATAAGAATAAATACTATACTGCTGCACAACAGGATCAAAGATAGAGACTCCCACATGCGACCCATACCAAATCCTTCCATCTTTATCAATATGCTTAATACCATAAACCACTTCCTCTTTCAGCACGTTGGATTTCCAATACATTACCTCCTGCTTCTGAATGTTATAAAGCGCTACTCCGTCTCCTGTCGTAATCCATAATTCATTTTCACTCTTTCTCCGAATATCACTTACTGTTGATTTAATTACATCTACCCCCTCGTTCGTTTTTTGATAAGGCAAAGGCGTAAATGTTTTTTTTATTGGGTCGAACACATGCACACTTGTATGCCATGACCCAACATATAGCAGCCCATCATCGTGATGATATATTCTGCGGAAAGTATTTAGGCCCAATTCAAAAACTTTATCTTCTTTTGGGAAAGCATGCCATTTTAATTCTTTGGAATATTTATTTAACACCAAAAGTCCGGCACGGGTGCCAGCATAAATAATGGAATCATTATGAACATGTTGGGAAAATGAATAAATCAGGTCAATGCCGGCAGGGTTGCGAAGTACTTGCGCCACCTTCTCCCGGTCATAACGGTAAAACTCAAATGAATCCCTCTCAGGAAGATATTTGCAAAAACCCATACCGTTCGCACCCATCCACACCGTTCCTTGTCTGTCTTTTAAAAGCGCAAAAACCAACCGAGGGTTTCTCTTGTCATCCCTAAAAACGTAATTGTTAATTTTATTGGAATTTAAATCCATGATGGACAAACCAGTGAAGGTTGCAATCCAAAGCTTTTCACCGTCCACCATTAAATTTTGCACCCGGTTGTCGATCAACGAAGTCGAGTCTTCAGGGTTATGCTGGAATATTTTAAATTGAGACCCATCAAAACGGCAGAGTCCATCTGAGGTGCCAATCCATATAAACCCGTCCCCATCCTGTACAATGGCGCGGACACTGTTGTCGGGCAAACCATCTTTCTCCGTAATCCTCTTTGGGTTTTCAAACAACGGCTGCCCTGCTGCTGGCACAGCCAGCAATGGCATTAAAAGGGAAAAAAGTGCAAGTAGCCGTTGTACCATTATTTTCGGTTGTTGGTTATTGGCAAACAACCAATAGCCTTACAATAATACCAATTCTAAAAAAGAAAAAAGAACCTTACTGTTTGTATGTATGGGTATTATGAGTGAATGACCCTTCTGCTTGAGTGAAAGCACAACATCTTGAGCGAAAGGAGGGATTATCTGAGTGAAAGGAACACGCTGCCGTTTTTTTTCACCAACTCATCAAGTTGGCATGTTTGCACATAAGGCCATAGGGTTGAATCATCTCCCATTTTGTTTCGCTCACAACTGCCTCATCTTTGTGTCATCAATTCCAAACAAACCAAAAACAATTTTTGAAAACCAGATGAAAACAAGCCGTTTAAAAACCACTTGAAAACATTTTTCTGAAAACCATTTGAAAACAATCAACAAAACCAGCCAATTAAAATGAAAACAATTGTCTTTTCCTCCGATCACTTCGCCCAAAACCACTTGTATCCAGCAGCCATTTGTAAAACAACAAACAGTACCCCAAATGCCACTCGCCCCAAAAGCCGCTCTCCTGATTAACGATTAAAAGATTAACGATTTTAGATCTATTTACGCCCAATCAAAAATCGTTAATCTGTAATCTCTTAATCGTTAATCCTCTACATGCATCAATAGCTGTCCCGGTGGCGAAACAGTGTTGGTGTTCTTGAAACAACCAAATGAATCCATACTCCTAAAACTATTTGATAACCAACTATTTTAAACCAATAAAAACTTTTTCCAAATGAAAACAATTGCAAAATTCTTCACTTTAAAACTTCTTGTCATTACCCTTTTTGCATTGGCTTTTGCCAGTTGTAACGATGACAACAACGAAACCCCAATGCCCAATACCAGTTCTTCTGAAATTGTGGCCGTACCATTTTTTGTGGAAACGGCAGGGGGAGAAATGCCTTCCGACCCCTCCCAATTGCTTTATGAAAACCGCAAACACGAACCAGTCACTGCTCCTGATGGCCGTCACCTGACATGGGGTGAATTCGCCGCCGCCAAAGGTTCAATCAACCTCCAATGCACCGAACAAGGCATCGAGACAACTTTGACCCTGACCGACCTTATACCCAATGGCGTTTACACCATCTGGAACGTGACTTTCGATGCGCCCGGTTTTAATCCTCAAATAGAAGGAATGGGCATCCAAGGATTGGGTGCTGCTGGCAAAGGCGACGGTTCTGACAATTTCTTCATTGCCTCCCCTGATGGAAAAGGACAAATTATCTTGACTTCTCCAGGCGGCAATCTTTCCCTACAAGGCGATATGGGTGCCTGCCCTCTAACCGATAATTACGAATTGCACATCGTAGCCACTTATCACATGGACAGCCAAACCTATGGCCCAATGATCGGCCCCGACGGTACCTTCGCCGAGCAGATCGCTTTTATTTTTGTGAATAATAAATGATGGGAGGTCAGAAGTCAGACCGCTGGCGCTGTCAGAGGTCAGATATTGCCCGTCTGATTTCTGGCAATGAAATGGTCTGACCTCTGACACCTAAAAAAGATAATGAGTTGTTATATTAATTGGTGAAAAATTGATGGGCTGCCCTGAGTGTTTAGGGCAGCCTTGTTTTTTTGTTCAGAATTTACATTTAAATTAGTAGGTGTTTTAAATCAATCACGGCAAAGTTGAACAAATTGCCATTAAAAAGAATAAAAATTGTTGCAGGCTTTTCTGAAAGTGGAGGGGAAATTGATTTCGGTGTTACTGCCGGAATTTGAGATGGATTTGGGGGAACTGTTTGATTGAAAAAGAATTACTGCTGTCATTCAGAAGTTTATCTACTTATTTCTTTTAAATCCATAATTATGAAAACCTATTTTACTGTATTTTTAATTTATATTTTTTCTTTCATAGGATGTCAAATATTTGAAAACAACTTAGGGAACAGTGAAAAATAACTTACTGATTTCAAAAAAAGATTTACTAAATTTTTAAAATTTAGCAAATCGGTTAGCCTACCCGTTTTGCTATCCCGATGATTCTATCGGGATAGTAAAACTCGTTTATTACAATAAAGCTAAACAAATCGGAAAGTTATTTTTCACCGCCCCCTTAGAGGTTACTATTAGTGGAAAAACTGTTAATCCGACTTCCAATTTGCCTTTTGATAATTTAGCAAGGCAACACATTCGCCTTGTATATTTCCATTAAAAATTAAATCATTTTTAAAATTAGCTTTAATAAACCATTGGTGATTATTCGATACAGAATCAATTAAATGCTCAACAATTTCTTTTTTTGACCATTTATTTTTTGCAGGCCTTATAGCGCTTTCCTTTCCACTTCCCTCTATAAATGCGCTTCAAACAAATTCATCGTAATCATACCATTTTTTCCGCAGGCGTTCCAATTCTTTTAATTCCAATTTTTCGTCCTCTGGCAAATCCTCGCCGGGCGGCAGTTCGTTTTTTCGCTGCTGATACAACCGCCTCATTTCCTTTTCTATTTGTTCTTCTTCCCAACCTACTTTATTGGAAAACGCCTTTAAGGAAAAACCAAAACTGGCTACATAGACAATGCCCAGCACCAATAACAAGACAAGAATGGGGAATCGAATCCAAAAGGCGGCAATAGAGTGGTGAATGGTCATACTGACAACCAATAATATAATAGAAACAGCGGCAAAGGTGGAGGCCACTACATAAAAACCTTGCTTGGCCTTATGGTTCTTTTTAGCCTTTTCTCTTAGGTCTTCATACATAATCAAATAGGTTTGTTTCGGTAAAAATAATTGTTTTGACAGCAAAATTGAATAATCATTAAGTCTGCTCCATTAAAATCTTTTGCCATTTCGCAGAAATCCGTCCTCGTCCTAAGGGCAACACCAATGACGAGGACGGATTTCTGCGAAATGACAAAAGGGACCTATAGAATAAAACCTGTAATAACCGTCAATAGAGCGCCAAATGGATTGAAATATCTTCCTTAGTTGGTTCCCATTTCCTAAAATATTGACAAAAGTCACTCTCCTCCCTGTTGAAAATCAATGGTCAACTCTGTGGAGAGAGATAGTTTGCGCTCGATTTCGATAAACAAAAATTTGTTGCATGCAAACAGTCAATCCTCAAACATTGATCCGCGACGCCGACCAATTATTAATCGCTGCCGACGCAGAAATTAACAAGGCAGAAGAGGACGCCGTCACTCATTTGATATGCCACAATTCCCGCCAATCCATAGCCAATTACCTCATGAGTTATTTGCTGGACAACGGAATTCATTTGCCCTACCCAACAACGCTCGACAGCCTGTTAGAAAAATGCCGTGCGAGCGATTCCAAATTCAATCAAATTGATTTATCCAATGTTCATTGCCGTTTTGAAATGGATGATCAGGAATATTGCCTCGATCACAAAACGGTGGATGAGTGCTACCGCATCGCCCAGCAGACGCAGGTATTGGTGAAAAATTAAATAGCTATTGGCTGTTAGCCATTGGCTATTGGCTCCGATAAGCTAAAAGCCAAATGCCAATAGCTAACAGCCCTCCAATTATCTCCGCAAAAACATCCTCACATGTTTAGTTTAAAAAAAGAAAAAAAGGCCGATAAACAGTTCAAATATCCAGGCCGCCGAGTAGCCATGGACGGCAACACCGCCGCCATCATGTGCGAACGGGAATCCACCGATGCCGCAGGTGCCTATCCTATCACCCCTTCCACGCAAATGGGGGAATACTGGGCAGACGCCGCCGCTAAGGGACACCTTAATATATCTGATAGGCCACTCATTTTCATTGAGCCGGAAGGGGAGCATGCCGCAGCAGCTGTTACTGCTGGCCTCTCGATGACAGGGCTTCGGGCAGCTAATTTCTCATCTGGTCAAGGTATCGCCTACATGCACGAATCGCTGTATGCTGCGGTGGGTAAACGACTGACCTATGTACTGAATATTGGCGCTCGGGCGATGACCAAGTCCACGCTGAATGTACACGCTGGCCATGATGACTACCACGCCATCGATGACACTGGCTTCTTCCAGTTTTTTGCAAACCAAGCACAGCACGTAGCAGATTTGAACATCATCGCTCACCGCATTGCGGAGTTGGCTTTGACGCCGGGCGTAGTGGCGCAGGATGGTTTTTTGACCACTCACCTCATCGAGACAATGAAGCTGCCGGAGCGGGAATTAATCAAGGAATATTTGGGGCGTCCCGATGACATCATCGAAACGCCGACACCTGCACAGAAAATAATCTACGGCGATACTCGCCGCCGAATCCCTGAACTGTGGGACGTTGACAATCCGGTGATGGCCGGTATCGTCCAGAACCAGGATTCGTACATGCAGAGCGTGGCGGCACAGCGGCCATTCTTCTTTGACCACATCCAGGAGCTGACCGACCAGGCTTTCGATGAATATTACGAACTGACTGGCCGCAAGTACGCACGGGTGATGGGCTATAAAACTGAAGATGCGGACTATATCATCCTCGGTCAGGGTAGCGTCATTCCTAGTGCCCATGCAGTGGCGGATTACCTCCGGAAAACGAGAAAAATCAAAGTGGGCGTAGTTGACCTCGTGATGTTCCGGCCATTCCCGGCTGACTTCATCGGCAAATTCTTGAAAGGCAAAAAAGGCGTGACTATTCTCGAACGCCTTGACCAGCCTTTGGCCGTTGACTCGCCAATCATGCGGGAAGTTCGCTCGACACTAAACAAGTGCATGGAGAACGGTGCGCATCCAAAAGAAAAACCTTACCCCGAACTCGAAAGCTATCAGGCAAGTGATTTGCCAAGGCTCTACTCTGGCTCATTCGGTATGGGTAGCCGTGACTTGCAGCCAGAAGGCATCATCGGTGCGATTGAAAACATGCTGCCTGACGGCAAACACAAAAAACAGTTTTACCTCTCCATCGACTTCCTGCGGGACGTGCCTTACACACCCAAGCAGCGGGAGTATCAAGAAACCATTGCAGAGGCATATCCAAAGGTAAAGGAGCTGTCCATCCGGGGTTCTGAAAATCCAAACCTCATGCCGGACAATGCAGTGACCGTCCGTTTCCACTCTGTCGGTGGTTGGGGTGCTGTGACAACAGGTAAGAACCTCGCCATGACGTTGTACGACCTGCTTGGATACGACATCAAAGCAAACCCAAAATATGGCTCGGAGAAAAAAGGTCAGCCAACGACTTACTACTTGGCGGCTGCCCCTGAGCCCATTCGCATCAATTGCGAATACTTCTTCGTGGACGTAGTGCTCTCGCCCGACCCCAATGTTTTCAAACACACGAACGCATTGGCAGGGCTGAAAAAAGGCGGCGTTTTCATTATTCAAAGTGAAAAAACAAAGCCCGAAGAGGTCTGGGCCGACATTCCGAAGCCTTACCAAAAAGTCATAATCGACCAGGGCATCCACGTCTTTTACATAGATGGTTTCAAAATCGCTCGTGAGGAAGCGACCGACCCTGAACTCCAACTGCGGATGCAGGGTATCGCCTTCCAGGGTGCATTTTTTGCGGCATCGCCGCTGAAAGAAAAAGCTGGCCTCTCCGAAGCCCAATTGCTGAAAGCTATCGAAGACCAGTTAAATAAAAAGTTTGGTTCGAAAGGCCAACGGGTCGTGGACGACAACATGCGAGTGGTACGCCGTGGATTTGACGAAGTTTTTGAAATCAAAAACAAAGTGCTGGGCGCTGGCCACGACGAAAAGACGAACGGCGAAATGCCAATGCCCCTTCCTGAAATTTTGAAGGTCACGCCAAAGAGCGAATCCAAGACAAGTGACCTCCACCGCTTCTGGGAGCAAACGGGTAATTTCTACGCCAAGGGCGTCGGTAACGACAACATCACTGACCCATTCATCGGGCTGAGCGTGATGCCTGCGGTGACCTCGTTGTTCCGTGACATGACGGGCATTCGGTTCGAACACCCTGAGTGGGTGCCGATGAACTGTACCGCCTGTGGCGACTGCTACACCGTTTGTCCCGACACTGCCATCCCTGGCCTCGTGAGCGAACTGTCAGGTGTGCTGAACACGGTGGTGGAACGAGTGAAGAACACCCACGGCAAACTTGAGTATTTGCCGAAGGCGACCAGAAAAATGGAAGGTAGAATCCGTGAGCTGTTCAACGAATCTGGCAAGGAAGTGACCGTCAACGACCTCATTCTCGATGCCGTCGATGAGTATGTGAAGGAGAACGACAACGGCAATGGGCTGGCCAAAGAATTTGACTGGTTCCGGGAGGAATTGGGCGATTTCAAATTTGCCCTCACCCGCCCGTATTTTGATTTGCATGAAAAAGACGCCCCCGGCAGTGGCGGACTTTTCAGCATCACCATCAACCCGCTGACTTGCAAAGGTTGTATGGAATGCGTCGAGGTCTGCGATGATGATGCCTTGAGGGTAGTCACTCAAACGGATGACTCAATCACCCGCCTGCGCAAGGAATGGGGCCTCTGGACTGACCTGCCGAACACTCCTGAAAAATACAACAGAATCGACGACCTCGAAGAGAAAATTGGGCCGCTCGAAACCATCCTGCTGAACAAGGATGCCTACCTGCAACTCGCCAGTAGCGACGGTGCCTGTTTGGGATGTTCTGAAAAATCAGTAGTACACCTGTTCACTGCTACCGTCGAGTCGCTGATGCAGCCACGCATCAAAAAACATGTGGCGCATTTGGATGAGTTGATTAGCAAATTGGAAAGTCACATCCAGCAAAAACTGCTCAGCCCAGTCGATATCGCTGACTCGGATATGATGAGCAAAATCATTTCCGAATCGAAAGATACCGACCTCACGATGGCTGGCATTGCCAAAAAATTGGAAACTGCCAAAGGCAGTGAACCGATTGACCAGGAATGGCTGCGTGACACGACACAACTTTTAGCGAAGCTGAAAAAACTCCGCTGGAAATACACCAACGGAACCACCGGCAAAGGTCGCTCAACCATGGGTCTCTGCAACTCTACCGGATGTACTTCGGTCTGGGGTAGCACTTGGCCTTACAACCCTTATCCGTTCCCTTGGGCCAACCACCTGTTCCAGGATTCGCCGTCTATGGCGATGGGTATTTTCGAAGGGCACATGGCCAAAATGGCCGAGGGTTTCAGAGCCATCCGTAAGACTGAACTTTTGTTGAACGACGAGTACAACGGCAGCGAGCATGACGAGTTTCTGACCTACTTTGACTGGCATCAATTTACCGACGAAGAATGGCACCTCTGCCCTCCAGTGGTAGCACTTGGTGGCGACGGCGCCATGTACGACATCGGTTTCCAAAATCTGTCGAGGCTGATGGCCTCCGGCAAACCAATCAAGGTCATCGTGGTGGATACGCAGGTGTACTCCAACACGGGTGGTCAAGCCTGTACTTCTGGCTTCATCGGTCAAATTTCCGACATGGCACAGTACGGCAAGGTTTGGAAAGGAAAGCCCGAACCTCGGAAGGAGATTGGCCTCATCGCCATGGCCCACCGCAATACTTACGTGCTGCAAGGTACTTTGGCGAATACCAGCCAGATGATTGAGGGTTTCATCGACGGTTTAATGACCAAACGTCCGGCGCTGTTCAATCTCTACACTTCTTGTCAGCCTGAGCATGGTATCGGCGACGATATGGGTGTCCATCAGGCCAAACTGGCGGTCGAGTCCCGTGCCTATCCGATTTTCAAATTCAATCCTGACGAAGGTGTGACAGCTGCCGAGGCATTCGACCTCAGCGGCAACCCTGATATGGACAAACTTTGGCCGACCTACACTTTGAAATACAAGGAAAATGGTCGTGAGAAATTCATGGAATTGCCGATGACTTTCGCCGACTTCGCCATCACCGAAGCCCGTTTCCGCAAGCATTTTAGGAAAATACCAAGAGATGCCTGGAACGAGAACATGGTACTGTTGGCCGAGTTCCTCGAAATGAGTGAGGACGAGCGGGAGGACAAATTCCCATACATCTGGGCCGTTGACCGCAAGCAGCGTTTGAGTCGAGTGCTGGTCGCCAAGACCATTGTCGAATCTTGCGAGGAGCGCCGTGACTTCTGGATTATGCTCCGTGACATCGCCGGTGTAAAAACCGAAGTGGTCGAGGAAGTTGATTTGGAAGGAAAAATCCGTAAGGAAGTGGTTGGTAAAATTGCTCAAGGTTTGATGAAACTCGCTGGTGGCAATGGTGAAGGTATCGTTGAATTAGCGATGGACGACCCTGCTGCCGCAACTGCTACGGCCACTGCGCCAGTCGCAGTAGCTGCCGACGGTGACTACATGGCACCCTGGCTTGAAACTGACGAGTGTACTTCCTGCGATGAGTGCACCAAACTCAACCCGAAGATTTTTGAATACAACGCTGATAAAAAAGCTTTCATCAAAAATCCTGATGGAGGGCCTTACTCGGATTTGGTGAAAGCGGCGGAGAAATGTACGGCGAGGGTGATTCATCCCGGTTTGCCGAAGGACAGGTCGGAGAAGGATGTTGAGAAGTGGATTAAGCGGGGAGAGAAGTTCAACTAAAGCCAACCGACCACGGAACCATCCACTTTGTCATCCCCGCAGGGGAACTGTTAAGTCACGAGGGCTGTCGTGAGGGCAATTTTCACGGCACGTCATGACTTTGCAGATTCCCTACGGGAATGACAAAAAAGGGGAAGTTTAAAAGGTTCTAAAAAACATGATAATAAAAAACTTCGAACCATACGTTGGTCAACATTGCGAAACCACGGCCACGGGAAGTCTCCTTAAACAATTGGGGATAGAACTTTCCGAACCGATGCTTTAAACATCGGTCTTGGCGAAGGATTAAGCTATATTTTTTGGAATATGAAAATAATGGACTATCCTTTTATTGGTGGAAGAATTAAACCCGATGTTTTAACAGAAAATATATGTAGGAATTTAAATCTTCATATAGAGGTAAAAGAAACTTCTTCCATTAAAAAAGCATGGGAAAATGTTTCTAAAAATATTGATGAGAATATAGCAGTAGGTGTAAAATTGGATTGCTATTATTTGGATTATTTCACAAGCAAAATTCATTTTGCCGGGCACTATGTCGCCATGTATGGATATGATGATGAATATGCTTATTTAATTGACACTGACCAGCAGGGTGGAAAAGTGAAAGCCTCCTTAAAAAACCTTGAATTGGCCAGAAACGAAAAAGGGCCGATGTCCTCAAAAAATTTATCTTACACTATAAGTAAAAATGGAAAGGGATATGATTTAAAAAAAGCAGTTAAAAATGCAATTAAAAATAATGCACAGGAATATTTGAACCCGCCCATTAAAAATATTAGTTACAAAGGGATTTATAAAACAAGTACTGAAATAATTAAGTGGTTTAAAAACAGCAAAAATATAAAACGTGATTTCCAGACCACTGCCATGTTAATGGAAAGAGGTGGAACTGGCGGAGCAATATTTAGGAATTTATATCGGGATTTTTTAAATAAGGCTTATGCATTATTAAAAATAGAAGCAATAAAAGATGCCAGCAAAGATTTTTCAGAAATTGCGAAATTATGGAAAAAGGTATCGGACTTGTTTTATAAAACAGGTGAAACGGAAGAAATTAAATATTTAAATGGAGCTTCGCAAATTTTAGTTGATTTGTCAGAACGAGAAAAAAAAGCGATGGAAAAATTGGCTGGAATATGATGCACTTAACACTAAATCATGGTGATTTTTCAAAATCACCATGATTTAAAATCGAAGAATGGGCTTTTTCAATTTCCATAAAAACACCTTCCGCCACGGCATCCACCCGCCGGAGCACAAGGACGAAACGAACGGCCTGCCCATCCGGCAGTTCCCGTTTTCGCCGCTCATCATTTTGCCGACGGCGCAGCACATTGGCGCCCCTTCGGAAATAGTGGTGCGGGAAGGGCAGGAGGTCGTTCGGGGGCAATTGCTGGCCAAGGCCGGGGGCTATGTCTCCGTGCCGCTGCATGCGCCCGTGTCCGGCAAGGTGAGGAAAATAGCGAACGTGCCGACCATCTCCGGAAAGATGTCCACGGGTATTTATTTGGAGGCATTTCCGTCGTCCAGTCAGGAAGTGATGGAAGGTGCGCCGATAGATGTAGAAACGGCCACGGCAGCAGAAATCCTGCAAGGCGTTCAGAATGCAGGCATCGTAGGACTCGGTGGAGCCGCTTTTCCAACCCATGTTAAATTGAAAGTTCCTGACGGCAAAAAATGCGAAATCCTGATGCTCAACGGCATCGAATGCGAACCCTACTTGACCACCGACCACCGTGTTATGCTGGAGCAGGCGGATGACATTTTCACAGGCATAAAATATTTGCTGAAAGCGACTGGTGCGAAACGTGCTATCATCGGCATCGAAGCCAATAAAAAAGATGCGGCTGAACATCTGGAGAAAAATATTCCGAATGGAATGCCCGTCGAGGTGAAAGTGGTTCCGGTGAAATATCCACAGGGGGCTGAGAAGATGTTGATTACCGCTACCCTTGGGTACGAAGTCCCATCGGGTGGCCTTCCGATTGATGTCGGCATCGTCAATGTCAACGTGGCCACCGCTGCGGAAATGGGTCGCTTGCTGCCACATGGTCGAGGTATCCAAGAGCGGGTTGTGACCTTCACTGGGCCTGGAATAAAAAAGAAAGGCAATTACCTCATCCCCATCGGCACGCCATTGCGTTGGGCATTGGAACAAGTGGATGTGGCCGACAATATCAGCGAGGTGTACTTGGGAGGCCCAATGATGGGAGTCGCAGTTTCCAACCTCGATATTTCGATTACTAAGGGAACATCGGGCGTGGTGGTTTTCACTGAAAAAGAAGTAAAGAAAAATCGGAAAATATATCCCTGTATCAATTGCGGTGCATGTGTAGATGCATGCCCACTTTTTTTGACACCTTCGAAAATGGGGGTACTCGCAAAATTCGAGGCATACGACGAAATGGCAGAGAAATTCAATTTGATGGACTGCTTCGAGTGTGGCTCATGCTCATACGTATGTCCATCGCATATTCCATTGGTGCAATATTTCCGGCTGTCGAAATCAATAGTGAGAAAACGAAAAGCAGCGGCAGGGAATTAGGGAATTGGGGAATTAGGGAATTGGGGAATTGGGGAATTGGGGAATTTAAGGTGTGCGTTTGGCCTAACTAATTCCTTAATTTACCAATTCCTTAATTCCAAAAAAAACATAACTATGAAAAACTCAGAAAGGGGGATTGAAACATTGGAGGTCTGGAAACTGGCGATGCAGCTGGGAGAGATAGTTTATAAAATCGTAAAACGTTGGGAGTATTTTGACAAAAGAGGACTTGGCGCACAATGGACAGATTCAACTGACTCTATTGCAAACAATGTGGCGGAAGGATATGGCAGATATTTTTATTATGAAAACCGCAATTTCTGTTTTTACGCAAGAGGCTCGCTTTATGAATCAAAAACCCAAAACATGAAAGCATACAGCCGAAAATTAATGGCGGAAGAAGAATTTAAAGATTTAAAAATCCGATACGAATCACTCGGTAAAAAATTGAACAATTATATCAATTACATTGAGGATGAGGCAAAGAAAAACCCCAAACGGAAAAAACTTTGATTCGCCTGCAATTCCCCAATTCCAAAAAAAAATATGCTCAACAAAACACTAAATATCAGCACGTCACCTCATATCACGAAAGGTATGAGTACGGATGTCATCATGCGTAATGTTTTTTACGCATTGATTCCGGTAGCGGCATTTTCTGTTTATGTTTTCGGGCTGAGTGCACTGATGGTCATTCTTTTTTCGACTGCTGGTTGTGTTTTGACAGAGCATTTTTTATGCAAATGGTCAAATAAAGAAAGTACGATTGAAGATTGGTCAGCAGCCATTTCCGGCTTGCTTTTGGGGCTCACATTGCCGCCAAGTTTTCCAGTGTGGATGGCATTTGTCGGAGGCGTGATTGCGATTGCTTTGGGTAAATTTATATTCGGTGGATTGGGATATAATGTTTTTAATCCGGCATTAGTCGGACGGGCTGTTTTGCAAGCTGCATTTCCAGTAGCCATTACGACTTGGTATCCATCTTTTTTGCCTGACCGCTTTTCATCATTTGCGACCGCCACGTTCACATTTCCATTTATGGAACCGAGGGAGGAAACTATAGATGCGGTGGCAGGAGCAACGCCATTGTCCGCATTTAAATTCGATGGAATTATCGCTGATACTTCCGATTTGGCATTGGGATTAATTACCGGTTCGACAGGTGAGACCTCTGCTTTACTAATTATTTTAGGCGGTATTTATTTAATTGCCCGAAATATGATGAATTGGCGAATTCCAGCTTCGATATTATTGACAGTATTCGCAGTGAGTGGAATTTTATTTCTCATCAATCCCGAAGTATATCCCTCCCCAATGTTTATGCTTTTTTCTGGTGGCTTGATGCTCGGCGCCGTTTTTATGGCAACGGATATGGTCGCCTCGCCCATCACTCCGAAAGGTGTTTGGCTATACGGTATAATCATCGGATTACTGGTCGTGGCGATTCGGTTATGGGGCGGATTGCCAGAGGGGGTGATGTATGCGATTTTATTGGCAAATGCTATTTCACCGCATATTGATAATGCTATTCGGCCAAGAGTTTATGGGACGGGAATTAGGGAATTAGGGAATTGAGGAATTAGGGAATTGGGGGTGTACATTTAGGTTTACCAATTCCCCAATTCCAAATAAATAAATGATAGAATCAAAAACGGCATATCAAACCACTTCATCGAGCAGTGGGAAAATGCTCCGGGCCATGGTCGGCATCGGCATTTTGTGTGCGCTAATGATTGTGCTTACTTATGAGGGAACACTGCCAAGAGTGACACGACTCAAAGCAGAGGCATTGGAAAAAGCCATTTTTAAAGTCATCCCCGGTACTGAAAAAACAGCTGCTTTTCAATATGTAGAAAATAATGGATTCAGTGCTGTTGGAGATGGGGAGGTAACTGGAAAAATTATTTATGCCGGATATGACGAAAATCAAAAATTAACGGGCGTAGCAATCGAAGCAAGTGGGATGGGATATGCAGATGTCATTCGAATTTTATATGGCTATGATTTTGAAAAACAGGCCGTCGTCGGATTTTATGTTTTGGAAAGCAAAGAGACGCCGGGGCTGGGAGATAAAATCGAAAAGGACGAAAGTTTTCTTGCCAATTTCATTGCTTTGGATGTTTCCCTGAAGGACGATTTGAGTGCAGTAAAAAATAAAGTTATTCCCGTAAAAAGCGGAATGAAAAAAAATGAATGGGAAGTGGATTGCATCACAGGTGCCACAATTTCCTCCAGAGCGATTGGAGATATAATTGGAGAAAGCACGGAAGAATGGGTGCCGATTATTTTTAAAAATAAAGAGGTTTTTGAAAATAAAAAATGAGCGATTTAAAAAATAAAACAGGCTTTTTTGCCAACCTGGAAAACAGCCCTTCCACCAACGAATTCATCAAAGGGTTGTGGAAGGACAACCCAGTATTTGTGCAAGTGCTGGGCATGTGCCCGGTATTGGCAGTTTCCAATACGGCCATAAATGCACTGGCAATGGGATTGGCAACGGCCTTTGTTTTATTGATGTCGAATATTCTGGTTTCGTCCCTACGGAACTTCATTCCCAAGCAGGTGCGGATTGCTTCCTATATTTTAATCATCGCCACATTTGTGACGATAACCGATTATGCCATTCAGGCCATCAGCGTGGAATTGCACAAAGCGCTCGGCGCATTTATTTCCCTCATCGTGGTGAACTGTTTGATACTCAGTCGGGCGGAAGCATTTGCCTCAAAAAATACCATCGGAAAATCCATCATGGATGCGCTGGGAATGGGGGTAGGATTTACGTTTGCATTATTTTGTTTGGGGGCTGTGCGGGAATTATTGGGAAATGGAAGTTTATTTAATATCCCCATTTTTCCAGAAAATTTCCAGGAATGGATCGTCATGATATTGCCTGCTGGCGGATTTTTCACATTGGCAATTTGGCTGTTGATTTTTAATGCGGCGAAAAATAAAAAAGCAGCGGCGTAAAAAAAATCATGGTGATTTTAAAAATCACCATGATTTAATAATAAATAAAAAATGACCACCGAATCACTTTGGCAAATATTCATCAATGCCTGTCTGGTCAATAATTTTGTACTGGCTTATTTTCTCGGAATATGTCCATTTTTGGGTGTATCTGGAAAAATGGACACCGCGACTAAAATGGGTGGAGCGGTCACTTTTGTGATGCTTATCGCATCGATGTGTGCTTATGGTATCCATGCATTATTAGTCGTAATTGACGCCCAATTTTTACAATTAATCAGTTATATTGTAGTAATTGCCTCCACAGTACAATTAGTAGAAATGTTCGTCAAAAAAATGAGTCCTGCTCTGTTTAGAGCACTCGGTATTTTTTTACCATTAATTACAACAAATTGCGCTATTTTAGGTGTGGCTTTGTTTCAAACTAATAAAGGCTACGGATTTTTTGAGAGTTTCATTTATGCATTGGGCGCAGGCGTGGGTTTTACCATTGCTTTAATTTTAATCGCAGGACTGAGGGAGAAATTGGAATTTGCCGAAGTACCTGAAACAGTAAAAGGAACAGCATTGACTTTGATGATTGCGGGAATATTGTCGCTGTGTTTTATGGGGTTTGCAGGATTGGGGAGTCAGTGAATAAAAAATGAAAAATGAAAAATGAGAATAATTAACCAATCTGAATTAGAATTGAATTCTCAATTTTTTATTTTTCATTCTTAATTAAATAAAATGATTAAATCATTAATAATCGGAATCGGTGGAATTATAGCGCTCATGATTATTTGGGCTATTGTTCAATTATTTTGGAAAAAAACATTTTCCGAATATATATCCGATGATGACGTATTAGCCGACAGACGAAGTTGTGGAAATTGTGGTTGCTCAACTATTTGTAAAAATAAATTACAAACAATTGAAAATGGAGAATTGAAAATTGAAAATTAATAACTTTCAATTCTCCATTTTCAATTAATAAATAATTATGGCACATTTAGCAGATTTTAACATTGAAAACAAATACCAAGCGACTATTAAAAAAACAGAACGCTTGACTCCTACCGAGGCCGAAGAAGTCCGGGAAATTATATTGGAAGTACAATCTGGATTTAATTGTCAGGTGGATCAAAGTTTTGGAGTATTGATCAATTCGACAGGCGAATTCGGAAATCTATTACACCACCGCTTGTACAGTGTGGCTGATTTACCGGAAAAGAAAAATGGTAATCCATTAATTACTATGCTCGTCAAAAGGTGTTCGTATGTAGATGCCTTTAATGGCGAATTATACGATGGAGTTGCCTCCAATTACTTATGTGACCGCAAAGTTGGCGATAAAATCACCATCACCGGGCCACATCAATTGCCGTTCGTCGTACCGGAGGACAAAACATCCAATCTCATATTGATAGGCATGGGAACGGGCATTGCACCTTTCCGGGCATTTATCAAGCATATTTATAAAAATGTGAAAGACTGGAAAGGGAAAGTCCGCTTGTTTTATGGCGCCCTCAGTGGTTTGGAATTACTTTATTTAAATGACAAAGACGGCGACCTGACCAATTATTACGACGAGGAGACTTTCGAGGCTTTCCATGCCATCAGCCCTCGCCCGCACATGAACGACCCCATTGCATTAGACTTAGCCATTGAAGAACGTGCCACTGAAATTCTTGAAATGTTGTCCAAAACCAACACCTACATTTATGTGGCGGGCTATGAAAAAATAAAGGATATGCTCGACAAGTCATTTTCCTATATCCTTGGTTCGAAAGAAAAATGGGAAACCCGTAAGGCGGAATTGGTAGCAGGGAAAAAATGGGCGGAGATAATTTATTAACGAGAGGTCAGAGATCAGATCGCTTCGCTGTCAGAAGTCAGACTGGATGTCTCCTTATTCTGATAGCGAAGTGGTCTGACCTCTGACAGTGAAACGATCTGACCTCCTAGTTATGACCATCCTCACAGCACTCATAGCACTGGGCAGTTTGACACTGCTGTTGGCCATTATGCTCATCGTGGCCAATAAAAAGCTGTATGTCTATGAAGACCCCCGAATCGATCAGGTGGAGGACATGTTGCCGCATGCCAATTGTGGGGCGTGTGGTTATCCCGGTTGCCGACCATTTGCGGAAGCACTGGTAGCGGGAAAAATATTGCCAGGAAAATGTACAGTAAGTTCAGAGGAGGGAAGGGCGAAAATTGCTGACTTTCTCGGGGTAGCCATGGGTGCGGAGGAGAAACAGGTAGCTCGACTGGCGTGCGCTGGCGGCACTAATGTGGCGATTAATCGAGCGAATTACAAAGGCATAAAATCTTGTCAGGCAGCTGCTTTGGTTTCAGGTGGCGGTAAAGGCTGCTTCTGGGGCTGTTTGGGTCATGGCGATTGTGAGGTGGTATGTGATTTCGATGCCATCACGATGAATGAATTTGGGCTCCCCATTGTCGATGTTGATAAATGCACGGCCTGTGGCGACTGCGTGGAGGTGTGTCCAAAAAACCTTTTTTCATTACAACCCATTAGTCATCGCTTATGGATCAATTGCAAAAACCTGGAACATGGAGATGATATTTTAGAAGAATGCCAAGTGGCCTGTACTGCTTGCGGTAAATGTGCAATGGATGCACCAGGAGAATTAATTACGATGGTGCATAATTTACCTGTCATCAATTATTCGGAAAATCACAGCACTAAAGTACCGATTCAACGATGCCCGACCGGGGCAATTGTTTGGTTGGATAAAAAAGAAGGCGTGATCAAAGGTAAAGAGAGTAAAAAGATAATAAGAAAAGGGGAACGGCGAATGGGGTATTCATAAAGTTTAATAAGTATCATTTAAAATTTAAAAATCGACATTTCGTAGGCGGGATTTCCGATTAAAATATATTGTTCTTAAATAATTTTCGTGCATTGAAAAAAAATAGAAGGGGAATTGAAAAAATAAAAAATGAAGATTTTTTATTTTTTCAATTCCCCTTCTATCAGTCCTTAAGTTACTATACACTTTTTGAAAATGACTGGTTTTCATGTCTGAGAAGAAAGGTTCTTCAGAGAGGGAGGTGTTTTTTTTGATTTTTTTTGCAAAAAAAATCAAAAAAAACACCTCCCTCTCTATTGGTTTCTTCACTTTTTGCCTGAAAACAAATCTAAATATAAAAAGTGTATAGTAACTTAATCAGTCCTATTCACCAACAAAAATTCTAATTATGAGAATACAGGTACAAGATTTTATGTCAGCCCCGGTAAAAACCACCATAGGAAAAAAAAGAGTTAAAGAAATCAGGGAGTTAATGAAACGAAAAGGAATACATGCCCTTCCTGTTATTCAGTATTCCAAAAAACTACCGGAAGTGGATGTTACCATAAAAGGAATGGTCACTGCAACAGATTTAAGTGAACATACGGACGATAATTTGTTTGTGGCAGATATCATGACGCCTAAAGTGTACATCATTCACAAGCACACCAGTGCCCAGGCTGCTGCCAAAATGATGTTGAAAAAAAATGTGCACCACTTGGTGGTGATGGATGAAGGGAAAATAGTTGGGATGGTAAGCTCATTGGATTTTGTGAAGTTGGTGGCAGAGCATTCCTTGGGTTGATGAACAGTACTATAACTTATTTTTCAATTGTTAATCGCCAAACAATAAGCACTATCCCTGCCACCAATAAAGTACCGAATATTACCTTATTGTATTTTGCCAACCACTCTGGTAGGTAGATGTCGAAATTGTCTTTGGGATTATCGCTATACCGTCTCGCCATAGGAGTCATTGGGCACACCCATTTATTTGCTAAAAGTATTATGACTTCCAATCCAATCAATACTAATGCAATATATGTCAGGGTCGAAATACTGCCACTCCAACCGGAATAAATAATATAAAAAATGGCCGCTACCATTACCGCCCAAACCACGGTGTGCAATAATTTGATGAATATTAATTTTTGCTGGTTATTCATAATAAAGTCTAAGTTACTATACACTTTTTGAAAATGACTGGTTTTCATGCCTGAGAAGAAAGATTCTTTAGAGAGGGAGGTGTTTTTTTTTGATTTTTTTGCAAAAAAATCAAAAAAAAACACCTCCCTCTCTATTAGTTTCTTCATTTTTTGCCTGAAAACAGATTTAAATATAAAAAGTGTATAGCAACTTGAATAAAGTCACTTTGCGATACACAAAAATAAACTGCCAATAAATTAATGTTAGCAGAAGCCAACCTCACTGATTTTTATCACTATAAAAAATTAAAAAAAGTGAAAGAAATTTGAAAGCATGGCGTAGCAATAGATGAAAACAAACGAAAACAACTATTGCTTATTAAAAAAATACAGTCATGAAAAATCAAATTTCAAAATGGATCACAGGAATGGCCTTATTATTTGGAATGGTCATGTTATTTACACAGTGTGAAGCCAATGAAGCCGAATTAGCTCAAATGGATGAATTGAAAACAGTGACAACTGCAAATGGAAGTTCAACAGAAAGAGGGGCTTATGACGAAACAAAAGTATGTGATTGCCTGACAGATAAATTCGAATTCGAGGATTTATCAGATGCAGAAAAAAATGCTTTGCTGTTTATGCGGGAAGAAGAAAAGCTTGCCCGGGACGTTTATCTCGGTCTACATGAAAAATGGGGCGCCAAAACATTTTCCAACATCGCCAAAGCCGAGCAACGGCACATGAATGCCGTGGGTTGTTTAATTAAAAAATATGGTTTAAATGATCCAGTCGGTGATAATGAAAATGGCATTTTTGCCAATGCTACCTTACAGGAATTGTATAACACCTTAATGGATAAAGGCAAATTGAGTTATCAAGATGCCCTGATGGCAGGAGCAACAATCGAAGACCTTGACATCTCCGACCTGTTGACCCAAATGCCTAATATGGATAACGATGACATTAAGGCCGTATTTGAAGAATTGACCAAAGGCTCTCGAAATCATCTGCGGGCATTCAATAAAAACCTCCTGAATTTGGGTGTAACTTACAAGCCGCAATACATTAATCAGAATTTGTTTGATGAAATAATTAATTCTCCAAAAGAAAGAGGTGGCGCCATCTGCGGAACATGCACCGGTGGTGGCAATGGATCCGGGGACTGCCCTCACGGAAACAGTGGTAATGGTCCAAACGGCAACAATGGTTCGGAAAACGGAACGGGAGATTGCGATGGCCGTGGACCGCATGGTAAGAACGGGAACAATGGAAACGGGAACGGCAAGAGTAGCGGCAAATAATCAATTGCAAATGATGATTCATAGGATTGCCCTTTCAGAAGGTTATGGGCAATCCTTTTTTATTGCTCATAAGTGACTTTTGTCCATCACTATTTAAAAAAGACAGATTAAATTAAGCGTTTAATTAGTAGTCTTATTTTACCTCGTCCATGATTATTTCTAAAAAAATATGTGACGGTTTTAGCGACCTCGAAATCATCCAAAAGGCATTGGAGGAGGTGGATTATTTTTCCTGTCTTTTTGAGCGTTATGAAAAAAAATTGTTGCGCTACATCAAGCGGATTGCACTTGTAACCAAAGAGGAAGCGGAAGATATTTTACAGGATTCATTTATCAAAATATGGAAAAACCTGCATGCCTTTGACCAAAGCCTCAAACTGTCCAGTTGGATTTACCGAATCGTTCATAACCAAACTGTTTCCAGTATCCGCAAAAAGAAATCTTATGGAAAAGATCGTAAAGTGGATTTCAATGAGGCCATTTTTTCTGAATTGACGGATGAAGAAAACCGACAGGTTGAAACGACATTTTTAGAAAGAAAAGAAATGGTAGATGCCATTTTGAAAAAAATGCCTCTACCTTATAAAGAAGTGCTTGTTTTGAAATTTTTGGAAAATATGAGCTATGAAGAAATTTCAGATGTTTTAAAAATACCTGAAGGTACGGTAGCCACCCGCATCAATAGGGCGAAGAAAGCCTTCCGGCAAATCTCCACCCGACAATCTATCCCTTTTTACCTCTAAACCCAGCGATATGAAAAGCTCAGAAAAATTGATCCAGACCATCCGTGAAAAAGATATTCAGCCGACTCCCAAATGGCATTTCACGTTGAAAAACAGTTTGTTGTGGTTAGGGTTTCTGTTGGCGGTTTTGTTAGGGGCTTTGGCATTTTCTGTCGTACTCTTTGCCGTGCAGCAAACTGATTTTAATGTACTGAACCATTTGTCGCATTCGAAATTGGAAATGTTTCTCGGCTTGTTGCCTTTCGTTTGGATTATTTTCTTGATCGCTTTTTTAGGTGTTGCATTTTACAGCGTCCGGTATTCAAAAAAAGGGTATAAATTTACTTTGGCAAAATTAGCTGGTTATAGTGCCATGCTCAGTATTTTATTGGGCACATTATTTTTTATGGCTGGAGGTGCGCAGCAATTGGAACAGGCATTTGCCATTCATGTGAGCATGTACGAAAGCATTCAGGAAAAAAAAATAAAGATGTGGTCTATGCCAGAGGATGGCTATTTATCTGGACATATAATAGAAGTGAATCCAGAATTTATTCAGCTAAAAGATTTTAAAGGCAAGATTTGGAAAATATATTATGAAGAAGCTTTCATTGCACCAGTTGTATCTTTAAATGCGGAAGAAAAAATAAAAGTTATTGGCCGTATAGTATCGGAGGATGAGTTTGCCACAGATGAAATCCGTCCGTGGGGTGGGCGGAGTAAACGGATGCGAGGAAGAGACAAATGAATTATTTATGATATGTTGAACAGTTTATTATTCTGTCCCAAAGTCCTCCATAAAAATCCATCAATATTAGCCCTATAAATCAAGTATAATCCTAAGGCTCCAATGATCGAACAAGGAAAGGCCGAACCAACGCCTAAAGGAGCAATACCCACAAAAAATAAAATACCCCCAATTGCTCCTAATTTAAAAACCCATCCTTTCAACAGCATGGAAATACCAATTAAAAACTGACAAGCTGCTATACTCAGGACAAACGGTTGGATATACCGACTAAAAAAACCGAGTATAAAATCCTTATAAAAAGGCAGGAAGGTAAAATCGGCATATTCCAAATAAACTTCCGGTGTTCGCAACACAGTGCTACTATTGGCCCAACTTGCCCAAACAAATAACAGGAAAAATAATAGGCGAGCAATATTTGGTTTTTTCCAACTGCACCAAAGTACAATAAGTGCAATTAAGTTTGAAAGAGCATATGCTACGATGATAACTTTGGGATCGGTGAAGTCCATTGGTTTTTATTGGAAATTAGGAGGTGGATTATTTGCCTTTATACGGAATACAACCTACTAATTTTTATCTAATAAAGTCCTTCATAAATAAAAATTCAGAACCTGTTCCTCACGGTATCCTCCCCCCTATCTGAATAAAATAATCCGAATACGACATGCCCGACATTGGAATCAATATTAATAGATCCAACAGGATATTAATTCCGAACCAGGTCAATCCGACTATAATACCTTCTTTTAAATAGGCCGTATTGACCTTTTTAAAATAACTAGCCAAGAGAATAGCTGCGGCTATGGAGCCAACGATAATCATGATGGATTTGAATAAAAATTGATCTACGGTCAATTCCCCTGTTTGGGTAAAAAAGAAAAAGGAAGTAACAAAAGGAATGGCCAGGCTAAAACGCCGAATGAAATATTTGTGAAAAGTCGGCTGGTTGTTTTCATAGAGGCTATTGCTTTTTAAAAAATTAATGGTATCAATTACTCTTAACCCATGAAGTTATATGCACTACAATAAATGAAAAATGATTTCTCTCACTGCCACTGGCAATTTTTGTCAACAGCTTTTTTTCATCTCGTATTTTTTATATTTCTTAGAAATCCTGACATTTCCCTGATCGGATCGGCTATGCACCAGTCCAATTAGAATATCTGGAACATTTATTCGACTATCTCCCTATGCAGATAATAGCACCGAAATTAAAATACAGTTTAAAATTTTCATTCGCTCAATTTGAATTATGCCATTGAAAGAGTAGGATAAAAATATTTCACCTTTACAGGTATATCGTTGCCAAAACTTTGTTTGATCGGGCAACTTTCAGCAGCCCTTTCCAATCGCTTGCCTTCCTTTTCGGAAATACCCTCCGGCATAGTCACATTTACTTCAACTTTGCTAAAACGCATCCTTGGTTTATCGGTAGCGGTAATTTGCACATTCACTTTTGCGCCAATCATATTGATGGCATGCTGCATGGCATAAGTGCCCACCGCCATAAGTATGCAACCTCCGAGGGCTGACTCGATGAGATTGGTTGGTGAAAATTCTTCACCCTTTCCAGTGTGAGGACAATCCATGCTGATTGTTTTTCCTTTCGACTTTTTTAAAGCCGTGCAATGTTGCAGCGAGTCGTAAACGACATGTATATCTTTCATGATTTTGGGTATTTTATGATTAAGTCGGAAAAAGGTAGATTGTAATAATTGATTTAAAAATGATTTTTATTTAACCGAATTACTGATTTTAGTTATGCCGTCTATCGAATTGTAACATTTCTCATCATGAATTTGTTATGACAATAATCACACGCCCTACCTGACGGAGTTTTCAAAAAAGCAACCCCAATCGAAAGTGTCCCCAAGCGATATGCCAAATTATATAATAGAAAAACCGAAATAAATACATGGAAATAAAATCGTGTTTTTTGAAAATAAATAACTGAGTCAAATTAAATAAGTATAAGTTGATCCATATAATGACAATGGCCCACATTGGATTATCCCCCATAAAGATCGCCTGATAAGTAGGTTCCAATAATGCAACAATTGAAATACTGATCCAAATAAGTTTATTATGACTGCTATCTTTAAAAAAATATTTCAAAGAAATTAAAAGCAGCGAAAGTGGAATAATATGAAATAGTATTTCAACAAAAAATCCAATGGCAGGATAGAACAGGAGGGATTCGGGAAATGGAATATTCATATTCTTTGGATAGACGATATTCCAATCCACAAAAATGGCTACGGTTGCAAATAGTACGGCCAGCAAATATAGGCGAAATGACTTTTTTAGTTTTTCCTTTTTGTAAATGGAGAACCAATTTTTTGAAAGTAAATAAGACAAAAGAAAAAAGCCCGCAATTCCGCTCAATAGTATTGCAATTAATGGATTTATTTCTCCGATAAAACGCTGGAAAGAAGAAAGGTATGAATAATTCAGTATAGCCGTTATGGCTACTATTTCAATAAATAAAATAACAAAAGCAAAATGTTGCTTTTTATTTGCAATAACCATGATTTAACATTTTGACACGTTAATTCATTCTACCAATGTCTTCTGATTTTTATATAAATACCACATACCCAATAAAGCATAAACCGTAATTATTCCCAAAACAATGGGATAAGAAATATATTTTTCAAGATGCAAAGCCAAATCATTCCTGCCTACGTAGATGGCAGTGAGATTAACAATCGGCCAGTAAGCCAAAATAGCAAGGCTGCCAAGCATGGAATAGAAACCCCATTTTTTTCTTTTTAACACTCCAACAATTCCTTAATGCCTCAAGGAATATATGCTATGCTCATCAAGTCCGCACCAACTGGCCAATAAGGTTAGGAGGAATTTGAGGATTGTTTACATTTTAATAAAATTAAAAATGAGTAAATAAATTTCTAAGTTACTATACACTTTTTGAAAAAGGCTGGTTTTCATGCCTGAGAGGAAGGTCAATTTAGAGAGGGAGGTGTTTTTTTTGATTTTTTTCAAAAAAAAAATCAAAAAAAACACCTCCCTCTCTATGAATTTCTTCTCCTTTTGCCTGAAAACGGATTTGGGCAAAAAAAGTGTATAGTAACTTATAAATTTCTGTTGCTCCGAAACGTGTGGGAAATTATTAACTTTTGCAATGAGTTTTGGCAGGACATACTATGAGTTTTGCCCCCTAGTTGAGCTTCATTAAATTACTTTCCAGTAACCAAAATCACTACCAATATTGACTCCCGTCATTTAATTACTTCAAAGTAAAAGTCAATTTACCCTGATAAATTGAATACCCTCTTCCATTGATTATTTTTCATCCAAAATCTATTGATCATGAAAAAACCTGACAATTTAAATCATTATGGTAGGCGGTATTTAAGTGTATTAACATTGATACTGTTTTTGCCACTCACTTACTGTTTCGGACAAGGAGCTTGGTCGCAGCTTAATGACATGCCGGAATTGAAAAACCACCATGCAAGTATCGCTTTAGATGGAAAGATTTACATTTTCGGGGGAGGCGTCACCACCGAAGAATGTACGGATGAAGTTTACGAATACGATCCTGTTACTGACACCTACACTTCCAAAGCACCTATGCCAACCGGAATGTGCGGCATGGCCGTTGCCGAACTGAATGGAAAGATTTACCTCTTTGGTGGCTATACGGAATTCTCTTCTTTCATCTCCGATGCCGTATTTGAGTATGATGTTGTGAATGACGCTTGGACTGAAATGATGGCGATGCCTACCGCGAGGGGATATGCAACAGCCAGCGTTATGGATGGTAAAATATATGTCATCGGGGGATCAGGTACTTTTTTTGTTGCCGCAAAAAAAGATGTGGAAGTTTTTCATCCAACGTTGAACGAGTGGTCCACTGCCACTGAGCTACCAACGGAATTAGGAGGGTTGACATCCCATGCCGTTAACGGAAAAATCTTTGTCTTTGGAGGCGGGACCAGTCCCGTTTTACCTGCTACTGATCATGTATTTTCTTATGACCCAGAAGTAAACGATTGGACTGCTATGGCCTCTATGCCAACGGCAAGGGTTTTACATGGTTCCAGCGAAATTGATGGAAAAATCTTTGTCTTGGGCGGTTTAGACCCTGCCCTCCTTGTGCCCGAACCAGCGTTTGCCTCTATCGAAATGTATGATCCCGAATTAAATACCTGGACGACCGACCTCACCCCAATGCCAACTGCAAGGCGGGTGTTTGCAAATTCAGCTCTCGATGGCCGAATTTATGTGTTCGGTGGAAATACGGAAGTGAATGTCCTTATCACGGTTCTAAAAGTGGTAGAAGTTTTTGACCCAACGCTTGTGGCGATTACTGAAAAAATAAATACGATATTCAGCTTGGCGCAAAATTTCCCCAACCCTTTCAGCAACAAGACTAGCATCTTAGTTACCCTTAAAAAAACGGCAGATGTTGATTTGTCCATTTTTGATTTAAGTGGGCGAAAGGTTTTAACCTTCCACAATGAGTCCATGTTGCCAGGTACATACAATTATTGGTTGGATGCTGATGCTCTGGGGACAGGGATATATTATTACCGTTTGCGAGCTGAAAACGAATTTTCCGAAGTTCGGAAAATGGTGGTTATTAAATGAGGGGTGGGCATAATTCAAATAGTTGATTATCAGCCACAAAGGCACGAAGACCCAAAGATGAACAATTCATAAATTGAATACTTTGTGCCTTCGTGACTTTGTGGCCTAAAAACCACGATTTATTGGCTGTTATTTGTGCCCACCCCTCGGTTATTAAATAAAAATATTTCGATTTAAATCAACCAAAATTCCCTATCACATATTCCCTGGTGAGTTGCTCCCGAGGGTCGTGGAAAACCTGTTTAGTTTCCCCAAATTCAATTAATTCCCCGAGGTACATGAAAGCGGTATAATCCGACACCCGTTGTGCCTGCTGCATATTGTGGGTAACGATAGCGATGCAGTATTGCTCTTTCAGACGCAGCATCAATTCCTCAATTTTGTGGCTGCTGATGGGGTCAAGTGAGGAGCAGGGTTCATCCATGAGTAGTACTTCAGGCTCTACCGCAATAGCCCTTGCGATACAAAGTCTTTGCTGTTGGCCGCCGGAAAGTTCCAAAGCCGAATGATTCAAATGACCATCCACTTCGTCCCAGAGAGAGCTTTGTTTCAGTGCCCGTTCCACTTCTTCCTGCAATTCGTGATTCTTCTTCAAGCCATTAATTTTCAAGCCATATGCCACATTGTAAAATATGGATTTTGGAAAAGGATTGGGCCTTTGGAAAACCATGCCGATTTTTCGGCGCACATCCACTACATCTTTTTTCGGGTCAAATATGCTTTGACCATCGAGCAATATATCGCCTTCTACCCTAGCTTCTGGATTAAGGTCATGCATGCGGTTGATGCACCGGAGTAAAGAAGACTTCCCGCAACCAGAAGGCCCGAGGATAGCTACAATGCTGTTGTCAGGGATTTTTAAATCAATCCCTTTTAACACTTGTTTTTTGCCGAAGTGAAGACGAATATTTTGTATTTCAATTTTTGCGCTCATCTGTAACCATTGATTTGACTATAACGGAGTCGTATGATAACAGCAGTAATATTCATTAGCAAAACCAGTGCAATCAACACGAGGGCAGTCCCATAAGCCAATGGGCGCACTTCCTCAATAGCATGGTGCTGAGTGGAAAGAATATAAAGGTGATAGGGCAAAGCCATGAATTCTTCGTAAACGGAGCCAGGTAAATATCGCAGGTAAAACGCCACCCCTGTAAACAATATAGGAGCCGTCTCGCCTGCAGCTCTCGATAAGCCTAGAAGGACACCTGTAACGATCCCTGGAATAGCTGGAGGAAGGACGACAGAGCGAATGGTTTCCCACTTCGTAGCACCAAGCGCAAGTGCCCCTTCCCTGTACGAAACAGGAACACTTTTCAAAGCCTCCTCCGCCGTGGTAATAATATAAGGCAATGTCAGCAGGCCGAGCGTCAAACCGGAAGCAAGCACTGAAGTCCCGATGCCCATACCCTGCACAAATATGGCAACGCCAAACAGTCCAAAAATAATGGAAGGCACTCCTGCCAAATTACGTATCGAAGCACGTATTAATCTGTTCATGGGGGATTCCTTTGCATATTCGTTTAAATAAATAGCCGTTGCAATCCCAAAAGGAACAGAAAACAAGGCCGTCACCATGGTCACGAAAACGGTTCCAGCAATCGCGGGAAAAATGCCGCCTTCGGTCATACCATTTGTAGGGAAATCAGTTAAAAAACTCCAACTGAGGGCTGCCCAGCCCTTGCTGAAAATGTCGAACAAAATACCCCCCAGAAACGACACAACAATTAAGGTACAAACCAACAGGGATTGTAAATAAATGGTGGATTGAATTTTTTTTGAAAATACCATTAAATCTTGTATCGAAATTTCTGGGCAATTCGTTCAGCAGCAACATTGACCAACAAACTGATGATAAACAGCACCGCCCCGACAGCAAACAAACTATAGTAGTGCGTAGTGTCAAAAGGCACTTCCCCCAATTCGATAGCAATGGTTGCCGTCATGGTACGTACGGAGTCGAAATATCCGTGTGGCATGCCTATCGCATTGCCAGTAGCCATGAGTACTGTCATCGTTTCTCCAATGGCCCTACCAACACCAAGAATGATAGCGGCAATGATGCCGGAGTAAGCAGCTGGAATGGTCACCTTCGCCAACGTGGTCCAACGATCTGCGCCAAGCGCATATGATGCTTCTTTAAATTGGTTCGGCACAGCACGGATAGCATCTTCGGCTACGGTGACGATGGTGGGCAATGCCATAACGGCCAATAAGATAGAGCCATTGAGGGCATTCAAACCATTGCTCAAGCCGAACGTGCGGGCCAAAAACGGGGCCACCACCACGATGCCGATAAATCCAATGGCCACAGAGGGCACACCTGCCAGTAGTTCAATGGCAGGTTTGATTACATTACGTACCTTTAAAGAAGCCACTTCAGAGAGGTAAGCGGCTGCACCGACGCCAATCGGTATGGCAATGAACATAGCTCCAAGGGTAACGAAAAAGGTACTGGCTACCATTGACAATATTCCATAGGATGGTTCTCCATAAGCCGATGGGTTCCAATCTGTACTAAAGAAAAATTCGCTAAAACCAATACTACGGAAGGCTTTTGCCCCATTGAATAGCAACATGCCAAAGATGCCTAGCAGCGCCGCCACAGAAGCCAGTCCAGCCATGGAAAGCACCCATTGCATGATGCGGTCTTTGATCCGCCTATATTTCATTTTTTCGGTTTAAGACATTTTGGTTGTGCAGGCGATGATTTGGAGAAATGGGATAATATCCATTTTTGGCAACGATTTGTTGCCCTGTTTCACTCAAACCATACTGGATAAATTCATCGAGTTTGCCGGTCGGAATGCCATTGACGTATTGGAATAAAGGACGCACGATGGGATAATCCCCTTGAATAATGTTTTCAGTTAACATCGGCGAAACGGCAACCCTCCGTTCAGACCGTTTTATATGCAGAACCTTCAAGCCATTTACCAATTTACCGTCCTCGTTTTTCACATAACCTACGCCCACATATCCTATGCTTGCTTGGTCGTGCCGGATGGCATCAACTATCTGCGCCGTCCCATTCATTTGCTTGTGATGAGGTGCATATTCTGCTTTCACCACACTGTCCCGAAAAAAAACAAAGGTGCCTGAATTGCTCTGCCTGCCATAAAGAGAGATGGTTAAGTCTCCCCCGCCCAGTTCTTTCCAGTTAGTGATTTTTCCATTAAAAATGTTGGCTGTCTGTTCCAAGGTCAGGCTATCAATGGGCAATTGTTCGTGAACAATAAGTGCTATGGCATCCACGGCAAAAATGATGGGAATGGGTTGGACATTTCGCTTGTCGGCCAATTTGAGTTCCGCTGGCGTCATCGGACGGGATGAATTCGCAACGTCCGTTTTGTCGTTGAGAAGAGCAGCAATGCCCGCTCCTGAACCACCTCCTGTCACGGCAATGGAAACGTGAGGGTCTTTGGCCATGTACGTCTCCGCCAGTGCCAGTGCCAGATTGACTTCCGTATCCGACCCTTTCACCACAATGATTTCGTAAAACCTATCAGGGGAGTGGCAGCGCCATCCGGCACTTGCCATGAGTAATAGCAAGCAAATATATTTCATCCTTTTTGTAATATCTTCTGCTGGTGGTAAAGGTTGCCTTTTCTTTTGGAAAGACAGGCTGTCTATTTCCCATCAAAGGAGGTGATTTTCATCATTCTTAAAAGATGGAATAAACCAGCACATCATTATTTTTTTGAAGTAGTAAGTATAATTTATCATGTAATCATTTTCGCCTAAATAATTATTGTTAAAAACCAATATCAACATGTTTTCTGAAAGGAAATCAATGTTATTAAAAAATTAACCCAAGATAATATTCAACTGGTCTGCACAACCCTTATTTTCAATCATTAAATAACAAGTCATGAAAAAGATTTCTTTCCTCTTACTAACTTTTGGGTGTTTTTCTTTTTTAGTAATGCCACCTAAAAAAGAAGTTTTTACCCTTAAAAAATTCGAAAAAAAACTCGGCATGGTAAAACAGGGGCTGTATGCTGGAAAATACGAGGTCACCAATTTGGAATACAGGGAGTTTTTACATTCTATCGAGAAAAAAGGAGACAAAGCATTAATGCAAAAAGTACGGATACATAATGAAAACTGGACAGTGGATGGAAAATACAATGAGCCATTTGTCAACACTTACCACGCACATCCTGCTTATGACAGTTACCCTGTCGTAAACATTTCCCATGAAGGCGCAACCGCTTTTTGCGAATGGCTGACGGACCAGTACAACACATATCCCAAGCGGGAATTCAAAAAAGTGGCCTTTCGCCTGCCAACAGAAGAAGAGTGGATGTTTGCCGCAAAAGGCGGTAATGAGATGGCTATATTTCCTTGGGGCGGTTTTTATGTCAGGAATAGCAAAGGAGAATTTTTGGCTAATTTCAGGCGTCTTCCCCAAACCGTTTGCAAAAAAATGAATGAAGATGGCTCCATTGAAATAGCAGATAACGTCGGGATGTCTCATGGTTTATATGCAACTTCCAATGCACGTATTTTAGCTCATTCCGAATCTTATTTCCCTAATGACTTCGGCCTTCATCACATTTCGGGCAATGCCGCCGAGATGCTTACCGAACCGAGCCGCACCAAAGGAGGCAGTTGGGCCAGCTATGGCTATTACATCCGATTGGATGCCGAAGATGAATTTGCAGGCTTTACTGAGCCGTCGCCCAAAATTGGATTTCGGTATTTTATGGAGGTGATTGAAGAATGATATATTTTATAGCCTAATAGGTAATATTTAAGGAAGAAACGTGACCAGCCCTTGTTTCCTCGTCCAATATCAGTGAATTGGATGCAATATCGGGAACGAGTTTTTCATTGATATTTATCAGGTTGGATTCTCTTCTCAATAATCATACTTTCGCCCTTTAATCATTCACCTATAAAATCATAGACTATTATGGGATTATTTTCTTTTATCAAAGGCGCTGGACGAAAACTGTTCGGCAAAAAAGACAAAGCTACACCAGTTGCACCGCAGGTGGTGGAGCTATCTAAAGAGGATGCGCTTAAAGCAGAAATCAGCCGCTTAGGCATTCCTGTTAGTGGCTTGAATCTCGAATTTGGCGACCACATCGCAGTATCGGGTTCTACAGACACCAATGCCAACCGTGAAAAAATCATTCTCGCGCTTGGCAACGTGGAAGGCGTTGCTTCTGTTGGTGACAACATCCATGTGACCAACCCAGAGCCAGAGTCTGTTTTTCATGAAGTCAAAAGCGGCGACACGCTGTCAAAAATTGCGAAGGAAGTTTATGGTGACCCCATGAAATATCCAGTCATTTTTGAAGCGAACAAACCCATGTTGGAACATCCTGATAAAATCTACCCTGGGCAGATTTTGCGGATTCCCCAGGCATAGGAATAAAAATGAAAATGAAAATCAAAATGAAAAAAGCCATGTGCTACATTTTGATTTTCTTTTTTATTTTTATTCTCTAATTTTTCCACTCCTTCTTTTCTTGCTCCACGTGTTTTAATTTCACTTCCACGCCGTATTTTTCCTTTACATGCTTGGTAAATTGATCGGCTGCATATACGGAGCGGTGCTGACCGCCTGTGCATCCAAAATTGACGGTGAGATTGGTAAAACTTCTTTCAATATAATTTTCAATAGCAGGATCGACAATTAAATAAATATGGTTTAAAAATTCGGTGATATGTGAATGTTGTTGCAAAAAATTAATGACAGATTCGTCCCGGCCCGTTTGTCTTTTATAGGGTTCATACCTGCCGGGGTTGTGGATGGAGCGGCAATCAAAAATAAAACCACCACCATGGCCAGACGGATCAGGTGGCACCCCATTTTTATAGGAAAAACTATTTACGGTAACAGATAATAAACTGGACGCCGCTTTTATTTTATCAAATGGTTCGAATTTTTTTGATTTAATAATATTATTTAATGCTTCTTTTAAATGTGGCATTTCTACAGGAAAATCGGCATTTTCCAAAATCCATTTTACATTTCTGATGGCAAACGGAATACTTTTTATAAAATACTCTTTTCGCTCGAATAATCCGCGGAAACCATAAGTGCCAAAAACCTGAATGCACCGCATCAAAACATAACCATAAAAATATTCGAAAAATTTTTCCCGGTCAACGGGAATTAATTTTTCCAACACATCCAAATAATGATTGACCAATTCTTTTCTAATATCATTTGGAATATTTGCTTTTGCCTGATATAAGAGGGAAGCCAGATCATATTGCAGTGCCCCTTTTCGCCCACCCTGGTAATCAATAAAAAGCGGCTCGCCATTTCTGATCATAATATTCCTCGTCTGGAAATCACGGAACATAAAATGATTGCAGTCCGTCGCCAGTAAATATTCGGCAAAGCGGTGCATATCATCCTCCAAAGCCTGCTCCTCAAAAGGAATTTTTGCGAGTTTTAAAAAATAATATTTAAAAGTGTTAAAATCCCATAACATGCTCTGCTTGTCAAATGCCGCACGTGGGTAACAGACACTAAAATCCAGTCCCTCGCCTCCCTTCACTTGCAGCTCGGCCAGTTTTTCCACCACCTTTTTATAAATGCGGACGAGGTATTCGGGAAATGGGTCACTGGCTTGCAGAAGGTAACTGTACAGCGTGGTTGCCCCTAAATCTTCTTGCAGATAAACATTGCGGTCGAGATCTTCCGCATAGATCGTTGGCACTGGCAGCCCTTTTTCTTTAAAGTGTTTGGAAAAATGAAGGAAGGCTTCGTTCTCCTTGCGGTCGGAGTTGTACGCCCCGACAGCCACTTGCTCTCCTCTCGACAGGCGGTAATAAATGCGAGGAGAAGCAGATGGCGCCAATGGCAACACGAGATCGGGACGGCCACCGACCCAATCTTCGAAAAGCTCAGATAATGCAGATTCTATTTGAGTGGTTTTCATGAGGGTAAAAGTAGGCACTATACAAAAATTTTATAAAGGTTAGTCGGTCAGCCATTATTTTTTAACGCATTAATATCCTCAATGAGAATCTTGGCAATGTCAAGCTTTTTGCCCATAATATAGGATGTTATGTTTCCATTTTTGTCAATGATTAAATTAAGTGGAAAAGCGGACACTTTGTGTTTTTTTATAATTTTCTGAGCATCCGGACATATCTGGTAATGGAAAGGTGTCTTGTCCAAAACCGCTTGGGTCTTTATTTTATCATCCAAGCAAAATGACAAAAAAACTATTTCATCATCATTGCCAAAATGTTCGACCACTTTATTTAGGCTGGGCATTTCTGCAATGCAAGGGCTGCATTTAGTGAACCAAAAATTCAGGACTTGTATCTTGCCTTGCAGTTGGATGCTATTGATATTTTGGCCGTCCATTGTTATCCCCTCATAAGGCTTGGCTTTTGTCCCTAATATTTTCTCGTGCATATGTTTTTTTTGTTCCTTCCATTTTCTTTTAGATTTTTCAAATTTCTTTGTATGTCCTGAGTAGTCAGCTATTTCATGGTTTTGTAAAATATAGCCCATCCGTTTGTTGTGTACTTCAACCGTATCTATTTTGACGGCCCTGTATTTTATTTTTCCAATGCCTTCTACAAATTCCTCAAATTCTAAAGGCACCCCCTTCAGGTCTGCATGTTCATAAAAGTCCAGCCCGAATGCTTGCGTGGTATGCACCGATAAAGTATCCCCTTTCAATTTGACGCGGTAGGTCTCGCATGGCATTCCCAATATATCATAAGGCGCTGCTCCATTGGAAGCGATGACATGGCCTTTTCGGACCCACTCCAGCTTAACCAGTTTTCCGATGGTCTCGTAATGTTTGAAATTGCTGT
The DNA here is from genome assembly GCA_965222975.1 of Saprospiraceae bacterium. GTDB lineage: Bacteria > Bacteroidota > Bacteroidia > Chitinophagales > Saprospiraceae > UBA6168. The sequence continues at coordinate 704,791 of CBDCVJ010000087.1, read as the reverse complement.
AAACCATCTTGGCATCCAGGTCAAAATACCTCAAACGGTTGGCAAATGTTGCCTCGGCGAGGTTCTCATACAGGGCTTCCCCTTCTTTTATGGCCAGTATTTTTTTATAAGGCACTTCACTATAGGAGATCAGGGAATCCCTTTCAAAAAATTGCAAGTCATACTCTATGCGGATGGCCGTTACCACACTGTCTGCCGGGGATGTGCCGTTGGAAATGGCCAGGAAAGGTGTGCCTAAAAGGAGGATTAAATAGGTTAGGGTTTTCATGATTTATTTTTCTTCTGGATTGTCTTTATGGTTGTAAATAAATGTAACTCCAGAATAGGTTTTCCTTTTAGGAGTTGATTCCACAATTTTCATAGTTTCAATATTTTCAATTGATGCTTCAAGGCTTTCTATTAACTCTTTTTTACCAACGATACAAGGGCCATTTTTTAAGTTGAATTCATTTTCACCAGGATTGTATAAAGAAATATTTGCAAAACCTACATTGTAGCCCTCAATTCGAGTCGAACCAAATGCTATTTCAATTGAATGTGTGTCTTTTGATTTAAGCCTAAGACAATCTGAATATTGATCTGAAAGACCAATTGGAAAATATTTTGTATCTCCCAATTTTAAATTTTTAACTAAATTAATCAATTGATTAATTACAAATGGTATTCTTAATTTGATGTTCTCAATTAAGCCCTTAGGTTTATTTGTAGGAATGGGAATAGTGAGGTCGCCTAGTATATAATACGAGTCAAAACACTCTTTAAAGTCTAGACATGGTGATGCCACACAGAGATCACCACGACCTCCGCTATTTGGGTCACCGTTATGCCATAAAGAAAATACATTGCTTTTCGAATTCATAAAACCTAATAATTTATAGCATTAGGCTTAATGCTTCTTTCGAACATAAAAAACCTATTATAGCTCAATAGAGCGGCAATCTGTTTTCATTCACGATATTAGCTTTTAACCCGTTAACGAAATGATTTAATTTAATAGCCTTTGGGCCATGTGAGAATTCAACTGTATCAATATAAAAATACTCTTGTGATAAGCTATATAAGTTTACTCCTCCTATTTCAGACCACCCATATTTAAGAATCAAGTTTTCAGCATCTATTTTGTCGACAATTAAATATTCTGTACATTCATCCCATACCCCAAATGGGATTGCAAAAGTTTCTCCCTTTTCCAAGCTCAACACCCTTGAAATACAGTTTCTTATAAACTCATTTAATATGTGCTGTATTAGAAGTTGAAAATTATTTCGTTTATTTTCCGGTATTGAAAAATTGTCGTTTTCAATAAACCAATAAGAATCAAATGATTTATTTATTGACAATAGAGGTATCTCTAGTTTCAGATCACTATGAGCATTTTTTTTATTATTACCAACAAATCGAAATATGATTTTATCTTTCATACTGATTTTTTTTATGCACTGGAAATCGATTTTACGACCTCCAGCGCATAAATCCATAATTAAAGCTTCGGAAAGGCTGTAACAACTTCTATCGTGTTCGGTTTGACCGCTATAAGTATTTTTTCTGCGTCAACCCACTGGCCTGCTCCGTTGTATCCACCTTCCCACCCAACTCGTTTCTCTAAGTCTATGACATAGTTCCAATTCCCGGAATTAGGATCAACAGTATATCCTATATTATTGTCAATCTTCTTTTGCCAAGCCTCATCTATTATCCCGAAAATGTCATTTTTATCATCAAACACCCCATGTTTAGGTTTAGATGTTTTATTAACAGCATGTTCTAATACATGTCCCATCCTGTCTTGTGTTGCTGATTTCAAATATTTTAAACCTAAAGGCGATTGAAAAAATTCCACCCCACCAACTTTGATCCATTTCATCGCATTTCTAGTCCATTTGGCAGGTGTGACAAAATTACCAACAAAAGGGATCATGGCCATGGAAGAAAGGGTGCCATTTTCAATATCCCCTTCTGCAAAATACCAAACGGCATTAATCCCATCCGCCACTTCCCCTACAACCGGGATCATACCAGCACAATCCAGTGCAAAATGGCCGGTTTCAACGAAGGCGTTGACAACTTCTGAAATCAAATGGAATTCTGCTGTGGGCGGCGGGTAGTATGGTTGCCACGCGCCATTTCTATAAACCATTTGCTCTTCATCCTGATAGTAATGATTCCACCTGCTATGCACCCATTCGCCATCTACCATTTGAGTAACACCAGAATATCCATAAAGATTGAAGTAAGTATTAGGGTTAGCTGGATTGGCATTATCGCTTATGTGTGCTGTTATTTCAGGTAGTGCATTTAATTGGGCCATTATTAGTTGCCTATAATTGGCCCTATTGATTGAACTACTGATAAGGTCTAAATCAGCACATTCAGGTATAGTTCCTATCTTTTTTTCGATAATATCTTTTAAAAGGCACTCATAATGAGATTCGTTTCCTCCACTGCAATTCGCATTTTCCAAAGATTCCTCAACCTCATCAAATGGAATACCCAAACAGATAAGGGATGCTGCTTCATTGAAATTTGTCGATGGGTGATCATCGAAATACATCTTTATATTAAGCAGTTCTATAGAAGACAGACCTTGGATACAAGCATAGGTTTCATTCGCTACTGAACCTCCTAACAACTCTGCAACCGCGCACACCAAGCTCGCATGCACGCAATCCTCAAACGCCTCCCCTTCCAAATCCGAACAGCCCGGCTGCATGATGTCCCACAAGGTCGCAAGACCACCTTCTCCATATAGGGTACCAATATTAAATCCCATCAACTCAAACAATGCACCGTCCAAGTTCGCAAAAGAAACGGTCGTTGGACTGCCGCAATCTTGTTCGTAACTGTTGGTAGAGCTGCCACCGTCGGGTTCGCCTGCCCATACTTGTGGGTCAGGAATAGTTCCGCCATTGGCCGAACTAATTCCGCCATTGGCGGAGCCGCCATAAAAACCCGTCCAACCAACACCACCGCCACCGCCATCATTACCAGCAAAGAAATGATAAATTGCCCTGATTACACCTATACCAGGTATGCACTCACCGTCAAAATCTCCAGGGCAACAACAATCGGGATCCCACTCTATCCAACAAGGTGGATTACACCCTCTGTCCTCAACACCTGCCCCAAACTCGGCATCAGGCTGGCAGAACACTTTTTCATCCATACTAAAAACCCTGAACACGTCAGTGGCAAAATCAACCGCTTCCGGAACTGCAACAGGGGAATTGATGACAGCCTTCATATCCTTCCTGTCAAACAGGAAAATACTTTTTTCTTGACCTTCAGGCTCGAAGATGACCATTAAAGCATTTATATGTTTCACCCCTGGATTGACCATGGGAATTATTGTCCCTTTTGCCAAATACGCTCCATTGCTGTCATATTCCAACAGCTCTTCATAAGCATCCCACAGTATGGTGCCATACGCTTCTTCAATAATAGCAGTATAATTAGGGATAACAACCTCCTTTTGTACGAATGCTTGTTTGACTTCATTTACATCATCGTTCAGAACGTTTGGAACATAGCAGAAATCACCACTATTGAATGAAGCAGTGCCCCCTCCTGTTCCCGGGTCAGTTTCCGTGCTATCGGTATATGTGCCAATTACGGATTCTTTCTTACACCCTACAAAAGGAAAAAGAAAAAGCGCAAAAAATAACAAAACGTGTTTTAAATTCATGATAAATTGTTTTTAAAATGTGAATTAATTAAAATAATAAACCACTGCTGTACCAATGGCCAATGGTATAGCATATATCCAACAAGCGCTTGACATTTGGATCAATTAGAGAAGCCCGTTACGGACTTGTCATTTCGGGTTTATCCCAAGGAGTTCGGGATTTTAAAGGCAAGTAATATAAATAGGAGGGTGCGTAAATGAGGGGCAAATTTACCCCCCCCCATATACATAAAGTCAAGTTTATAGCAAAATAATTCTTCAATAAAAAGACGTTTTATTTTTTAGAAAAACAAAACCCAACCAATACCATAAATTGTTTTTAGAAAGTAATTTGAGTGAAAAAATAAATTTTGCAGCCATCCCTAAAAGAAGAAATTTTATGGTTATTTGGAAAGGAAAATAAGATAAAATAAATCAGTGTTGGTGGAAAAACAAGTCGCACAAGTCAGTTGATTAAAATTTAGGAGGTTATTTGAAATAACCTCCTAAGTTGTGCCTTTTATTTTTCCCCAACCTTTAAAAAAAAATACAGGGGAATATTATGTAGCGTGGGTTTTGGATGAAAAGTCCTGAAACCTTTATCCAACAATCCTATTCGGCTAAAGTGGAATCCAATTTCATTTTATTGATCGGGTAGGTCATCCTTTTTATCTCCCCTCTTCTTTTTCTCCACGTCCTCCACCAACCCCTGAAACTGCTCTTGAATATGTTGATTGAACCACGCCTCGACCAAGTCCTTACGGAAACGCCACTCCTTACCGATTTTGGCAGCGGGAATTTTTCCTTTTTGCGCCCACGTATAAATCGTTTGCGGTTTTAGTTTTAAATATTTTGCGACCTCTTCTATGGTCATGATCTGGTCACTCATCCGATGGTGGTTTTTGTTCAGGTGGTTGGCTTTTAGGACGATTGTTGCTCTTGGAAGCATCAACTCCGATCATATTTCCAAAGCCTTTTAGCAAGGTTGTATAAACATTGCCTCGAGTTTCGGTGCGGAACAATTGGAACGGCAATTCTTTGTGCCCGATAAATGGTCGCAAGTTCCAAGACAATTGCAACCCGACAAACGCAAAAATAACCACCCATATCCTAAACACCGTCAAGCCAATTTTCGGGTAAACCCCTTTTTCGGCAAACGAACTTTTCAGCGCTTCCAAAACGGCCCTCATGCCAAAGAAACCAGCAAACACAAATATGGCTACATGGAGCAATTGAAGGAAATTATAATTGCCCCCCGACAGTTGGAAAAAGAAAACTATGGGTGCAAAGGCCAGCATTAAAGTGGAGGTCAGGAAAAACCCACTCAACAAGATGACGAGCAGTTGCCGCAAACCCACTTTCGATCCCAATACCAATTGGACGATATAAAAAGAAGGAAAGCAGATCAGCAGAGTGAGAAAGATCAGTGCCCACAATTTGACGCCTGACGAAAGGGCTTGCAGAACGCCGTTATAACTCCCCATCAGCAGGCCATAGGCAAATACAAATATGCTTATGAGGATAATCTGCGCCCAATATATATTAGTTGGGTAGGAGCCTACATTAACTTTTTCAAAATGGGCATCCCGCTCTTTCAGCACTTCAAATGCACTTTGGAAAGGTAGTTTATTCATGGTGAAAACATTTTTTTTACAAAGGTAATTTATTTTGGTTTATTTTACTGTTTCATACTGTTTTTTATTGTTTAAATCGTTTATTTAAACTTTTTTGGATATTTTACAAATGATTACCAGCATCCAATTCACTACCGTTGGTGTGTTCAAAACCATTGTTAACCAGTGCCACCGTTTGATATCTATAGTCATTTCTTACATGTTGAGTAGCTTTGAGCAATAAATTTTATCAGCGAAAAAGAGGATGCTTCCAGTGAACCTCACACCACAAAAAATAACCTCCTACGCCCCCGACCCCGGCACCGCCCAACGTGCCACGGGCATCGCCCATGCCCAAATTTGGTTCTCATTGGAAGGAAATGGCCGGGCCATCTGGGGAACATATGGCTACGAATTAGACCCATTCAAGGTATCAGTGGATTTTGAAGGACCTGCTTTTCGATGCACCTGTCCAGTGCGGCGCAAGCCTTGCAAGCATGGTATTGCGCTGCTGTTGGTATTTGCAAAAAACAATGATGCTTTCCAAGTAGTAACCAACCCGCCAGAATGGGTAACTAATTGGTTGCAAAAAAGGGACGAGCGGGGCAAAAAGCGACGCAACATTACGGTGGAGGTAAAACGCACGCCAGAAGAAGAAAAAGCCCTCGCCGAAAAACGCCAAGCCAACCGGGACAAACGCCTCGAAAAAATGGCAGGTGGCCTCGACGAACTCGAAAACTGGTTGACCGACCTTTTCCGCCAAGGTTTGGCAACATTGGAAAATTACTCACATGAATACTGGGACGACCTCCAGTCCCGCATGGCCGACGCCACCCTGAAAGGCATCTCCAAGCGCCTCCGTCTGTTGCCCTTGCTAATGTCGCAGGAAGACTGGCATGAGCCATTGTTGGCAGAACTTGGTGACATCTACTTGATTGTCAAAGGTTTTAGAAATATAAAACAATTGCCCGAACCATTGCAGGACGACCTGCTTTCGCTCTCCGGCGTCAATTTCAAAAAAGCTGACGTGTTGGAAGGCCCCAGCCAAGTGGACTACTGGCTGGTGGCTGGCCAAACCATCACCCAGGAAGAAGGCAACCTTGTCGCCCGCCATACCTGGTTCATTGGTGAGGCAAGCAAGCAGAACGTACTGGTGCTGGACTTTGCATGGGGCGGCACGTTTGAAGCTTCGTTCAAATTGGGGACAGTACTACAAGGCGAGGTGGCATTTTATCCATCGGCCTATCCACAGCGGATTTTGTTCAAAAACTTCACCTTGGCCGACCGACCGTTTGACCTCCACAACGGCTACCCTAACCTTTCCGCTTTTGCCGATGACTATGCCAAGGCTATCGGCCAATTCCCATGGCTCAATTATTTCCCTGCTTTCCTGAAAGAGGTTGTACCTGTCCCGAATTCACTTCGGGATGATACCTTTGTGCTCGTTGACACTCATCGTAAGCAACTCCCAACCATTACCGATGAAGAACTAGGCTGGAAAATGGTCGCTATGAGCGCTGGCCGCCCAACTTCCATTTTTGGCCTTTGGAACGGACAATCGTTCCAGCCGCTGAGCGCGGTAGTGAATGGGCAGTTCCGGCCTCTTTAGTGAGAATTTGAGAAAATGAGAGTTTGAGAGAGGGGGCACTTCTCACTCTTTCAAACTCTCATTTTCTCAAATTCTAAAATTCTAAAATTCTCACTCTCTCAAATTCTTTATTATGCAACCAAAACTCATCGTCCACGGTGGCGCATGGAACATTCCCAATGAATATGATGCTGCCCATCTCAATGGCGTAACGGTAGCGGTTTCAGCCGTTTACCCAAAAATGGTGGCTGGCCTGTCAGCCTTGGATGCCGTAGAAATGGCCGTTAATATTTTGGAAAAAGACCCTACCTTCGACGCTGGCAAAGGGGCATTTTTAAATGAAAGGGGCGAGGTGGAATTGGACGCCATGATTATGGATGGTCGCACATTGGATTTTGGTGCAGTGGCAGCTTTGCAAAATATTTTGCATCCGGTCAGTGTGGCGAGGAAGCTGATGGAGGAAACAGAACATTGCATGTTGGTGGGCGAAGGTGCATTGTTGTTTGCCAAAAAAATGGGCTTTGAGGAATTGCCGCCAGAAGTATTATTGACGGATCGGGAATTGGCGTTTTTCCAACAAATAAAAAATAAGGAAAGCTTCAAAACACACCACCCATTTGAGTTCCAAAACCAGCCGCTGGATACGGTAGGCGCAGTAGCTTTGGACGAAAACGGTAACTTCGCTGCCGCCACTTCCACTGGAGGTACAGCAAGGAAATTGGTAGGACGGGTCGGCGACAGCCCTATCTGCGGAGCGGGCGCTTATGCTGATAACGAATCCGGCGGCGCATCAGCTACGGGCTGGGGCGAGAGTATTATGAAAATACTTTTAAGCAAAACGGCGGTTGATTTGTTTGACAAATACACTGCTATGGAAGCTGCGCATAAAAGCATTTTTATTTTACAAAAAAAAGTGAACGGATTGGGCGGCATCATTGGCATTGACAAAAATGGCCACTATGCTTTTGCCCACAATACACCGAAGATGGCGTATGCTTTTTGGAAAGGTAAAGTGGTAGCAGGGTTATACGCGGTTGGGAAGGGTTGAGATGGTTTAGGCGGTTGAGGGCTCAACCGCCTAAACCATCTCAACCCTTCCCAACTGTTTCAAAAAAAAAATTTGAAAAAGATAAGCAACACTGACACTGTCATCATTCTCGGCAGTTCCCGTAGCGACGGAAACACCCGTGCTGTGGTAGATTTTTTGTTGAAAAATGCAAATCACGACATCATTGACCTCAATGATTACCAGATTGGGTACTTCGATTACAACAATAAAAACAGGGATGACGATTTTATTCCATTGATGAGAAAAATCACTGCTGATTATCGGCGCATTATTTTTGCAACTCCTGTATATTGGTATTCCATGAGTGCAATCATGAAAACCTTTTTCGATCGCATCTCCGACCTGTTGAAATGGGAAAAAGAGCTTGGTAGATCCCTGCGGGGCAAAGCAATGGGAGTCATCAGTTGCAGTAACGATGATGATCTGAACGTGGGTTTTGACATGCCGTTCAGGGAAAGCGCTGATTACCTCGGCATGGATTATCTCGGACATGTACATGCGTGGTCAGAAAATGAAATGTTAGAACCGGAAGTCCAAAAGCGGCTTTCCAAGTATTTGAAAATGAAAGTTGTATAGAGGGGGCAGGGCGTCAAGTTTCAGGCATTCCAACCTGACGTCTGAAACCTGACTCCTGCCCCCTCTGAAAATATAAATGGTAAAAACGATCCAAACAGAACACATAATCGGTGAATATGAGGGCGAAGAAAAAGGCCCACTCATTATCTGCCTGGCGGGCATGCATGGCAATGAACCAGCTGGGGTTTTAGCACTGAAAATCATATTCCAACTATTGGAAAAAGAACCCGTTTCTAATCCTAGCTTCCATTATAAAGGAAAGATAACCGGCCTGCTCGGCAATACCCAGGCCTACCGCATTGACAAACGGCATTTCATCAAAGATCTCAATCGCCTGTGGACGGTGGACAATATCCAACGTCTAAAACAACTTGATGCGGAAGACTTGCATTCGGAAGACCGGGAGATGAAAGAATTGTTGGATATTCTCGAAGACCAAATTGTCTCATACCAACCAGAGCGTATCATTATGCTCGACCTCCACACTACTTCTGCGGGAGGTGGGATTTTCACCATTGCTACGGACGATGAGGAAAGCATCCGCATAGCTGTAGAACTGCACGCCCCAGTCATCACGGGCATGCTACAGGGCATCAAAGGGACAACGCTTCATTATTTCAACAAAAAAAACCTGGCCGACCTTGCTCCTGAAGCTGCTTGCCTCCAACATGCAACAGGAGTAGCCTTCGAGGCCGGGCAGCATGAAGACCCTTTGTCCGTAAACCGTTGCATCGCCTCTATTATCAACTGTATGCGGAGCGTTGGAAGCGTCATGGCCGAAGATGTGGAAAACAGGCATGACAGTTTGTTACAAGAATATTCCAAGGATTTACCCAAAATTGCAGAATTGATAAAAGTACATTCCATCGGCCCATTGGATGGCTTTGAGATGCTGCCCGGTTATAAAAATTTCCAGCCCGTTCAGCGCGGGGAACACTTGGCCAATGACCGCCACGGCCCTATCTTCGCGCCTGAAGATGGCCTTATCCTGATGCCGCTTTACCAGTCACAAGGGAGCGATGGATTTTTCTTGATAAAAGAAAAAGCAGTGGTTGGGTATTAGGGTATCGGTTATTAATAATATTATTGTTTAATGCCCCACTACCCTAATAGCTAATATCCAATACCCTTTAAGCATGACAGACGAACATCTCGACCCATCCAATTCTCCAGAAGAGAATCAGCAAAACGAGCCGCTTGTTGAATCTATTCTAAATACCCCTCTGGAAGAAACCCCTATCACACCCGCACAGGAAGCTGCCCCCGTTCTACCACCTGCTTGGTCGCAAAATCGCCTTGACCTTGCTCCTGTTTATCGCGCCGTTGGCGACATCAAGCAAGAATTGCGGAAAGTAATCATTGGTCAGGAAAAAATGATGGACTTGTTGATCGCAGCCATTTTCTGCAATGGTCATGTGCTGATAGAAGGTGTTCCCGGCATCGCCAAAACCTTGACGGCGAGGATGCTGGCCCAAACACTGGCGGTGGATTTTGCGCGCATCCAGTTTACACCCGACCTGATGCCAAGCGATGTGGTCGGTTCTACGGTTTTCAATATGCGGATCTCAGAGTTTTCTTTTAATGCAGGTCCTATTTTCGCCAACATTGTTCTGATTGATGAAATAAACCGGGCTCCTGCCAAAACGCAGGCCGCCCTCTTTGAGGTGATGGAGGAATGCCAAGTAACAGTAGATGGAACAACCCATAAAATGGGCACACCGTTTTTTGTGGTAGCTACCCAGAACCCCATAGAGCAGGAAGGCACCTATAAACTGCCAGAAGCACAACTTGACCGTTTTTTATTTAAAATAAACGTCGATTACCCGGGGCTCGAAGAAGAAAAATCCATCCTCCGCCGCTTCCGCAACGACTTCAGCCAAAAAGTAAAACAAGAAGTGCAGCCCGTTTTTACGCCCGTTGGTATTGCCCAGTGTCGTACACTTGTTGAGCAAGTTCAGATCAAAGAAGAACTGCTCGACTACATTGCCGATATGGTTCACCAAACCCGCAACCACGCTGACCTTTATCTGGGTGCATCGCCACGTGCCTCCCTTGCCATTTTAAAAGCATCAAAAGCCATTGCGGCCATGAACGGACGGGATTTCGTGACTCCCGACGACATCCGCTTTGTGGCCTACCCTGTGCTGAACCATCGCATCATTTTGACGCCAGAACGGGAGATGGAAGGATTTGATGGAAAAGACGTCGTGGATGATATTTTGAAAAAGATAGAAGTGCCTAGGTAAGTTCGGTAGTTAGCAGTTCGACATTCACCGATTATTCGCATTTATATAAAAATGCAAAAAAGCCAAGAAGTAGGACTTCTCGGCTTTTTTGTATTTGGCAATTTAAAACAGTTTATTTCAAATTAAATTTTGTTCCAATGTAAAGGGATGACGTATAAATCTTGTCTTTATTGGTACCAATACCACCTGACATCATAAAGTGTTGGTAATTTGGTTGGAAGAAAATCGTCCATTTAGGAGAGAGATAGTATTCTGCCCCAATACCTACATTAGCTGACATATAAAAATTGTCACGCAGTTTTCCTCCATCGGCCAACCCATTTGGGAAATCCTTGTACTTTTTGAGGCTTTTCGTGTCGTCCGGTGAACTCCCCCCACTCAAGTTGAGTGCTTTCCTATCATAGTCAATCTCATAAACCGTCTTAATGACAAAATGCGTGGACAACCCGGCAGAGGCATAAAAACGCCATTTCCCAGTATTCTTGAAATGGTAAAGCGCATTGAACGGCAACTGGAGTATATCCATTTGAATTCCGTTGAAATCTTCCCTTACCCAAAAATTGATCGTTTCAAAAATAAGCAATGGCGTGTTAGGGATGTACCGTTTGAAAGAATAAATGCCCCCAGTTTGATATTCCCACCTATCTTTTTTCCAGCTTATGTTCACTCCCCCGCCATATCCCATTGCTATAGTTTCATTGTATTTTGTCTGTACAGGATCACCGAAACCCCTGATCTGGGTGGGCGGTGTTGTTACATAATTGAAGTCGGTGGAAGTAAAAATGCTAAAACGCAGGTCGCTTTTCTTTTTGGCAGGATTGACCTTGATGGATGGCAACTCCCAAGCATATTCTGGTTCGATCCCGCTGATGGCCAGCGCAGTCACGAATTTAGGCTGGTGATAATTATTGTGTTTTAGATAGTGTACCAGATGCTTTTGCAAAAGAAGCTCTTTAACCTTTTCCCCAAACGTAGAAGCGATGCTTGATGGGTAGTCCAGTTGGGTCAAAGTATTATAGGGAAGAGGTTGCAGTTTTGGAAAACTTGACTCTTTGTTTTGTGTGTTAGATGAAGGGACATTGCCATTCTCTGAATCGGAGCGAAGTGTAGGTTTATGAAATTGGAGCGATTTACTGTCAATTTTAAAATCTAAGTCATTTACTCCTATACCACTGTTCGATATTTTGTTTCCTTGCAGGGTTCCCATGGCTCTATTGTCCAATTGATCTTGGGGAATGCTATGATGGTCAACTGATTGAACTGCATTTGCAATTGGTTGTACAGGCGTATGTTGAATTATTTGAGGCTGATCTGGGCTACTTTGCAGCCAGTTCTCTATCAGTGGTGTGAAACGAATAATGGACAATAACAAGAGAGCCATCAACACAATTTCAGCTATTTTGTACCGATATATTTGGTTGCGGAGGGAATATTCTTCTTCGAGGCGCTTTGCCATAAGGACCCAATGCTGTTGCTCATAAGGGGCTCGTAGGTCATGGAGCTTATCATAAGCAACATTGTCAAGATGGGCTTCTTTTTCAATCACTTCTGCCGCTTCGTCTGCTTCTATCATTTGTTCCAAAGCGTCCCAACTACTGGGCGGCATGGCTGCGTTCATTCCTTCCAGACGGCTTTTAAATATATCATCCACCTCTTGCTGGGCTTCAAAGTCCATACGGTGCGCCAAAATATCCCAACTGTTAGGGTCATACCCAGCCTGTAGGTTTTCCAGTTTTTGCCTTATCTCTTCGTCAAAATGTTTATTTCGTTCCATCATATGTCATGTTCTTGGCCGTCAATTTGGCCTGTAATTTCAACCTTGCTTTAACAAGGTTGGACCGTGAAGTACTCTCTGTTATATCGAGAACGTCGGCGATTTCCTTGTGGGAGTAGCCTTCGATAATGTACAGGTTGAAAACTGCCCGATAGGCAGGTGAAAGCTCCTGAACGGCTCCCAGAATTTCTTGCTCCGAAAGCTGGCTCAAAGCATCTGCATCGCTTGATTTAACGCCGTAAGCTGATTCGATGTCATCGGTACGGCGGCGTACCATTTTACGGTAATAATCAATGGCCGTATTGACCATGATGCGTCGTATCCACGAATAGAGAGAAGTGCCGGGTTCGTATTTGTTAAGGTTTTTAAATACTTTGATGAACCCTTCGTGCAGTATGTCCAGCGCCTCATCCTGACTACCTGCATACCGCAAACAGACCCCCATCATTTTCGGATAATGCTCCTCATAGAGCATTTTCTGTGCCCAGCGCTCTCTGCGGATGCACGCCGTAATGAGGTCCTGTTCCTGATAACCGTATGGTATTGCGATGTCCATTCAGTTGCTGATTTCTGTGAGCCTCCCTCCAGCCCTGTTGTTTTGTGTAGTTGTTAAACGTAACACGAGCGGAGATTGCTGCTTTGATTAAGTATACAATGGTGTGTAAGCCATTGGTTAGAGAGAATAAGAGGTGGAAAGTTAATCAGTTTTGAGCAAAACCACAGCAAGGGAGGAGACAAAAGTAATAACATATTTAAGTCCCAAATCATCAATTTTCCAAGTCCCCTTCGGTAGGAAGGCCTTACTCATCTGCTCAACTAACTTGACAATCTTCACCACCACCACTGACAATCCTCACTTCAAATCCATTTCTTTTCACACCACCTTTGCACAGATATACCCACCTCGTAAGCATAGAAGATATTCCCTCACCAAATTCCTTCAACTATGAACAAGCGATTATTCTCCCTGTTATTTTTCTCCTTTTTTTTCCTCTGTACTTTCGCCCAAGCTCCCACCGGATTGAGCGGAACAGGCTACCGCACCACGGTGCATTTACAGTGGGATGATTACACGGGCTTTGAGCCAATTGGTTTTAATATTTACCGCAGCACTTCAAGTGGCAACTTTGGTGCCCCTGCCAGGCGGATCGGGGCATACAACGATTACACCGATTACAACCTCACGGCAGGTACGACCTATTATTATAAGATTTCAGCCTTTGATGGATCGGGCAATGAAAGTGCTCTGTCGAGCGAAATCACAGTTTCTACCAATAACAATAATTACCTCAAGGTGGCAAGCCTCGACCTATTGATCCCCATCTATAAGGGCGGTATTTCTGCCACAGCACCACAGGAAATCAGGCAGGGGCTGGAATTTGCACGGGAAATCTTTTTCCGGAATTCCCATGCACAGCTTAACCTGAAATTTCACTTCATGGAAATAGATGGCTTTCCACCGCCCAATGCCAATAATGTCGCCGACTTCAACACCATCGGCGCTGACCTAACGGCAAGGGGCATCCTCGACAATCAATACGATGCGATCCACATCGAAGCAGTGCAGTTGTACGGATGGTTCGGAGGAGCACTGTGGTTGGGAGAAACGGCTGGTTCGATGGGTTACAATTGGACCGGCTTTGATGCCGACAACCATTACAGCCGAGGCGACGCCTGGTTGTTCACACATGAGTTTGGGCATTCACTTGACCTCATTATCGCCAATCGGAGTGGCTACCCGGAGATGATCTACAACCACTTTGCGTGGGCACACCCTATGCCACCTGAGATTGGCGTATTCGATGCAGGGGAAAATTTTGATGGCATGGCGCTGATACTCCGATTGTTTGAGCACCACCTTGAATACCAAGCTCCTTATGATGGGTATTTTGAAGTGATAGATGTTGATAATGATGGCCTCCCAGATAACGACGCCCGATTGGTCAGTGATGAAATGCGCTTTGGTTCTAATACCAACTCCTCTGATACGGACAACGATGGATTGAACGACTTGGGCGAATTTACAGCCGATGTTTACCAAGGTTCTAGCCCCACCCTCCCTGATACCGATGGCGATGGCGTTAACGATGGCCAGGACATTTACCCTGCGTCCAATTTCCAACGGGTGAACGAAAAAACGGATCAGCCGATCAACGTTGATGGTTCGTTGAGTGCAAACGAAGGTTGGCATCCAATGGGCTCCAATCCTTATTATTCGAAGATCCCCAATGCAACCCTAAATACGTTCACCACTTGGGACGGCAACTATCTCTATTTTGCTTTTCAAAGCAATCAGCATTTAAAGTATTATTTAAAAATTGATGGCAGTGGTGAGGACGGCATTTTCGCTTCGCCAGTTCGCTGGCCGGGTGGTGATTATTCTGGGTTCAATGAAAATGCCTGGGGCAATTCTTATTTCGATCAATCCACCTTAATCATTCGAGCCGACGATTCCCAGGTCTATAAAAAGGAGGCTCCTATCGCTGGCTCCCAGGTACAAACGGTCTTTTCAAATGGCACTTATACCACTGAAATAAAATTGCCACATAACCTCGGCCCAGGTTTCGGCTTTAATTATACCGACCCCAACTCCCCAACCATCACTGAACTGGTTTTTTCTGAAAATGATATTATCGGTATTCAATTGTTGGGCATGCCGTTGGCCAGTTCTAATGCTTATGAATGGAATGAGTGGCGGGTGAACGATTGGCTCATTTTAGATCAACCTTTCCACTATTACGACATGGTCTTGACGGGCGGTGGCAGCACAGGCGATTATTGCAACTCCACCAGCAACTTCCCCTGGGAGGATTGGATCGCCAATGTGTCGGTCGGCTCAATTGATAATACTTCGACCAAAGCCCCTTATTCTGATTTTACCAATTTGACAACTGACTTGGAAGCAGGGACTTCCCCAAGTATTGCGTTCACTGCCGGTTACAGTTATTTCACTTATGATGAATATTGGAGGGTTTGGATTGACCTGAACCAAAACGGAGATTTTACAGATCCAGATGAGATGGTCTTTTCAGGCGTTTTAAGTGCCCCAACTCTTGGTACTCCGGCCGCTACTTTGAATGGCAACTTAACCATCCCCGCTACTGCCCTGACAGGTTCAACGAGGATGCGAGTTTCGATGAAACGAGACGCTTTCCCTACCCCATGCGAAACACTTCCTTTTGGCGAGGTGGAAGACTATACAGTAAACATACAAATGGGGGTGAGTGGCCTTGAGGGTATTTTATTGGCAACACAAAACAATGTCCCTCCATCTGGCGCTACATTCAGCGAGGTTCGGATTTCCAGTTTTGATGAAATGGGAAACACCAGTTTGGTCAGCAATATCTCGGCACCGGTCAACAGCAATACGACCAATTTCAACGGCAATGCCTATGACCGTGAAAACGGCCGCTTCTACTTCTCCCGGTTCGATGGGGACAACTTAGCGAGCGAGCTGTTTTTCAACGACTTACAGGGCAACCAACAGTCGGCTGGCATGTTAGGAGCGGCAGTGACCAGCGGTACTTTTTACAATGGCGCCTATTACTATATCGGCCAACAGTCAGATGGTTTTTACAGGGTAACATTTAATCCCGATGGCACTATTGCGAGCCATGTGCTGATAGCCGATTTTTTCCAAGGGACTATTTACGATGGCCAGTGGCTCGGTTTGGGGGATATTGCTTTTAGCCCAAATGGCGCTTTCGTCTATGGTAGTGCCACCAGAACTGGAGGAGCGACTCCCTCTACCGTATTTTTCCGGATGAATGCAGACGGATCGGATTATACCGAAATATGTAACCAGGCCGCTTGCGGTTTTCAGGCTGGTTCGACTCAGATCGCCTTTGGTACGGATGGACAACTCTACGGAGCTAACACATTGGGCAATAGGGAGTTCTGGCGCATCAACTCCGCTAATGGTTCAAGTGAGTTCATCACCAATCTTGATCTCTCATTTTCAGATTTGGCAATGGGCAATGGGCCACTTTCTTTTGTATGCGAAGGGGATATAACATTGTCCTCACAAGCTGAAGTGGATGCATTTGGTCCATGCACAGTTTGGGATGGAAACATCACCATTGAAGGGACAGACATAACGAACCTAAATAGCTTGTCAGGGCTTATAGAGATTACGGGGTATTTAATTATTCAAAACTGTCCGCAATTGGGAAATCTTGATGGGCTAAATGAATTAACGAGTACTGGAAGTCACTTTGCCATACTCTCCAGCCAGCAATTGGAAAATGTGGATGCAATGACCCAATTGTCATTTGTCGGAGGCGACTTTGTTATTATTGAAAACAGCCAACTAATAAACGTTGATGGTTTTAGTGCTTTGACGACTATACAGGGCCAGATCATCGTTTCCGATAATGCCATGCTGCAAAACCTAAATGGTTTGTCAGCTATCAGTTACGTGGGCACCAGTGTGGAATTTTATAATAATGACCAATTGACCAGCATTAGCATCCTTACTGGGCAAACAGAAATCAATGGGTCGCTCACCATTGTGGGAAATGACCAATTGACCCATTTTAATGGCTTGAGCAATGTAGAATCAGTGCAAAGCACATTGGTTGTCATTGATAACCCATCCCTAACGAGCATACAGGGACTGGCAAGCTTGCAGAGTGGTTCAACTTTGGTTATTGACGGCAATGACGAATTGAAAGACCTTAACCCACTCTCTAATCTCAGTGTACTCAGTGGTGGTTTGTTTGTGGAGAATAATAATAACCTTTCGAATTGTTGTGGGTTGTTCCCCATTTTGTCCAACAACGGGGTTTCAGGTGATATAACCATCGAAAACAACCCTTCCTTCTGTAGTAGTGTAGATGAAATCATCGCCAATTGTAGCGGTTCAGTAGACTATTGTACTTCACAAGGCAATTTCCCATGGGAAGAATGGATCGGCAAAGTGAAAGTTGCGGACATCAACAACGCCTCCAACAAAAGCCAGTACAGTGATTTTACCAATATTTCAACCACCATTGAGATAGGTGTTACACCTATCCAACTCACTGCCAACTATAGCTATTTCACATGGGACGAGTACTGGTCCATCTGGATTGATTTCAACCACGACGGGGACTTTACCGATGGTGGGGAAATAGTCATGACGGGTCTCATGACTGCTCCGCCGATCGGTACAGCAAGCAAAACCCATTTAGCTGAATTGACCATCCCATCCACTGTCATGACTGGCCCAACGAGGATGCGGGTATCCATGAAAAGAGGCGGGTTTGCATCACCTTGTGAGGTGTTCCAATTTGGAGAAGTGGAAGACTATAACGTAAACATCACTCCCGGTGTAGATAAACCCGACTTAATAGTAACCAACGTCGATGCGCCAACATCCGCCAATGCTGGAGATGTATTTGACGTGACTTTTGATTTGGAGAACATTGGGAATGTTTATGCTTCTACCAGCGAGACAGGGGTCTTCTTATCAACTGACAATATATGGGATGCAAGTGACCCTCAAGTAGGCGATGCTGGTCCTATTATAGTTGATCCTATGTCCTCATGGCCTTTTACAGTTTCAGTTAGCATCCCAACCACAACAACTCCGAGCAGTTATTATCTGTTGTTTGTAGCCGACTATACTGGCTTGCAAGATGAAAGTAATGAGAACAACAATACGACCACTGCCCCATTCGAAGTATTGGGCACAGGCCAGTTGCCCAACTTGCAAATTGTTGGCCCTGAAATCATTCCTGCCAATAATTGTTACACCAACCCCGGCCAGTCATTGGCCTTCCTCGGAGGCCTAGTGCTAAACAGCGGCATGGCCGATGCAGGTGCATTTAAGGTGAAAGCATATATTTCCAAAGATGAGCAACTCGATGGAGGTGATGTGTTCTGGCAAGAGTTCTCCTATGCAGGTCTCAACCAAAACAACACAGTCGGTTGGAACGTGGACGCCCCCGTTCCCATGTCCATTTCACCTGGGCAGTATTATGTCCTGATAAGAGCCGATGCCGATAACGATGTGGTTGAATCAAACGAGAACGATAATTTGTTATCTCTACCTACACTCATCGGCGCTCCTGATTTTACTATAAGCAATGTGAATGGCGTACCTGCAAGCACCACTGAGGGCAGTGCATTTAACGTGGATGTGGAAGTGACCCATCTCGTTTCGTTTCCATTGCTGGAATTGATCGGCAATCTTCCGGTTCGGATTTATCTTTCCGACGATGACCAATTCAGTTCATTCCAAGACCTTGAAATTGGAACGGCGAATATTGACTTCAGTCAATTTAGCAATGGCCCACTTTACAATGGTGGAACGGCAATGGTCAACATCTCTGCCCAATTGCCGATCAGCATAGATGATGGCCAATATTTCATTTTTGCCAATGTTTTTCATTTCTGTGAAATATCAGTCCTCAACAATACTTCCGGCGCTATCCCTGTTCAGATAGGAGGAAGCACTCCCACCGACTATTGTCCGTCTATTTCCAACTTCCCTTGGGAAGACTGGATTTCCAGGGTTAAAATAAATGACCTTGACCATTCTTCGACCAAAAGCTCATACTCTGATTTTACCAACCAAACTGCCCATCTGCAACAAGGTTTGCAATATGCCATGACCCTTTCGGTCGGGTATAGCTATTTGACTTACGATGAGTACTGGAAAGTATGGATTGATTTTAACCATGATGGCGTTTTTGGAAGCAACGAAAACGTCCTTTCTGGCATTCTCCCACGCCCTGTTAATGGCACACCTTCCGCTTCCATCACCCAGAATGTATCCATTCCTTCAGGCGCCCTGACTGGCCCGACACGTATGCGGGTCAGTATGAAGCGGAACGACTTTGCATCTCCTTGCGAGACGCTGCCTTTTGGGGAAGTTGAAGATTACACCGTTGATATACAGCCCACAACGACCAACCTGCCAAACCTTTTCATTTCCTTCATCAATCTGCCAACAAGCAGCATGGCAGGAGAAACTTTAGATGGCGAGTTCCGCATCTTGAATGATGGCACCGTGGCGGTTTCGGGCACTTATTCAGTGGGCTGGTATTTTTCCTTCGACAATGTATTTAGTCCTGACGACCAATTGATTGGCTCTGCGTCCTTGAGCAATACACCAGTAGGTAATAGTCCATTGATGCCTGTTAGTGTAACGATTCCGGCATCGGTTAATCCTGGCGACTACTATTTGTTTATGGTAGTGGACGATAACGACGAGGTGGTCGAGATTAATGAGTTCGACAATACAGTTTTCTTCGACTTTCTGGTGTTGGGTTCTGGCCCCTCCGATTACTGCACTTCCATCAGTGCTTTCCCATGGCATGAATGGATTTCTGCCGTTGAGATCAATGGGCAAGAAATGACGTCAGGAAAAAGCAATTACTCTGATTTCACGGGAACGACGTTTACCCTCAATAAAAGCAGTAGTCAGAATACCGTCCAATTCACAGGCACATACAGCTATTTCACCTATCGGGAATACTGGAAAGCATGGGTGGACTTCAACCACAATGGCATATTCGAGGATTCCGAGCGCCTGTTCGAAGGATTCCAGTCCAACATTCCACCCAACGGCATAAATGCCACGCAATCCATCAGCGGAAATGTAGGCCCGTTTCCCAATGCCCTGTCAGGTCCTACCCGTATGCGGGTGAGCATGAAACGTTTTTCCGCCGCATCGCCTTGTGAGGAAATTCCTTTTGGAGAAGTAGAGGATTACACCGTCAATATTTCTGAAAGTTTCGCTCCAAACAACACAGGTGACCGTGCTTCTAATCTTGCCTTTGAAGCAAGACGTGAAATGACGTGGGTGAATTTATATGGCATATTTAATTTACCAGAAAATGTGATGCAAATTGAAATTGAAAAATCAGCAGACAATAATTCTTTTGAATTAATTAATACCATTTCAGAACAAAAAGAAAAAGACGAGGTGCATTTATTTACCGCAAAAGACGAACAACCTTTTGACGGAGATAATTATTACCGCTTGTTATTTATTTTGGAAAATGGGGAAGAAATATATGGCCCAGTTAGTATGATTAATTTCAACAGGCCGCTGGATTTTACTTTGTTTCCAAATCCTGCTTCTTCCGAATTATTTATTTATTTAAATGAAAAACCGGAAGGTGAAATAAATATGAGAATAAATGATGCCTTTGGTCGACAATTAAAATTTGAAAAAATTAGCCTCATAAATGATTTTACATATCGGATAAATATTTCAGACTTAAAGCCGGGGATGTATTATTTATTTATTGAGCAAAAAGGCAAGAAGGCTGTGAGTAAAAGGTTTGTGGTGGCAAGATAAATTTATAAACGCCCCCACTTTGTCGTCCTGAAAGGAACTGTTCAAGTTAGAGCGTCTGCCAAGACAGCATCTCCAATGCGAACAGTTCTTTACAGGATGATAAAAAAGAGACGCCTTTTTCAATCAATATTTAATCACTTTTCCCGTCAACCAATTTCCCTCCCATTTATCTCTAAGAATGACCCTTTGGGTTTGGGGTTGGCCAATTGCACGGGGCCAAGGGGCATTATTAAAATATTCTAAAGGAAATAAACTGAAAGTTTGGACAACAATCGGACTGTCAGAGGAGGACGTTAAAAAAAATTCATGATGTCATGGTTTTATTTAAAGGATAAGTCAAATGTAGAAGAAAAAAGGATTATCTTTCGCTGATAAAAACCATGGAGCAATGAACAATTCTAAAAACAAACCCTCTACCCTTGATCATCTAAAAGCCATTCTCACTTTGCCTTTCATGGTGCTGATAATTATACCTTCTTTGATTCAATATTTCTCAAAAAATCCTTCTATAGAATTATTTGAAAAAATTGGAACACCCTTTCCTCAAATAATCGGGGCAGCATTATTGGCCTTTGGGCTATTTCTTTTTATCCAATCCATCATCCTTTTTGTAAAAATAGGGAATGGCACTTTAGCCCCTTGGAACCCCACCAAAAAGCTGGTGGTAAAAAGCCTATACCGACATGTCCGCAACCCAATGATATTGGGCGTTGTCATTATTCTGTTGGCCGAATCTTTTTTATTTAAATCGGCTTATATCATGACATGGGGCATATTGTTCTTTTTCATCAATTATATTTATTTCATCTTTAAAGAAGAACCTGACTTGGCAAAACGGTTTGGGGAAGAGTATTTAGAATACAAAAAGAATGTGCCGAGATGGTTGCCAAGAATAAAAGGGTGGAGACCAGAAGTTCATAAAAATTAAACAACCATGTACAAACAGCCATATGAAAAATATCCGCCAAAAATTTTGGGGAAACACCTTGGAAGTTTTTGCTTTTACAAACATGGGGAGAACGACACCCAAATCAGGCATATGATGCCGTTGGGCACTGTGCAAATTATTTTCCATTTGGGAAACGGCCTTTTCCACCACACTCAATTTACCAATAAATGGGAGAAACGCCCTGAAGTGTTTATTGGTGGGCCATTTAATGCTTCTTATTTTTTAAAACCGGAAATAGGGACAGAAATATTTGCCATCATGATGAAACCGGGCATGTCCCGCTATTTTTTCTCCATGCCCATTTCGGAATTAAAAAACCAATTGATTTTACCAAGGGATATTTGGGGAGAAGATGGAAAGTTAATTGGCGAAAAAATTCGTATTGCAAAAAACAATGCAGAAAGGGTCACCTTGGCAGAGGAATTCTTATTAAAGCAAATTCGGCCTATTAACAATTCCCCTTTGGAAAAAGCTGTTCAAACATTATTAAAAAACAATGGACTAATTAAACTGACCAAATTATTGGAAACAACTGGCTTTAGCACTTCCCATTTTAGAAAAAAATTTAAAGAAGAAATCGGCTTAAGTCCAAAAGAATTTCAAAAAATAATCCGAATCAACGCCCTTGCAAAATATTATAGAAACAATTCCAATACTTCACTGACCGACCTTGGCTATCAATTCGGTTATTTTGACCAGTCCCATTTTATTAAAGATTTTAAAACCGTGACCGGTGTACCGCCGCGACAGTTTTTGGGCGATCAGCGGTTTTTACAATTGCAGTGATTTTTGCATAATTATTTTTGCTGAATGTAAGGCAGCCTTCAGGCTGTATCATTGAAGTGGAAAGTTGGTTTCACGACCTATAGACTGCGCTACGTTAAAAAAACAAGTTTTGACATGAAGCAAAAATCACTAATTCTCCTTTTATATTTTTTTATAACAAGTCTATTCGCCTGCCACCCGAAAACAGTACAGAACCTCAGCAGCCAACCAAGCATTTCCCACGATTTTGATTTTATTATTGGCGAATGGGAAATCATCGGCAAACGTCGGAAGCAATGGCTCAGCAACAATAACGAATGGATCGAAACACCCGCTACTTGCAGAATATGGAAACATATGAACGGCATGGTCGTCCTCGATGAGTTTTTTATGGAGCGGAATGGCGAAACCCACATCGGCAGCAATTACCGCATTTACAATAAAAACACGAAAGAATGGACTATTTATTGGGCGTCCACTGCTTTCCCCGACCTGGGTTTATTATATCAAGTGAAAGGAAAATTTGAAAATGGCGCCGGCAAATTTTATGGGGAAGAAAACCACAACGGCAAAAAAGTAAAAATCCGTTTTTATTGGAAAAATGAAAACGGCATGCCGCATTGGGAGCAGGCCTATTTTGATGAAAAAAACGAGGAGTGGGAAACGAATTGGGTGATGGATTTTAAGCGGATATAATTTTTACACTAAATCATTTTCATCGTAATTTTTCCGTAACTCTTTTAACTTCAATTCTTCCACATCATCTGGCAAATCTTGCAATTCCATGCCCCCTTCATTGTTTTCTATTTTCCCCAATTCTTTTTCTATTTGATCTTCTTCCCATTTTTTTCCAAATAAAGTCAAACTGCCTATGCCAAATACATGCAAATAATGAGGCAGCACCCCACCAATGCCCCAAGCCAAGATAGCAATATGAAACCAAATCCGTTCTGGAATTAGGAGCATATTTAGTGCAATGAAAAATACGCTGGCTATTCCAAATAAAATGAGGTGCTTATAAAATTCTTTTTTTGCAGCGACTTTCTTTTTTGCTGCTTTTAGGTTTCTGTCTTGTGCCATGTTGTTCATTTTTATTAGCAATAAATGCAGCTTTTATAACTTTTCACTACCGTACACTTTTTGTTTTATATCCGTTTTCAGGCCAAAGGCGAAGAAACCTAGAGGGAGAGAGGTGTGTGGTAGTGAATATAACTTATGGTTTTTTATCCGTCATGGATTCAATTTCTTTACTGATCCATTCTTCCAATTTTTTATCAGTGCAATCACTCCTCCAAAGGAAATGCTTTAAATGACTTTCATATTTTTCGTACCCCCTATAATAATCCATATAAATTTTGATCCACTTATCTGTCCAATCGCAATCCGTTGAATGAAGCAGACTTACAAATATGGTTGACCTGATTTTTTTATCCCCTTTTGGCAGTTCATATTTGGTTATTAAAGTATCCAAAAGAACCCTGTTCAAAGAATCGAATTCAATTTGTTTTTCTGGCTCGGGTTTTCTTTGCGGAATCCGGTGCCATTGGTCCCTCAGACTGATATATGCAATTGACAGAAAAAGGTCTTTATAGTTTAATTCTTTTATTTCTTCATAACTGTCATTACCCGAACAGCATACTTCGCATCTTTGTCTGAGTTCTAAAAAATAATTCAAATTAAAATCAACAATAAAAGGCATGGAATATCTCCGGTGTGGCCGATTGATGGGTTTAAGATAGTTATATACTTTTTCAATATGGTTAGCGCAAAAACCAATAGAGTCAGCATTAAATGCAGCTTCCAACAATTGTTTTATTTCATTCTTACGTTCAGGAGAAGCCGCATATATAAGATTGGCCAAGTAGCTATAATAATTACTTTCATTTATTACCTCTTCAATAGAAAGGTCGCCATATCTTCTCAATGAATCCTGATAGGCATAGGCATCCAACCCCTCATTATATACACGCTGTTGAACAAACCAAGGCACTTTCAAAATTTCATTTTCCTGAGCTTGGCAAGCAGGGAAAATGAGGAAAACTAAAAGTAGAGCATGACAAAAAAGTCTCATTTTAATAAAGGATTTTTTTCAGCTAAAATGGAAATATCACCTTAAAATCTGAATGATCACGAAATAAAGGGTTTTCCTATAAAATTGAGAATGCCACAAAATCGGCCATTTAAAAGGATTCCAACGTAGTCGGGATTTTGAAATCCCGAACTTCATCCAAAATGTAAGATCGGTTCGGGATTTCAAAATCCCGACTACGTTGGAATCCTCAATTAATTAACCTATATCAGAGCTTTAACCATTTTTATAAAAAAGCCCTTTCACAAAATAAAGCGCCAATTTTAAACACCCAAACATTCCCTACATTTGCGCCCCAATTTATAAAAAATGACCTTAAAGCAAGAAATAGAAAAGCGCAAGACCTTCGGCATCATCTCGCACCCGGATGCCGGAAAGACTACTTTGACAGAAAAACTTCTCCTCTTTGGAGGGGCCATCCAGACGGCGGGAGCGGTGAAGTCGAACAAGATCAAACGGACAACGGTATCGGATTTTATGGAGATCGAAAAGCAGCGGGGCATCTCCGTGGCCACGTCCGTGATGGCATTTGAATACCGGGGCAAAAAGATCAATATTCTCGACACACCCGGCCACCAGGATTTTGCGGAAGACACCTATCGGACGCTGACCGCAGTGGACAGTGCCATCGTAGTGATCGATGTGGCAAAAGGGGTGGAAACGCAAACAGAGAAACTTGTCAATGTTTGTCGCAAGCGCAGCACCCCGATCATTGTTTTTATCAATAAACTTGACCGGGAAGGGGAAGATCCTTTTATCCTCCTCGACGAACTAGAGCAGAAACTCAACCTCATCGTGCGGCCCATGAGTTGGCCCGTGGGCATGGGTGGGACGTTTCAGGGGGTTTATAGTTTGTATGAAAAAAAATTGGTGCTGTTCCGGCCACATGGCAAACAGGCATCAGATGAAGTGATCGAATTTAACAATCTCGACAGTGATGAATTGGAAAATCATATCGGGGAGCGGGCGGCTAAAGAATTGAGGGAAGAAGTAACCATGATTGAAGAGGTTTATCCAAAATTTGACAAACAAGATTATATGGATGGGCTGTTATCGCCCGTGTTTTTTGGCTCTGCTGTAAATAACTTCGGGGTGCGGGAAATGCTCGACTGCTTTGTGGACATCGCCCCCACCCCTTTGCCCCGCAAGACGGAGGAACGGGAGGTCAAACCAATGGAGGATAAATTCACAGGATTTGTCTTTAAAATACATGCCAACATTGATCCCCGGCACCGGGACCGCATCGCCTTCCTCCGCATCTGTTCTGGCAAATTTGAGCGGAACACCTACTATCTGCACGTGCGACAAGGCAAAAAGATGCGCTTCGCCAACCCTACCAGTTTTATGGCTTCAAAAAAGGAAATAGTGGACGAGGCATTTCCCGGCGATGTGGTTGGCCTCTACGATACCGGCAATTTTAAAATCGGCGACACGCTGACGGAGGGCGAAGAATTGCACTTTACAGGCATTCCGAGTTTTTCCCCGGAGCAGTTCCGCTATGTTGAAAATGCCGACCCGATGAAATCCAAGCAACTGGCCAAAGGGCTGGAGCAATTGATGGATGAGGGCGTGGCACAGCTTTTTATCAAAGAAAACAATGGCCGCAAAATCATTGGTACGGTGGGCGCCCTGCAATTTGAAGTGATCCAGTACCGCCTCGAACACGAATACGGCGCCCAATGCCGTTACGAACCGACCAACCTGCACAAGGCCTGTTGGGTGACTTGCGACGACAAGGCCGCTTTTAAAGAATTTACCAACCGTCGATACAAGGATCTTGCCCGCGATAAAGATGGCAACCTCGTCTATTTGGCCGAAAGTGCCTGGTCATTGAAAATGGCACAGGACAACCACCCAGAGGTGCAGTTTCATTTTACCAGCGATATGGACGGGAAGTAATTGGGGGTCAACAGTCCTCAGTTCGGCAGCAAGCAGAGTAGTAGCCTTGGGTGCAGGAATGGAATAAAAAAAGCCTTGTTTCTCGCGTTGAGAAACAAGGCTTTTTTATTCGGAATATGAGTGTTAGTGGTATGCTCGTTTCTCACACCCCTCAACTCATTTAAAACACCATTTTTCCATTGACCTGATAAAGGTAGATCAGCAAAATGGTGAACAATAAGAAATAAATGATAAACCACATCATGAATTTGCCCTTCTTACCTTCATTTTCAATATGATCTGACATAATTATATTTTTTGGTGAACAGTATTTTTGATTGCGGGGCAAAAGTACGGTTGGCCTCCATTTTTTCCAAGCGGGGTAGTGATTAGTAACCAGTTGATTAGTGATTAGTTGAGTGCAACTGCTTTACATTTGTCCTTTAATGACCCCCAAACCTCCTAACTTGACATTGGTAAATTGCGATTCATTGTAATGTGAGCGGGAGAAAAGAAAGGAGAGAGGTGTCTCTCTCAGGCCATGAAAAACGGTTTTTTATATTTCAATAAAAGCTAATTTAACATCCCGTCCCGTATTTTAACGTGATGTATGGATTGAAGCCGCAGAGCGGCTAAGTGGTTAATTGTCAATTAGTCTAATCCACTCACGTTATTTTACATTGAGATTGTCAAGCTAATCACTATTCAACTAATCACTAACCATGCGAGTCGTCATACAAAGAGTATCTGAAGCTTCTGTCACCATTGAAGGAAAAATAAATGCGTCCATCGGCCAAGGGCTGCTGATCTTATTAGGTATTGAAAATGCCGACGGACAGGAAGACATTGATTGGCTTTGCAAAAAGATCAGCCAGTTGCGGATATTTGGGGATGCGGAAGGGAAGATGAATTTGTCGGTGCAGGATGTTGGTGGGGCGATGATCGTGGTCAGTCAATTTACGCTGCATGCCAGTACCAAAAAGGGGAACAGGCCTTCATATATCCAAGCGGCAAAACCAGATGTGGCGATTCCTTTGTATGAGAAATTTGTGAAGACGCTGCGGACAGTTTCAGGGTTGGAAGTCGGTACTGGTGAGTTTGGGGCAGATATGAAGGTACGGCTATTGAATGATGGGCCAGTTACTATTGCGATGGACACAAAGGTGAAGGAGTAAAAATGAACTATGAAATAAATTGCCTTGTTGTTCCTGAAAGTTTAACTTTGATAAAAATTTTATTTTTTTAGAACTTGCTTTCCTTCCCAAACAGCGTATAAACTGCCATATCCGAAAAAACATTTTTATGAAAAACCCGGTCTTTATAATGTGCTTCTTTTTTAAAACCCAATTTTTCCAATAAAAAAACAGCTCCCCTATTTTCCGGTGCAACTTTCGCTTCGATAGTATGCAGGTTCATCGTTTCAAATCCGAATTTTATAATTAATTGCACTGCTTCGATGGCAATGTTTTTCCCCCAATATTCCGTAGCCATTTCGCCACCTATTTCTGCCCGCCTGTTTTGTGGCTCAATGCTGTTGAAACCGCAGGTGCCGATTATTTCTTTATTCTCCCTTAATATGCCGGCCCAGCCAATGGCTTGTTTATTCCGATAAGCATCAATTGTTTTTTCAACTAACATTTTTGACTCTTCCAAAGAGGGCATTGTCGGGCGGGGAATGAATTCATTGACCCTACCGTTGGAGCGCATTTTATAAATGGCCAATGCATCAATGGGTCGGATGTCCCGCATGGTGAGGCGGTCGGATTTTAGGATAGGGAATTCTTCGAATACTTTGTGGTTGAATGTTTTCATTAAAATATGGTGGCTTTAAGATATGTGAAAATCCAATCTCTCAGATGAAACGCTTTTCAGCAGTTGTGTTTGCTTATAATTCAAAGAAAAAACCCTTACTCTACCTTGACAAGGTCATGTTTGAAACATTTAAATATGAAAACACCTCCCTCCCTAAATTGGCCTTCCTCTCAGGCATGAAAACCAGCCTTTTCAAAAAGTGTATAGCAACTTAGTCAAACTACCTTGCTAAAATCATTTTTCATAATATGAATTTTGAAAAAAAAGAGGGTTGTGAAAGCAAAACCCAATGAACTAAAGGGCTTTTAAAGTTACCAAATCGGCTGGCTTTAAACAAAAACAGATTTTTAAATTTTATAAAATTATGATTTTCATTTGTTTAGAACGAGTTGAAAAAACAGTGGGGTAGAGTGTATAAAGCCAATACCCTTTAAACGTATTGCTTATTTTCAAGTCTTTTATGCAACCTTTCCCAAATCACCGACACCTAATCTTTACAATCAAGACAACGAACCAGCCAACTCAATCTTTGCCTGAAAATGGACATCCTCGACCAATGCATAAACGGCGACCGTATGGCGCAAAAGGCGCTGTACCAACGGCACAAGAACAAGATGTTCGTGCTGTGCCTGCGCTATGCCAATAACCGGGAAGATGCCGAGGACATTTTGCAGGAGGGGTTTGTAAAAGTGTTCCGTGACCTCCACCAATATTCAGGGACAGGCAATTTTGAGGGCTGGGTACGAAAAGTGATCCTCAACACCGCCCTGCAATACATAAGGCGGCAAAAGCAATTGAAGCTGCAATTGACCCCTGAATTTGAAAAATGGGAGAATGTGCTGACAGTGGACGCAGAAGAAGAACCTTTTGATAAAGAATTGGTCAAAAAAATTCTTCATCTTATGCAGCACATGCCCATCGGATTCCGCACGGTGCTGAACTTGTATGTCATGGAAGGCTATTCGCACCAACAGATAGCGGATGAGTTGGACATTTCAGTGGGCACGTCAAAATCCCAATTGAACCGGGCAAAAAAACATTTGAGGGAATTGGTGGTGAAGACAATTAAAAGTTAGGAGTTATTGAGCTTTGAGTTATTGTGTTGCAGTACTCAACAACTCAAAACTCAATAACTTAAAACTTCCAATCATGGAAAAAAATATACATAACGATGGCTTGGAGGGTTTCCTGCGGAAATCTTTTGAGCAATACGACGACAGCCCATCGGATGGGCTGTGGGACAAGATCGAAGCGGACTTGGCCGACCAGCCAAAGGTAATGCCGATTAAATCAAGACACCATTGGTGGATGGCGGCGGCTCTGTTATTGGCATTGGTGGTAGCTGGCCAATTTTTTTATTTCCAAAATGAAAAGGCAGAGTTGGTCGAAATAATTAATGCACAAAGTGATAAAATTAATTCTCTGGAAAAAGAATTAAAAGAACAGAAAAAAGAAAATGAAGAAACTTCCATCGCAAAAAATAATAGCAAAGAAATTGTTCAAAATAAAATTAACGAATCAATTGCAGATAATTTAAATAACCGAAATAAAAACACCCAAACCAGTATTTCCAATAACAAAAATGTAAAAGAAGAAAAACACAATATTGCCACTTTAAACACCGAACAATCAACTAATGAAAATGAAACTGTGATTTTAGATGCAACAACAAATACAATTTCGTTTGAAAATAAAAACCAAAATATTATCGAAGCTAAAAATCAAGATTTACTTCAAAACAAAAACAATGATTTATTAATAACAGAAGAACAAACAACATCCACTCTCAATACACTTGATTTAATTGATTTAAAAAATATAGAACAACCTGTCCCAAATCTCTCTTTGCCTACAACGACGATTATCCCTGTTTCCAAAAAAGGGTCATTTTCAATTGGCGCTCATCACACCTATTTGTCAACAAAGGAAAAAATGGCCCGGGTAATCCGGCGGCCAACGGCTGGCCCTGCCCGCATATTTAACAACACCAAGGCCATGAAAGGCTCGACCCAACTAACAGGCATCAGCGCCATTTACCAAACCAGAAAAAATTGGCAATTTGAATCAGGCATAAATTATCAGAGGACTGATTTGTCCACCAGCCATCAGGCCACCCTCAGGTTTATGGATCGACGGCCAAATAGTACCGCCGACCAACAGGTTGATTTTGTGTATGCGCTCAACACCTCTGCCGGAGTCGTGGATATTGAGGTGCGGGCCAACCAAACCGACCCGGCACAAACCATTGATGAATTTGCAAATGTCATTGTGGAAATAGAGGCGAAACAAAAGGTTGACTATGTTAGCATTCCTTTATTGGTAAGCAAACAAATTGGTTACGGCAAATTGAGTGCGACTGTAAAATCAGGTGTGCTTTTAAATTTCCTAACTGATAATTCTTTTGACCTTTCAGGCAAAATTATTAGTAGCAGTTTACAGCTCAGAAAGACGAATTTTTCCCGAAGGATTGGAATTGGGCTGAAAAATACAACCACCGATTTTATGGCGGCGGCTGGATTAAATTATGCATTAAATAAAAAATGGAGTGCCCATGTTTCTCCAACACTTTTAATTCCACTCGGAAGCCGCCATAACGACCCGTACATTGAAACATCGGGTTTTTCTATGGGGTTTGATTTTGGCTTGAATTTTAAATTTTAAAAAAATATGGTGCTTGGATTTTCCCGCCACAGATTTCACGGATTCACACAGAATTTTATTCACGGATTTTTTTTAATAATTCTAAAATCATGCAACCAATTTAACCACCTCATTACCTAATAAAATAAACACCCCACAAAAAACCATTTATTTTTCTAACCAAAAAAATGTTTTTAAAAATGAAAAAATTAATCTTAGGCTTATTGCTGTTCAGTGCTGTGGGATTTTTCATAGCCTGCGAAAACAGCAACGATCTGCTACAGGATGAAGAACTCATCCAACAAATTATGGATGCCCCACAGAAGATTACCATTGAGCAAACGGACCTGTCTGAGGAAATGCTTTCTTACATGGAGCAGGAATATGCTTTTTATTTGACAGAAGAGGCTTACCATGTTGAAGGCAAGGGTTATGGACTGGAGCTGGAGTCCGGGATCAATGTTTATTTCAACGAGCGCAATCGCTGCCTCGGCCACCGTCCACATCCCCGCCCCCGTTTCCGTTGCCTACGTGGAGATTCCGTTGGGGTTGATGACCTACCACAGGTTGTCACTGACTTTGTCACCGACCATGCACCTAATCAAACCATCGAAATCGCCGTACTCAAACCATTCGGGCTTTACGCTGTAGGACTTTCCAATGGCGCTATTTTGATATTCGATGAGGAAGGTGAATTTATTTCCCGTTGTGGCAAGTGGGATGGCCCCGGCCAGCAGGCCCGTCGCTGTATGCGGGGCCAAGAAGTGGATGCGACCACTCTTCCACAAGCTATCACGGATTACGTTGCCAACAATTATGCAGGCGAAACAATAGACAGGGCCAGCACCAAACCGAATGGCATTTTTGCAGTAAAACTTTCCAGCAATGATATTTTATTGTTCAATGCGGACGGTGAATTCCTAAGGGAGTGCAGGGGGTAGTTTTCATTGTTGGTTGTTAATTGGCCAATCAACAATCCAACAACCATAAAGGCTTTTTTCATAATCAACCCTTCAGGCAAGGGTTCCTAAGCAAACGCTATGGATTTTCCATAGCGTTTTTTTATGCTGTTAAATTATATGGGACTAAATGAATTCATTTGGTCACAAATTTTTAAGAACGAGTTTTACTAAATCTTCGAGATTTAGCAAAACAGGGAGCAATGTCTGATTTGCTAAATTTTGAAAATTTAGTAAATCTTTTGACCAAATGAAATCACTTAGAACCAATTATATCAAATCCTTTGGAGATTAATAAAATCATCTATTCTACTGAGCAACAATTTTTTTCTAAAGTGTAAAAATGTTGATACAGAGGGTTTTGTGGCTTAGCCTTCCAAGTTAACAGCTGATTGATTACCCCAATAAATTCTTCAAACGAGAAGACTTCCGCCAATAAATTTTCAAAACCTTGCATAAAGACGGATTTGGCAGGGGCTATAAAAGGCATTGGGTCATAAAAAATTCTCATTTCCTGCGGCTCAACCTGTTCAAAATGAACGATGCCTTTTTGAACGGCATTACGTAAATGACAGTCAATACCGCAAACATCAGATCAATTTTATGCTGACCCTGTACAGCTAGTTCCTCCAATCGCAGCCGCTCTTTTTCAGGTGCTTAAAGCAGATTTCGATTTTGTATCTTTTTCAATAGAATTTCGAGGCTTCCACCATATTGTCCATGTTGGTCATTACAAAAATATGATCGGCCTTGCCCCTGGAGGAATCGTTGTCAAAAGCAGTCAGTTTAACGGTCAGTTCCGACATCAAAACCGCTTCGACATAGCTTTTACAGGAGGCACACAAATACCGCCGGATAACTTTCAGCCCCAACTTCCTGTCCCTGATCCTGCCTTTGTGCCAAAGTTCAATTTTAAAATTGGCACGGATGCGCATGACAAATCGAACGCCCCGCATTTCCAGGCCCTTAAACCAATCAAAGCCAATGAATTCACGGTCTCCCGCAATATAAAGCTGTGGCATGGGGGCATCGGACAAAGGCCATATATCGATTAACCTGTCCAATAAATCCAAGCGTTGTCTGCAACTGCTGTTTCCTGCGTGCCCCAGGTCAACCCAGGCCAAGGGGATGAAAACGTCACGGTACAAAAGGCCGATGACCAACAGGTTGATATGTGTTTTTCCGTATTTCCAATTGGTTCGGTCCAAAAGCAGGTAACAACCGGGGCTTTGACAAAAGGTATGATGGCCAGAACACAAACAAACCGGAAGACACCTGTGGTTTTTCCTGATTGAAAAAAGCGTTTCAAGCGGTCATAGGCAGTTGAATTTTTGAGCTTTTTGTCCAAAACTTTGCCCATCCGCTTGGCCGCAGCACTTTAAATTGGTAGTTTGGGCTGCCAAAATGCAGGTGCTGACCAATAACAACTGGCTTAGTTTTTTCTCTGTGATAACAGGTATTTGCGATTGCAAATGCTTGGAATTTTCAAATTCGATCATGGCGAAAAAATGGTTTGGTGACCTGATTTTTTCGCCTTTTTTATGCCATTTCCTTTCCAACTTTTGGAAAGGATCATATTAGAAAAAATTGTTGCTCAGTAGAATAAAAATCATCCGAAATAATCACTACAAAATATATTTCCCAAAGTGGACACATTTGAGTTTTTAATAAAAATACGGTGAAGACAAAATAACAAGAAGGGAAGGAAGGGGTGAAAAAAGGAAGATAAAAACCGCCTAGGTCACATTGGCTGTTTGGTTATTTTTGAACGCCATTTTATTTTAATTAATTCAAGTTGCGATGAATAAAATACATTACCCAAAAAAAAAATTAAAATCCATCAATATACTCTACATCATCATCGTTTTCCCATTTCGCTACTTCTCCTACATCCTGCCATTCCACAGGCTCACGGAGCATATTTAATGGAGCGCCAAACTCCTTAATTAATGCGGCACGTATTTGCCTTTTTCTTTTTTCACTCTCGGCGAACATGTTTTTCACCTTACTTTTATTGGTTTCGTATTTATAATTTTCAAGTGTTCCATATACGTTGAAATATAAATTAAAAAAACCGTCTTTTTTTGCCTTGATCGGTTTTTGGTTGGAGCCGGATTTGAATTTATTGGCCAGCACTTGCCCGGCATTTACTTTGATGCTATAATCTATTTTATCATCAAAGGTCTGTTCGCCACAGATGGACATGTTCATCGCATTGTTTTGGATAAACATAACGGGGAGATAAAATTTACCGTCTTT
The DNA here is from genome assembly GCA_965222975.1 of Saprospiraceae bacterium. Taxonomy (GTDB): domain Bacteria; phylum Bacteroidota; class Bacteroidia; order Chitinophagales; family Saprospiraceae; genus UBA6168. The sequence goes on along the minus strand of CBDCVJ010000087.1, from coordinate 670,623 downwards.
TATTTCCAGCCAATTTTGCATGTCCACAAAACGGACGTGGCGCAGGTCTTTTACTTTTGCATAAGAAGAAAATTCTTCCAATATTTCAAAATTTTTTAATTCTCCATCATGGATTCCGAGTCCCGCCCAGACATGCAATTTATCTGAATTGAAATAGCCTGTTGAATCCCAATAGGCGTGAATGAGCATTTTTGTATTCATCGTACCTTGGAGGTGTTCGTGCCGCACAAAATCTTGGCCTGCATTTTCGGTTTGGTAAAAGAATTTTTTTTACGTCTATTTTATCCCCACGCATTTTTACTTTTAAGTGCGGTTCTTTTTCAAAAAATATAGTGCCGTCAAGCGCAAACTGACCATCCATCCCTTCAGCATTTCCCAATACTTGCATTTCCGAATTTTCAAAAAATAATTTACCGGAGAATTTTTTTCCTTTTATTTTATTATAGGAAAATTCATCCACCTTCGCCACGAAATTGCCTTGCAGCAAATCAGTTATTCGTTCCCGCTTGATATATTTTTGGGTGTGCAAAGAATCAATTACTTGTACACCTTTTTCGGAATATTCTGTCACGGGCACATCGGCCATTTCCCGTAAGGCTAAAAGGTCAAGACGAGGGGCATATAGTTCACCGGAAAATTGCAGTTTGGCGTTTTTGGTATTTAAAGAGTCGGCAAACAATACAGGCAATAAATTCCAAGCATTGCCTTTAAACTGGATGTCATTGCCCGCTCCCTCTATCTCTACATCTTGAAGTGAGAGGAGGTTGTTTTTAAAAATAAGTTTGCCCTTATCAACGGTAATTTTCTCGCCATTTATTTTTAAAGAGGCGTCGTCAAAATCCAGCGAACCGCTCATTTCTACTTCTGCAATATTTTGGATAGAAGTCATGTCCCGGTACAAACCGGCAATATCAAGGTTATTTATCTCAATGTCCCCATCGCCGCCTGTTATGCCAGGGTGTTCAAAAAAATCATAGATATAGGCCATCGGCAAGGCACCATCCATTTGAAAATCAATGAAGGGGTCGTCAAGTTCTTCCACTTTCAGGTGCATGGTCATCAGCTCCCGGTGGAGGTAGCCTTTGAAGTCCTTGATTTCAAAAGAAGATGTTCGCATGGAATTGCCTTCGCCATTGGTGAAGGTCGCTTCAAAGGATACATCTTTAAACGGTTCTTTTAAATAAGGATGGACCAGCTTGCCATTTTTGAGGCTGAGAGTCGCTTCCGTTGCAGGGCTTTCAGTTGGGCTTAATTTTCCCAAAATATCCATTGAAAAATGCAGCTTGCCCTGACTGGAAAAGCCCCCCAACAATTCGAGTTGTTGATCCGGCAACAGTGCGATCACCGAAGACAAATCTGCATCATCGGTAGTAGCCACGAGGTCGAAATAGGAATAGCCTTTTTCTTTTTTAATATTCCCGATCAAGCTAAAGGAATTTTCTTCCACCAAGACTTTTACTTTTCTGAAATCGAATTGCCCTTGCTCTAGATCCACATAAATATTGGCATCGTAGCCCCATTTTTTTCCTGCAAAATATCGGATACCGTTGAGGTCAATGAAGTTGGAAGCCAATTGGGCTGTACTGACAAGGTTGTATTTTTTACTGGACAGTTCTCCTGAAAAATTGGCATCATTCACCCGCATAAGCATTTCTTGTTTCAGTTTGTCGTCCCGGTAGGCAAGTTCGATATTTTCGAGTTCGGCTTTTTTGAGGGAAATACTGAAGTTGCTTTCCGACTCCGTTGTGGAAGGTTTGAAAATGTCGTAGTTGTTTTTTTCCCGTTTATCAATATGCACGTTCAGTGCCCCGTCGCTGACTTTCACGGAATGCACTTTCACCTGATCCCCAAACAGGCTCAACAACCGAAAGTGAAAGGCCATGTCCTTTGCTTCCAGCAACCCTTCGCCGAACTGACCCGTTACCACCACATCGTGTAAACTGGCTGTTGCATTGGGAAAATCCCGCAACAGGGAAAGGTCAAAATCTCCAACCGTCAATTCAGTTGTCAATTGTTTGTTGATTTCAGAAATCAGCCTTTTTCCAACTGCTTCTTGAAAGAACCCAGCAATGACCACCGCAGCCAAAACCAGTACCAACAAAACGATGCCCAAACCAATGATGATCTTCTTTAATATCTTTTGCATATCTATGAAACTATTTGTCCTACTGTTCTTGTTAAAAAGAAACATTAAAGATAAAGCAAACGACCCCGATCTTTTGTTTGGGACGCATTAAATTTTTTTTCGATTTTTTTTCGGGAAGGGTTGACATAGAGAAGAGATGTATATACATTTGCAGCCGCTTTTAAAGAAAGGCGGTTTTTATAGGGCAATTAGCTCAGTTGGTTCAGAGCATCCCGATCTCGCATCGGGAAGGTCGAACGTTCAAGTGCTGTATTGCAAAAAAATAAGGGGCAATTAGCTCAGTTGGTTCAGAGCACCTCGTTTACACCGAGGGGGTCGGAGGTTCGAATCCTTCATTGCCCACCCGTTCAAATCCTTTGCGCTACATCAAGTGCAAAGGATTTTTTCGTTTGATAAACGAATGGCAATTAGCTCAATTGGTTCAGAGCATCCCGATCTCGCATCGGGAGGGTCGGAGGTTCGAATCCTTCATTGCCCACCCGTTCAAATCCTTTGCGCTACATCAAGTGCAAAGGATTTTTTCGTTTGATAAACGAATGGCAATTAGCTCAATTGGTTCAGAGCATCCCGATCTCGCATCGGGAGGGTCGGAGGTTCGAATCCTTCATTGCCCACCCGTTCAAATCCTTTGCGCTACATCAAGTGCAAAGGATTTTTTCGTTTGATAAACGAATGGCAATTAGCTCAATTGGTTCAGAGCATCCCGATCTCGCATCGGGAGGGTCGGAGGTTCGAATCCTTCATTGCCCACCCGTTCAAACCCTTTGCGCTACATCAAGTGCAAAGGATTTTTTCGTTTGATAAACGAATGGCAATTAGCTCAATTGGTTCAGAGCATCCCGACTTAACGTCGGGAGGGTCGGAGGTTCGAATCCTTCATTGCCCACCCGTTCAAACCCTTTGCGCTACATCAAGTGCAAAGGATTTTTTCGTTTGATAAACGAATGGCAATTAGCTCAATTGGTTCAGAGCATCCCGACTTAACGTCGGGAGGGTCGGAGGTTCGAATCCTTCATTGCCCACCCATTCAAATCCCTTAAAATGCTCTGTGCCTACGACCACAATTTCACCTCTCTGCCAGATCCCCTTATTTCATTTTGGCCATAGCATGATAACTGCCAAGCAGATTAGCGAAGCGATGACCACACCCAAGATCAATTTTTCTGAGTACCCTTCTACCATCAGTTGGAGTTTCCATAATTTCAAGATGAACCGGTTTTTTAAATCAAAATTTTTCATAGTACAACTTAGTTTCAGCTTTGAGTCCACAGATGACAGTCTTCAGTCGGCTGGGGGGCTAACCAATGGCTACAAGAGAAGACCAAAACATTTTTTTAAAAAATGAGCAGTAAGGGCAGGTGTTGATTCAAACTTATTACATGAGCAAAAATAAAATGTTTTGACAAATAAAACAAATTGTTTTGATTAAAATCGCAAAATAATGAACAATTTGTTTTATTGATTACTGCGCACGTTTTGAAAAATGTCCGCTTTTCATGCCTGAAAGAAAGATCAGATCAGAGAGGGAGGTGTTTTTTTTAATTTTTTTTGCAAAAAAAATTACCCCCCCCTCTTCAGGTTCTTCTCTGTTTGGCCTGAAAACGGCTTTGAAACAAAAAGTGTACGGTAATGAATTATTAAATAAGAAGACCCGCCAAAAAAGAACGGGCCTTGAAAAAGTAAGCGTGTATAATTAATCCGAAAGAAAAGTTATTTTGGAGAAATTGTAAGCCTAAGATATTGCCAATTGGCAATTGAGACCTAATCATATTTTTCTATAAGTCAGGTTTTTGAATTTTAATACACCCGGTCAAAGCCTTCTATGAAAAACTTACATTTGCAGCCGCTTGAAGAAATCAGCCCGATTTCTAATTTTTCAATTTTCTAATTTCCCAATTCCTACTTAAAGTGAATTACCTGACCCTCGAAAATGTCTCCCGCAGTTATGGAGAAAAGGTGTTGTTTAAAGATGTTTCCCTCATGATCAATAAAGGGGAAAAAGTGGCGCTGATTGCCAAAAACGGCAGTGGCAAAACAACTTTGATGAAAGTGATTGCAGGTATCGAGCCAAGTGAAGGGGCGACGAGCAAGGTACTTTTCCGCAAAGACATCCGTATAGGCTTCTTGCAGCAAGAGCCAGAGTTTTACGAAAAGCATAATGCATTGGAAGCCATTTTTGATAGTGATTTGGAAATAGTGAAAGTGGTGAAAAGTTATGAAAGGGCACTGCTCCACCCAGATCGGGAAAAGGAAATGCAGGATGCCCTTTCCCGCATGGACGACCTCAAGGCATGGGACTTTGAGTCAAAAGCCAAGGAGATTTTGTTCAAGTTCAATATTACCGACTTGGAACAATCCATTGCGACCCTCTCTGGGGGGCAAAAAAAACGCCTTGCATTGGCCAAACTCCTCATTGAAGAACCTGAGTTCCTTATCCTCGACGAGCCGACCAACCACCTTGACCTCGACATGATCGAATGGTTGGAAGGTTACCTTTCGCAACAGAACATTACACTGTTCATGGTCACGCACGACCGCTATTTTTTGGAAAATATCTGCAATAGCATACTTGAGCTTGACCAGGGGCAGCTCTACAAATACACAGGAGGCTATTCTGACTTTTTGGAAAAAAAGGCACTCCGCTCAGAGAACGAGGCCGTCGTTTTGGACAAAACCAAAAAGCTGTACAAAAAGGAACTCGATTGGATGCGCCGCATGCCACAAGCTCGCACCACTAAGTCGAGTGCAAGGCAGGGGAGGTTTTATGATATAAAGGAAAAGGCAAACCGCAAAGTCGAAAAAGATGAGATACAAATCGAAATCAAAGGGCAGCGGCTCGGCAGCAAGATTTTGGAGCTCCACTATATCGGCAAGGCGTATGGCGATTTGAAAATCGTGGAAGATTTTCATTACAAATTCAAAAAAGGAGAACGGGTTGGTGTGGTTGGGAAAAACGGGGTGGGCAAGTCCACATTCATCCGCATGCTCATTGGTGAAGAGCGCCCTGATACTGGAAAAGTGGTACAGGGGGAAACGGTTGTATTCGGCTACTATTCACAGGACGGCATCAACCTCCAAAATGATAAACGGGTATTGGACTACATCACGGCCATCGCAGAATACATACCAATGGACAAAGGCCGCAAAATCACTGCCGAGCAACTCCTTGAGCGCTTCCTTTTCAGTCGAGAGCAACAGCAAGTCTATATCTCCCAACTCAGTGGTGGAGAACGGCGGCGGTTGTACCTCTTGTCTGTTTTAATGAAAAACCCCAACTTCCTCATCCTCGATGAACCGACCAATGACCTAGACGTGATCACCCTCAACATATTGGAAGAATGGCTGATGGAGTTCCCCGGTTGCGTCCTTATTGTCACGCATGACCGCTTTCTATTGGACAAGGTATGCGATCATTTGTTCGTCTTTGAGGGGGCTGGTAAAATCAAAGATTTCAACGGCCGTCATATGGACTACCGGGCCATGCAAAAAGAGAAAGAACGACATGAAAGAGAACAGGCAAAACCCAAATCTAACAAAAACAACGAACCCCAGATCCGCACTGCCTCTGGCCTTACTAATAAAGAAAAAAACGAACTCAAACGCCTCGAACGGGACATCGAAGCCCTCGAATCCCGCAAGCAACAAATACATGCCGCATTCGCCGAACCGGGTATCTCTGTGCCTGATATCGAAAAGCTTTCAAAAGAATTAAAAGAATTGGAAGCTGAAATGGAAGGAAAGGAAATGCGGTGGATGGAACTCGCTGACCGATAGGCTACTCATTACTTAATAACTCCTACTCAAAACTGGACAAAAAAAAGAGGTCAAGACCTACTGCCTTGACCCCATGAATAAACACCTAAAACCCTATTAAATGTTTTTACGTTTTGGATGGGGGTTACCGTTAGTTTAACAGCCGCTGACGATCATATATAGGTGGGGAAGTTTTTAAATGTTCAGGGAATGAACAAAAAAAATACAAGCCTGCCGAAATAGTTTTCCGACAGGCTTGATGGTCAGGTGTTTATGAAAAAACAATCAACTAAAAACTTTTCTTACTTGATCTCAACCGTCTTTACTGGTGCGGGTTTGGCTTCTTCCTTTTTTGCCAAAGTAATGTGGAGGATACCATTTTCGTAATTAGCGGTAATGCCCTCTGCATCCACGGTCTCAGGCAAGTGAAAATTGCGGGTGAATTCAAAGTAGCTGAACTCCCGACGGGTGTATTTTTCGTCGTTGCCCTCACTCTTAGTTTCTTTTTTAGCAGAAATGGTCAAGAGATCTTGATCCACTTTCACTTCAAAATCGCCTTTGTCGAGGCCAGGTGCTGCTACTTCAATGCGGTAACTGTCGTCCATTTCGGCAATGTTCACCGCAGGGCTTTTTTGCAAAGCGCCGTTGCGGAAGGAAACGGGAAAGTCATCTCGTAAAAAATCATTGAAGAAATTGTCAAAAACATTGACCGGTTTGTTGGAAACGGTTGCTGGAAAAAATTTGATCAGACTCATAACTATTAATTTTATTTGGTTAAACATTGGGTTTGTTCGGTGAGCGCCTGGCCACAAAAGGTTGATGGCCAACGCATCAGAACAAGCCCAGATTTCAAATCAGATATTCAATGAGGTGCAGATCAATTGGCGTTCCATCTGGTTTTTTTAGTAAAAACGGCTGATTTATCCAAATAAGTACTGCCATTATGGCAAAATAATTAAAAAAATACTGCCATTATGGCAAAATAAAAAGCCAACCTGCGGTGTCACAGGTTGGCTTTTTATTTTGAAAAAAACAATTTAGAAGCGAAAATATGCCAGTTACCGCTCTCTGCCTCCTATCTTCTACTTATTCCAACACCACATCATTTGTCATATAGACTTCCCTATCTATACTGAAATAATATTTCCCCTCAAAAAAGAAAGCACCATAATATATGGCTTGTTGTGGAGAGAAGCCTTCTGGAAGAATCAAGTTTTTAGCCCTTAGAAGATCGCCTCCGACCATTCGATAGATCAAGCCGGGAGCTTCTTGAGTGAACAGGAGTTCATTAACGTTGACTACCAACTTGAGTGCTGAGTTTTGGTTTAGGCGTTCCCATGTCAGGCCATTATCAGTGCTTTTGTGGAGGTCAAACGAATTGATGCCGGTGATGTAGAGGTCGCCTTGCCAAGTGAATACATCCAGCATCCATTGGGCCTGAGGAAATATTCTTTCGATGTTGCCAGAAGGGGTTATCCGCCATGCCCCCTCCTGCGACGTAACGTAAAAATTTCCGTTCAAGAATCGAACGCTGTTCAATTTGGTCAGGTCAGTGCTAAGGTCGGGCAGGTTAATGCGTTTCACCACTTTTACAGAAGTAAAGGACGTGTGGGCTGGATTGTGCAGCACCTCAAAAAGGAGCAAGGCAAAATGCCTATCGGGCAGCACTTCAATGGGCAGCATAAAGATGGTACCGTCACTGCTAAATGCCCCCAACCTGTGCGAGCGAGTTGTCACTTCAACAAAGCTGTCGGAAGGCCCGGCAAGGTCATCTGCCAGTATATTATGGATTTCAGCAGGATTGCGGGTCAGGTGAAATTCGACGACCTGTTTAGCATCGTCATTGGTGGTCAGCCTTACAAAGGTGTTGTCTGTCAGGGCGGGAATGCCCAGTACGCCAGCATTTTTAGAAAGGGTCCTCAATTCTAACAATTTGTCGTCTGTATCAAAACGGGCAAACTGGTTTTCGGAGATGATATACCATTCGAAAGGGGTTGCATGTGTGGCAAGGATAGGCCGCTCAAATTCTTGATCTACCAAATCCCAGCTGGCTACAGTGGCTACTTCATCATCGGCAAGGAAAGGGCGTTGGCATGCTGAAATGAAAAGTAAAGCGAGCATTAACAGCACATGTGAAGGAGATACGTTCATAGCATTTGTCTGTTTTATGAAATACAACTAATTGGAAAGACTCTTTTTTAAAAAATATGGATGTAAAGCTAAATCATATTGAAGGAAAACAAACATCTTATGGATAGTTATTGGCCATTGGTAAGAAACGTTACGTTAAAGCGGCTATTTTCAATAATGAACCAACCATTCAAATAAGAAGAAGAGTGTATCTTTTTCGAGAATTACCGTTCTAATTATTTCGCAATTTTATTGAAAAGCGCGGTAGGCCATAAGGTGACAAAACTGTATTAAAGTAATCGCGACAAGCAATTTATAACGCCAAAGTTTAACCCCGTCGCGAGAATGACAGGTTTTAAAGACCATAACGGTAATAAATATTTAAATCTTTCATTCCAAATTCTATTTTTGTTTTTCATTTTACCATGCCTGCTTAAATCAATGCAGATAAATTCGGCGGTCAAAACCAGAGAAACCCCATCACTGAAAGGAATAATTCCTGTTTTTCCAAAAGAGGAAGAGCGAGACTCCAGTGGAAGACTTTAAGCCAACCGACTTATCTGCTTTTCATTTTCCTCTTTTATATAGAAAAGTTTGAACCTTACTGTTTTTTTAATAAAAAAAATGGCGGAGAAATAAACTTTGAAGACCTCCCTCTCTCTTAAATCTGTAATAAATCAATAGCTTTCATGTAGCAGAACAGTCCCTTTCGCCCAGTTCTTAGAATTGCAGGGTATTGTTTTGTCTGCTATCCATTTTAGTTTCTTAAATAAATCTGATTTGCACATGACCCGTTTTTTTACATTATTTCTGCTACTTTTTGCGACTACTTATCTTACCGCACAAATGCCTTCATTCCAAGGCAAATCACACAAAAAAAGCTTTGTGAATTCTCCTGAACTTCAATACCAGTTCAAAGAATTTGATGTTTATCAAATAGATGTTCAGTCCTTTAACAAATATGTAAAAGGCGCAGGAGGGTCCATGAAGTTCAATTTTAAATTGGGCACTGATTACAATTGGGATATTTCCATGTATCCAATGGACATTCGAAAGCCCGGTTACCTACGGAGGTGGGTTACGGAAGATGGTATCAAAACAATGCCCCCATCCGAGAACCTTACTTTTCGCGGACAGTTGGAGGCAATGGGCGGAGGTTCGGTTTCCTTGACTGTTGATGAAGAATTGATCAGAGGTTTTGTGAAAAAAGATGGGGAAATGTATTTCATTGAACCAGTGTGGTATTTTGTAAAAGGTCAACCAAAAGACTTATTCGTGGTGTATGCCGCATCGAATGTACAGCCAAAGCCCGATGCAATGTGCGGATACACTGCAATGATGAATAAAACCCAAGAACATGTACAACCAGATAAACATGAGGAGCATGAGATATCTGGTGTTCAAAAGTCCGTTGCCTGTAAAGAGGTAGAAATCGCCATTGCCTCCGATTGGTTGATGTTCGATGAGTTTGGTTCGGCAGCTGCGGTCGAAGGATTTGAAACAGGTGTACTGGCCGATGTGCAGACCAACTACGATGATGAGTTTGATGATGAACTCTTCTTTACAATTGTAGAATTCTTTACGGTAACGACCCCCAATGGCGACCCTTGGACCAGCTCCAACAATGCTGGTGAATTGTTGAATAGTTTTAGAAATTGGGGGCCAGGAGGATTTGGCGCAACTCACGACGTGGCCGGATTGTGGACCGATAGGAACTTCAATGGGCCGACTATTGGGATTGCATATCTAAACGGTATTTGTAATAGTAACAGGTATCATTGCTTGTCACATAATTGGGGTCACAATTCCTGTCTGCTGAGGGTATTATGGGCACATGAACTGGGGCATAATTTCAGCGCTACCCACGACGGTCAAGGGAGTGGGACAATCATGGCTCCATCAGTGAACTGTACCAGCGATTGGTCAAACCAGAGCATCAACCAGATAAATTCTTATGTACAATCCAGAAATTGTTTGGCCGCTTGCGGAGGTATCATTGCTCCCATAGCAGATTTTTCAGCTGACCCCACAGAAGGTTGTGTGCCACTAACAGTGCAATTTACTGATGAAAGCGAAAACACGCCATTTGAATGGGAATGGGAATTTCCAGGAGGAGACCCTTCTACTTCTGATATTCCTAATCCAGTGGTCAACTATTACTCTCCGGGCGTTTATGATGTAACCCTAAAAGTTACGAACGTAGCAGGTAGCGACGAGATAACCTTCCCTGCTTACATTGAAGTGGAGGATGTCCCGATACCGAGTTTTACTTTTTTGCAAGTTGGGCTGGACGTTCTTTTTACCAATACTTCCGTAAATGCGGATAGCTATCTATGGGACTTTGGTGATGGGGAAACTTCGACAGAAGTGCATCCTTTTCACTCTTATCTAGTGGATGATTTTTATGTTGTTACCCTTACTGCGTTTAACGATTGTGGGGAAGAAAGTTTTTTCTTTACCATACCCGTTTTTACGCCTCCTACGGCTGATTTTACGGCCGATCCAACAGTAGGTTGTGCAGCATTACAAGTACAATTTACCAGCAACAGTTCTCCTAATTCGTTAGCATGGAACTGGGTATTTAGTGGAGGGACTCCCTCCACTTCCAATGAGGAAAACCCCATGATCACATTTTCTTCACCTGGGGTTTATGATGTTAGTTTGACCGTTACCAACCCGGCTGGAACTCATACCCATTCCGTTAATGATTATATTACAGTTGGGACTATCGCTACTCCTGGGTTTTCTTTTTCGGTAAGTGGGGACACGGTCACTTTTACCAATGAAAGTGACAATTCGAATGGAATAGGGGCCATGACCTACTTATGGGAGTTTGGGGATGGGGATACATCAACACTCAAAGACCCTGTCCACATTTATTCCTCAAACGGCACTTTTGATGTAAAATTGACTGTAACCAACGATTGTGGCGACGCAGTTATCATTAAAGAAGTGACTATTTTGCTGCCGCCGATGGCCGCTTTCTCCGCCCCAGAAACAACTGGCTGCCCACCTTTTACAGTTACCTTTGTCAACGAGTCAACTGGCAACCCAAGTTCTTGGGAGTGGGATTTCCCGGGCGGCACACCTTCTTCTTCAACCGATGAAAATCCGACCATTACCTATAATACACCAGGCACCTACGATGTGACTTTGATCGCCATCAATAATGCTGGATCAGATACGACCACACTATCCGACTACATTACTGTCGATCCCCTTGCTTCCTCTGGTTTTACCAGCACCATCAATGGATTGACAGCTTCGTTTACTAATACTTCCACTAATGCGACCAGTTACAACTGGGACTTCGGGGACAACACCAGCAGTACCGAAACCAATCCGACCCATACCTATATGGATGATGGGACTTACACCGTACAATTAATAGCTACCAACAATTGCGGCTCGGATACGACCTCCCAGACTGTTGTGATCGTAACTGCTCCAACCGCCGCTTTCTCATCTGATGTCACATCAGGATGTGACCCCTTGACCGTCCAGTTTATGAACGAGTCCTCTTCCAATGCCGTCTCGTTCGATTGGGAGTTCCCCGGCGGCACCCCATCCAGTTCGATGGAAGAAAACCCTACCGTTACCTACAACGCTCCCGGCACTTATAGTGTGACGCTGACCGTTTCCAATGCGGCTGGAAGCCACACTGTGACTGAGACCGACTATATTGATGTGAACACGGTGCCCACAGCTGGCTACAGCGCGAGTGTAAACGGCCTAACAGTTTCATTTACCAACAACTCAACTGGTGCGACCAGTTACAATTGGGATTTTGGCGACAACACGTCCAGCACGGAAACAAACCCTACCCATACCTATATGGACGATGGTGATTATACGGTTGTCTTGACTGCTACCAATGCTTGTGGTTCAGTGACTGACACCCAAACAGTTACCATCGTGACTGCGCCGACGGCAGGTTTTTCGGCCAATACCACTTCGGGTTGTGCCCCACTGACCGTAGAATTTACCAACGAATCTTCTGCAAATGCCGTTGATTTTGACTGGGAATTCCCCGGCGGCACACCTTCTAGTTCAACAGAAGAGAATCCAACCGTTGTCTATTCAGCACCGGGCACCTATAATGTGACGTTGACTGTTACCAATGCAGCAGGCAGCAATACAGCGACAGAGATGGACTATATTGTAGTAAACACGGTGCCCGGAACGGGCTTTACCGTTTCAACTAATGTTTTCATCGCCAATTTCACCAACACAACAACCAATGGAACCAGTTACCACTGGGACTTTGGCGATAACACCAACAGTACAGAAACCAACCCAACACATGCTTATCAGGGCGATGGGGTTTATACCGTCCAATTAATTGCAACTAACAGTTGCGGTTCAGATACCACTACCCAACAGGTGGTCATTACATCCCTCCCACAAGCTGGCTTTTCAGCAGATGAAACGGCTGGTTGTGTGCCATTCACCGTACAGTTCATGGATGAGTCTTCTTCCAACACCACTGCATGGGAATGGGAGTTCCCCGGTGGCAACCCATCCAGTTCTACTGAGCAAAACCCAACAGTGACTTATAACAGTGTAGGCACTTATACGGTGAGCCTCACTGCTATCAATTCTTTAGGTGAAAACACGGCAACAGAAACCAATTATATCAATGTCATCACAGTGCCAACGGCTGGTTTTGCCAGCAATACCAATATGTTGAATGTGAATTTCACGAACAATTCGACTGGTGCTACCAGTTACAGTTGGGACTTTGGTGATGATACAAATTCGACTGAGACCGAACCAAGCCACACTTATGCTGAAGATGGTTCTTATGAAGTGACTTTGACCGCTACCAATATGTGTGGCTCCGTAACAAGCACTGAGACGGTCGTTGTGGTTTCTGCCCCAACAGCTGGCTTCTCTGCCAATACGACTGCTGGCTGTGCGCCGTTCGAGGTAGAGTTTACCAACCAGTCATCCTCTAATGCCACTGACTTTGACTGGGACTTTCCGGGAGGCACACCTTCTAGTTCAACAGAAGAAAACCCAACAGTAACTTACGAAACCCCCGGTGTTTATACTGTCACACTGACCGTCAGCAATAGTGCTGGACAAAGTGAAGTAGTGGAAATGGACTATATTGCAGTAGGTGGCTTGCCAGCAACAAGTTTTATGGCTGATGTGAACGGGTTCGATGTTGATTTTACCAACACCTCTACTAACCCTCCCAACTCCGGCAACATGACTTTCAGCTGGGAATTTGGCGATAATAGTACGTCTATGGAGGAAAACCCATCCCATACCTATGCTGAAGATGGCACCTATGATGTGACTCTTATTGTGACCAATGATTGTGGCTCTAAAACAATCAATGGACAAGTGACAGTCGTTTCCGCCCCTACGGCAGGATTCAGTGTCGCCGAATCAAGCGGTTGTACGCCGTTCGAGGTGGAGTTTATGAACGAGTCCACGGCCAATGCTGAAATATTTGCATGGGAATTTCCAGGTGGTGACCCAGCCACTTCTGATTTGGAAAACCCAGTCGTCATTTACAATGCACCCGGCATTTATGATGTGGTCTTGACGGTTTCCAATTCGGCGGGTTCGAACATGGCTACAGAGACGAGCTATATTGAAGTTGCAACTACACCTGATCCTGCGTTTGACTTTACGGTGACGGGCATGGATGCCAATTTCACCAACCAATCTACAAACTTCAATTCAGTAGAATGGGATTTTGGCGACAATACTACTTCGGATGAAAATGATCCGGCCCACACGTATGCAGAAGACGGTGCTTACACTGTTACACTGACCACTACTAATGATTGTGGCAGCACAACTATCTCTCAAATTGTGGTCATTGCTACAGAAGGGCCAGTAGCAGCATTTCAAGTTGCCAACCAAATGGGTTGCATACCATATGAGGTGCAATTTGAAAACCTTTCCTCTCAAAATGTAGAATCGTTTGAATGGACATTTGAAGGCGGCGACCCAGCCACCTCCGCAGAGGAAAACCCGACGGTTACTTACACCACACCCGGTAGTTATACTGTTGTTTTGATCGCTACTAACGCGCTGGAAAGCGATACATTTGAGATCACTGACTACATTGTTGTGGACGAGTTGCCAACCCCCGGTTTTTCCAATACCAATAACTCGTTATCGGTCGATTTTACCAACAACTCTAATAATGCAACCAGTTATGAGTGGGACTTCGGTGATGGCGAAACTTCCAATGAACCTGATCCAATACATGAATACACGGAACCCGGTGAATATGAGGTTACATTGACCGCCATGAATGAATGTGGTTCCAACTCAATTACGCAGACAATAATCGTCACGGTCAATGTAGTAGGCGAAATACCCGGTATCAGCGAGTTCAACATTTACCCTAATCCGAACGATGGCCGTTTCACCATGGTGCTGCGCGGGGAAGGCAGAAATGAACTGCAAGCATCTTTCACCAATGTTTTGGGGCAGGTCATTTTGCAATCCGAAATAGATTTCCGTTCAGGCAACGTCACTAAAGAGTTTTCTTTCAACGACCTTGCTGCTGGCGTCTATATCTTCCAACTCAGGTCAGGTAACCAAGCGCTTTACCGCAAAGTAATAGTTGATTGATTTTGAGAAATACTGTAAAAAACAAAGGGCTTCAACGGTACCGTTGAAGCCCTTTGTTTTTTACATAAGCCATTCAAAACACTGATAGAGAGGGAGGTAAAAAATAAAAAGTTGAAAATTTTTTATTTTTTACCTCCCTCTCTCTTGTTTTTTTATCGTTCCACGAAAAAATGTCAATGAACCTTGCATAAAAAGGCGAAAGTAAAAAGTGGTAGCCGCTTTCTACTTTTTACTTTTGCTTTCCCGATTAAAATGCGGGATCTCACTTCGATTAATTTTGCTGTTTACCTAAATCAATGAAATACCTTTTGCCATTAATGCTGCTGTTGTTGTTTGCTTGCAATAACCAGCCAACCGAAAACGCTGGAACGACTTCATCCAATGAAGAATTGCCCGAAGGGTTTTCTGCTTTTTACCAGCAGTTCCATCAGGACAGTGCTTTTCAAATGAATCACATTGTTTTTCCACTGGAAGGTATTCCAGACAACGCAGATCATGAGACCATCAACTCTGGCACCTTTCGCTGGCAAAAAGAGACTTGGTCGCTCATGCGCCCCGTGGACTACCAGATGAGCGAATACAGACGGAACTTTATCCCCCTTACCGATGAAATGGTCATGGAGCGCATCATCCATAAAGGGGGGCAGTTCGGCATGGTACGCCGCTTTGCCATCATCAGTGGCGAGTGGCATTTGATTTATTATGCAGGCGTCAATCGGCTGGCGCAGTAGGGTATTGGGTATTGAGGTATTGAAGTATTTATAGCAGAATACTTCAATACCCCAATACCTCAATACCCCAATACCAATTCTATGCTTTCAAGAATCCTTATGATCCCCTTTTTCATCTGTGCAGCAGTGTTCTCGTATATGACGCTGGAGATCAACAACCAATACTCTTGGTATATTGTACCAAATGTAGTTATGCTGGCCGCCATTTACATGCTGTCGCCACAGATCGATTGGTGGTGGTATCAGCGCAAGCCACCCAAATTGCCAGAAGGGCTGGTAAAAATGTTTTTAGCACGTTTCCCTTTTTTTAAAAACCTGGTGCCGGATGATAAAACGAAATTCTGCCACAGGGTAGCCCTTTATATGGAAGCCAATGAATTTATGCCCAAAGGCATGGAGAACGTGCCACCGGATGTAAAGGCTGTTGTTGCTGCCTCTGTTGTGCAGCTTACCTTTCATCAGGAAGACTATTTGTTGAATAAATTTGAGCATATCATTGTCTATCCACATCCGTTCCCTTCGCCTCAATACCCAAAGCAATGGCATGCCTCAGAAATATTTGAAGAGGATGGGGTGATCATGTTTTCTGCTGAACAATTGATGGTCGGTTTCGCCGAGCCCAAAAAATATTTCCACATTGGGCTTTATGAATATGCAAAAGTTTTTATGCGCTGCCACCCGGAAGTGGAAATGCCCAAACTGCCAGAGGACGTGTGGAAACGATTGGAAACCATCAGCCGCTTTTCAAAAGATGCAGTGGAAAAATGGGTGGGGTTAAATGATTTAAATGTGATGGCAGTGGCGGTCGTGCATTGGTTTGTATTTAATGAAAAATTTAAATCAGCAATGCCAGAGGTATTTAATGAGCTTGAAAAAATATATGGGAAAATAAATTGAAAAAATCCAGAAAGCGAAACAAAAAAAATGAATTCAAAATTGACCTACGCATTTATCTTTTTTACTTCCATAGTCGCTATGTATGGAAATGCCCAAACCATCCTCAACGGCGACTTCGAAATCCACTCGCTCGACACTTGCGCTTTCAATTTGGAAAATGTGGAATTCAATGCCGTCATGGAAAACGTATTTGCCGTTGGTACAGAAAATGCGATGGACGTCCAGACCGATAGCTGTGGTTTTTTCCCTACCATCAGCAACAACTGGTATGTGTCTCTCTCGCAGCGACCCACCGGGCCAGTTGACCAAATATCCCTCGAAATAGACCAACCTTTGGAGGAGGGAACCATGTATCAACTTTCCTATTATGAATTGGCGGACACGTCCAGCAATCCTGTTAATTTCAATTCCAATATGCCCCTTGAAATTGGCCTTTCCACGTCTGTTTCCAGTTTTGGCCAAGTCATTTATTCTTCCATCCCCGAACCTGACGTTTGGACATTGCGGACTTTTGAATTTTCTGCTCCCAATAATGGTAGGTTCATTACTGTCCGCATGGCTGGAGAATCTGGTCTCAAAGGCTGGAATTTTGTAGACAATTTGCAACTGGGCCCTTGGACGGATGTGTTTGAAACAGGAAAAATGAAAGCAAGTATTTACCCAAACCCCGCACGTGATTGGGTAACTATCGAAACGGATTTTTCCGTAAAATCTATTCGAATTTTTAATGCGGTGGGGCAGGAGGTTTATTCTTTCAGTGCGATGAATCCATATTATAATAAATTGGAATTAAATAGTCTTACATCTGGCATTTACTTTTTGGATATGGTGACTGAAAAAAAGAGGGTGGTAAAAAGGATTGAGATAATATGATTTTAGAGTCTGGAATAAAAGTCAAAAATTTTACGCATCACCGCAAAACGTTATAATCAGGAAATTTAAAATTCACTGATCCCATATATTTTTAATATTTTTTCATAGGCTACTCTTTTATTTTGAAAAGTGAGTGAGGATTCTTTATGAATTGTAGATGGCAAATCATCAGTTTCATAAAATGGATGAAATATTAGTCCAAAAGCTTCAAAATGATTTGGTATTCGATGTTTTACTAATAATATCCCACCCGGTTTTTTTTTATAGCTTAAAGGAAGCCCCCGAAGCTTCTTTAGGTATGACGGGTCAAGTTCTTTCATAATTTAATAGGATATTTAAAGCTTTATTTTTAAACCACCGACGAAATTAAGAGGATAATTGTTCAACGGATTAAATTTTTTGGAAAATAAAAAAGCCCTCCGAAGAGGGCCAAATATTGATGATTGATTTTAACCATCCGACATCTTTATAGAACTTCAATATCCTTTCGAAAGGTTTCCGAACCATCTTTTTTTGGTAAAGTCACTTTTAGCACACCGTCGGCATATTGTGCAGAAATGGCATCCTTGTCAATCTTCTCGTTCAGCTCGAAATAGCGTTCAAAGCCACGAGGCCGAAATTCCAGCCTGCGCCAATTCATTTCAGGTGCTTCCTCCCGTTCCTGATCAGGTTTTTCCGCATTGACAATCAGTGTATTGTCTTTAAGGGATATGTCAAATTCCCCTTTGTCATAACCGGCTGCATACAGCAGAATCTCATATCGGTCATCCAGTTCTTCCACGTTGACGGGTGGATAGCCCCAAGCTTGGGCCATTTTATTTTTCCACCACCTCCTGGCATGGTGACGAGGGTGATGATGATGTCTTCCCCAATGGGGATAATTTGCTCTTGAATAACACATAATAAATTGAGTTTTGTTGGCTATTGGCATTGGCTATTAGCTGTTGGCTTGCCTCTGCTCTGCCAATAGCTAACAGCAAAACACCAATAGCAAAAAAAATTATTGAATTTTAATGACCCGTGCGTCAGACCACATCTGACGACGTTTTGTTGGATAATCCATCAGCATGTCGCCTTTCCATTTTGGACGACCTTTGATAAATCGATCCTTACCATCATAATAGCTATCTTCTTCCCAACTAAGGCGTTGGAAAAAATGCTTGATTTTTCTGCCAAAGAAAAATATGACACTCAAAACCGCAGCCATTAACAATGCCGCTATCACGAACTTGGCAAGGAAAAAGAATAAAATAATACCTAAGGAGGCAGCAAAGAAAAACCGGAATGGTCTCATGATTTAATTTTTTGAAATGGCCGAGGATTTTCAAATTAAATGAATAACCCTTGGCTATTTCTCTGTGAAAAAATATGGGTGATTTCGGAAAACAAAACCCTACGCCAACGTGGTTGGCAGCCTGCTTTCATCGGCTCATTTTTGGCTACGTAGTTTGAAATTTTTTGCCTTACAATATGGAGGACGGATGAGGGGGGAAATTACTTTAAGGAATTAGAACTTTTTTGAAATATTTTTTAAATCATTGGAAGCCAATGTTTTAAATTAAAAATCGTTCTGGCACATTTAGGAATTGAACCAATTTACAGAGGCAAAGGGCTCGGAACAGAATTTCACTACCGTACACTTTTTGTTTTATATCCGTTTTCAGGCCAAAGGCGAAGAAACCTAGAGGGAGAGAGGTGTGTTTTTTTTGTTTTTTCTGCAAAAAAACAAAAAAAACACACCTCTCTCCCTAAATTTTCCTTCTTTCAGGCATGAAAATCAGTCGTTTCCAAAAAGTGTACGGTAGTGAAAACAGAATTAATTCATGCTTTCATGAAAAAGGCAAACAAGACAAAAAATAGTCACTTCGTTTTGGACGTATCAGAAGAAAATCCAGAAGCTAAATTATTATATGAACGTTTAGGACGTTGCCGTAACCCGTAAAATAAATTCTTCTTTGAGAAATAAATTTTCGTATGTTCCCAATCATTTTCGAATGGAGTCAATCCAATAATTCATATCCTCCAAATAAATTTCAATCTTTCTTCCCGCACCGCTCCCGCCACTGCTGCTTAAAAGCCGCCCGCTCCTCTTCGTTCATGCTCATCCATTTTTCCCGCCATGCCTTTCTGCGTTTATATCCTCTCCACGGCTTATGCCGAGGGCCAAACCGGAAACCGCCGAATAAAATACGGGCCAGCACAAACAGACCAAGCGCCTCCCAAAAATTAAGCGTTTTAACACCTGTGGCATTGGCCAATATTTCATTCCAGAGAAACATGATGACATTTCCCAAAACAAATAAAAACAAGGCTGCCATTATCAAAAAAAACAAGCCTTTCAGCGGCCCAGGAATCCGTCGGTCGGAGTTTTGATTGCGGAACATGAGTTGATCGGTTTAGCGGTGTTTCGGTCTAACGGTGTATCGGTACAAGGCTCGTCTCACCATGTACCGATACACCGATATACCAATACACCGATTCAATACTCTAAAAATTCTTCATATAAAGTCTGTAGTCGCTTACGCAAATGCTGGACGGCGTAGCGCTTGCGGGAAATTATAGTCTTGAGGTTTTCACCCGTGCGGTCGGCGATTTGCTGGAGGGTTTCGCCATCCAGTTCATTCCAAACGAACGCATTGCGCTGGTTTTCCGGCAATTCGTCGAGGGCTTCTTCCAACGCCTCCCAGAAGAGTTGGCGAAACATTTCTGTTTCGGGTGTCTTGTCGTCCGACAGCAATATTTCCCGAAATAATAAATCGCCCTCCTCATCTTCATAAGCAAAATCCTCTAACCTTTCATCCTTCTTCTTGCGGTAGCGGTCAGTGATGCGATTGCGAGCCACGCGAAACAGCCAGCCACTCACCTGCTCAATCGGCTCGGTATCTACCACCCGATTGAATTGATACCACACCTCTTGCAAGATATCCTCTGCATCGGCAGGAGAAGACACCCGGCTACGGATGAACCGAAAAAGACGACCGCTGTACTCCCTGACGACTTCTGTAACCTTGACGTTTTGCTTTTTTGTTTCTGCCATTATCGTTGGCGACATCTGTTTTTGAGGAAGACGGATGAAGGTAGTTTTTTACTTTAAATTAAAAGAAGAAATTTATCTGAAAGGCCAAAACTTTAATAAGCCAAAATGATGGAAAAAAGAAAAGGAAGGTTTGATCTAATTTTTGTATCCGTTCAGCACTGTCCATGTAGTCGGGAGGTTTATCTCTCAATTGCAGATAACGTTCAAGAAAATAAAACGGGAATTATTTTTCATAAAAAAATGGTGGGCTCGGGAGATAAATCTCCCGACTACTGGACAGTGCTGAACAGCTACTAATTTTTTAATAAATATATGCCCCATTGATTGGGCTTCACGATTTGCTAAATTTCCAAAAATTTAGTAAACCTCCACTCGGAAAAAGGAAAAAGTGAATAATTTTTTGTGATAAGGGATTTGGAAAATAATAATCCCGATTAAAATACGGGATTATTTTTTTCCTTTTCCCTAAATAGAATTGTTCAAAAATTAAAAAAATGTGATAGAAAAGAAAAAATGGAAATCAGCCTACCTTTACAATTAAATTTAAGGTGTTTTAAAAAAAACGTCTATGACAATTTGAGTGGTTGGGGAAAAATAATTGTATTGAAAGTAAACGAAATGATCAGTTCATAACCCTCACTTTTTTATAAGAAATCACTTATTAAATTAATCACTCCAAATCAGCCAATAAAAATTGCCCTACATTTTGAACTGCGATTTATTTGGATAGCGTCATTTTAATTTTTCTTTAAAAAATCCAATAGTTCGCCGCCAGGCAAGCCGTGCTGCATCCTGATCATACCGGGGAGTTGTATCATTATGAAAACCATGCTTAACATCGGGATAAAGGTGGGCACTGTATTCTTTGTTGTTATCCTGCAATGCTTTCGCATAATCCGGCCAGCCAGCATTGACCCGTTGATCAAATGCTGCAAATTGTAATAGGAGTGGCGCTTTGATATTGGGTACTTCTTCGACAGGAGCTTGCCCTCCATAAAAAGGAACGGCAGCCATTAGGTCGGGTACTTTTGCGGCCATCATATTGGAAACCCATCCGCCGAAACAGAAGCCGACAACCCCTACTTTTCCTGTACATTCAGGATGGTTTTTCAAATGTTCGAAAGCTGCTATGAAATCTTCGAGCATTTCATTGCGGTCACGTTGACGCTGCATAGTTCTGCCTTCGTCATCGTTACCGGGATAGCCGCCAAGAGGGGTCAATGCGTCCGGCGCCAGGGAGATAAAACCTTCCAAAGCAGCCCTTCTGCCCACATCAGCAATGTGTGGATTTAGTCCCCGATTTTCATGC
The DNA here is from genome assembly GCA_965222975.1 of Saprospiraceae bacterium. Classification (GTDB taxonomy): domain Bacteria; phylum Bacteroidota; class Bacteroidia; order Chitinophagales; family Saprospiraceae; genus UBA6168. The sequence continues at coordinate 649,147 of CBDCVJ010000087.1, read as the reverse complement.
ACAACGATGATGCCCGGCACTTTTCCTGAGTTATTGACCAGTCTTGAGAGTTGGCCTTTGATTTTTCCCCCGCCCTTCGGCGAGTTGTACTCTATGATCTCCGTTTTCAGGCGGTCGTCATCAACCAGCACTTGCTGCCTGTCCTTATAATTAGGCATTAAGTAATCGAGGATGGCCGTGACGGAAAGCCCACCAACGGCATAAGCACTGAGATGTTCGACAAATTGACGGCGGTCTATTTTGCTATGCACATAGTCGTCATAAAGGTCGAAGACTTCTTGTTTTAGGTTTAGTTTTTTCATTTTATGTTGATTTTAATGACGCCTTCTCTGCCCCGAATATTCCATGGCCTCTCCTTTTCCAAAGCCATAGCTGAAGCCTAAGGTGACAAACCGCCCCCGCTTGCTCCAGTCGTACAAATAAAAATTGGTTTGATTGGTTATACTTTCCCTGATCCGGGAAGCGAAAACGTCCCGAACACTAAAATTAAAAACCCCTTTGCCTTTTAATATTTTTTTTCGCACGCCCAAGTCCGCATACAGGTTATCGGACACTTCACTCTGGACGGTCTTGTATTTAGATTGGTAGCGCCCAGTAGCTTCAAAATCTATTTGTGCGGGCAATTTGATTTTGGCCGTCATCTTGGTAGACCATTGGTCGGCAGAAAAATCAAAGGAGGTAGCTTCCAACGATCCTTGGCGATTGAAATAATTGTAGTTGAAATCACCATTAACGGACAACCATTTATTGGGGCTGTACTTACCGTTTATTTCAATGCCTGTAGCCCGGTTGGTACCAATGTTCAAAGGTTTGAAAGTGTTGACATTATTTTCAAAAGTGGATATCCGTTCTACGACATCGGTGGTGTAGCGATAGTAGATACCAAAATTCAAGGAGGTTTTCCCAAAAATGTAAATACCTGCCACCTCGTAAGAGTCGGTGTATTCAGGCAACAGGTTGGGGTTTCCGGTGCGGACGCTGAAATTGTTTCTAATATTGAAAAAAGGATTTAAATCCCAAAGCCTTGGCCGGAAAATCCGGCGGGAATAACCAGCTTGAAAAGAAAATTTTTCAGAGAGTTTATAAGAAGTATGGATGCTTGGGAATAGATTGGTAAAGTTTTGATTATTCGTTTGGTCGGTATTGACCAGAAGCGTATTCAAGTCGGTATTTTCTATTCGCATGCCTAATTTTATACCCCATTTATCATCTTCGTAAGCTCCCGTTCCATACACGCCCAACACTTTTTGGTCGTATTCAAAAATATTGGTCAAGCCTGCATTTTCTACCCAGACATCATTTAATAAATCATTGACCGCATAGTCATTGCTCACATTGTTCAAAAGATATTGTGCCCCTGTTTCTATAGTCCATTTTTCAGAAAACGGCTTGGTATAGTCCAGTTTAAAAGTGTATTTCGCCTCTTTAAAGTTGGTCCTGGTCTGCTGGTCGTTGGCGGCGTCATCACCTGTGATATTTATATTTTTAAATTCCGATGATTGGTCTTTGCCAAAGAAATTGCCCAATGCGCTGAACACCAGGTCATGCTCCTTGTGGTCGGAAAAGTCCTTTTTATAATTCAGTTCATACTGGTATTTAGGGTTGGTCGCTTCGGTCGTTTCCTCCCGGTACCATTCTGAGGGTATTGCTCCTGTGTTGTCGGCTATACTAAAATTGGTACGGGAAGGTTGGTCTTCCACCTCGTAAGCAAAATGCCCGGAGAGGGTCAATACATTGTACTTGTTGATATGGTAATCCGTACCTAATATTACATTGTAAAAAGTCTCATTTCGATATTCTGTCCCGTCGCTGTAAACAGTAGTATTGCTCGTTAAATCCCGGTTGATATTTCTTCTATCCCTCGGCAACTCCCTATAGCCTACGCCCAGCTGGCTGAACAGGTTGAATTTCTCTGTACGCCGGTTCAAGCTCAGCCCAACACTGTGGTTGTGGGGAGTTCCCGTATTGACAGAGACCGAGCCATTGATGCCTTCCCTTTCTTCTTTTTTGATCACGATGTTGATAATGCCAGATGTGCCTTCCGCCTCGTATTTGGCAGATGGATTAGTGATCACCTCGATTTTTTCAATCATTTCTGCCGTAATAGTGCCGAGTGCATTTCCTTCGTCGCTGGCCAATATGGTAGGTTTGCCATTAATGAGAATTTGTACCCCCGTACTGCCCCGCAAACTGATTTGTCCTTCGATATTTACATTGACGGATGGCACATTATTCAATACATCCAGTGCACTTGCCCCCGTGCTTGCCAAATCCTTTCCGACATTAAAAACACGCTTGTCCAGTTTGAATTCTGTCGTTGATTTTTCTGCCCGAACAATCACTTCATCCAGTACTTCGCTATTTTCTGAAAGTAAAATGGTTCCCAAGTCTGCTATGCTTCCTACTATTGGAATGTCTTTTATGGTTTGAGAAACAAATCCAATAAAACTGATTTCTACATAAAAATCGGGCGAATCAGTATATACGCTGAAAGTGCCGTCCAATTCCGTTGTAACCCCCGTGATGGCTTTCTGAGTGTTCTTATCCGCTATCATCACAGTGGCAAATTCGATGGGCTTTTGGCCATTGCTTTCCAATACAGTTCCTTTAATCTCTAGGTTCGTTTTTTGGGCGAACAGGCTATTGGAAAGAAAAGTAAAACAAATGCACAACACTATATTTATAAGTTTAACTTTCATGATTTAAATATTAAGTGGATTATTAGCACAAAGAAGCAAGGCTTTTGCCAAATGAAAAAATAGTTTCTTTGAACGGCAGTAGTTGGCCTGTAAACGACAGCGTTTCAAAATCAAGAGCAGGGAGATGTTGTTGAGAGGATGAAATCGGTTGTTGGCAGGTTTATTTTATAACCATGCCAGTTTAACCGCTAATTTTGGTGCATGATCGGCAACAAACAAACAGGGAAGTTCTCTTCAAGAGAATTGATTTTTCAAATCGCTTTGCATCTGTTGGTGTTTGTTTTTTACTCGTTTGAGCGAAGACATCCTCTTATAGATTTATATAAAGTAGTTTTTTTTCTGAATTATGTAGTGGCTGCTTTTTTAATCAACTATATTTTACTACCTCGCTTTCTTTATCGAAAAAAGCACTTCCAATTTTTCGCTCTTGTAATGGTTGTTTTTACAGGTGTTATATTTATCGAAGAATTGATATTGGAACCCATTTATTTTCCAGATGACAGGGCGCAATCTTTTGGGGGGGTGATGTTCACCTTATCTCAGGTCATGCCCGTAATCGTCATTTTGTCAGGGTTCAAATTTGCGTGGGACGCATTGGGAAAGCAGCGGGAAGTGGACGAACTAAAAGCCACCATAAAAGAAAGTGAATTGCAATTTTTAAAATCGCAGATCAACCCACATTTTTTATTCAACAATCTGAACAACTTATATTCTTATGCTATTGAAAAATCCCCGAAAACGCCAACCATTATTTTAGAGCTGAGTTCTGTATTGCGATACATGTTGTATGAGTGCAAGGAAAAATATGTGACCCTTTCTAAAGAATTAAAGCAATTGGAAAACTTTACCCGGCTCAGCGAATTGCAGATTGAGGAAAGGGGAGCAGTTAATTTTAAAACTGAAAATATTCAGCTTGGCTATCAAATTGCTCCGCTGATATTAATTGTCTTTATTGAAAATGCATTTAAACACAGTCAGGCGAGCCAGTCCGAAAATATTATTATTGACATCGAAATTAAAATAGCGGGTGAAGGGAGGTTGGAATTTATTTGCAAAAATAATTTTCAACCTACTGCCAACACAAAAAAACTGACGCAAGGCATTGGATTGGAAAATGTCAAAAAACGCCTGCAATTATTGTATCCCAGCGCCCATGAATTAAATATTTTAGAAAAAGAAAACCAATACGAAGTTCGTTTATCTATGCAACTTAACAAATCTTCCGAAGGATGAATTGCATCATTATAGAAGACCAACCGCCTGCACAGCGTATTTTGAAAAAATACATTGACGATATTGGGTCTTTACATCTGAAAGCCACTTTTTCAGATGCGATTCAGGCAATGGAATTTCTAAAAACAGAAGAAGTAGATTTAATTTTTTTGGATATTCATCTGCCCAAAATATCGGGGATTGATTTTTTAAAGACCACACCCAATTCTCCACATATTATTTTAACAACTGCCTTTCCCGATTATGCGCTGGAGAGTTATGAATTTAACGTAGTAGATTATTTATTAAAGCCTTTCTCTTTTCAGAGGTTCGTAAAAGCCGTTTCAAAAGTGCCTGCAAAAAAGCAACCTCATTTGCAAAAAGAAAATGGGGATAATGCCCGTAAAGAATTATTTATAAAAACGGGTTACGAGTTTGTAAAAATTAAAATAGCTGATATTATATACATAAAATCGGATGCAGATTATACGGAAATACTTATTCCTCAAAAAAAGCATTTATCCTCTGAGCCACTTCGGTATTGGCTGGAAAACCTTGACCCTAATCAGTTTGTCAGGATACACAAATCGTTCATAATCAACACCTCAAAAATTGAGAAGATAGCTGGCAACCAGATTTATTTAACTAAAGAAGTGATTGTTCCAATTGGAAGAGCATATAAGGACAGTTTCATCAATCGGTTTATTAAGTAGCGGTAAAAAAATAAGTTCCCGATTTCGTAGGCGGTAAAAGGGGAAGTGATTTTTTGAGCATTACTAAATAATAAAAAAAATGCTGGATGGAAAAATCCATCCAGCATTTTTTGCCCAATATATCAATCCACTAATTACCAATATACTACGTCACTTCTCATACGGGCATTTCAAATCCCCAAAATAATAATAGATACCGATGCCAAAATAAACATAGGTGTCATTGTCCCCAGAATTACCACGTTGACGCCCCTCCTCCCCTATTGGGAATTCAAGGCTGTTGCGGGTAAAAAAATCGGGGTCTTCAGCAAAAAGCTCTCCCGAGCGGTCAATGAAGCGCGTCGCAAATTCTTCCCGTAGGTCTTCCACGTTATCTGGGTCGGGATAAGTGCCGCTCACGTCGTCGAGGTAATCGGAGAAGAGGCGACGGGCACTGATGTCTATGTTCAGGCTCCACTCGTAGCTGAGGTCTATCTTAAAGCCGGCCCCATACACCCAACCGCCAGACACGGTGTAATATTCTTCGCCCTTAAACTGCCCTTCTGTACCGAGAGGACGCAGTTCATGCCAATCGCCATCCATTTTTGCTTTGGGGTTGAAATAGCTGACGCCCATGCCCAGAAAGAGGTAAGGTGTCCAGTTTTCGTCTTGGCTGCCATGTACGTATGGCAAGAAGTTGAAGCCCAATTGCAATCCCGCATCGGCCACTTGTGATCTGAAATGCAGGTTGCGGGCACGTTCGTAAATGTTGGGGGAATCGGAATCATACGCTTCGACCACGCCCGCATTGACTGATAGCTTTACAGCAAGGCGCTCGTTGAAGTTGTAACGAAAGCCTACCCCTCCGGCAGGGCCGATCCGGTTCAGTCGCAGGTTGGTATTCAGGTCGCCAAAGTAATTGGTGATGCCCAGCCACCCTCCTACTTCGAGGCCTTCTTGGGCCTGCATGGCCGTGCTGGAAAACAGTATAAAACAAAGGAGTAAATTCTTTTTAAGAAAGGTCATTGGATATGTAATTAGATAATCGGGATTAGGTATTCTCAATTGGGGGGCAAAGTTAATCAATAGTTTTTAGTAAAAAATAATGGTGTCCAAAGCAGCGGGAAAATAGGGAGTCGATTAAATTTAGTGCCAATTCCACGGCACGGCTACTTAACGCAAGTTTTATGAAAATTGATATAGCGCTTTAGATTTTTTAACCCATTTTGCTATTGATCATCACTCCACTATCGCTGGTGCAGTGGTTGCAAGTTTGAGGTAAAGAGAATATTTGAGGTAAAGAGAATAATGGCAATTTTTATACTTTAAATCAGTTGACCCATTGTTTGGCTTGCAAAATGCACCATAAAAATCAGGGATATACGAAACAACTGTGCACACCCCTAACTTTTGTCATCTCCCACACCTCCTTTTTTTTTCAGAAATTCGCCCTCTCAAATAATAACGGTTCACATGGCCTATAGCAAAGAATATCATCCCATAAAAGAAAAAATCCACGAACTCATTTTTGAGGCAGACACCAAGTGGGGCAAGCGGTTTGACGTGGTGCTGATGATTATCATTATCCTCAGCGTGGTCGTGGTGATGTTGGAAACAGTGCCATCATTGCACGATAAGTATTTTGGTTTTTTTTACGTCCTCGAATGGATATTTACAATCATATTCACCATAGAATATATACTGCGTTTGTATTGTGTGTACCGACCATGGAAATACGCTAAAAGCTTTTTTGGAATCATTGACCTATTAGCCATTTTGCCTACTTATTTAAGTGTTTTTATCATCGGTGCGCAGTCTTTGCTGGTCATCCGTATCCTCCGGTTGATTCGGGTTTTCAGGATTTTCAAATTATGGCATTTCCTGTCGGAAGGCCGCCAATTGGTTCGGGCCTTAAAAGCCAGTCGTTATAAGATTTCTGTTTTCATGGTCGTTGTACTGCTGATGGTAACAATCATCGGCTCGGTCATGTACATCGTGGAAGGTGGGCAACCGGACACTGGTTTTTCAAGTATTCCTCAATCTGTTTATTGGGCCATTGTAACACTCACAACAGTAGGGTACGGTGACATCGCACCTGAAACCGATTTTGGCCGTTTTCTTTCAGCAATGGTCATGATGCTCGGTTACGCCGTTATTGCCGTTCCGACTGGTATCGTTTCCGTGGAACTGTTCAGTTCACAAAAAAGCCAGGACAATACACAGGCTTGCCGTTACTGTTCTAAAGAGGGGCACGACGATGACGCTACTTATTGTAAATACTGTGGCGAGATGATTAATGATGATGAGCATTAGAGGGATTCAATGAAAATGAAAAAAAACGGGCAACTCTCCAACCAGCGTTGCCCTCCACATAATTTGTTTTGTTTCTGTAAAATTGATCAAAATTTCATCATGCAACCATTTCACTTAGCCTTTCCTGTCACCGACCTTGAAAAAACCTCTGACTTTTACCACAGCCTCCTTGGCTGCCCGATTGGCCGAACTTCCGACCGTTGGATAGACTTCAATTTTTGGGGCAACCAGATCACCGCTCACTTAGTGGACTCTGACAATAAAGAAGCTCCGACCAATCATGTTGATGGAAAAAACGTTCCCGTCAAGCATTTTGGTGCTATCCTCGAAATGAGCGAATGGGAGGAACTTGCAGAAAAATTAACAGAAGCTGGGATCGAATTTGTCATCGAACCATATACCCGTTTCAAAGGCGAGGCTGGCGAGCAGGCTACCATGTTTTTCCTCGACCCCAGCGGCAATGCCATTGAGTTCAAATCGTTCGGGGACTTTGGGCAAATATTTGCAAAATGATAAATACGACACCTTCCAACAAAAAAATTGCGTGGTTATTGCCTCCTCTTGAGTATATGTTATGGCGAATTTAAATCAATTGTGAATTCAACGGATTTAGCTTCATTTTTATCCATTTACAACTCTTCAAACTTTAATTTTGAACAACACATTAGTAGTCTTAGTTTTTCTACTGCATTAACCCCAATCCTGATAGGGTTGGTAAATTTAATGGAAGGGTTGGATTATTCCCAACAAATCTCAGTTATCCAAGATGCTATTTGCAATTATTATGAACAAAATAAAACGGGCCTGAACCAAGATGACCTAGTGTATTTTGGAGCCATGGTGGATGTGGCTACCTATTCAACAGAACTATGGATGGGAAGTACATACGGCGGACTGAACAAATACTCTGAATTTCAGAATATTTTAGACAATTTGTGCAATGGTTCTGTACAATATAGAGGTTTCTGGAGTAATATTATCTTGTCTGATGCTGCTGGGATGCTTACTGGGGTTGCTGGTTCTCTTGTAGCTACAGGAGGAGGATCTGCGCTTCCCAATCCATTTTTGGGAGGAATGCCGACGGCAGGTGCTGTAGGCTTAGTCGTAGGTGCAGGAGCTAACGGATTTTCAAACAATTAAATAAAGCTTTTATATTTTCAGTATTTGCATTTTGAATTATCGGATTTCACAAAATAAGATTTATAATTCGTGGCTTTTTCATCCATGCACCCACATAAATCCAATAATTCCACTTTTCTAAATTCAACTGGGTGGCTCTCGCTCTGCAAAGCAATATATCCTTCCGTCAGCGGCTGTCCGTCTTTTTTTATTTTTTCATCGAAACCATTGATGGTTCCCCCTCCAATTTTGGGCTTTGTATATTCCAATACTTTTGCTCCTTCTACATAGTGTTGAACCAACGAATCGCCATATACATGAAACTCCACCGACACCCATTGATCACCATGATAAGTTTTTGAATTAGAATTAATGCAGTGGGTCGTAAATAATGTATCAGCCATAAAAACATTTGACCCAGGTGTGCAAAGGTTGGCCGTCGTGCGCTCGTCTTTTCCATTTCCGCCCAATAATTGCGCTTCAATACATATCGGAAAATCCTGATCCTTAAGCATGCTTGCCGCTGATTGACAATGTAGCATGGCCCCACTATTTCGAAATGCCCATCCAGGCCCGCCCGGCACTTGGTCGCCTGTAAAGCGGTATTCTATTTTTAATTTATAATGGGAAAACTTTTCTTTGTAAAATATATGGCCGAAATCTTCATTAAAATTATCATATGCGTCGTATTTTACTTTCATTGCCCCATCTGCTACGTAAAAGGTTTCTCCAAAATTGTCGTTCAGGTCATATCCTTTTATTTTAATATCCCACTTGTTCAGGTCTTTACCATTAAATAAAGGCTGCCATTCTTCTATATTTGGGTCGATATTTTTTTTTGTACATGCTATAAAAAAAATAATGGGCAATATATAAATCAGGTTTTTCATTTTGTTTTATTAAATTAAAAACTCAGGAGATTATTTCAAATAACCTCCTGAGTTGATTCCATTCTTTTTTTAGCACCTCGCCATTTTCCGCTTTTTCCCAACTCTTCCTTTATCAATTATTTTCTGTAAGTATGGCCCAGCAGGCGGCACTTTACAGGCTGTCCCATTCATGTCTACATTAACCTTACCGATAACTTCCGCCACTGCAATTGCTTTATCGGTAAGGGCAGCTACGTAAGCACCGGCAGCGATTACAAACCCATTCATCGTATAACGCACCCGATTTGGACAATCGTGAATTGTATTTTTCACCCTGTCCAATAATTTATCAAAAACACCAATGTCCAGTTCCTCATCTTGTTTTATGGCCATTAAACTGGAAAGGGTTGACCACCCCGCAGCAGCGATGTGTTCCTCATCCGATTCGATCCATTCGAGGCCCAATTCCAAACCATAATCACTTTCCGAAGCAATCCATGCAACGGTATATTCGCTGATCATCTGCCACTCTGCTTTTTCCGCCCAACTTTGCAAGTCTTCTTTGGAAATCTTTTTTTCGTCAGCAATTAAACCAGCAAGATACATGGCATCACCATTCCCGGTGTTATATAATTCCAAAGAAAGCTCATGGTTTTTTTTCACTTTCTTTACAATCTTTTTTAAATCGGCCACTTTAACACCGAAAAACGGTTCTTTTGCGCCGTGCTTTAAAAATATTTTTTTTGTGCTTTCATTGCCGTACTGTTCGAGTTCGGCCATTACTTCTTTTACTGTCATGATATTATTGATTGTTAATGGTTAATGGTTGATTGCTTGGAGCAGGAGCATGTCAAGTGAGTACTTCCGTTTTAATCCCGTTTTTTAATACATTAATTTTCCACTATGGTTTATTTTTTTTGGATTAAATAAATAATCCGCAAAATAATAACGGCCACTAAGAGTACCACCATAGGTATAAATTCAAGATCGCCAGATGTTACCTTCCTGACATAGCTCCTGATGAAAATATACCATATCCAATATCCTCCGGCTGTATGCAGAATTGTCCATTGTTTTTTGGATAAATATTTTGCAAAAAAAGAAAAAGAAGTCAGCAGCATTAATACCACGAATAAATAGGCCAACCCACCACCAAGCAACGATATGGTTTTTGCACGGTCAAATACGGGATGAAAATTTTGTTGCAAAACAACTAAAAAGGCCAGATGGATTAAATGCACTACGGCGAATGAAATACCAATATATTTCCGATTCATCCGCAACCACCACGAAATACTGTTTTTTACAAAATAATGAAAAGATGATGCACCAAACGCCAAACAAAACAATACTGCGCTGACTCTTGCCGACATGGCAATTGCTTGCCGGTTTGTGTTTTCAACAAATTCGTTGAACAAAAACAATTGGACAATATATAAAATGAAAACCCCCAATATGGCTGACACCAATTTCCATTCCCACAACCCTTTGTTTTTTTGCTGGGCAGTTTGCATTTTAATCAAATTAATTGTCGTAAGCGCAAGTTAGGAAAATTTATTTTTTCAAAATAGCCACAATAAAAAAGTGCCTTTAGATTTTCACTAAAGGCACTTTTTTATAAAATTTAAAAAGCATCATTAATTTCCTTTTTCAAAAGGTCTGCCCTCATCGTATTCCACTTGCACGGGCTCATCAATCCGAATGACTTTCACTTCCGTCCGGCGGTTGTACTGGTGCTGATTTTCAGAACAATTTACGCCATTTCTGCAATGATTACGGACATTTTTTTCTCCGTGCCCAAATGCCTCGACCCGGTGGCCTTCAATACCTTTTTGGATGAGATAACGACGGGCTGAATCGGCCCGTTTCACAGAAAGGTCGAGGTTGTAGTTGTCATCGCCGCGGGAGTCAGTGTGGGCAATCAACTGTACTTCCATGCTGGGGTATTGGCGCATCAGCTGGGCGAGGGCGTCCAATTCTTGTGCTGCACCCCGGCGGATGAAATACTTGTCAAAATCGTAATAAATATTTTCCAAGACTATTACGCTACCCTCCCTGATTGGCTCTGTGACAATTTCTGCAGCTAAAGGATCCAGACGCACGGTCACATCAAGGTTGCGGGCACCTCCAGTTGCGGTTGACAAGGTCGTGCTTCCTTCTGAATAGCCATCCTTCAACGCTGTAATCGAATATTCATACCCTATTGGCAGGCAATAATCGAACTCGCCATTAGCATTAGACCGAAGTTCTTCCTGCGCCCCGGTGGATTTATTCAAGATGCGGACTGTCGCATTGGGTACGCCATTCCGATAACCGTTTACACTGACTATTCCGTTCAAGGTAGTGCAGTCTTTTGAGCGCAACGGCACCCGAATGGTCTGAGGGCCAAACTGCCCGTCCGTTGAATGCATGACTTCCCCACTTTGGTAGCCTTCTTTTGTGACCAATACCACGTAGCTGCGATCTTGGGCCATAGTGAAAACAGCTTCTCCATTGATATTGGTATATATGGATGGATCTTTGAGTTCGTCCGCATCCTTCCTGACCAATTTCATCATCAGTTCGCCACTGGGAGAGGGGGTCATTTCCACATCATAAATTTCATCGCCGTCCACAAATCCGTCCTCGGAGCGCTGGAGTACCCGTACACCTGCATCGGGAAGGCGCTCGCCCGTTTGTTCATTATAGGCTACCACCATTGTATTAAGGATGACTTCTTTCATTTCAATGATAGGCTCGCCGTCAGCCTCGAACATAAAAATGTCATCACCTCCATAACCGCCCCTGCGTGCCGATGATAAATAGCCTTTTGTAGCATCTTCATTTAGGATAAAACCGAGGTCGTCTTTGTCAGAGTTATATGGCGTATCCAAATTTTCAGGATCACCAAAAGTATCCCCACTCGCGTCAACCATGAAGAGGTCAAGCCCCCCTTTTCCTTCGTGCCCATTGGAAGAGAAAAACAAAAGGCCACTCTCGTGGATAAAAGGGAACAGTTCATTGCCTGCTGTATTTACGGCAGCTCCTAGATTAATCGGTTGCGACCAACTATCCATTTTCTTTTCAGCATAATAAAGGTCATATCCGCCATACCCGCCAGGCATGTTTGACGCGAAAAACAGGCGAAAGTCATCGGCAGAAAGGCTTGGGTGTACACAACTATATTCGTCACTGTTGAATGGCAGGGAACGTATGTCTTGCCAATCGTACCTGCCTCTTTGTGCCTCGTATATTTTCAAAGTCACTTTGTCATTTGAATTGGTTTTAGGAATGCCGCCTTCTAGGTTGTTGCGTGTAAAATAAAGCAGGTTGGCGTCACGGCTAAAGGATACCGGCCCTTCATGTACCTGAGAGTTAATTTGAATAGAAAACTCCCGCGCCTTTTGGGGCAGCCCCATGGCATCCGTTTCGGCAAAAAACAATTCAAAAAACGGTTTGCCCGTTTTTTGGTCTATCGGTCCATTTTTATGGTAGGATACGTACACAATGCCATTTTGGTAAAATGCTGGCGAAAATTCATCGTTGGCCGTATTCACCCCTAGGGCACTCGCCATTGATACCTCGTGCTTGATACCGCCTTTTTCGTATAGCTTATCCGAACTTTTCGATTTGGAACTTTGCTGCTGGGCAGTCAGAAGGAATGGCATTGAAAAAATACTTAACAGGAAAAGGATGTACTTCATGGCAAGTTGGTATTGATTAAACCTTATAGGTTTTAGAAACCTATAAGGTTTTGTGGGCAGGCCGATTTACCTGTTTGTTAACAAATGAGTGTTTGAATTTATTGTCTGAATAAAAAAAATGTCTGCATAAATAGACTCGGAAATAGAATGTAAAGTCACCGAATCTAACTTTCGCAACAAAATAAAGCCCAAAATATATAGCGACAGAAACGTAAATGTAATCCGTTGACCAGCAAAACTAAACCGATCAACGGATTATTCGTCTCTTAAAAAAACCTCGGGTTATCAAACTCACTATTCGGTGACATTTTTCCAAAGCAATAATGAAACGACGCTTCGATGCTGCCTGACGTAAATTCACGGATATCCGAAAGGGTAAAATCATAAGAAAAACCAAACATCAATTGGTCGGTCAACTGCACTCCAAACAGGACGTCAAGCGATTCACCCCACCTTTTTTCCACCTTGTTTCCATAAGTACGATAAGTGAGACCTGTTACAAATTTGTCTTGTATCAAAAGGTTCACGTTGAGATCGGCATTTAATGGGGCATTGTTGACATATTTCAACAAAAACTGCGGACGGAGCTGCAAGTCCTCTCCCAAGAAAATCGTATAACCACTCATCAAGTACAGATGTTGTACCTCGCGGGAAACCACATCGTCATTCGCATTGAAATCAATGCTATTTGCCAGCAACCGAGGGGCGCTCATGCCAATGTAAAACCGTTCGGAGTTGTAATATAAGCCTGTACCAAAGTTGAAACTGAATTTATTCTCATTATTACCGGGAATAGTTAAGTCGTCTGGTTTAGATTGGATGGCCACTGTTTCATTGAAGTCGTTGGTCAACGAACGCAAAGAACCTTGCACACCAATGCCTAACATGCCCTGCCCCAATCTTAGCCGATAAGCATAAGCAAAATCCACATTGTACATGGTCGTAATGCCGATGGTATGCCGTATCAAATTGGCACCAATGCCCACTCGTTGGTTCATCAATGGCATGTTGAAAGTAACGGCCTGTGTGGAAGGCGCTCCATCCAGTCCCAGCCACTGTTCTCTAATGATACAGGAAATGCAGGGTGTTGCCTGACTGCCCGCAAAAGCAGGGTTGTAACCCAACTTATAATACATGTATTGGGTATTGAGCGGTTGCTGTTGCGCTTCGCAAATAAAAGGCAAAAGGCAAAATGTCAGCGTTATGGTATAGATTATATTTTTCATATTATTTAGTGATTTGTGACCAGTGATTGGTGATCAGTGATTTGAACAAAGTACCTTATCACTGATCACCAATCACTAATCACTAAATTATCGTTGAAGGATGACGTAACCGGACAATGGTTTCTCCCCGTTGCCCAAGTCGACGATATAGAAATAGGTGCCAGCAGGAAGGTCTTCACCGTCGAATGTGCCTTTCCAATTGTTCTCGTAAGGCTCGGCATGGAATACCTCGTCGCCCCATTGGTTGTAAATGCCAACGACGTTGGTCGGATAGCTGTCCCGTTTGCCAAGACACGGGATAACAAATGCATCGTTCATACCATCGTCATTAGGGGTAATAATAGATGGCGCCATGCACTCTGCGTTATCACCAACGTGGAATGTGACAATGGCAGTTGAGCATTCGCAGCCTTCCGAACATACTTCGTAAATGACCACATCCTCGCCTATGAAGTTCACATCAGCCTGATAGGTCATTTTGCCTTCAACATCCAGTTCTGCTACACCGTGTAGCGGAGCTTGCAAAATATTTAATGTGAAAAAACCAGGAATGAAATCGTTATTGGTCACATTGATGGAAGTCGTACCAGCAAAAGGAACATTAGCTTCGTCGTTCTCACCAATAGGGGCAAATTGGTATTCTACAAAAACAGAGTCAGTTGAAAACTCCCCACACTCCCCATTGTCAATGGTCCAAACGAGTATGTTTGTGCCGGCCTGAAGGTTCATCGCTGTAGTGAATGGATCGGTTGGTGTCACGAAATCAATGTTTGGATCAGGGCTGCTCCACGCACCATTTCCACTCAAAGCATCCACAGCATTCAATTCGGTCGCCCCATCACCACAATCATCGTAATCGGGGCCAGCAAAAGCGTTTTCGTCAGTTACTGTAACCAAAATACCATCTTCAGAAGATCCACATCCGCCATCAATCGTCCAGGTAAAAGTATAATCATTACCAGGGACAAGACCTGTAACAATGGTGGTTGGGCTGTTAGGTGTATTGATGGTAACGCCAAGCATTTCTTGGGCATCTGGTTGCGTCCATTGACCAACATTCGTCAATGGCGTATTTCCTTCCAAGATCACGGAATTTGTATGGCATAAGACGATTGTTGGGTCACCAGCATCTGCTTGCTCCAGCATGTTTACAAACACGGTCGTTTCATCGGATGAATAATCCTCGCATGCACCATTTGAGAGTGTCCATTCAAAGATATAGGTTTCGCCTGTAACCATCCCGTCAATTTCTGTATCAGCGTCATCCGGGTTGAAAATGATAACACCCGGTGGGTTGCTTGCAGAAGAAGTCCACATACCTGTTCCAACGGAAGGAGATGTACCAATGAGGAATATGTCATTGCCTTGGCAGGCATCAACGTCAGGACCTGCATCAGCAACATTAGAGGGGATCGTATTTATCACTACTTCAGTTGAGAAGGAAGCCGTTGATTCACAACCATCCAAAGTAGCAATAACATAAAACTGGAATTCATCATTTCCCAAATTTGAGGCATTTGGTACTGCAAAATTCAATGCAGGCGTACTATTTCCAAGCGGCTCGTTATTGACATCGTACCATGTATAAGTAGCGCCCGGTGTCGCTGAAGTATTGGTTACCGACAGCATGACGTCCTCTGTGTCGGCGCAATAGGGCCCAGAATTAAAGGCCGTAGGCATATCCGGTTTTTCCTTTACTTCAACATTAAAAGTAAAGACGTCCGACCAACACCCGCCTTCTTTTTTTCGGACGCTGTAAGCGCCAGTGTTCAGGTTGGGGTTAGCATTTACAATAACGGGATTGCATATACCTGAGCCAAAAGATCCAGGCCCAAACCATTCATAACTTGCACCCGCAGAGCAGTTTACATCCAACTCAATCATATCGCCTTCGCAAACAGGTGAATTGGAAGTAGGTGAAATAACAGGCGTTGGGTTTACCTCCAACAGCATCGTACCAGATAAGGCAGAAGAACAACCATTTACCACATAGTTAATTGAATAATTACCAGCATCGTCCATGTCTATATCATTTAAGATAAGTGTCGGAGTAGTGGTCGTCATTGTAGTGGTTGGGGTTGTCCATATATAAGTAGCATTGGAAGCGGCATATGGGGTTGTGGATAAAATTATATCGTCTCCCAAACAATGAGGGTTAGCAATATCCAGTACAGGCGAAGTCGGCGTAGGCAATATATCCGGTATCTCTACATCCACCGTAGCGGGTAAAGAACTACAACCATCCGTATTAGTAACAACTAAGGTATAAGGTCCATTATCATCAGAAGTACCACCTGGAATCATTGCAAATGGATTGGTCGAAGTAAAACCGTTAGGGCCATTCCATTCGTATAGATAGTCGCCAGGATCAATTGGAAATAAAGTAGCCCCCAATTGGACATTGACCGGACCTGAAACACAATCAGGTTCATTGGCACTGATGCCCGTTATATCTACCCTATCCAATACCTCCAAATCTACAGAACCTGTGGCAATACAGCCAAATTGGGTAGTGACGGTTAGAATATGTGTTCCATCGTTGTCACTTGAAACATTGGTAATAATAGGGTTGGGCATAGCACTTGACCCGCCATCAGGATAAACCCACTCATAGGTCACATTCGGCGTGGCAGAAGAAGCGGACAACTGTACGTCCTGTCCTTCGCAAACTGTAGTTGGTGTAATAGCTGATGATACTGCTTCTGGGAGTGGTTCAATGTAAACAGTAGTTGAAGCAGAAACTTGCGAATTGCACGGATTGCCATTGGCCTTCACTGTCCACAAGCCAGCATCTTTATTGATATCGGTATTTGGTATCGTCAGCACATTGGTTGCAGTAATCTGAGGAACAAACATAGGCCCTGTCCACTCATAAGAAACCGCACCAACTACTGGCGTGGCAGTCAACGTCACTGATTCTCCATTACAGGCTGGATTGTTCGATGAGGTTGAATTAGCGACGGAAGGGGTTTGCGGAAGTGCAACTACATTTACAAAAGCAGTATCGGGGATGGATGGGCAACCATTGCTCGTTACAACCAATTGATATGCACCACTGTTGCAGGCCTCAATATTGGTAATGGGAGCGGGGTTGCAAATAAAAGACTCGAATCCGCATGGCCCAGTCCAATGGCAAGTGGCACCTTGCGGCACATTGATCGAACTAAAAACAACTTGCTCGCCTTCGCAGACCAGCACATTGGTTTGGGCAACTGTAGCTACTGGTGCAGCATTTACCTGTACACCTTCTTCGCTGGAAAATTCAGAATCGCAGCCATTCCTTTCAACCACCACGTAAAAGCTGTAATTGCCGGATGCAGGAGGTAGCATGGAGTAAGAAGGCAGAGTTGTAGTGCCCATCAAGACACCAGGAATTGGCCCAGTGTACCATTTATATTGGACGAAATTGCCACAAACAGCAGCCGTACTCAATTCAATCATTTCACTTGCACAAATATTGTTGTTCGCAATCTGTAAAACTGGTTGCTGTAGTGGAAGCATGTCGCAGGTCACTTGAACGGACGACGTTGATTCGCAGAAAGTAACCCCTTCTATTACTACGGTATAAAAACCGAGGTCGTTTATATCCGCATCTTGAATGATTGGGTTTTGAACAAATGCAAACGGAACGCCTTGGGGGTTCAACCAAGTGTAATTGTAGATCACATTATTACCCCCAGATGAGGCTGGTGGATTGGCAAACAATTGCAGGTCAGGGCTGCCACAAGTGCTCATGGCCGTTGGGGCAGGTTGTTGTGTTGTCACGTTTACGAAAGTAGAACATTGAGAAATGTTGCCCGATGCATCGGTTACCGTCAAAACCACAGGGTTCGTCCCTTGATCGCCACAATCAAAAACACTGGGGGTAACCGTCATTGACATAATAGCGCAGTTATCGGTACTCCCCAGATCTATTTCATTAGCATAAACAGTATCCACATCAAAGCCAGAGGGATTGATGTCAACGAAAGCAGGGCCGCAAAGAGCAACAGGTGCTTCCACGTCCATAACGCTTATGTCAAAACTGCAATCTCCAATATTGCCCGCCAAATCGGTCACACTGTAGGTAAATGTAGTAACCCCTTGTGGCAGTAGGAAAGTATCAGCTTCCAGAGGTGGAGTCAACATCATTGGTGCAATAGTATCTGCGCCCGTAGCTGAAAATGTTGGGGTTACACTTTCATAACTAAATGTCGCCGTCATATAACTACCATCTGTATCGCCGTCATTCTGAACCAAAGAGGTATCGCATGGATTGATGCCCCAAGTCGGTCCGGCAGGTGGGATGGGATATCCCATAAATGAAATGGCTTCAACTGTAATATCACCCATGGAAGCCCATTCGTTGAAAGTGACCGCAGGAATGGTAAAAGTGGCTATGCTTGGCGTATTGCAATCACCGGGCGTCACATTTGGCCCGCCGTTGGAAGTCGTTCCGAGGAGCAAACCATTGGCATAAACGGTGAAATATTCACCGATTGAATCTACATCAGCTTCAATTTCAATGATGAGTTTCACGCCTCCCGGCGTGGCATTGCCTTGCAGGCCACTGAACGTGAATGTTTTATCATCAGCCACATAGTCACCCAAATTGGGGTTGTAGGAAAAACTGATGAGGCTGGAAAGCGAATCTGTAGGTTGTACCTGAATGCTGGGAGTGGTTACACCACAATTGTCGGTTACGTTGGTAAACAACGGCACAATCACTTCTTTATCGCATTCGCCCGCCCCCAAGTCAACTGTCTCACCAGGTGGGCACGTGATAACAGGTATTTCATTGTCTTCCACCGTCACCGTGAAGTTGCAAGTCGCTTCATTTCCAGCACAATCCAAGAAATAGTAATCAACGGTATTAGCGCCTTGCGCAAAAACTTCATCGAACGGGGCAAGTGGTAATACGACATTTCTTGCACCACCATTTATACTATATTCAAAACCAAGGCCTCCTGGGAAATTGGCGCTATAAGAAAGGGAGGCAGTCACTAAGTTGCCTGGACAAATAGCATTGACAGAAAACCTACCTGGAAGGCTTGCAGGGATATTGGGTTTAACAGTGATGGTCAAAACACCATCAAATGCCCAAGCATCAATCAAATTGGCGGCTATAGTAAAGGACGAGAGAGTATCACCACATTGGTTTTGGGTATTAGCTACAGTACCCAACAAACTTCCATCTTCTCCATATACTAATAGGTATTCAGTGGGAGCTTCGGCATCCAAATTCTCAACTTCGATAGTCAAAGTAGCAGCACCAACGGTTGAATAAGGAGGGCCATTTACATTGAAATTATAAACCAGGTCATCAATGGGCGTTTCCACCGGGTCGGCTCCTTGCGGTATGGTTGGTGTTTCAGAAATGGAAAGGTTGACTGGTAAAGTAGTGTTGCCACAATTTTCCATAACCACTGGCATCAACAACGTCTGAATTGATTCACACTGACCTGAATCTACATCGACTGTTACATCTGGGGGGCAATTTACAATCACAGGTGGGTCATTATCTGCCACTATAAAAGTAGCGGTCGTCGTGTCCGTATTGTCACATTTATCCAAAACGACAAAATCAACGGTCACTTGGGTAAAAATCCCAGTAGTAGGATTTACACAATCGGGAGACGGCAAAGCTGCAATATCAGAAGTCCCAGCAACATAAGCTTTCCATTCAAGGCTATCACCGGGTACTACACAATTATCGGTAGCTGTGGCGGCCCCGTGCATATCGATCCAATTGTTAAACGCAGTAGCAATGTCCACGTCACAGGTAACGGTTTGGTTGACTGCAACGTCGGCGACAACTGGTGCAATGGTATCTTTTACTGTGATGATCTGGAGTTGGGAAATATCATTGCCACAGGCATCTTCCACCTTCCAGGTACGCTCAACGGTATAACTGTGGTCGCAAGGACCAGCAATAATCACATCCACATTCGATACAGTCGGGTTTGGCTGGCAGTTGTCGTCGAGGTTGGTCGGGAAGCCGGTAGGATTGTTTACATTATTGGAGAAATCGAAACAGGCCACTGTGATGTCTGCCGGAAAAGTAGCAGTTGGAGCCACGTTATCCTCTACAGTAACGGTTTGTGATTTGGAAAGGCTGTTGCCACATTCGTCCATTACTGTCCATGTTCTAGTAATAGTCATTTCTTGCGGGCAATTACCCGGAGGTATTGATTCAACCATCGAAACAGTTAAATTGGTGGAGCAGTTATCCGACAGATTAGTTATGTTGCCCGTTGCCGAAGTGTCTGTTGGCATGCCGCAAGCAATAGTGATATCAGCAGGCATAGTAAAGGAAGGCAAGGTAGAATCGTCCACAGAGATGACCTGCGTAGAATCAATGGTATTTCCACATCCGTCCGTGATGCGCCAAGTCCTATGGAGTTCGTATTTAAAATTGGAACAATCACCTGCACCAATTGGCACAGTAACCTCACCCATATAAACAGGCGTGACCAACGCTGCGCAATTATCATCAGCCATGACCGTCGCTACCGAGGGAATTGGGTCATTGCATTGTATATCCACATCGGCAGGGAAGTCTGTAAAGAAGGGAGCTTCACTATCAGTGATCGAATAAGAAGCAACAGTAAAAGTGGTATTTCCGTGAATATCCACCACAAAGAAGGTGTCCACGAATGTACCACAGTTGTCCACGATAGTGTCAGACTGAATATGGAAAATACTATCAATGCCACAGTTGTCGTCTGCATGCAGCACTAATGAATCCACTTGGTCTTCCCACCATTGGGTGAAGTTGGCAGATTCGCAATCAACAGTAACATTTGGGATGGTCGTGTTCAATGAAGGAGGAACAGTATCAAGATAAATAAGGCTAAAACAGAAAGTGTCTGTCGTCATAACCCCGTCCAAGTAATACTTGAACGTAACTGTATCCCCCGCCATGACCATATCACCAAGCGAGTAACCGCCAGTGATGACAAAATCTGGATTAGCCCCGGAAGGGGCATTGATAGTAAAGGATCCTGCTTGGGTGCCTGGCCCTGTGGCCAAAACTTCATCGCAAGAATTACCAACATAAATAAGACCTGACCCATTGTAAGCTAACGACCATTGGTTGGGTACGTCTTCACAAAGACTGCCATTGACCGTAGTGCAATCGCACTGAGCATTAAGACTTGAAGTCCATGGAAATAGGCAAGCAATCAATAACAACTGCATTTGCCAAGGTAAGTGTAATCGGTTTATCATACCTTTTTTTAATTTAGATTACCGGATTAATAATTCGTGGGAAATACTTCAATGAGCAAAACTACCGCTAAACCATTGTAGCTTCCCTTAGTTTTACTTCGATACTTTAAAATTTAGAAGAGCCTGTTGCATTTCACACCTGAGAGAAAAAGACGCACCTCTCTCTTAATGATCCTAACCTTAGGCCTGGCTGCCTGCCGATAGGCGGGAAAACAGGCGGCTAAATTTTCAAAGTTTCAAAGTATTAGTGTCGTGAAAGTTTGTCCGTAGGATTGCCTTTTGCTTGGTTCCCAATGGGTTCAGCTTTTAATGTTCACAATAAAATGAACGGGGATTCCAGGTGTTGGCAATGTGTATAAGAGATGGGGAATTGTAATGTTCCTGATATCTCGATAACTGGAGAAAAAGTTGAAAGGTCTCGCTAATCGGCTTCATAGGACAAATGTTCACGGGATGTTTTAAACGACCTTGAGCCTACCATTAATGTGGTCAGGCTCAAAATCGCGTGCAAATTAGAAATTTTTACCCAAAATCAGGTTAAAATTTTTTTTACATATTTATAAACAATTGATTATCAGATGTGTCTTTCTAATTGTATTTCTCTATATGTTGTTTGTTTGTAAAAAGTTCGCACAAAAGGCAAGTTGTAGCCTAAATTGACAAAAACTACTTTGCCCTTTGATGGTAAACAGACGGATGCGGAATGATCGGCCTGATCTTTTTTTTCTGGCTCCTTTCAGGTCTCAACGGACTGAATATTTCTCTGGTTGGTCCTTGATCTGGGGTTAGTACTTTTTCCACCCGATAGTGAGGTACAGCAAGTGTTGGAGCAAGCAAGCCCAACTGGTCATCACCATCAACGCTCTGTTGGTTAGCTTCTATAACTGGTGCTTCAGCTACAGTTGTTTCAAAAGGCAAAACCGGGGTTTCAATCACTTCAAATCCCTCCTCTGGGATGGCATAATCAAAAATCCACAACCCATGTTCCTCAATCAATTCTATCAATTTTTCTCCATAGGCATTATCCGTGGCATACCCACATTCTTTCAGCCCCTTTGCCCAACCGCGGAAATCCGTTTTGTCCAGTTCAAATAAAGGCTGGTAGCGCCTCCCTTCTTTGAGGAAAATGGAATGATCCCTGAACGACTGAAATACATTCTGGTATTTTCTAAAACAAGACAGCCCCGGTTCATCATCTTTTGCATCGAAGGTGGGACCGTCCCAGCCATTGAAACATTTTATGCAAAAGTAGTTGTTGGCTCCTTTGGCCACTTTTCCGCGCCCCCAGCCAGATTCAAGTATGGCTTGTGCTAAAATAATGCTGGCCGGAATGTCCGAAAAATTCATTTCCGAAACAGCCAATGCAGCATAGGTGTCAATGAAAAATTGTTTGTCGTTTTCCGTGATGCTGTTATCGGCATAGGTAGCCACAGGCAACAGCATTGCACTGAGTAGCAGGTGTAGCAATCTCATGTTCAGGGATTTAATAGTATGTGAAAAATTCAGGTGTGTAGTTTAGGTCGCTTTTTCAAGGAACTGTAAGCCGTTCAGGCCTCTTGATATTAGCCCTAAAAAGTAATCCGCTATTTCAAAGTAGATTATTTTCTAATGTGTAAACACAATAAGAGTACCACTTTTCGCATAATGATAAATTTTATATTAAAAATATTTAAAATTTGTTTTTGCTTGATGTATGAGTGGATGAAGATAGACATGTATTACAATATGTTTTACACATGATATATTTTCAAACCTGTATTCAACTGTTAATCAACAGAAAAAATAGTATTTGGCAAAACAATTGCAACTAATTCTATACACAGTCATTTTCATACTACACAAAACCAGAATACTTTGAGATTGCTACGCTATCTATATCTGGCCTTATGGGCTTTGATAATCGCCATTCCGCCCATCCACTCACAGGAGGAGGTAGGGACACCTCCCCTACCTGATGCCATCCACGCATACCAACAAGGTACAGGATTTTACGACAAGGCCGATTGGCCATCAGCCGCCCATTGGTTTCGGCAATCCACTGCCGTTGATCCACAAATGCAGTCTGCTTGGTTCAACCTTGCCTTGGCCTATTATCAAATGAATGATTTTCTGGAAGCAGAACTCCATTTGGAAAAACTGTTCGCCATCAACCCCTTTTACGAAAATGCCCAAAAATTGTATGGCATGGCTCTCTACCATCGAGGTGAATATGCGCGAGCCATCAAAGCATTCAACTACGCCATGAATGACCTGCCGTCGAAGGAACTCCGTCTTGCGAGGGCGATCAGCTACATCGCTTTAGGCAACCCCAAATATGCTTTACCCGATTTTGATGAAATCCTATACGATGACCCAGGCCATCTACAAGCCTGTCTTGGCAAAAGTGCTGCGCTTATGGCTTTGGGTAAACATGTCTATGCCCTCCGCTTCCTCAATCGGCTATTGGACAACGACCCGGAAAACATTGGCGCTTTGACAAATAGGGCCATTTGCCATTTTCAACTTGGAGACATTGCCAAATCCGAGGCTGATTTTGAAAAGGCCCTTGCACTTAAAGTTTCTACCAGCACGCTACTAGCCAGGGCTGAATGCAAGTTGGCAAATAACCAATTCAACGAAGCTTTGGCCGATGCAAAAACTTGCCTCCGCCACAATCCAAAAGCGCCCGAAGTTTATTTCGTATTGGGTGAAATAGAAATGGAGCAACAACTATATGCTAAAGCCATTGAGAGTTTCAACATAGCAATTGACTTGGACCACACCTGTAAAACATGCCTTCTTACGAGAAGCGAGGCCGAAACCCATCTTTCAAATTATGAGAATGCTGTGGATGGGATTTACTCAGTATTGGAAATGGAACCCAACAATGAAAAAGCTAAAGAACTACTCCAATGGGTGTATGCAAAAATGGATAGAGAACGGAAGAATTAATCCACAGGAGGTCCATTACAAATTAAAAATATTTGAAATCGAAATTTTTTTCTATATATAATTGATTAAATTGATAAAGTTTTGATATTGAATTTTTGTTTATTAATGATAAAAATTATATTTGCCGATCCTTCCGTGAAACACTTGCCCTTGAACAATTTTCAACTCATTTACTGATACTAATTTGTTTATTTGACAACTGACTTACTGATACTACGAATGCAGGACCGCACAAAGCCCAATTTTCAAACACTTTACGAACACTTGAATCTCCATTTATGAACAGCGCTGGCAAGGCCAGTTGAGGGTTCATTTTTCACGGAGGGATGATGTTCAAGGTGTCGGGCAAAGAAGCGTGCAAAGCATTCACTCCGAAATTTCGGAGGATTTTAAAAAGTGATTGTACCTAAACAATCACTTTTTTTGTTTTATAAATGTCGAAACAGTTTTGAACTTTGTTCCTTTGCAAACCTAAGCCCAAAAAACTTCTTTAGTATTGCAAAAAATAACCACGCCGGAGCGTTCATAACTTTTGAACCCATACCTTATAGGTCATTGAAAACCAAAAAGGTGTAAATCGGGAAGTTACAAACCATCATATTTTGAACCGTACAGTAAAAGTTGCCCTCATAATAATAGGTGTCCTCATCATTGATCAAGCCCTCAAAATCTGGATCAAGACCCACATGCATCTCAATGAAGACTCCTTTGATGATTGGGGCTGGTGGACTGCCTCTTGGGCAAGGATACATTTTGTGGAAAATGAGGGCATGGCATTTGGCATCGAGCTGCCCGGCAACTATGGCAAACTCGCCCTCAGCCTTTTCCGCATTGCCGCAGTTGGATTTCTCTTTTATTATTTGAAATTGCTCATTCAGGCCAAAGCTTCCTTCGGACTGGTTGCCTGTTTTGGGCTGATCCTTGCTGGCGCCCTTGGCAATATCCTAGACAGTGCTTTTTATGGCATCCTCTTCTCCGACTCCCCTTACCATTCAAGAGAGGTCGCCACTCTCTTCCCTCCCGAAGGAGGTTACGCTGGACTACTGCATGGTAAGGTGGTGGACATGTTCTATTTTCCTATGTTCTCTGGTACGTTTCCAGAATGGCTCCCATACTGGGGTGGAGAGGAATTCCTTTTCTTCCGACCTGTCTTCAATGTAGCTGATGCATCTATTACCATTGGAGTCATTAGCCTACTGCTTTTTCATCGTGATTTCTTTTCTGGTCCGGCAGAGGATGAAGAGGGAGTGGAAGAACAATCGGCGGGAGGAGAAGAAGTCCATGCAGATGTAGAGACTGATACTATTGAAGATATTGGAAGGAAGGAAGAAAACGATGGCAATGGAGATATAACCATTTGAGACACTCGTTGAGTACTGGTCAAAATTTATTCTTGTATCAAGATAACAACTCGACGGGAAGATGTACGGAATAGCAGCGAGATGTTAACTTAATGGAAGATGAACCCCACCCTCAACGATAAAATAAAACAGGAAACACTTCCCCTTTTGCAAAATACTCCCTTCCCCTTGGCAATTCCATAAAGGCATCCGCGTCAACAAGGTTGGCAAGATCACCAGAGCCTTTCCCTTTAATCGGCGCTGCCATCAATTGTCCTGTTTTCTCAAAAATTATTTTTACCTGCAAAAAATAGGTGAGGTCAGGCTTGAACTGAAAATCCTTTCCCAAGATAGCGTACTTTTCTTCAAAAGGCATCAGGCCGAGACTGGCCTTTAACCAAGGGCTGAAGTAGCGCAAGAGGCACATAAAAGAAGAAACGGGGTTGCCGGGAAAGGCAAAGACAACGGAGGCAGCAGACCTCCCAAACCAAAACGGCTTGCCAGGTCGTTGCGTAACTTTGTGAAAAAGCTTTTCTACCTGTAGCTCCTCCAGAACATCGGGCACAAAGTCCAATTTACCGGCTGAAACGCCCCCGCTCAATAACAAAGCATC
Organism: Saprospiraceae bacterium; assembly: GCA_965222975.1. GTDB lineage: Bacteria > Bacteroidota > Bacteroidia > Chitinophagales > Saprospiraceae > UBA6168. The sequence goes on along the minus strand of CBDCVJ010000087.1, from coordinate 623,241 downwards.
ATGGTTTTCCAATACTTCTGAAAGTATTTTCCTGATGGCCTCCTTTTCATCTGGCAAGTGAAAAAGGTTGGGTTTTATGTCCCATTGCGAAATAGCAGATGCCAGGTTATGGACATTTGATTTCCTGATCTGGTGGGGCATTGGCGTTTCATTCACATCTACCAATTCATCGCCCGTTGAGATAATCGCAACTTTTGGCATTTTCGCAACCAATAATTGAGGCTTGCCCACTGTAGCCGCCACTCCTATTTCAGCAGGTGAAATGCGACAACCCTTTTTAACGATCAATGAGTCCGTTAATCGATCCAGCCCTTTTTCATGGATGTTTTGCTGGGCAACTACGTTTTCAATCTGAATGGTAGCCACTCCGTTTTCCATTTTCACATCCTCGTATCGGATGACTGTATCTGTGTGATACGGAAGCACTGCCCCAGTCATGACTTCAAGGCAGTTTTCGGGATCGTTGAGCGTCATTTGCGGAGTACCCGCAGCTTGCAACCCTTCTATGTTAAATGCGCGTTTTCCTTTCGCAAAATATTTGAAATCAATGGCGATCCCATCCATTGACACGCGATTGAAAGGAGGAAAGTCCCGGTCGGCAATAAGGTCTTCCATCAAGATGCGACCTGTAGATAGGTGGAGGGGAACAGTTTCTTCGCCAAAAGAAAAGGTATTGGCTAGTACAGTTTGGGTTGCTTGTTCAACAGTGGTCATTTTTCAAAAAGATGTTTTGGCAAATGTAGTTATACCAAAGAAAAAGCCCCGTAGGAAATTCCCACAGGGCTTTTTAGTATTTAAAAAAATGAGGTTCTTTGATACCTGTCTGCCGACAGGCAGGAATCTTGTGGAGGCCATGCAAAATATCAGTGGTTTAGAGAGGGAGGTGAAAAATAAAAAATTGAAAATTTTTTATTTTTCACCTCCCTCTCTTCTTGTTTTTCCCGCTCCACAAAAATTGTCAAAGAAATAAATGATTATTCAAGTGAGAACCGCACCGTTACCCCGCTCCTCACATTAGTAGTTGGATACCCTTGTGTTGTCTTGGGCTCTTGGTGGCGGTAGTCGAAGAAGAAGCGCAGGGAAAGTTGTCTATTCAACTGGTAAGTTGCTTGAGGAAGGATGCTAACGGTTCTTGTCCCCCTTGTTGGCGTTTTTGTATTATCGGCCAAACTATACTGGTTTGTTTCATCATCTCTGATTGAAAAGTCGAAAGTAATATCAAGACTGCCCGGTTCGTTGGCGCTTCGCCTACCTGCACGGCCACCTTGCGCTCCAGGTTTTTTCTCATTTTTCTTTGCTTTGCTTTTCTTTTTGCGTTTGGAAGCTAAAAACCCGAACTGGATTTCTTTCAATTTATAACCAAACCCTACGGTAAGGTCCGAGCCTACCGTTTCATCTAAGGTGGTTGTGCCGAGATCGAGGGCAATCGTCCGGGACTTGGAGTATTCTGCTTTGAACGACATGTCATTCTTCAGCCGCATGTCCATACCGAACAAGGGGCTGAACTGTTCTTGAATCTGGACATCAGGAATCCGGAAGCGCGAGAAATAATTCAAATTTGGATTTGGTTCTTCGTCTATTGTAGGTTCGATTTGCAGCTTTAAAGGGTCTGATGGGTCAAAGGAGTTATTCGTCCTGAAAGTGCTGACGGACATCGTGCCCTTGTACCCATGGCTGACGGCGATACTTTGGAAGTAATCTTGAAATGGCGCCAATTTGGCCAATCCATTATAAGTCATCCGCCAGTTCGGGGCAGGCAATGTTTTGAGCAAAACATTGGTGAGGTAATCACCCGACACTTCAACTGTTTCAACATCTTTGCCTGTATAAGCTGCAAAAAAAGCAGGTAACATGACATCAGGATGCGTCCGCCCATATCCTTTTGGATAACCTTCTTCTGCATTGTTAGGGTCATCATGGCTGCCCCTTGGAGAAGGGCTCAAACGATTAGCTACTTCAACCCTTCCTTTCGAAAAATTATCGAACAGGCCAGAGAGGTCTTTTTCAAACAAGGTGTTGATCGCGCCCAAATAAGAAACCTGGAACCCACCATAATCCGTGATAGCCTGATGTCGCATTTCCTCTTGGAAGCGGTTGTTTTCGTTGTTTTGGTCAAATATGGTATCACGCCGGAAATTCTCTTCATGGTTTTGCGATTTTCTACGCTCGAAATCAACATTCAATGTAAAATCTTTAATCGGTTCAATTCTTAGCTTACCACCAATCTTTTGTTCATATCTCTGCTCTACTTTGCCTACTAAGCTAAGGTCACCTGAAATCCACTCCCAATTTTGGTATAACCAATCCTTCTCACTATAAAAATCGTCCTGTTCAATATTTGGCTGCAACCCTGCTACAAACCCCCATCCAGGTGAATTAAAGTCTTGCAAACCAAACAGTTCAGTTTTAGGCATAAAACCAGGAACAACCGTAGAATAAGTTTCCGAATAGTTAAACCCAACTTTCCTTACTGCCATCAGTGGGCGGATGATTGCCCGCTCTATTTGGCTAGGCTGTCGATCTTTTTTCTTATCATCTTTGCCGGATGCCTTTTTTGAATTCTTATCGGGGTCTGCACTATCTGGATCACCTTTCTTGTTCTTCTTATTCTTTTTGTCTTTACGTTTTGCCTTCTTATCCTCTTTTTTATCGCCCCCTTTCGACAACGCATTATTGTTATTTCGACCACCTGACCCGGGCCGAGCACTACTGCCACGGCCGCCTCGACGAGGACGGCCATTTATTTTTTTCAAATAAGGGAAATAATTGTAGAGTTTTTCAAAATCCAAATCGCCGTTGACCTTGCGTTCTTGTCTGTTGGTAATGATGTTTCCTTGGTCTTGGGCAATATCGGTCAAACTCGCCGCATCCCATGTATAACCAGCACCGTAACTCACCTTCATAGAAACCCAATCAAGGAACGGGAAATCATCCAATGGCACTTTATAGGTAGCATTTATATTATGCTGATAGTGCTTATTCCTACCAAAATCCCTTAGCCCGGTCCATATTGAATCCCTCCGGTATTTGTCAATGTCGGCGATGTACAAAGGATCGCTTGGGTCAAGCTGGTGGGCCCGCTGCATCCTGACTTCATTTGGCTCATCAATCACAGCATTGTTGTCGGCATTAAATTGCAGTTTAAGGTTACGGGTCAAGTCCCATTGCACATCGTACGTCCTGTTCCAGAGGAACTGCTTATTATAATAGGTATTATACAAAGGATTGTCACCAGCAAAACGGTATTTGGTCACATTAAAGCGGCGGTCGAGGTCGGTACTAAAGGCAAATGAGTTGGGCAGCGGGTTGAGGTTCATGTTGGCCAAAAACTTCAAGTGTTTACTCTTAATTACTTTTTTAAATGGTTCAATATAAGTGACCGGGCGGGAGTAATTGTAATCTAACGCCCCTCTTCTGCGGGTCAGCACGTCACTCTCAACGATTGGGTCGCGTTGGCTCGTCTCATCAAAAGCATAGGTCAGACTGAAGTTGGAAATGTCCCATGGCATGGGTGGCTTGTCTGTACGTGTACGCTCTTTCCTCACATTGGTGAAGTTGTAACTTTTGATGGTTTTGACGGTTTGGGCATCCCTCTTAATAGAGTCCCGTTCTGCCCTAGATATGTCTTCGTCCTTTAATTTATCTTTCAACTCAATATCCAAATCATAAGGGTCGAACTGTGGCGTGCTGGCCTCTTTTGAATATTGGAAGTAAAATGGCAGCGACAACCCCGTCTTTTCGGGCAGGAATTTCGATAATTCAAAATTGCCCGCAATGTCATACTGCACTTTTCTTTCCTTCTGACGGTCGGCTAATTGTTGGTCGAGGCCACCGAAGCCAATACTTGATGCTTGACCGGAAAGGCTCAGTGTACCAAAATCTGCCAACTGCAAATCCATGCGGGCAAGACCTGCCACACCTCCTCGTTCATCAAGGCCAAAAGCTCGTAGTTCATTTACCCATATTTCGATACTCTTCGAGTCGTGGAAGTCACAATCGCCGTCGGGATCAAGGATGGGGTTTCGCACACCGATCATGATGGTTTTTACTAATCCTAAATTGGGGTTTCCTTTTATTTTGAAAAAAACATCTGATCTTCCCATGACCCCCAAGCTATCGTTGTCAGCTCGCATTTCAAAAACATCAGCTAATGATTTACTGCTTTTATTCCGCCATTCCTTAACTTTCTTTAGCGCTTCAAAATCAATGGAGACGTCATTGGCTTCTGGCCAAACGACCCTTGCATAATCTTTGGCATCTGGGTCGACCGAAGAGTTCTCGTCCGACATGGTTATTGGCATCTCATATTCGTAGTAGTTAGTGTTTACATCGCTACCAATTCGAATAAAGAGGTTTAAATCCCCGGTCTTTGCATCATTTCCACCACAGTTCCTCGCATTTTCAGCATGAAGGAACATTTTCATTTTTTTCAAAACCCGCAAATCAAGGTTTACATTTTTGAAAACACCCCTAGCCTCCCCGTCCTCAAGAGAGCATGCCCTAAGAGATAATGACTGTTCGTTTTGCAAGGCATTCAAATTGACACCCAGTGCCTGCTCACGACTGATACCGGGTGGCAACGTATAATTGAACGGCAACCTGTCAATATTTTCCTCAATATTGACTGCGTTGATATCGAAAGATGTTGAATCTATTTCAGTTGGGAGACCCAAACAATTCTCCCCCAATTGACGCTTATACCGCCTCCATTGGCTTCTTACCAATTCCAATGTGGCAAAGCGCAATTGGACAGGTTTTTTAAAGCCCCTCAAGTACATCCGCATGAAACGGATGGAGCGAAAATCACGGATGCCCCCGACCCGTCTAAAATTGGGATCCGTTTCCAAAAGGTTTAATGGTATCCTGAATCGGTAAAATAATCGTTGTCCCCGTTCACTGACTCGGCTTTCTGTTATGAAAGGATTGTTGGTCATATCCATACCATTGCCATTGGCATTCGGATCGTCAGTAGGATGGTAAGTGATGGGGATCCTATATTCAAAATAACTTTCTGTTTCATTGACGGTGCGGTCACCGTCCAGGTCTTCGCCATCGGGAACGGTCGTAGCCGAACGAGTCAGGCTTTCGCCAGTGTTGATCGGGGTGTTCCCTTCTAGCCCAAAAAAGCGGCTGTATCTGACCGAAACGGGGTCGGTATCGGGAAAATCCCTAAAGTGCTTAAAGTTATCATTGGAAGGATCGTTATTAAACACCTGTTCAGCATTATTGTCCAAACCGTCCTCAATGGCTTTTAGGTAGTCTGCAAATTTTGTTCGTTCTTCTGAATCGTTCAAACCATCCAAGCCCACGTCCTGAGCCAATCTGTTTTCACGGTCTGTATCAAAGTTGTTAGTGATCTGTGGATTTAAAGGGATACGCCCCCAATTCGTTTCGGTCGCCCTGAGTCCTTGGGTATTTGGTCCGGGCAGTCCGTTTTCAAAAAACTTTCGGGAGTCGGGCATAATGTCCTCTGAAATGTTTCCAAAGTTGATAACCAGTTCCCCATTCATGCCTCCGTCTTCGGCATCGGGGTTTCCGCCCCTTGGGTCAAGGGTGTCCATATAGGGGCTCATCACCCAAAATTCGAGAAACTCGATATTGGAAGATTGGAAATCATTGGTCGTCATTTGGCGCATCATGCCGGCCCAACGGGTTTCAGGTTCTTTCAAAGTTCCATTTGGATTCAGCCCTGCTGAATATTCAGTTCCGTTCGGCACATCATAATTATAAGGCCCCCTGTGAGTAGGATCGTAGGACAGGTCAAGCGACCGGAGCAGTTGTGTGCCAAAAGTATTTGTCTGTGTCCTGTTTGGAAAAACTTCCGTCTGGTCAATCACAGCCGAATACGGATTGTTTTGACCACCACCGCCAATGCTCTGGTCAATACTGTACCAGCTCAAATGCGCCCGGTTTACCCCTGCCAAAATGTTGTCGTTTAAAAAAGCTTCTGGAAGTCTGGGGTTCAAGGCATCCTGATTGTCACGAGGCACGCTGCACATCATCCACCCGTTCACGCCGACAAAAGGGCTGGTCAGATTGAGCGGCGTTACTGCTCCTTCAAAGTCATCAATATATACCACTCCCCCTTTATTTGCATCATCGTCAGAGTCCTCATTGATGGCACGGGCATGACCTGGACGAAGGGCTGCCGTTTCTGCCGTAAAATTGATGGAGGACATTTCCTTGGTGGAAAGCAAAGGCAGTTTGTCCACCATACGGGTAAGCCAAGGTACATCGTTGCTGTAGTTGACATCGAAACCATAAATGCGGTTGTTGATGGGATCATCGCCAACGTTCACTTTTTGGGTATAGGGTCTTTCAAACAAATGCAAGTAAGTAGCACCGAGCGTCAGGTTTTTACTCATTTCATAATCGGCCCGCACCCCCAACATGGTTTTGGTCTGAAAGCCAAACAACGAATTATCCTCGAATTCGATCTTAATGGGCGCACCAGAGTTGAGGTAAACATCATTCAAAATCTTCACCCTCCCTGTCTGTGCCTCTACTGTATAATCCTGACCTTCTCTCAATAGGGTACCCCCTGAATAGACCCGAATGGATTCGGGAGGGATGTTGAAAGCGCCCAGCGATATTTCAGAGGTAACGCTCGATTTATAACTTCCTTTTAAAAGGAAACGGTTGAACTCTTGGAATTCCCTGGCATTGAACAAGGTCTCACTGTATAAGGCATCGTACACAAACCGTTTCTTATCTGTGGGATCAGTCAGTTCCTGTGAAAGAGCATCGCCAAATGGCTCCAACACTGGGAACATGATACGCCCATTCCGGGTATTGATCGTTAGCCCTTCCACAAAGTCGAACACCCCGTCCGGTTGCGGGTCAAGTTGAACGTTCAGTTGGTCGAGATTGAAAATCCGGAGCAGTGGTTTGTCGGAAATGCCCTGTGCTGGCATGAACTGCTTGATGCCTTCCCCCGGATCTTCATAATAGATGCCCAGTTCAAAATCCTCCCTTGCCACATTGTAGGCACCGACGTTGTAAATGTTTTTCATCATCAAATCCCATGTGGGCAGTTCAACGGGTTGGATGGTACTCTTCAGCATTTTTACAAAAAGGACATTCTGCGTTACCGTATCGGTCGCCCGTTCCTCATCCTCTGCAATCTGGCCCACTTTGTACAACTCATCTTGGTAAAAATATTCAAAAGCTACCCCCACTACCTGATCAGGCTGGATGTTCACGTTAAGCGAAACAAAACCGAGTTGGGGGTGATAGGTAAATTCAGTAGGTGATAGTTGACGTGCAGTTACTTTTTCAAAATCCCTTCCTTGTTGTAAACCTTTCTCCCGCAACACATTGACGATTCTGTTTACCTCTTTCGCCCTAGGGTCAGAGATAATGTTAAAAAAGAGGTCATTGGCATTGTTGGCTGGCAGGGCCTCGCCTCGGATGTCAGTGGCAAACGGCACAACCCGGGCTTGCTGGTCGGGGTTGGTAAAACGGGTTGTTTCACCAAGGTCAGCGATAGCTACGATGTCCCTGATATTTTCCGTCGAGTTACGGGTATCGGTTACCCACACTTGAATATTTTTTATGTCAAATAAAGTATTGACGGTGGGCAAGTCCTTCAATGATTCTTCAAAATTGTTACGGTTGTAGTGGGTCAGGAAGAAGTGACGGTTCTCATCGTACTCATCGGCCTTTACCTCAAACTCCTGAAACTGACTCCCCCCTTCGAGGGTGATGGATTCCCGTTCCGATTTTTGTTGGGAAGCCACCAAGTTTAGTCGCAAGCGACCAAACTGCAATTCCGTTTTGATACCAAACAAACTTTGGCTGCCTTGGATCAAAGACCCCCGTAACGGCAGACTTACGTTACCTGCCTCTATTTTTTTGATAATATCATCTTCCCCAAACTGGTCGGTGTTGTAATTGAGCTTCATGGTGTTGTCGAAGTCAAAAGTTGCCTGGGTATTGTAGTTGGTATTGAGTTTCAGTTTTTCACCGATCTTACCGTCCACGTTCATCTGAATGGCCATGTCGAAATCGAACCCGCCTTGTCGTTGTTGTCGTTGTGGTAGCGTTGGGTTCAGCGTATTGTTGAATTCCACGCCAAAGGTCAGGTCAATATTACCCTGTGGTTTGATGTCCACATCGGTACCACCAAACAACCGTTCAATCAATTGGTCTTTGATGTCCACTTTTGCCAATGGGTCTATTCGACCTGATGCCCCCCTGCCAGAACTTGAACCTGAGAGGGCATTAAAATATTCCTGCTCTTGTTGTTTGGCCTGATAGTCCATGTACTCCTGAAAGGTCATGTAGGTAGGTGGGCGGAAATAGTCGTTTCCTATTTTCTCGGTGATGATATAGTTACCCGTTTCAGGGTCAAATTCTACCGTCTGTTCGACTGCTGCCGGATCTTGTAAATCGAAAGGGTTCTGGGAAGCATTGTTCAGGAAATCGCCAGTCCTGTCTTGGAGAGGGATGGTATCCGTTGGGGGTGAAGCCAAATCCTCAAAAGGATTTTCTGAGTCGAGCGCCGTCGTAAAATCATGGGAGGCCAGTATGAATTCAGGCGTAAAAGGGTTTTCCGGCATATTTGAACTCCCTTTCGTTTGGATGTTCAAAACTGCCATCAAATACACCGTCATACAACCAGCAAGTAAAAATCTCTTCTTCATAACAATAAGGGTAAAACAAACCTTCGTGGTATTTTAGGGACTAGGAGTTCAGGAGTCAGGCGTCAAGAGGTCTGACTCCTGACGCCTGGCTCCTTAAAAAAATGAATGCGGAAAAAGGCAACAATACGCTGGGCGCATTATTTAAGAAATGAATCCTTTACGAAAGGGAATTGGAATGGTTGAGTAAAGTCTAAATAAGTTTAATGTTTTTTCGTAAAATGAAATCAATTCTATGCCGTCGGGCCGCACCAAATCAATGTTTCAAAAACGCTACTTATGATCCAATTTTTCTATAGCTTTGAAATTTAACAGTTGTTCTAATGAATAATGATGAATGACTAATGATTAATACGCCACTCAATTGGTAAAACTATTAGTCATTCATCATTATCCATTAGTCATTATGAAAGCTGTTTCAAAGCCAATCGGATCAAATCTTCTACGCTTCCGATGCCCGGGTTTTCCTGCAAGACTTTGTTCAGCGCCTTTTGCGCCTGTATTTTATTGACCTGCAAGGACAACAGGGCAGATAACGCTTCCTGCCGCATTGTATTGTTCGATAGAGGTACTGGAATGGTCATATCACCACCAGATTTCATCAATTTGTTTTTCAGGTCGAGTATGATCTGCTTGGCGGTCTTGCTGCCAATGCCCTTCACCTTTCGCAAAGCCGCTTCATTTTCAGCAATAATGGCCATCCTCAACTCATCTGGCATCATGGTGGAAAGGATCACTTGTGCAGTGGAAGGCCCGACACCAGAAACAGAGATCAAATGCACAAAAAGGTTGCGCTCTTCATCATCTGCAAAGCCATACAATGTTTGTGAATCCTCCTTTACATGGAAATACGTCAGGATTTTGACATGTTCAAGTTTTTCAACCTTAGCGTAAGTATTCAGGCTGATGTGAATATGGTAACCAATGCCACCTGCCTCTACTACGACATAGGTGGGAGCCTTGAACGCGATGACACCTTTTATATAAGTAATCATTTTTAGTAAACGAAACTCCAGTTTTCTACCAGCTACCTCTACAGCCACTAAGCCTCCATTTTCAAAAAAACGCCGCGAAAGTACACATTTCACAATAGCCAGACTGTTCCCTAATTGCCCATTCTTATTTTCGTTTTGAATTGCAGTAAAAAACGGAAGTTTGTGGCCGATCATTTTTCTTAAACATGCAATACCGAATCGAACAAATAGCAACGATCGCCAATGGGGTTTTCCTGAACAAAACTGTTCATGATGCCAACATAGAGCATGTTCTATTAGATAGCCGACAAGTCATTTTTCCGAGCAATTCCCTATTTATTGCCTTGCAAGGCCGGCAGTTTGATGGGCATGTATTTTTGGAAAATGTTTATCAGAGCGGTATCAGAAATTTCCTCATTTCACAAAAAGCCAAATGGGAAACATTTCCAGATGCCAATTTTATTTTTGTTAAAAACACTTTGGCAGCATTCCAACAGCTAGCAGCCCATCACCGACGATTATTCAGCTTGCCCGTTATCGGCATCACGGGTAGCAATGGGAAAACAATCGTAAAAGAATGGCTTTTCCAATTGCTTTATGAAGACCACCATATTGTCAGAAACCCGAAAAGTTACAACTCCCAAACAGGGGTGCCGCTATCCATTTTACAGATCAATGAGGAACACACCCTGGGGATATTTGAAGCAGGCATTTCGCAGATCGGTGAAATGGAAAAATTGGCCCCCATTATTGATCCCGACATAGGCATTTTCACCAATCTGGGCGAGGCCCATAGCGAAGGCTTTCCCAATGCCGCTGCCAAACTGAGGGAAAAACTCCGGCTTTTTAAAAATGCAAAAACCCTTATCTACTGTTGTGATGATGAACGGGTAGAAAGGGAGATCGGAAATTGGAAATTGGAAATTGGAAATTCGACTCAACTTATTAAATGGTCAGCCGAAAACAAACCTGCTGATTTTAAAATAAAAAAAATAACCCGTTCCGACTCAAGCACCTCAATTGAAATCCACTCGAACGTACCCTCATTCAACACTCACCATTCACCGTTCACCATTAATTTTACCGACCATGCTTCTATTGAAAACGCTATCCATTGCTGGGTATTAATGACCCATCTGGGCATTGACCAAAAAATTATTTCTAAAAGAATAAAAAAGTTAGAACCAGTGGCCATGCGCCTCGAATTAAAAGAAGGCAACAATGGCTGTGCAATCATAAATGACAGTTATAATTCCGACCTAACTTCATTAAAAATTGCACTTGATTTTTTAGCACAACAAAGCAAATCCCATAAACGGACATTAATTCTTTCCGACATATTGCAGTCTGGGCGGTCGGCAGAAAATTTATATAAAGCCATCGCTAAATTAATCGCAGAAAAAAACATTGACCGAATAATTGGGATAGGTGACGAAGTAATTATTTTAGAAAAATTATTGCCTGAAAAATTCGACAAGACCTTTTTTAATGACACAAATATTTTTTTAGAAAAATTCCCCGTCAATAAATTTAAAGATGAGGCCATTTTATTGAAAGGTGCCCGTCAATTTAAGTTTGAAAAAATAGCCAACAGGTTGGCAAAAAAAATACACCAAACTACACTCGAAGTCAACTTGACCGCCCTGCTGAATAATTTGCGGGTCTATCAAAGCCGCCTACAGGCAAGCACAAAAATGATGGTCATGGTAAAGGCAAGTGCCTATGGAAGTGGCAGCGTGGAAGTGGCAAAACTTCTTGAATTTCAACATGTTGACTATTTGGCTGTAGCATACGCCGACGAAGGAGTGGAATTGAGAAAGGCGGGCATCCAATTGCCCATTGTCGTGCTGAACCCGGAAGAAGCAACTTTTGGAGCGCTCGTCCGAAACAATTTGGAACCTGAAATATATAGCCTAAAATTATTGGAAAAATACTTCCTTTTCATCGAATTATATTTTAGGGAAAATAAAAATGATTTAAATTTTTCTAAAAATAAAACAATTATTCCCATCCATTTAAAAATAGATTCGGGCATGCACCGATTGGGATTTGCAGAAAAAGAAATAAAAGATTTAATAAATAAATTAAATACCATTAAAAAAAATGGTAAATTCAGGATAATAGTTAAATCCATTTTTTCCCATCTTGTTGCCAGTGAGGCAGAAGTCCACGATAATTTTACAAAGAAACAAATTGCCGTTTTTCAAAAAATATATGAGCGGCTTGCGGAGGGTTTAGGCTATAGGCCAATCCGCCATATTCTTAATTCCAGCGGCATTGTCCGTTTCCCTGAATACCAGATGGAAATGGTGCGGCTCGGCATCGGTTTATATGGCATTGATGAAAGCGGTATATTGCAAAAACAATTGCAAATAGTCAACACGTTGAAAGCCACTATTTCCCAAATAAAAAATATTGAAAAAGGGGAAACCATCGGCTATGGCCGTAGCGGAAAAGCAGATCGCAACATGCAGACCGCCACCCTTAGCATTGGCTATGCCGATGGGTTGTTTAGGAAAGCTGGAAATGGAAATTACAAGGTCTTAATTAACGGGAAAAAAGCCCCCCTCATCGGCAATGTGTGCATGGACATGACCATGGTGGACATCACCGATATCCCGAATGTCTCCGAAGATGACCAGGTCTTAATTTTTGGAAAAGACAACAAAGGAAACGAGCAGCCCGTCCAAGAACTCGCCCTTTGTTTGGGAACTATCCCCTATGAAATACTAACATCCATTTCGGTCAGGGTAAAGCGGGTATATGTGCAGGAGTAGTATTTTAAAAAAAAATAAACTGTCCGTGCCAGTACTTTATTCCACATTCACTACATTTAGGCCGTTTTTTATATGCGACTCATCCCTTAACTGCAATTTATTTCTGTCAAACAAGAATATAGGAATACATTCTTAACCGGATTTGCAACAAGTTTGGAATCATATTTTTAACATAAACCACCTTCTATCATGAAGCACCTTTTACTTTTAATTGTGGCTTTGCTATTTATAAGCCTCCCCATCTCAAATGCACAATTGCCTAACGGCTCGACTGCACCCGACTTCACAGAAGCGGATATTAATGGGATCACCCACACCCTCTACACCTACTTAGATGCAGAGCAAGTCGTTTTCCTTGATTTCATGGCAACCTGGTGTGGCCCATGTTGGAACTACCACCAGACTGAGGCTATCAAAGACGTCTATAACAACAACCAGCCCCATATCATGGCATTCATGATAGAAAGCGATGAAGATACCAACACGGATTGTTTATATGACCTTCCAACGTGCAATGATGTAACATTAGGTGACTGGGTGACTGGCACCCCTTACCCAACTATTGACCAGCATACCTTGACCGGCCCTTTTGCCATTGCCTATTACCCTACGATCTACGGAATCTGCCCTGATAAAAAGATTTACGAAGTGGGGCAAGTTGGGGAAAACCAGCTATGGGAATTTGCCAAGGATTGCTCTGCCCCTACTCTAGAAATCATCACACAAACAGATGTTGATTGCTTTGGAGAAAGTACGGGGTCTATTTCCCTAAACGCCATTGGAGGTATTAGCCCTTATACCTTTGATTGGAGCAACGGTGAAACCACACAAGACCTTTACAATATTCCAGTAGGTGACTATACAGTAACTGTAACGGGTTCGCTTGGAGGTACAAAAACGTTGGGGCCCATATTTGTAAACGGCCCTTCTGCCCCTCTTGAAACAGAAATAGAGAACATAACCGGAGCTGGTTGCATATTCGGTGGTAACGTTGAAGTTTCTACTTCTGGCGGCACATATAGCTATAATTACCTCTGGAGCAATGGTGAAACAGGCTCTTTTGTTAACGACTTGCCTGCGGGAAATTATAGTGTGACCACCACAGACATCAATGGATGCACCCATGAACTAACAGGCATAGTCATTGAACCACCTGTGATCCCAACGGCTCAGGCCGCTGCCCCATCTGCTATTGATTGTACCACTTCTTCTATGTACCTTGACGGTACAGGTTCTACTACCGGGCAAGATATCAGCTATCTATGGACAACCAATGACGGGCATATCGTTTCAGGTAGCAACACGCTTGAGGAGTGCCTGATCGATGCTCCTGGTACGTATGAATTGTTCGTTACCAACTTTGTTACCAACTGTATATCGTCAACTTCTGTGATAGTAGCGAGCAACACTGTCCCGCCATCTGCCGTGGCCAATGCACCCACAAGTTTGGATTGTGTAACAACAAGTACTACCATTACCGGGGTCGGTTCTTCCGTAGGGCCTAATATCGAATACCTCTGGACGACCGCTAACGGCAACATTGTTTCAGGAGCAACGACCCTTTCACCAACCGTAGACGATGGGGGTACTTACACTCTAACCGTCACTAACAATGACAATGGATGCACCCAAGACGCCTCAGCATCAGTGATCATGAACGATACAACTCCAAATGCTTCCGCAAATGGTGGCGAACTGAATTGTATTCTCAGCATGGTAGAAATACAAGGCAACTCCACTACGCCGAATGTGACCTATGGATGGACTGGTCCGGCAGGCTTCAATTCCCCTAACCAAAATGTTGACGTGGATGTTACCGGCACCTACACCTTGACTGTAACTGACCCGAGCAATGGTTGTACAGAAACCGCAACTGCGGAGGTTGCCGAAAACACAACTCCGCCTAATGCGGAAGCAGACGGTGGCACGATCACCTGCGCAGCTAATTCGGTTACACTAACTGGAAGTTCCACTACGCCAGGAGCGACGTATGCATGGACTGGCCCGAACAATTTTTCCTCTCCCGAGCAAAACCCAACCGTAGAGGAAACGGGCACTTATACGCTGACCGTCACAGGATCCAACGGATGTACCAATGACGACAATGCCAACGTCAACGAAAACACCACCCTTCCGGCCGCTGATGCAGGCGATGATAAAGCCCTCAACTGCAACCAGAGTTCCGTTGTCTTGAACGGTACAGGTTCTTCAAACGGCAATCAATACAGCTATCAATGGACAACAACAAATGGAAACATTGTTTCGGGAGACACTACTTTGACTCCTATAGTTGATGCGGCAGGTGATTATTCTTTAGTGGTAACCAACAATAACAATGGATGTGAAAGCAATGATACTTCTCTCGTGGCGGTAACTCCCAGCGTAGAGGCCAGCATTTCATCGCAAACCAATGCTGATTGCTTCGGTGGTTCCAATGGTTCAGCAACCGTTGCTGCATCTGGTGGAAATGGCACCTTTACTTATGCCTGGTCAAATGGGGATACAGATCCAACGGCCGAAAATCTCAGTGCTGGCAACTATTCTGTTGTCGTAACAGATGAGGACAACTGTACAGCTTCTAAAAGTGTCACCATCACTGAACCTAGTGAACTGACCGTAAAAACAACTGCTACTGCTCAAACAGCTCCAGGAGTTGATGACGGAACCGCTACGGCCACACCTTCAGGTGGTACAGGCACTTATACTTACGCATGGGACAATGGTGAAACGACTGCTACCATTACAGGACTCGCCCCCGGCGCTTATACCGTAACTGTCACTGATGAAAATGGGTGTACAGAATCCCAAACTATTACCGTAAACGCCTTTGGTTGTGCATTATCCGCAACTATGTCTGGTACAAATGTTACCTGTAACGGTTCAACTGATGGTACCGCCACCATTGATTTGGCCAATGCCGCTGACCCTATCAACTATGAGTGGTCAAATGGCGAAACGACCCAATCCATTGATGACCTGACTCCAGACACTTATTCCGTCACTGCATCGGATGACAATGGCTGTGAAATAATCTCCTCTATCGAAATTGGCGAACCTGCCCTTGTGAACCCTAACACTACTTCAACTGGAGAAACATCTGCAGGAGCAAACGACGGTACGGCGACAGCCAGCCCAACTGGCGGTACTGGCCCTTATACCTACGAATGGTCGAATGGCGAAACAACTGCCACCATTACCAACCTTCCATCCGCCAATTACACCGTTACCGTAACAGATGACAATGGTTGCACCGAAGAACAAACGATACCTGTCGCCCCATTTGGCTGCCTGATGACAACCAATACGACTATCAGCAACGTTTCCTGTTTTGGACAAAATGATGGGCAGGCAACCGTCACGTTGGAAAATGGCCTTTCACCGTTCACCTACGAATGGTCAAATGGCGAAACAACTGCCACCGTAACAAGCCTTGCACCCGGCACTTACAGTGTTGAAGTAACCGATGCTGTGAATTGTCCTGCAATAGCAGAAGTAACCATCGCTGAGCCAGCTGTACTGGAAGCTGAAATGACCGGTGTGACCAATGCCGATTGTGGTGAATCCAACGGTAGCGCAACAGTAGAGGCATCAGGTGGCATCGCTGGTTATACTTACGAATGGTC
The DNA here is from genome assembly GCA_965222975.1 of Saprospiraceae bacterium. Lineage (GTDB taxonomy): Bacteria > Bacteroidota > Bacteroidia > Chitinophagales > Saprospiraceae > UBA6168. The sequence continues at coordinate 607,225 of CBDCVJ010000087.1, read as the reverse complement.
AAATGGCGAAACAACTGCCACGGTTACAGGCCTTTCAGGAGGTGTATATACTGTTTCCGTTAAGGATGCCAATGATTGTATAACCACTCAGGAGGTGACCATTGCAGTGGACGATACAGAAGATCCAGTAGTCAAAACACAGGACATTTCTGTGGAAATAGGCAGCACTGGCACAGCCAGCATTCAGCCCGAAGATGTGGACAACGGCAGCACCGATAACTGTGACATTGCCGAAATGACCCTCGATGTTTCTTCCTTTGATTGCAATGCACTTGGCGAGCAAGAGGTTACCCTAACTGTCGTGGACGAGGCTGGCAATAGCAGTTCCGAAACCGCGATGGTTACCATTACCGACATGACGTCACCTGACATAGCTGTCCAAAACATCGTCGTCTCGTTGGATGAAAATGGCGAAGCCTCCATTATGCCCAACATGGTTGACGGTGGCAGTACCGACAACTGCGGCATTGCAGAAATGAGTACCGACATCGGCAGTTTCAGTTGTGGCGACATGGGCGACAATGCAGTCGTTCTGACCGTAAAAGATGCAGCAGGAAATGCTTCTTCTGGCACGGCCATCGTTACCATAGAAGACAATATGGCACCAAATATCACTACCTGCCCTGATGACATGGTACTGCCGTATTGTGATCCAGTGGCCGAATATGCAGTCGGCGCCGAGGACAACTGTTCTTCCGATCTCAATTACTCTTATCCTGCCAATTATCCAAGCGGTGCAACTTTCCCAACAGGGGAGACCCCTATGGAAGTTAAGGTTACCGATGAAAGCGGCAATACGGCTCTTTGCAACTTCACCGTGAAAGTGCAAGACGATATGACCATTGAAGGCAGCCCAATTGATGTTGCCTGCTTTGGTGAAGAAAATGGAAGCATCTCCTTAGAGGTAGCAGGTGGTGCATCTAACTATGCTTATGAGTGGGACAATGGAGCAACAACCTCTTCCATTTCTGACCTTGCCGCAGGCGATTACAGCGTAGTTGTTACTGATGATGCCGGGTGTACAGAAGAGCAAAGCTTTAGCGTAGGCGAGCCGGATGCCTTGAGTGCAGATGTAGTCAACTTGACCAATGAAACGCTCAACAACATGGATGGATCAATTGATATATCCCCAGTTGGTGGCGTTGACCCTTATACATTTGAATGGACGGATGAGAACGGCAACCTCATCTCCAATGACGAAGACATCAGCGATCTTTCCGCTGGCAACTACAATGTGGAGGTGACCGATGCCAATGGCTGTATCGCTCAACATACGTTCACCATTCAATCAGTCGTCAGTGTAATTGATCATGAAATGGCCAGAAAAATCAAACTCTATCCAAATCCAACTTCTGGCCTTGTGAATATGGAGCTGGAAGATGTTCACACATCGGTAGCAGACATCCATGTATTTGATGTCAATGGCAAAATGGCCATCTCACAACGGCAGGTCGACATCTCTTCGGGTGTTTACCAATTTGACATGTCCGAATCCGCTGTAGGTCTTTACATCGTTCGGATTTTGATCAAGAACAGTGTAGTGACAAAGCGTTTGATGGTAGGGCATTGATTTGATTGAACCACCATCAAATTTCTATTTCGGGAAATAATGCAGACGGGCAACTCCAAAAGGAGTTGCCCATTTTTTGTGAGATATGAGATTGAAATTAGGTTTTTAAATAGAAAATACAATACGCATATTTGGGTCTTATAAAGAGAAATAAAAGTATGGACAAAAAAATCATCCAACATTTATCGAAAGACCCTATTCTGAAAAAACTGATAAAAGAGTGCCCGCCACCCGCCTTTCGAAAATCAGCAGGACTCTACCCTGACCTGCTGCGATCCATCGTTGGGCAGCAACTCCATGGCAAAGCTGCCGAAACCATTCATGGGCGCTTCCTGAACTTGTTTAGGAATCGAACCCCCAAAGCAAAAAAGATAACAACCATTGATAAGGAAACGCTGCGCAGCGTCGGCCTCTCCCGTCAAAAGGCATCCTATATCCAAAATGTTTCGGCATTTTTCCTAAAAGAAAAAATCGAGAATAGTGACCTTGACGATATGGACGACGAAGCCATCATAGAATATCTCACTCAGATAAAAGGTGTGGGTCGTTGGACGGTCGAGATGATCCTCATGTTTTCCCTCCGCCGTCCCGATGTGCTGCCTCTCGACGACCTTGGCATTCGCAATGGTATAGTTACTCAATACGGTCTCACTGAAACTGGGCGGGCACTGAAACAAAGGATGACAGAAGTGGCTGAGCCTTGGCGGCCTTACCGGAGTTATGGGTGTTGGTATATGTGGCGGAGCTTGGAGTGAGGTGGACTGGAGCAGTTTCAAAGAGGCAGCGCCCCGACACCGTTTGTAGAAAACGGTTGAAAAACGCTCCAGAGGGGCAGCGCCCCGGATCTATTTCTGTGCAAAACAGTATCGGGGCGCTGCCCCTCTGGATGGATACCAAATCAATGTGCTACAAACAGGGCCGCCGCTCTGCGGCTTTGACCTAAATCCTACGTTGTTTTATCAAAAAAAAAGCGCTTAATTTTCTGAAATAAGCAATTGCAATCTTTTTGCAAACTGTTCCGCACCCTCTGTTATTTTTCCTGTTTTTTTATATAGAACTTTGCCGCCCTTTCCGATTACAATCGTTTTTGGCAAAGCAACAATGCCTACGTCACCATTTTTTTTGGTTAGTTTTAGAAACAAAGAAGAATAATTTTTACTGTTTTTAAATTCTTTTATTTTTTCCAACGGTTCATCAGAAACAAAAATAATCTGCCATTCATTTTTGTCCAATGATTGGCCAACACTTTCAAAGACCGGCATCTCAGCAATGCATGGTTTGCACCAGGTTGCCCAAAAATTTATGATGGTCGTTTTGTCTTTGTACAGTTCTTGAATATCAACTTGCTGACCCTCCAAATCCACAACGGGCAATGAAAAGAGCGGGATGTCACGGAATATATTATAGGCGGTTGATGCAACTATTAAAATGACAACTGCTATTGCAATCCTACCAATATATTTTAGCACTTTTTTTCTCATTTGCAATGGTCTCTAATTCTACTCTGACACTTTAAAAAGAGTGCTCACGCACTTAATTTTAAAGTGTCAAATTAGAACTAAGTTCAAGAATCAAGTGGCAACTGGCCTTTTCTGTATTTCTTGAAATAAAAAATTAAAAATGCGAATAGCAAAAACACATAAGTGAATGTTTCGTCCCAGGCAAGCCCTACAGCTTCACCGTTCTGGTAAAAAGTGCCGTATTTGAAACGGAACGTATCGCCTTCATCCCACCCAATGAAAAGAAGGGTCATCGCAAATATGAGGACATTCGTCAAAAGGACGGTGGCCACGGCCAGTGCCATGCAGCGCAGGATTTTTTTGATGGGGTGGGTCTTGTTTTTTGACATAATGGGACAAGATAAAAATAAACTCAAAAAACAACTTTCAATGTATCCCCATTTTTTAGAACAGGGTATCGCCCATTTTTGATGGTATATTTTTCCAAGTTTATTTTTTCTAAAATAGCCGACGGCATTTCATAACCATCGTCCACTTGAAAAAAACCACTTTTAAAATATTTTTCAAAAGTTTTATGGTTCATTTTATTTTTATCAAAAACAAACTGCAATAAATTTTTATCCAATAATTGAATAGTCGCCAAACTTCTGCACGAACAGGGTTTCTTTGCAGAAGCTGCCGGGATGGTCACTCGGCAGATGCCATAATGCAGGCAGTTTTTCATCGGTGAGCCGAACTCGACTTCTACGATGGTGGATTTAATTTTATCGGAAGCTAAAAAACTTCCCGGAGCAAATGTTTCATTCTTCAATGCCATAAAGCAAATCTTTTAATTTCGATCCATTCAATTCGGCAATATTGTATGCTTCGTTGAATTTTTCGATGGAATATTTAATATCCTGTTTTAATGTCGAAAATTGGTGGGGCAATTGTTTGGCACAGGCTGCCTCGTTTTGATAATTGGAAACAATGACCTCGAATTTCTGGTAATACTTTCCGCCCTGTGCAATAAAGGAATTGTATTTTTCCAAAAAATCCAAAAGTCGGTCAATGGAAAATTCGAGGTTGGCGATGCCCTTCATCAGGCTGCGGTTGGCGATGGGGTCGTCTTTGCTCTTAAGGGCGTCGGCCTCCATTTCAATAATAAATTGGTCGAGCTTATCATAAACCGTTTCCCAATCATCATCGGCACGGCAAACGTCAAGTTCCACTTTATAGCCGATTATTTTTGCATAATCTTTGAATAATTTCAGGCAGTCCGTTTTTAAATTATTATTGCTTTCCTTTAAAAATTCCGTTTCGTAATAAATCAAATTCAGATCGGCGAACATCCGCACTGTAAAATCGAGGATGCACGCCACTTCCTCCAAATCTTTTTCTTTTTTTCTTGGTTCGCCTTCGCCGACAAAAGCAGCCATTAAAGAAAAGGTGGCCGACATGAGCGGATTGGTGGCCAGGAGGTTGGGCATGCGGATATTAAAATCTTTTTTCAGCCTTTTCTCAATGTCCTCTTTCGATTCTTGGTAAGCAGGGTAGGCATTGGGGTTGGTCATCTGGGCGATGTTGTTATAGGTTTTAACGGAGTGGAAATGGTGGTCCAATCCCAATATTTTTTCGTACATCAATTTTATTAATTCCATGCCTTTCCGATAGCGGGCTTTCGCCATATTGAGTTGGTACATACCATCCAATATGTCAATTTTGTCCCGCAGTTCCATCTTTCGGTTCATGGCTTCCAAATAGGCGGCCATACCTCTTCCAGCATAACCATTTTTGAGGATGTTATTGACAGCGGCCAATTCTATTTGCAACTGAACTTGTTTTTTCTCAAATTCATTTTTGGCCTTTGATAATTCCGTATTTAATTCCTGTAAAATATTATTTACAAAAATGGAATCGGTTGCGTTTCCTGCGAAAAGAGGGGCATATAGGGATAGTCCCCACACGAGAAGTAAGGTTGTTGCTTTCATAGCTGAAATATTTTTTGAACCTGGAAAAAGGTGGCCTTAATTAAGAGGCAATTTGAAATTATCTGCTAAATTAAATTCGCTGTGCCATTTTTCCCTCCATTAAAATACAATGCGGTAAATATTGTCCTCCATTTGTTCGACCATATAATTACCGCTGTTCAAAATAACGGTATCGGATGACCTTCCCAATTCTGTCATTAATTCACTGGAGAGCTGGAAATTTTCTTCCAAATTAAATACCCCGTCCGATAATTCATCGGTGATGGCGTCAGTAAACAGAATATTTATTTCCATTACGAAATGGCCATTACTGTCGAAATAGGCTTTACCAAGGGCGTCGGTTTCTGGGCTTATTTGCGAGCTGTTCATTTCTATAGCGCTGGCATTGCACAGCCGACCACGGTCGTAGCAGTTGGCGCCTTTTCCCACATTTATTTCTATGGTGATAGGGTTGCCTATTGATAAGGGTTTATTTGATATGCCAAAAGCCATTAGGAGAAATGGCAGGATAAAAAACATGATGTGAATAGAGATTTTCATAGCTATTTATTTTAAAAAAAATGAGAGTTTGGATTTATTTAAAACGGATCACCCTTACTTCCACTTCTTCTATTTTCTTTTCTAAAGACAATCCATATTTTTCTTTTAGTGCTCTTGCAATTTCTTCGATGCTTTGTTTGGGCAGGGTCAAATCGTATTTAGTGCGAACCATTAAATCATCACCGATAATTATTTTATCAGTATTATTTTTTAAGATGCCGATCAATCTATATGCCTCACAATTTTTTAATTCAAGTTTTATTTCATCATTATATGAATACTTGCCCTTTTGGTCTTCTGACTTTGATTTATTAAATAATTCTTCATCAGAAATAGTTAAATACCATATTTCCTTTTCCTCTCTTAAGGTGGTGATTGAAAAATCAAACATTCCCGACAGCTTATTGGCCACATCATTAAAAACAAACTCTTGGCTCAAAGATGTGTCTGCAAGCACTTCTACATCTAGTGCTGGTTCAAGAGGTATCTTGCCTTCAAACCTAAATTCATATTCATTTAAGTTCATAAATAAATATGACTGATAAATAACATCAGTAATCCCTCTATTTTTCCAAGTAACTCCATATTTATCCCCATCCGTAAAACTAACATTGGAGATGGAGCGGTCTTTGGTCAATGAAATATTAAACGAATACAGCAAGGGATTTTCCATGACCTCATGCACCAATATCTCATCCCGTTCTAAATAAGCCTGCATGAATTCATCCGTCAAAAGACCGGGAACACCCTGCCACCTTAAATAGCCGTTTTTATCTACCAAATAAGTTTTGGGCATCGCCCCGACCTCGAATGCGTTGTACGTTTTCTTTTCATCGTCCATGGCGATGTATGATCTTCATTTCCGTTTTTTGGAGGAACTTTTCTATTTTTTCTTTTTTGTCAAAAGAATTAATGGAAATGAAAATAACATCATCGCTGCCGTATTTTTCTGCCATTTCGTTTAAATGAGGAATGGCTTCGATGCAGCCGCCGCACGGTCATATATTTTTGCGAAAACAAAGTGGAACATAAAATGAACCCCAAAAACATGGTAGCTATAATTTTTTGAAACATGGCAAACACATTTAATTTAACCAAAATATTATTAAGAAGAAAAAACCAGAATCCACAGAGGGCTATCACTCAGGTTTTTCACTTTTATTGATTTCATACCGCTATTTTTCTTCAGCCTCTTTGTCAGTGAAGATATGCACCGAGATTCAATAAGCATGGATTTTAATATTGCGCCCCTCCCAACAAATCGGAAACCAGTTCAAGCAGCATCATTAAAAAAAATTGTATCTATTCAGTGTGGAGGTGGAAAGTGATTGTTTTTTGAGATAAATTTTCAATTTATCTCAAAAAACAATCCTGCTGAATAGTTACAAAAAATTAATCTTCAGGCTTGTGTGTATTCCGCTTTGCAAAATAAATTAATATTTTTACTGAAACCCAATAAGTGAAAAGTATCACTATGATGCCTGCAAAAAATTTTGACACTAAAGCCCAATTCATCAAGTAATACTTGCTGTAAATAATCCAGTTGACAGATGGCACTAAGCACAATAGGATGTTAACAATAACTGGTACCGTTTCTATATCCCTTAATCTCTCCTTGTGCGAGAAATAGCAAAACAGCATAACAAATAGCCAGAAGATGAAGAAAAAAATTAAATGCATATGAAATGACTATTTAATTAACAATAGTTCGATAAGTTTTTATTCAATCAAAATCCAAACAAAATCTTCTGCCCCTGATTACCCGCTTGTGCAGGACTCCCCACAATATTATAACAATGCAGATGCTGTACAGCCGCTGCGCCAGCATAGGGCCTTTGCATTCTTTTGAAAAAAAACACATCATTGCTATTGTCTTTTTGCAAATATTATTATTTCTGCACGAGCGGGTAAGTTACCGACCTCTAACTCGACCGACAACTTAGCTCATTTTTCACTGCTCCCTAAGTATAGGGATTATTATTGAAAAATTAATTCTACTAAAATCTTCAGAAATGCTGTTTGTAAGGTTTACACTTTCAGACTCCCAATCACGTTTGGAAAAATCAAACAAATAAGCGATTTTCAAAGAGGTGCCACTGAGCCAGTTATTGTTATTTTGAGATACAAAAGAAATGAATATGCCTGCTCCCTGGTTAAACGAATGGAGGCTCAGTGCTCCGTTCAAATCATCAGGGGACAGGTCGTTTAAATTGGCATTGTCTGATTTTGAGTAAATGTCTGCATTATATGCTGAGAAGTTGTACCCAAGCCCTAAGTAAATGTCTGAAAATTTCTCCCATTCGATGAGTTTATAATTATAGCTTAGAGAGGCTGATAAATATCTCATGGATGCTGATTGGTTAGACTCCTTGTTTGGTGTATTAGAAAAAAGTCCGCTTTCAATATTGATGATTGACTTGCCAAAATTAAAGTCCGTTCCAACTTGTGCTCCAATGGCAATATTGTTGATTGTTAACAGCCCGGCATCATCCAAAGAAGCATTTACATTTATATCCTCAAAAAAAGCAGTGTTGATGGACAAATACCAATTGACTGAAATTTTTGATGACGGGTCTTTTAATGTTTCACTTTGAGATAGGCCGATAACCGGGACAAGGAAACAAATCGTTGGAATTAAAATAAAAGTTCTCATGAATTACGGATTTATATGATATGGTTAAAGAATGTGATGATGCAAAAACCAGCTTAAGTTTGCATCATCACAAAAAGAAATGAAATGACCCGTTTATTCGAAAACTCCCCAATAAGCAGCTCCGTATCTGGCAGTAGCCATAAAAGATAATATGATAGCTTACGAGTGTGCTGAATGTTGCGTAGAATTATTTATTGCATTTTCCGTCTGTATGGAATAGCTTACGAAAGAATTAAGATTGGTGGAATTTTCAAGAACACTAATATACGACAAAACAATGGACGCTTCCTGCTGACTGAGTGTTCCTGCGGTTTGCAACTGATTGACAAATGCTGAAAAGTCTTCTACATTGGAGACCTGGTTCATCACACTTTCCATGAAAGATTGGGGAAATGTCTGATTAAAATCAGAGGCACTTGCGAGACCTTCAGTTGTGACCAACTGTTGAACGAGTTGGTAAAAGCTTCCTCTATTCAGTGACCCGGGAGTGCTGATGATTCCAGATGGGTTTTCATATGCGTCATTAATACTTTCATAGTGGTATTTTCCCGCATTATCAAATGGATTGAGAGGATTTGCCGTACCACCTAAATCTGGAGGGGCGATAACAAGGCCAGCCGCGTCAATGGAAGCAGCGGCTCCTCCTAAGATGGCTCCTATCACTGTACCGGGGCCAGCACCAATTCCACCCATAACAGCTCCTGCGGCAGCTCCTGTAGCTCCTCCAGCCAAGGCTCCGCTCAGATCACCTTTAAGAATCTTCCAAAATTTACCAAGTACAGGTGGTTTTATGTCAGAAAGTGTGGTTGGCTGGTTAATATTTTTAGCTTCAGTTGGTAAAGTGGCTATGAAAGCAAAGTTGAAGCTTAAGAAGAATGCCACTATGGTAATTGAATTTTTTTTCATGATAAAATAGTTTTAGTTTGCCTACATTTTTAACAGGAATTTTCGGCAATATTCCTGCTCTGAATTTTTTCAGAATATTTGATAGATAAGCTGTTTGCTGGCTTATTGACCTTGGCCTTGGCCTTGGCTCTGGCCCTGACTTTCTCTGGTGATTGTATGCTTACACCAGTTGTCACAATTAGGTTGGCCTTCGCCTCTTTCACAATTACATCCACCAGTATCCACAAATTGACAGCTTTCACACCCACATTGGGCTTCGCAGGTTTCTTTTGTTTTAACAACAGAATGGTCTAAAGCATAAATACCGTCTGATGGTTTAACGGGAAGTTTTGCAATAAAAGAGTTGCCGTTAGATACCAATCCTTTTAAATGTATAGAAGTATGGGTTAGAGTTTGCGTACCATCTACCCACGTATCACTCGGAACAATGTTATATTCTGATATTTCTTGAATTTCAATTTCAAGAGAATTCGCAATATCTGAAACCCAATCAGGAGTTTGTGCAAATCCAGAATATTCTGTCAATAAACCGATGAAAATTAATATTCCATATTTGATAATAAAATTTTTCGTAACTATTCAGCTTGATTAGCTGAGAATTAAAAAATAAAGTTTATTTTTTCGAATGCTTCCACAAGAAATACAAGACCTAATAAAAACGCTGCCCACGGAAAGTCAGTCAGCAGTAAAGGCCATTGCGTTGATATATGAGTCTAAAATTCAAAAACTGGAAGCACGGATTAAAGAACTTGAAAACCAAAGATCAAAAAACAGTAGTAATAGTAGCAAGCCTCCGTCAACAGATACTTTTTTTAAACCACCCAAAAGTCTTCGTAAAAAATCGGGTAAAAAGGCTGGTGGCCAAAAAGGTCATCATGGAGATACTTTAAAAATGGTTGAACATCCCGATGGGCTTATATTGCATAAAGTAACTTGCTGTGCGTGCTGTAAAAAAAAGCTGGGCGATCAAAAAACAGCCTGTGTTGAACGTCGTCAGGTTTATGATATTCCGCCACTTCACATTAAAATAACAGAGCACCGATCAGAAGTTAAAATTTGTAGTTGTGGTCATATTAACAAGTCTTTTCCGCCTGGGGTGAATCATCATGTTGCTTATGGCCCGAATATAAAAAGCATGATGGTCTATTTACAAAACTATCAATTGCTTCCTTACCAACGAACTGTAGAATTGGTTAGTGACCTTTTTAACCATAACCTCAGCAAGGGCACTTTATTTAATATCGGCAAATGTGCTTATGACAAATTAGAAGTTTTTGAAAATCGCCTCAAAAAGTTGTTGACCTATTGCCTGGTAGCCGGTTTTGATGAAACCGGATTCCGGGTAATGGCCAAACGACTGTGGCTGCATAGCTGCTCTACTACAGAACATGCTTATTATGAAGTTCACCCCAAAAGAGGGACCCTGGCGATGAATGCGATTAATATCCTACCTCATTTCAAAGGTGTAGCGGTTCACGATTTCTGGCGAAGCTATTATGAATATCAATGTAAACACTCCCTATGCAATGCTCATTTACTAAGGGATTTAACCTTTATCAAAGAACGTTTTGGGCAAAACTGGGCAGACCAACTGATCAACTTGCTCATAAAAATGAAAACGGCAAAACAAAGAGCTATTGATAAAGGCAAATCAGCCCTAAGTAAAATCACGCTGAAAAAATATAAAAAACAATACGATGTAATTATTCAAAAAGGCTTTAAAGAAAACCCTTTCCATCCGCCGAAGAAAAAAAGAGTGGGCAGAAAGAAAAAAACACCAGCCCGCAATTTATTAGATCGATTAAAAAAATATGCAGATGATATTTTAAGGTTCCTTTTTGACTTTACCGTTCCATTCGATAATAATTTTTCAGAAAGCGATATTCGAATGATGAAAGTCAAACAAAAAATATCTGGTTGTTTTAGAAGCATCCAGGGAGCTAATATTTTTACCAGAATACGGAGCTTTATCGTTACTGCCCGTAAACAAAATGTCAATGTTCTTGATGCACTAAACAACTTATTTACAGATAACTCTATTTCTTTTACATTAACCAGCTCGCTTTAGAGCTGAATAGTTACAATTAAAAATAAAACACCCACCCAAACTGCCCGCTCGGCTGCAAAAAAAAGAAATGCTGTTTGCCGTATTCATCTTTATTGGAAGATACCCTGAAAGATGTTAAATTAATATAACCCATTTTTACTTCTCCACGGATAAAAAAATGATTGAATAAAACAATTTGCAGTCCGGCATTGGAAGAGAGGCCAAAGCCAGATAAATGATATTGGTCGTTTCTGGGTTGTGACAATAAGGTGACGTCCGTCTTGGGTATAATGACGCCAACACCGATGCCTTCCATTGCATTTAATTCCAGTTTATTTTCCAACCGCTTTATTTTCTTTAATAGATTATCAGATCGTAAAATGCCGACGGATAAATAATTAAGACCATTGGTATGTTCCAATTTTAACAAATCATCTCGAATGGTTATTTTTTCATCTTCATATATTCCTTGGTAGGGTAGCCCTTCACCTGTTATGTCCCCTGAAATAGTTACATCTTGGGGGCGCTGAACGACATATTTCATGTGATCCACGCCAAGGGTTATCACATAATTATCTTTAAAATAAAAACCAATGCCGTAATTAGTTTGGGGAATGGTTAATTTAGCTGGATGGAAATAAGTACGAAATGAAAATTCAGATTGACGGTCTTTGGCCGTAACGTCTTTCAGAGTAAAGTCGAATCCATTGCCAGAAAAATGGAGGTCTGATTTTGTGAAGTAGCCACGGTTCCAACCCCAGTATGCGTATATTCGATTTTTGCTATCACGGTTTTTTTTCACCCCTGTTTGAGCACCTGTATTAATTGTTGAAGCAATTATTATAACAATAATCAGAATTAGTCCTACTATGTTTTTTTCAAAACCTTTCATTTAATTAAAGCCATTCATTTTGTAAAAATAATATTTAAACAACAAAGTCAACTTGGGTTTTTTGCTTACTGCAACAAAATGGATGTTTTCATACTTCACAATATGCCCGGCAATGGCATTTTCTATTTCAAAAGGCCTGTATTTTGAATAGGTGTAATTATAGACTGCGCCCACTCCAAAAGCAAAGCGTTTGAAAAAGATGGGGCTGTTTGCCCATAGCCCTATATTGGAAGTGGCGCCCCAACCTCTTGCTCCCCATTTCTCTGGAATAACTTTATTGTCACCAGCTGTTAATTTGGTAAAATGTGGGCCAGTGCCTACTTGGAAGGCACAAACAATTTCCATATTTTTTAAAAACTGAACCCATATATTTGTTGATGCGCATAATCCGACCTGACTGTTCCCTCTGCCAAAATGCACTACGTAATCTTTTAATAAGAAATCACCTTTAAGATGATTTCTATAAATACCTGCTGCAATGCAGTAACCTGTTTTTGGCGAAATATTTTTCTTTAAAAAAGTATATTCCAACGAAGAAAAAGAAGAAGGTTCGTCAGGGGCAAATCGTTGGCTACTGTCAAAAATATTCAAGTATCCAAAATTGGTGCTCAAATTTACATCCACTCCATTCCCTATTTGTTTGCGGTCGATGCGAAAATATTGAAAGGTGAGATGGTGTTTTTGAGTGCTTTGGGGAGAGAGCCATTGAGCATCATTATTTTGACAAGTTAGTAACCCTTCGAAAACAAAGTGCAAAAAAAATATAAAAACTATTTTTTTCATTTTCTGATTTATCAATCTATAGTTTTAAACAAAGTTGAATTGCTATTTCTTCCAAAAAAACCCCTTTGTATTTATGGCCAATCTAAAACGCCAATGTTTACCATGTTCAGGGGGTGTGCGAATTTTTACTTTAATGTCCACGCTTTCTCCAGCTTTTAATTTTTGGACGGGAAATTTTTCCGTGGCAGAGCCAATATTTTTGCACCACTCCATATTTGAATAAGACAATATTGAATGCTCAGTTCCCCTTTTGAGTGTTTTGAAAAATCAATATCCACGGGAAGTTGGGTTTTCAATTTTGACAGGAATTTCCAATATGGTATCAATTGGGCACTTCAAAAGTGATTTGGGGTATTCTTATTTTTACTCTGTTGTAATAAGTATAATCCGGCTCTATATCATATTTTATAACTGCCTGCCGAGCCAGTATTTAAGGTGTCTTTCCCCCGGTCGTGAATTCGGAAAACAGTTTTGCCCTTGTATTTTTTCTTCCATGTCAATTCGCAAGTCGTATTATTTTCCGGCATAATTTACAGCATTGGCAGAGTGGGCAAATTTATTTGCATAAAACATATATTTGGAAGGCTTTTGAAATGTGTTGTGAAATATGACAGGCAGGTCTCCTGCTTTTTCAGAAATTGATGTCGCCCATTTTTTCAGAAATTGATGCTGCCCATTTTTTCCACCCATGAAATTCATTTCTTTTAACCAACCCTTCTGGCAAAAAATCCACCATCATATATATCCTGAAAAGGGAGAATTAAAATAAAACTTGGCCATAAAAATTTAAATGCCCGTACTTTTAATTTTTCATTTTTAATCAAATAATGGTAGCCAAAATAAAACAGGGGTATAGCAGCCATCACTGTCCAATTAGGCTCAATACGACCCCGGGTGCTTTGAAGCAAAAAGAAACCGAAGAAACCATAAAAGCACCATTTCATGGTTTTCTCAAAATCATTGTTTGCTTTGTATTTAACAGCAGCGGGAAACAATAATAAGCCAATGAGCGGGCCGAATATCAATAGTTGCCCCAAAATATAATTAAAGAAAAATTCAATTTTATAAGGTACATTCGAGCGGTCGAGGAACTGATAACGGAAGGTGGGGAACTCATGTGCAAGCTGCCAATTAAAATGCGGAATATAAGCAAGCAAGGTCAGCACAGGGATTATCCAAAGGCTGGAGCGCTTCAATAATTTCAGATTGGGCAAAATGGAAAATAAAACGACCAATGCCCCCTGATATTTACTATACGCCATACCAATAACGGCGAGAGTAATAAACAACGCCGTTTGCCAACTGTCTTTTTCCAAATATTTCTTAAAAAAATAAAAATAGAGTGCAGTGAAAAATACAAGCGGAATATCTGGCACAGCAATAAACCCGCCCACATGAATAATGGCCGTACTAAAAACCAATGCAAAGAATAATGCAGGGCTATTCCCATTTATTGTTTTCCATATCAGCCATAAAGTGGCCGTACTCATAAATACAATGGCCAATCGAACACCCAATTCATTTGCAAAAAGGGTATATCCCAATTTAATAAAAAAAGCAATTGCTGGCGGGTGATCAAAATATCCCCAGTCCATTTTGGTGGAATAAAACCAATAATAGGCTTCATCGTGGATCAGCTCAGAAAAAAAAGCCTGAATTAAATTTAGCACGACCCAGAAGATGAGATAAGGGTAAATTTTGTCCGGTAGTTTCATCGACACAAATATATTGGATATTGGGTATTGGGTATTGGGTATTAAGATATTAGCACCTCGCCAATAACAAATAACAATCATTTTTTCCGTTGGGTGACAAATATGACCAAATCTTTGAGCGATTGGCGGGCTGGAGATTCAGGAAAAGTGTGCAATATATCAAACGCTTTTTGCGAATATTCTTCCATTGCTTTTTTGGCGTATTCGATACCTCCGCTTTGGCGCACAAATTCGATGACTTCTTTTATTTTTTCTGGCCGATCATGGTATTTTTTGATGAGGCGGATGATGTGTCTCTTGTCGCCATTTGAAGCATTGTCCAGAGCGTAAATAAGCGGCAGGGTAAGTTTTTTTTCCTGAATGTCAATGCCGAGTGGTTTGCCAACATCATCGGTACCAAAGTCGAAGAGGTCGTCCTTAATCTGGAAGGCGATGCCGATGTGTTCGCCGAACTGGCGTATGCGTTCGATCACGTCATCGTCTTTAGTGACAGAGGCTGCCCCAGTGCTGCATGATGCAGCGATGAGAGAGGCTGTTTTTTGCCGGATGACATCGTAATAAACCGATTCTTTGATGTCGAGCCGACGGGCCTTTTCAAGTTGGAGTAGCTCGCCTTCGCTCATGGCCTTTACGGCTTCGGAGAGGATTTCCAATTGGCGGAATTCTTTGTTTTTCAAAGCCAGTAGCAGTCCTTGTGCCAGCAAATAATCGCCGACCAATACAGCTACTTTGTTTTTCCACAGAGCATTGATGGAAAAGAAGCCTCTACGTTCATAAGAGTCGTCCACCACATCGTCGTGGACGAGGGAGGCGGTATGGAGCAACTCCACGAGAGAGGCGCCTATGTAAGTAGCTTCGTTTATTTCACCACATAATTTGGCACTTAGGAAAACGAACATAGGGCGAACCTGCTTTCCTTTGCGCCGGACGATGTAGTACATGATACGGTCGAGCAGGGGCACATGGCTTTTCATCGCCTCCCGGAAGTGCGTCTCGAATTGGCTCAATTCTTTTTCGATAGGCTGCTGGATCGTATGCAGGGTAGGTTTCATCTCGTGGCAAATGTACAATGGTTGACAGTGGACGGCCAACGGTGGGCCTTCAGTCCTCAGTTAGCAGTCCAACAATGCACCTTTATGTGACCTTTTGGAAACGAAACAGCCCTGATGGGAAATGGATTTCCATCAGAGCTGTTATTTTCAAAAAATATTGAAAATTAAATAAGTGCTGTCTTAGAAGTACAAATTACCGCCAAGTCGGACGGCAAATGCGTTGCCTTGTGTAGGGTTGATAATGTCAATGATATTGTCCGAGATGCCGAACAGTTGGAATGATTTACCTTGTAGCATCATGCTCATGCCGAGGTTGTCAAAAGTATCTTCAGTGGCAGAATAGGTTAACCCAACGTTAAACCATTTGGCCAGATCATAGTTGGTGTGGACTCCAAAGACGTTGCGTGACACTCCCCTGAATTCTTGATTGAAAAAGACTGCCCCAACCCGCCATTTTTCATTGGCCTTGTACAAACCGCTCACATAAAACTGACGGGGAATATTGTTCTCATATGCACCTTCCGATCGTTCTGGTTGAAAAATTTGTTCCAATGAATCGAGGGTTGCATCAAGGTTAGGCGTGCTGCCGCCAGTCAGGGCGTCGGAGAAATCGAGGCCATTGTATTCATAAGAGTCTTGAATGATGTAATTGGTCACTTCTGTGGTCCAAGTGATGCCATTGCTAAGGTTGAGGGCACTCACAGCAATATCCCATTTTTCGGTTTCATAATGAACACCGAGGTCAAATGCCCACCCCGTATTGCCATCGAAAAACTTATTCGCAGTGAAAGTCCCAAAATTCAGGTCGAAGTCAAAATCATTATACGACCTGTAATCCAAGGCATTGGAACTGTTCAAAATATAATCACCTTCCAACGAGATCTGGTAAATATCGGAGTCGGTATAAAGGTTAACCGATTTGTGAAGAGGGTCGGTGGTAATATCCACAAAGCCACTCATGAATTTCGCTTTGACGCCAAAAGTCCATTCCTTCAATTTATAGGCAAGCCCCATGTCAATAGAATGAAACCCGGAGAGCTGCAATTCGTTGCCGATGTCAACGGTCTCACCAATAAACTGGGCATTGCCTTCATAAGCTACTTGCGCCAGCTCTTTTGGGTATTTAAAAAAGGCATGATACTTCACGGCATGGCCAAAGCTTAATACAAAGTCTTTTTTCACAGGAACGGCAAAACCGATGGTCTGCAGTTCGAAATCATTATTGATGACGTTTTCATCATTTAAATGAGTGATGACTGAATTGACATTGATGACTGGTTCGCCATTCACTTTTGTGACGAGTTGGCTATAAGACGGCCCGTCGAAGGAAAGTCCATTATAGAGGCCGGGAAGGCGGAAAACGGATCCTTTATCACGCACAAGGGCGGGGTTGGTTTCATTGGCGTGCCAGTTGTCGCGAAGGAAATGCAGGCCGAGTTCTTGTTGAGCTAATAGGGAGGATGTAAAGAGGAGGAAGGAGAAGGTGAATAAGTTCCTGAACATTTTTGTAATGGATAAGTGATGAGACTACAAGAAATGGCCTTTGGCTTTTAGCCATTGGCTGTTGGTTTTTTTACCAACAGCTAATAGCCAACGGCCAATAGCCAATCCTCATTCTGTTTTCAATTTGAGGCCCATCCTGATCTCGGCTTCCTGCCCTGCCAGCGCTTTGACCGACTGCTGACCCTCATTAGAAGTGGAAAAGAATGCATTTAAGGAAATCTTTTCAGCAGTTCTAACTTTGTCAAACCGTTCAGCACCAAAAGTAACAAAGGATATTTCTGAGGTGGGGGAAATGACGTTGCCGCTGTTGTCAACCAAGGCGGCGCCGACTATCGTAGATGTGCCTGCATCGAACAATGAGTCAAGAATAGCGCCAGTTCCGTCAAGGAAATATGCTTGGCCGATAATATCCAACGGCGTCTCGTTATCTGCGATTAATTTGAACTCTGCTTCCAGCACTTCCCTGTACCCGCTAAAATCAACGTTGAAATGGTCGGTGACGCCAAAGCCAGCCGCTCTTCCATGAAGCGGTAAATCAACTTCTACTTGAATTCGGTAAAAGCTTTCTTCGGAGATGAAGCCTCGCAGGGCAACATTTGTGTCGGGGTTCATGCGGGCATCCACTTTGTAATCAAGGGCAATAGGGCGGGAACCTAAAACGGTGTCAATATTCGAGTTGGTTTTATCAAAATCAAAAGTCAAAATGGCGGAATCCCCATCTATCTGTGGGTAAGGGAAATCGATCCCATCAACGGTATCAATGAATTCGCTCTGGAGCGGGATGCGCTGTTCGTCAGCGGTGAGGATGTCAAAAGTATCAATGACCGAGCGGGTAGGCACACCAAATGAATTGGTGATATTTATGGTGATTACAGGGTCTTCAAAAAAAACATCGCCCTGTGTCCAGTTTTCAAAAAAATCAATTTGGATTGTATCTCTGCCACCGTTGAACACTTCATTCCCGAGGTAGCCTTCGAAGTAGGAGAAAAAAATACTATCGTTTAAAAGGGAGACTGCATCCAAAATAATCGAATCGCCTGCGCCGCCCTCCGTGATAGCCTCATACTCCACGTTGATGTTGCCGTTTTCTGGTATCAATTCGTACCCTGTCATATCAACGGCGGTACCTGGGACTTCCGTCCCAATGAATGGTAGCCCCCCTGTAAAAGGAGAATTAAAGGTAGTTTCTATGGCAAAGGGGACGCCGTTTTTGAAAACCTGTGGCAATTTAACTGTCAGCTTCACAAGTCCTGCGTATTGGGTTGAATGTACAGCTATTTTTACAGTTCCCTGTTTATAGATTGCTTTATCAACCTCTAAAACGGCTGGCGACGAGAATGGCAGTACCATGAAATTGGTATCAATAATGGGGATGATCCGGGGGATACTCTGAGCGGCTTCCTCCAAGTATTCAAAAGCATATTGCGTCAGCACATCGCCCCTGTAAACCAAATGGATAACATTTTCGGGGCCAATTTCTATAACCGTGTTTTCATCGAAATTATCAAGGAGGTCTTCCACTGTAGTTCTGATCTTGCCAAGTGGAATGGCAAATTCCGCCTCGTCTGAAACGGCGTCTGCACTGGTCAGTTCGTCTACTTTGCAGCCCGCCAAGTGCAGTAAAACTAGGGCGAAAAAAATATAAGCCGAGGTCAATTTCATGTACAGGACTTTTTGCGATTGAAAAATAGAAGATTTTCAATTTTCACTAAATCACCTTCTTCTGCTCGTCTATTAATGTTAACTCTGGACCATTTGTTTTATTGGGCTGCCAAATGACAGAAATAGTGTTAAGGGGTTTGTTGTAAATGCATGAAAGATGGACTATTATCTACCTAATCGAATACCCCCAATTTGATTTCGTTTTAGGTGAATTTCCATAAAATGGAATTCCTAATCAATCAAATGGATTTTATGGACTTGAAGTACATCCTTCTTTTCTCCAGCCAAACTTACCACCGCAATAACGTTTACCTTATCTTCCTTCCACTCTGATGGTATGGAATAATTAAACGATTGAGACACCTCTCTACCTACTGTTAAATCTTCCGTCAGGGGTGAACCATCATATGGCGTAGCCATGCCCCTGAAGACATGCTCGTGATTATAGCTGGGATCGGGGCCATTGTCAGTCATTTGATAATCAATAATATCATCTTCGGTAAACATGAGGCTAAGGTTAACATTGGGTTCGGTAATCGTTTCCTTAACGAAAATAGCCACATCAATGGATGCATTGCGGCTGGTTGCATCAAATTCAGATTGAATGCTCAATGCGACTTTTGGCTCAATCATTTTTTCTTCCGCTACGTAACCCGCCCATTCATCTGGCTTCATTTGTAAGCTGGTGCGCCCATCAAAAGCCTTTCGGTTGACCACTGCAGAAGGAAAACCAATAGGACCTCCCAAATAATCTTTGATAGCATCGCCCTCGGCTGTTCTAAAATCGTACTGGTTTTGAGGACTGGGTACTGAAAAATTACCTGATGAATGAATGGAAATAGCTATGACTTGTGAACCATGAATGGATATTAAGTCTCTAATACCTGCGCTACCATTAGGGCAACTCTTGCACCCCACCCCAGTAAATTCTTCAATCAAAACATTTCTTTTTGACGGGGGTGGAGGTGGGGGCGGGTCAACGATCCCCAAGGGAGGTACTTCATGGCAAGAAAAGAAACTTAAAACCAACAAGAGAAAGAGGGAATATAAATATCTCATGATCAAATTGTTTTTTTAATTGACTAAATGGACTTCATGTGCCTGCAATACCTCCTTTTTTTCTCCATTTAAATTTACCACTGCAATAACATTGACATTGTCCTCTTTCCACTCAGCAGGGATGGTATAGTCAAAAGTTTTTGTAATCACTGCACCCACTGTTAAAGGTTCCGTAATCGGGGAGCCATCGAAAGGGGTGGCCATGCCCCGGAGTACATGCTCATGTACATAAGTGGGGTCGGTGTCAGGGCTGCTACCTGGGGTCAGTTGGTGATCAACGATATCATTTTCCGTGAAAATGACGCTGAGATTGACATCGGTTTCGGTTATAATTTCTTCTACGAACAAGGTAACCTCTATGGCAGCATTGCGGCTGACTGCGTCGAAATCAGATTCTATTCCGATTTTTACTTTTGGAGCGACAGCTTTCTCCTCTTCAATGAAGCCAGCCCATTCACCTTTCCCCATTTGCAACTTGGTTCGTCCATCAAAGAGCCTCCTGTTAACTGTAGCCGAGGGAAACCCAATTGGGGATCCTAAGTAACTGTAAAACGAGTTTCCTTCACTGGTTCTGAAATCGTACTGGCTTTGGGGGTACGGCTCAGAAAAAGTAGGAGCAGAATGAATAGAAATGGCGATGAGCTGTTGTCCGTGTGTGCCCAATAAGTCCTTGATAATGGCACTGCCGGCAGGGCATTGGATACAACTCACACCGGTAAACTCTTCAATAAGGACTTGCCGCTTTTGTTCTTTAGGAGGAACAGGATTGTTGTCTCCAGGCATTGAGCCTGTCACAACGGGCGGAATTTCCTCGCATGCAAAAAATGAAAAGGCGATGAACGAGAGTAAGAAAAATAAACGCTTCATAATTTTTTTTCAGGCCTCAGGTTTCAGGGGCCAGGAGTCAGTTTGCCTGACTCCTGGCCCCTGAAACCTGACGTCTATTTTTAGAATGTTGAATTAACAGAAACTTTTACACCGCTAAATGCAGGTTCCAATCGACAGATGCCGCCTGAACAGACAATCCCTTCCACTTGCTTTACGTAAGAGAGGGAGAAGCGGTTGGTTTTAAAGGTATAATAAATGTCAAACCGGGGGTAATGCTTTTTTTCCTTATCCCCTGTGGTAGTATTCTCAGGGGAAAGCTTTCCTGGCTTGATGTTGTACATATCTGATATGGTGAATGTCCAATTTGGTGCAATGCTATACTCTACAAGGCCGAAAGCCCAGTTGCCATAGTCGCCCAACACCCCTTTTTCTTCCTCCAACTGCATATACTGTCCCTCAAAACGGATGGCTCTTTTCTTATCGAGTTTATATAAAAAATCGAAATAGGGTGTATAAGCTGTCACAAAAGGGACGCCGGGCTTCCCTTGATAAATATCTTGGTTGTACTCTTGGTATTGGGCTCCAGCAGTAAGGGTCCATTTGCGCTTGTATTTATAATAAAACTCCAGATATCCTTCCCGATAAAGTTCGTTACTGTTCCGGTCACCTATGTTGGAGAAATTTATCGTTGCAGTCAATTTTTTATTAAAACGATAACTGATGTCTGCTTGTATAGCTGTTTCTCCAATAAATTGAGTGTTAGAAGCATAACGTGCCAACATGCGGTAAGTATTTACCCGTGTCATGGGCGGCAAAAAATGGACAAGCCCTTGTATGCCTTCTGCCTGTGGCCTCGTCCTAAAATCGAAATTTTTTGTTTGCTTGCCTTCTACAGTAATACCCAGCCCTTTTTTAGCATAGCTGATACTGGTGTATAAAACCCTCCCCTCCTTTTGGATAAAGCGCCCAATGATCGTATCGCCCGAAATCGTCTCCCTTGGCAACAATGCATCGTTCATGGCATCTTTTGTTTTAAAAGCGGCTTCGGCGTACCAAGTAAAAGGTCCATAGGTCAATGTATTGTATAAGGAAAAGGCATAGGTGCTGTATTTTGGTGTGAACACATCCTCTTTTAAGTAGGTATTTAAGTTGGCCACTAGATTGTTCATGGTGTTGTCGTCCAATGTCCGGCTGACCGCCCCAAAGCCCGGTGCCAAAGTCACTTTAGCCGAGTCGAGGCTGACGAAACCCTCAATAGATGCCCCTCTGAAGTTGCTCTTATACAGATCAAATTGCTTTTTCTGGCGTCCCGTAAACCCCTTGATGCGCCAATTCTCATTAAAGTCGTACGTTAAACGGATGCCGTACAAAGCCTGGTCAATGGCCAATGGCCGAGACTCATATGCACGAAAAATAATTCCACTCCCAATAATATCATAAAAATAACCGCCGGTGATGCCCAGCTTGTTGATGGATTTTTTCACGTACCAATTACCAACGCCCTGCGCGGTATATGAATCTGCTGGGTTTAAAAGGTAAGAGTTTTGGAACATGTCGAAACGGACACCCACATCGAACCCTTTGTAACTATAATTGAGGTTCAACCACGCATCTGCTCCGTACAATTGGCGGTCATATTGGGGCGTGTTGACCGCATTGATGCTCGAATCACGGACGAAAAAATTGCCGTTCAACTCAAGGTTACCTGAGATACGGGCACCTTCATCCGATTGGGCTTTTATGCTGGACAAAGTGACCTGTAGCAAACAGCACGTCACAAATATGGAAAATAGTAATTTTTGAGTCTTCATACAGAAATATAATTTCGTTTTATTTTGATATAAGCTCGTGAGGCACTTCAGATAAAGAGTTTTTTGCAATAAACATACTCTCAAAATCAATCATGTTTGTCTGAAGTGACATTTTAATTAAATAACCTCAAGCTCGTTAATGGCAGGTTAATATTGGCCGCCTACACTTAAAATGAAAGATTATAAAGATACCTTTGTGGCCAGTTTTAGCTTAATAAGCCAAAGGTAGCAATTCCAAATTGGCAAAAAATAATTTTTAACCATTCAAAATATGAAAAGATGAAGCAACTGACATTTTTAGTCCTTACCACCCTATTTTGCACTTTTGCGGCCTTTGGCCAAAAATCCGTTCCGAGCGTTACCGTAAAGTCCCTTGACGGGCAATCCTATGACCTGAAAGAATTCGCTTCCGATGACAGCAAAGTTTATATCATTGACTTTTGGGCCACTTGGTGCTCCCCCTGTAAAAAAGAACTTGATGCCATTGCCGATTACTACGAAGATTGGCAGGCTGACTATAATGCGGAATTGATTGCCATCACCATTGACAACCAACGTGCCCTTCCCAAAGTGCCGGGTGTCGTCGAAACCAAGGGATGGGAATATGTGATTTTCGCTGGCAATGAAGAATCCATGCGGAACGCTTTCAATTTCCAGACGATCCCCCAAACGGTCGTTGCCAAAGGCGGCAAGATCATTTACGAACACAACGGTTATGTGCCTGGGGATGAGGATGAATTGGAGAAGATCGTAGCGAAAGCGGCTGGGAAATAGTTTTTAATTCGACAGTACAACGAATAAACTTAAAGATGTGCTTTGGGATGTGCAACCTAAAGCACATCTTTTGTTTTACCGTTAGGTATGTCACATAGTACATTCTCCCGAATGATCTGAAAGCTTTAGAAAAATGGCGAAAACTAAAATGAGAAGAAACAATTATCTGTGTATAATTATTACTCTGTAATCTAAATAAATTAATATTTCTCTCAAATTTTTAAATCCTCTAAAACCTTTTTATAAAAAATTGACAATCAAAATTTTAAGAAAGTAATTTTATATTTTGAGAATCGAAAGAAACTTAGATTACACTGTAATTATTCACCCAATAATAGATTTTATTCAGTTGACGGCACGCCTTGCAATTTTTTTTAGAATAAAGTTTAATTAAAATAAATAAAAATGGTTTTAGCAGCAATTGACATAGGTTCGAATGGAATTAGGTTGCAAATAATTCGGGTATTGCGAAATAATGGCACGGTTAGTTTTAAAAAGCTGGAATATGTGCGGTTTCCGTTGCGCCTTGGGAAAGATGTTTTTTCAGAAGGCGCCATTCAACCGATTACATATGAGAAGTTCGAAAAATTGATGCGCACATTTAAATTGTTTATCGACCTCTACGAGGTGGAAAATTACATAGCTACCGCCACTTCGGCCATGCGGGAAGCAAAAAACGGGATGGAAATCGTCAGTCAAATTGCCACCTACTTCAATTTAAAAATTGATATTATTCAGGGAGAGGAGGAAGCTGAAATTTTGACTTGTAGAGCCATTTCTTAAATATTTTATATCATGTCATTCTTGTCAATCCTATCGAAAGATAAATGAATGCAACTTGATCTGGCCACTTAGATTCTATCATTTTAATTTCCTTTTTTCCAAAAGAATTAATTCACGTCACTCTAAAAGGCAATCCAATCGTTTTTAATTCCGTCCCTTTTTCCGTTTTAAATTTTTCAAAATTACCTGCCTGCCGATAGCCAAGGTTTTTCCCTTTATGATAAGGATGATTTTCTAATTCATTTAATTCCAAAATAGGGGCAATACAAACATCTTTCCCCTGAAATATTTCCATCCACGCATCCCGTGTTTTTGTTTTAAATAAATTCTCCACTTCTTTTTTCGGAAATTGATTATTCATTAATTCCAACGGGTTGTCTCGTTTCCAATCAGGTCTTTCGACTAAGTCGCAGATGTTGTTCCAAAACTTAATTTCCACTGCTGCAACGGACAGCCATTTACCATCGGCACATTCATAAGCGGAATAATTAACGGCGGTTTTACCATTTATAAAATTAAATTGTTCATGATCCAAACCCATACTCTGGAACGCATGTGACAATGCTAAAAATGGCAATACGGCATCGCATAAATTTACGTCCACATAAGAGCCTTTTCCGGTTTTATATTTTTTTAATAATGCCGCTTGCATCGCCATGACGGCCATGTACCCTCCGCTGATATCGGCCATCTGAAAACCAGGTACAACAGGCTTTCCATATTCGTCTTTTAGCAAAGACATGATGCCTGCATAAGCGAGATAATTGAAGTCATGCCCAGCCTCATCTTTATATATACTTTTTTGCCCATAACCAGTCAGTGAGACATAAACAATGGCTGGGTTTATTTTTTTTATTTTTTCATAACCGAATCCCCATGCATCCATCGCTCCTGGTCGGAACTGCTCAATTAACGCGTCAGCATTTTTGATTAAATCAAATAATTCCGCTTTCCCCTTCTCAGTATTATAGTCCACCATTTTCAACTCCTTGTTGTGATTGAGTTGGTGAAACAATACACTCGCCCCGTCCACTTGCATGCCACTGCTTCGGATATAATCCATCCGCTTCGGACTTTCGATTTTTATTACCTCTGCTCCCATTTGCGCCAATAAGTGAGTGGCTACTGGGCCGGGCAGCAGGCGGGTGAAGTCGATTATCCTTATTCCTTGGAGCATGATGATGAGAAGTCAGAAGTCAGACCGCTTCGCTGTCAGACTCAGAGCCAGAACATGTCTGACTTCTGACAGCAAAGCGATCTGATTTCTGACTTCTTAGTTGTAGCCTAATTTATCCAATACCTTTTGCAAGGTGTCGGCTTTCAAGTCATCGACAGAAGCCGAGATGCCAATCTGGTTGGCATAAGCGACAAGGTCGTCTTCCCGCATTTTTTTAATCTGGGCAGCGTTGTATTGGCCGTTGCTTTTACCAAAATCATGAATGGATTTTCCAGTAGCAGATAAGGCACGGAGGCTGTCAGGAACAGCCCATCTTTCACCATATTTTTCTTTGAAATCATCACATTCTGCAATGAACTGATCCATGCCCACAAAGTCAATATAGGAGAGAGCACCACCAGTATAGATTGGAAATCCCCAGCCCAGCACTGAGCCAATGTCGCCGTCAACAACTGAATTCAACACGCCCTCGTCAAGGCAGCGATAGCTTTCCAATGCTTGACGGTGCAAGAGGCGTTTGGCAACGGTTTCCTTGTCGAGTGCATCTACATTTGATGGGTAAAGTTTGGAGAGCCCGGACCACAATCTTTTTTTGCCCCCTTTTGGATAGTCGTAAAAACCAGCACCGTATTTTTTGCCCTTGCGGCCATGGTTGTCCACGAGATCTTTCAACAATTTGTAGAAACGGATCTGCTGTGGTTGTTTCTCAGGCGTCGGGTCACTTTCGTAAACATGGACACTTAAAGTCAATGTCACTTCATCATGTACAGCCAATGGGCCGACTGGCATGCCTTTTTGTTTAGCTATGTTTTCGATCATGGCTGCGGGTACACCTTCTTCTAGCAAAAACATGCCTTCGCTCACATATGTACCAAAACAACGGGAAGTAAAGAACCCTCGGCTGTCGTTGACTACAATTGGAATTTTACCAATAGCCACTGTATAATCCACAGCGGCAGCAATGGCTTTGTCGCCCGTTTTTTCTCCAACAATAATTTCCACCAAAGGCATTTTATCCACAGGTGAAAAGAAGTGAATGCCGATGAATTGGTCTGGCCGCTGTGATGACTTGGCCAACAGTGTGATCGGAATAGTAGAGGTGTTGGAGGCATATATTCTATCTGCACCTAAAACAGCTTCCGTTTCTTTAGTCACTTTGTCTTTCAGCACCGGATCTTCGAAGACCGCTTCGACTACAAGGTCACAGCCTTCCATCGAGTTAGGGTCATCAGTTGCATGGATTCTTGATAAAAGGGCCTCTGCTTTTTCAGGTGTCGAGCGTTTTTTTGCGATGGCTTTATCCAGCAACATTTCGGAATAGGCTTTTCCTTTTTCCGCCCCTTCCATCGTCACATCTTTCAATACCACTTCCATACCTGCCTTCGCCGAAACATAGGCAATACCAGCCCCCATCATGCCAGCTCCAAGAATACCCAATTTTTTGACTTCGTATTTCGGCTGATCCTTTGGTCGAGCCTTTCCTTTCTTAGCTGCCTGCATACCTATGAAGCCAGTGCGGATCATGTTTTTGGCTTCCTTGGTTTGGATGACTTTGGTGAAATACCTTGCCTCGATTTCCAATGCCCGATCAAAGGTCACTTGTAGGCCGTCATGTACAGTACTCAAAATGTACTGTGCTGCCGGGTAATTGCCATGTGTGATTTTCCGCACATTGCCAATGGCGCCCATCATGGTCTGCGCGCCATTAGGCGTCATCAAACCACCGCCAGGGATGCGGTGCTTTTTGTTGTCCCACGGCTGAACGGGGTTGGGATTTTCCAAAATCCATTTTTTGGCAGCGGCCATTAATTCTTCTGGCGTATCGGCCACAGCATCGATCAAGCCGTCCTTCAGTGCTTTGTCTGGCCTTGCGTGTACACCTTGCAGCAAATAAGTCAAGCCATTTTGAATACCTAATAAATAGGGTACTTTCACTGTTCCTCCCCCGCCGGGAAAAAGACCTACCTGTACTTCGGGAAACCCTAATTTTATTTTTGGGCTGTTCAAAGCAATACGGTGATGACAGGTAAGGCAAAGCTCAAATCCGCCTCCCAAAGCTGTGCCATTGATGGCAGCGACAAATGGCTTACCTGCCGTTTCAATGGCCCGGTAGCTTTGATGCATTTGCATAATACTTTGGAAAAATTCCTCTGGGTCAAATCCACCTGCACCAAGTTCCCGCAAGTCGGCGCCTGCCATGAACATGCGCTGACCGGAAGTGACGATGACGCCTTTCACTCCGTCGTCCTGCACCAATTTTTCAGCGATTTCAATGTAGGCTTTGACAAATTCAAAACTGAAAAGGTTGGTAGGGTTATTTTTTTGATCAATGATGATGGTAGCGATGCCTTCATCACCTATGGTGTAGGTTAGTAGGTGGTCCATTTTTATTTATCTTTAGAGGTCAGAAGTCAGACCATTTTATTGTCAGAGGCCAGACTTTGGATATCTTACCTCTGACATCTCATTTAAATTTTACTGTGATGAAACATAATTTCAAAAAACTGCACATCTGGACTCGCTCCAGATTATTCATGAAAGAAATTTATTTGATAACCAAATCATTTCCTAAAGAAGAACTGTATGGCTTGGCCTCTCAGCTAAGGAGAGCCGCTGTAGCAATCCCTTCAAATATTTCAGAAGGTTGCGGGAGAAGCACTAACCCTCAATTGATTCATTTTCTTGATGTCGCCATCGCGTCAAGTTGCGAAGTGGAAACTCAATTATACGTTTCGTTTGACCTCGCTTATATAAATGAATTCGACTTAAATAGGCTGATTCAAGAAGCTTCTGAAATTCGAAGAATGACGATCAAATTTCAGGATAAGCATCGTTGAGTGATCAGTGGTCAGACGATAGTGTATCTGATTTCTGACAGCAAAGCGGTCTGACTTCTGGCCTCTCTCCCATCATTCAATTATTTTTGCAAAAAGCGTTCAACATGAAATCTCCGTTTCCGGGAATGAATCCATATTTAGAAGGAAGTTTATGGCCAGATTTTCATCATCGGCTGGCGACCAAAATCAGCAATTTATTGATGCCGCTGATAACGCCCAAATACATCACTTTGATTGAACGTTATGTGGTTGAAGATACTGAGCCTCGCAGCGATTTGGGCATTCTTTATCCGGGCATTGAGGTCTTTGCAGCCAAGCGGCCATCCAAACTGGAAGAGCCAGCCGTGGCCTATGGAGGAAACCGCCCACCCGTTCCAGCAACTTTGAGCATTCCAATCCTCCGACCAGTTAAGGTGCGCATTCCGGTGATCGAAATCAAAGACCGGGAAGGCAACCAATTGATCACTGCCATTGAGATCCTTTTCCCAGTCAATAAAAGAAAACCGGGTTTGCAGTCATATCTTGAGAAGCGAAAAAGGCTTCATTCAGCTGGCGTTCATTTATTAGAAATAGATTCAATTCGGCGAGGCACTCGTCCAGTCAGTCATCCCGACCTCAAAGAGACCGCTTATATGGCCTCACTGACACGTGCCAAAGAATTCAAAACAGACATTTGGGAAATTGATTTAAAACATCCACTCCCAGTCGTTCCGGTTCCACTTTTGGAGCCAGATGAAGATGTTTATGTTGATCTGCAACAAGCAGTGGCAGAAGTTTTTTCAGAGGCTGCTTATCACTTGATGATCGATTATTCGCAACCAGCTCCACCTCCTGTATTTTCAAAAAAAGAAACGGATTGGGTAGAATCCATTATACCCGCTCCACAATTGTAGCTATTCCCATTCCTCCTCCAATGCACAACGTTACCAGCCCAGTCTGCTTGTCCTGTCTTTCCAATTCATCTACTACCGTTCCCAGGAGCATACAGCCAGTAGCCCCAAGTGGGTGGCCCAAAGCAATCGCTCCTCCGTTTACATTCACCTTATCAATCGGCACACCGAGGTCGTCCATGAAACGCATGGGCACTACAGCAAATGCTTCGTTCACTTCGTAAAGGTCAATATCGTTTTTATCCATACCGATCTTTTTCAACGCTTTGCGGCTGGCTGGTGCAGGAGCAGTCAACATGATCGTTGGGTCGGCACCGGCCACCGCGACTGAAATAATTTTTGCGCGTGGCTTTAAGCCCATTTTTTCGCCCACTGCCTTGTTGCCAATGATGGCCAAAGCTGCTCCGTCCACGATGGCGGAGGAATTCCCTGCATGATGGACATGGTTAATAAACTCCACTTCAGGGTAACGGTCAATCGCCACGGCATCGAAGCCAGCCATTTGACCCATCATCTCAAAAGATGGGTTTAGCCCAGCAAGACCTTCAACCGTAGTAGATGGGCGAATATTTTCATCCGTATCCAAAACGGTAATGCCATTGATGTCCTTAATTGACACGCGGGAAGTGAAACGGCCATCCTTTTCCGCAGCCGTTGCATTCATTTGTGAGCGGTAGGCAAATTCATCCACCTCGTTGCGGGAGTACCCATATTTGGAGGCAATCAAATCAGCAGAAATGCCTTGCGGTACTATGTTTCGTGGCAATGCCACCGCGGGGTCCATCATCAGTGCGCCGCCATCGGAGCCCATTTTCACCCTAGACATGCTTTCCACACCGCCAGCAATGATGAGGTCGGAAAAACCGGACTTGATGTATGCTGCTGCCTGATTGACAGCTTCGAGGCCAGAGCCACAAAAGCGGTTCAATGTTACCCCACAAAGGTGGTCGCCATAACCTGATTGCTGGGCAGCGGTTTTGGCGATGTTCGCTCCTTGATCCATAATCTGCGTTACACAGCCGAGGATCAAATCCTCTACTAAGGCAGGATCGAAGTTATGTTTCGACTTTAAATTTTTGAGGAGTTCGGCTACTAAATAGGTAGGTGTGATTCCATTGAGTGCGCCTTTTTTATTGCCCTTCCCACGGACGGTTCTTATGGCATCGTAAATATATGCTTCCATTAATTGAGTATTTATTTAGAACTTAAGATTCAAGCGGCCGTACTTTCAGAATTCAGTCAGAAAAAAAAACCTTCAGCGTACAGTCGAACACTGTCTCTTTTTTTTGCCTGCCAAAAGTAAATGAATTGATTGTTCTTTTATAGGATTGTTATCTTCATTACCAGCAATTCACGTTTTGAAAAAATAATAGACTTTATTCTGAAATTTTTTGTAAGTCCGATACACCGCTAAACCGAATAAAGTCTAATAAATGGAAGCATTCCTAAATTCCTCATGACTTACCTAACAACACCAACTTCCCCCCATCCAACTTTCCCACTCCCTTAAAAAAGTCCCGCCATTTATTATAATCGGCAGCTGGAATGCGAGTTGCCTTTACTTCTAGCTCCCGAATCACGGTCAAGACATATTGATCTTGAAAAATGCGGAGTGAGTATTTCCCAAAATCTGTTTCCAGTGACTTTTCATTAGGAGGCATACTTTCCACCTTGTAGCCGACAGGCAAGTGAAAAACAATACTGTCCCTTTCGGAAAAACTATTTTCTATGACAACCGGGTGCAAGCGTTCTTCATTGGCAGGCGGAAAGTCGGAAAATGGATTGACGGCATTCAGTGGGATAAATAATCGTTTGCCTGCTTTGGAAGCGTATCTCGGTACAGTGGCATTGTAGCCAAATTGAGCTTCTGGTTTATCATTACTTACGTTTACAGAAAATTGGTTTAATGTGAAACTCGGCAATGGAATTAATTCTATAATTTCATTTTTTAAATCTTCTTCTGAAGAATAATTTTTCGCATTACGAAACCAGTCCTGCCGGTTGCCTTTTCTGTTGGAGTTAAAATTAACAGTTGCAGCACCCTCAGAATTTATTTCAATAATAGATTTATTTAATTCTGCATTATCGTTTGGCAACATAATCGGCGTCCGTGCAATTTCACCACCCGTTTCTGTTATTAATAAAACATTACGGTCGGAATTGCTGACGCCGATATAATTGGGCGGGTTGAACGTGCTGGTGCATTCCAGCCAGTAATTTTCTGACGGCACATTTAATATCATATGATTAAAAGCAGGTGCAGTAAAGTCTTCCGTAATTTCAAAAGGTTTATTTCCATTTTGGATTAATACAGGATATGAAATAATGCCCGCCTCTTTTAACATTGCTTTCATAAAATTACTGAGTGCTTTGCAATCTCCATATTTATTGGCTTCCACGTATTTTGCATCAAACGGTTGCCAGCCTCCTATGCCGAGCTGCACACTTACATAGCGCATATTTTCCTGCATATAACGATATAAAAGGTCAATTTTTTCCCGGTCGCTTTTGGCCGCTCCAATTAATTCATGTACCGTATTTTTCATAGTTGGGGAAAGCTCGTCCCGGCCTTCCATTAATTTGTTCATAAAAAGACCGAAGTCATTCCAACTTGACATGCTGCCCGAATAATTTTCAGCTTCAAAATGGCTGGGGGAAATTCTAAGGGTAGGTAAGAGTTCATAGACAGAAGGGCAATATGGCTCTTTTTTTATTGCTTTTATATTTTCAATTTTCCAGAAAAAACGATGGAGGTTCTCAACGTTTTTTATTTCTGGTGTTATATCCAAATTAAACTGTTTATAATGCAACTTTAAATCCGCAGGAAGGGAAACTTGAAAAGTGGTTTGCTGCACCGCTACCGCAAATTCATTCACCGACCAGCCCGGGTAATAGAGCAAATCTTTATAATTCATTTCGTATTCAAATTCCACAGTATATGGATAGTCTTTATAATCTACCTCGACGTACCTTACCCGATCGTCTTCATAAATGGAATAACTGGAAATGGCGCTTACATCTTTTATTTCTTTCTTTTCAATTTCCCTCACCAAATTACCTTTTGCATCATATATTCTTCCTTTTATTCGGCTCAACCTGTTGGACGGGTTATAATGAACGACCATTGCGTCATAATTGGTTTTTTCATTAAAAATTGTGACTGCCCGGTGTTCTTTATAAATGGCTTTCCCCGGTTCTTGCACTTCAAATTCAACTTCTTGTTGCCGTATCACGGCATTGGCATTTTCCAATAATCCCGGCGGGATGAGCAGCGAAGCATATTCAGCTTTATTTTGTGAAAAAAGTAAGTTGGGAATTATCAAAAGAAGGAATATGATTTTTTGCATGGGTGGATTTAATTAAATTGTTAAATGGTTTTTATGGCTAAATGGTTTGAGCAAACAACAGCCATTTAACTATACAACCATTTAGCCATAAAAACCATTTAAATTTTCTTCAAAACGACCTGCTCGCCAAATTTTTCTTCAACCAAGCTGAAAAAATTCCGCAATGCTTTATAATCCTCCGGCTCATAGTGCAGGGTATTGATCTGTAACTTGCTAATGAATTGGAGGCGATTTCCGGTATGGGTCAATCGGTATTGAAATTGGGCTTCATTATTAGGAAGCGACATCCGAACAGGTTCAGGCAATTCCTCAATGGTGAAACCTTCCGGCAACTCAATATTAACAATGATATGCTCCTTGAAGGGATAGTTAAAATCAACTGGATATAGACGGGATTCAAGCTTAAAAGGAGATTCACTATAGTTGGTCAAAAAAGAAGGTGTCAGGTAAATGAAGTCGCCCGACGATACTGCGACATCGGGAATATCACATTTGGCGCGGGCCTTTAGAGGGGCACTGAATTCCTTTGCATTTTCAAAACGGATGGAATCCATAGCTATATCTGGAAACTGATTGGCCATAGAATCTTGCAAATATTCACCAGAAATATCTGCCTTGAGGTGCTTCCGTTCGCTGAAAGCATTATAGCCTGAGCAACTCATGGAAAAGTCGCCCACGCCATGGCCCTCTGGGGTTAGTGACATATTGAGATAATAGGTTTCGCTGCCCGATGGAGTTGGAATTTCGATCCATTCTGGGGCATCTTTGATCATGGCCCAGCCTAGGCCGTTGAGGGAGTTGTATGCTGGATAGCCTATCGGCCTCAATGGATCGGATGCATCGGCAATGATGTACTCTTCACCTGTATTGACAAGTGCCATCACATGGTTGAACTGATCCATGAGCGGATAAAGTGGCATGGGCTTGCCGTTGGAACGGGTACTGATGAGCAACGGATGGACTTCAATTTCCAATTCACGCAAAAGGGCAATCAACAGGAGGTTCATTTCTCCAGGCCGTGCCGATTTTTTTTCAAAACAATCATTGAGCTTTCCTTTGGTAAATATGCTGTAATTCCTTTTGACCTCAATATTGGATAGCAGAAATTGATAGACCGCTTCTACCTTTTCCCGTACTGTACCATCCTTGGGGACTGAACCCTCAACTGCTTCCAGCACTTGGCCATAATTTCGTTTTTTGGAAAATTGGAGGCCAAAGTTGCTATGTGTGTTTAACTCTTGCGCCAGCTTTTGCCAAGTGCTGAGAACTTGATTCTGAACTCCATTTGGGTAGGTCACCGACGACAACTGAATACGGATGCGGGCGTAATAATCATCCATTGTTGTGATGTACGCTTCTCTTTTGAGTGCTGGTACATCCTTCATCACCAAGCGTGTATGGACGGTCTTGACCTCCATATTTCCAGAACCACCAAAATTGGAGGAGACGTAATAATTCTCGGAACCATCACGATTTTCCTTTATATCAAGTGGCCTCCCTTGAGTGATAAAAATATAGTCATACCATTCTGGTATTTCCAATCGTACCTCGCTCCACCGAACGGGAATGTCCGATTGGAAATACCAGATCGGCAATTGAAAAATACTTTTGGACTCCGTGGTGTATTCGTAATCTATGACCGATCCGACCTGTAAATTAGGGCAGGTAAAACGCTTCCTCGACCAGTATTCATTGACTTTTTCATCGAATATTTCGCTTTTAGGCACCTCGATTACAGAACCGTCAGGGGCCATAACCTTTACCTTGAGAGCTTTCACATCTTCCATCTTGTCTTTGCTGTAATAAGGAATGCCGATGTTCCCTTTATTAAATCCGCTCCTTTTTAAAATTTTGATCCGGGTATGCCTTCTAAAGCGGTAACCTATATCATCAGTGGAAAAGACAAACTCAAGGTTACCAAAGTCGCCAAGCACTACTGCAGCAGCGGATGAGTCGAGGTTATAGACGGCCATTGCCAAATCTTCATTGGGGACTTTGCCAAACTTCATGGGTGCTTTTTGGGAAAAAGCCGCAATTGAAAAAAGGATAATAAAAAGGATAAGGGTTGTTTTTAGAAAGTGCATTTTCGAGAGGGCAGTAGTGGCTTTGAAACAGCTTGCAAATATTAGTGATGATAAAAAAATACAACAACCTACCTATCAGCCACTACTTTTTTTGGTTAATAAATAGGGCTAAACTCCTCGGTTTAACTTGACGACAAGATAATGTAAAATTTTGGTTCTTAGGCAATTTTCTAAGAACGAAAATGGGTTTAATCATTTGGCAAAGCCGCATGAAAATTATCTTTGATAATGGCCGCATATTTATCCAACAATTCTAATATGCGTTCCCGTTTTTTCGATTTAATAATTAACCCAATGTGATATTCTTTGTCATTTCGCCAAACAATTTCAGGGTCATTGAACAGGGTGTAGTCTGGTTTTTCAAAACGGGAAAGGGAAGTAATAATACCTGTGTAATCTTTCTTTGCTTTAGGCAATTTGTAACCCGTGTTATTGAAAACGGCAGTTTCAATTTTAGCCCATTCGCCCCATAAATTAATGCCCGATGCAAATTCCACCATCTCTGCAAGGTTGGCTCCACCGACCCTCGAAGATGTTTCAAGGAAATAAAATTTACCATCTTCTTTTGATTTAATAAACTCGGTGTGGCTTGCGCTGTACTGCATGCCAAAGGCTTTCATCACGTCAGTATTAAATTTTGTCAAATCTTTTTCATCCTCTGAACCAAACTCACAAATTACTGACCGGAAAATTCCACCTCCATGTGCTACGTCCCAAGGTGTACTCAGATATTGGGAAACCCTTGTAAACAATATTTTCCCCTCAAACGTAAGTGAATCAACATGGTATATATCCCCCGGACGAAATTGTTCTACTAAATAATTGTGGCGTTTCTCCCCCAGCCCGTGAATAACTTGCCATAGTTCATCAGCAGAATGAACTTTTCTTATCCCTTTTGCCGCAGCTTCGAACCGAGGCTTTACCATATAAGGAGGTTTTACTGCATCGGTGAATTCATTTATTTCCTGGTCATTGAAAAGTGCAGAAAAACCCGGCACTTGCAGCCCTGCTGAAGCTGCTTTGAAACGCATCGCCAATTTATCCCGAAAATGACGGGCCGTAGTTTGACCCATGCCCGGCATGCGAAAATGTTCCCTGAGTTCGGCGGCCTCCTCTACATCGAAATCGTCCAAGGCTACAATTTTATCTATTTTATGGGATCGCATTAAATAAGCAAGTCCCGCAACAAAATGTTCCATGTTCCAAGTCCCATGCTCTATTTCTTCCATGAAGAATAAATCATCAAGGTGCTCGCGTGGCCAAGGGTCATTCTCTGTATCTTTTGCTGTTACAAGAAAAACTTTATTCCCTGCCTCTTTACAGGCTATCAAAAAATCACTGCCTTTGAATTCACAGGATATGCAAAGGAAAGTCGCCATAGTATTGTGGTTACAATATTGAAATTGAAATTGAAATATTTTTGGTTCTAGATGATTTCATTTGGTCAAAAGATTTACTAAATTTTCAAAATTTAGCAAATCGGTCATTGCTCCCTGTTTTGCTAAATCTCGAAGATTTAGTAAAACTCGTTCTTAAAAATTTGTGACCAAATGAATTCATTTAGCCCTATATATTTTTTGAAATGCTAAAATGATTTGCCCCAAAAACGTAATCGTCCGCCTTTCATTCGACTTGTTATTGCTTTTGTAAATTACGAGCCAACAAAAGTCCAATCTTTTGGAGGAGGCGCACCAATGCGGCTTCCTGCCGGTATAGTCGCCCGTTTCTTGATGACAACGATCCCATCCTTGATGCAATAGGTGTCTGTTTCTTCATCCTGTAAGTCTCCTGCACCTCTGATCACGACATTATTACCTATGCGGCAGTCTTTATCGAGTATTGCATTTTCTATGATGCAATGCCGGCCAATGCCCATTGGGATTTCATCTTCTACTATCACCTCTTCCAAGCGTTGGAAATAATCGTTTCCCATGATATACGCATTCGAAATGACGGTGTATTGACCAATCCTTGACCGTATGCCTATCAAAGTCCTTTCGATACGCTCAGCATGTACAATGCACCCTTCTGCCACTACCACTTTTCTAAAAACTGTCCCGAAAAATTTACTGGGCGGCAACATCCTCGGGCGCGTATATACAGGTTTGATATTATCAAAAAGGTTAAAATCAGGAAGGTTATCCGTCAGCGCAATATTCGCTTCAAAAAAGGAAGATATATTCCCAATATCCGTCCAATACCCGTTGTATTCATAACTGGCCACCTTGCGCTGCTCGGCAATGGCCCCCGGAATGATTTCTTTTCCAAAGTCAACGGCCTCACTGTATTTATCAAAGAGATCCCAAATAGCTTTTTTGGAAAAAATATAAATGCCCATACTGGCTAAATATTGTTTGTCGGCTTTTTTGTTCTTTTCAGAAACAGCTGATTTCCATTTGGACAACTCTTTGAGCGGAGGTTTCTCAACAAACGAATCGATCATCCCATCCTCATTCACTTTCATGATACCAAAAGACGTCGCATCCTTCGCAATAACGGGAATGGTTGCTATGGTCAAATCCGCCTCTTTATCAATATGGTACCGAACCATACTTTCAAAATCCATTTGATACAGCTGATCCCCTGAGAGAATGAGAATGTAATCATAGTCATGGTTGATCATGTGGCGCTTTGTTTTTCTCACAGCATCCGCTGTACCCTGGTACCATTTATCACTTCCTCGGGTTTGTTCAGCAGCCAAAATGTCCACAAAGCCAGAATTAAAAGCATCAAAGTGGTAAGTGTTTTTAATATGCTGATTGAGGGAAGCCGAGTTGAATTGGGTAAGGACGAACATCCTCTTCAGGCCAGAATTAAGGCAGTTTGAAATAGGTATGTCTATCAAACGGTATTTTCCGCCAATCGGGACAGCGGGTTTAGACCGTTGTTCAGTGAGTGGGTAAAGCCTTGATCCAGCTCCCCCTCCGAGGATAAGGCTTATCATCTTTATTATCATAGAGTTTGTACTTTAAAATATAAAATAAGCTTTGGTTCTAATTTGGTCTTTGTAGTTTTCTGATCATTTTAAGGATGCTCAAAAGTAGTTGAAAAATCAGCTATTTTAATAATTCAATGAAAATATTAATTCTTTTATTAACAAAACCATTTATTCATGCCGTCGCTTGAAATTAAAAACCAACACTTAGGCTCGAAATTTTAATCTTGGAGAAAATCCCAATATAAGAAAACAAGTTATACAGTATCTTATATTTGCATTCTCTATATAGGTGAGTCTGGGAATAAATAACAGATCAATAAATAATTACCCTCAAACAAGAAAAATGCATATATCCAATATTTATGTAAAATATATTCCTATTGTAATATGGTTTTCTGTGTTCGCAGCTTGTTCAATCCCTATCAGCGCTCAAACCAATATAATTTTTGAGGTTTATTGTGATGCAAAAGAGGTTTTGGCACATGAATATTTTGAAGTAACCTTTACGTTAAAAAATGCCAATGGAACAAACTTTTCACCTCCGGATTTCAAAGGCTTTATTGTTGTGGCCGGCCCAAACTCTTCCACCAGCATGCAGATTGTCAATGGCCAGGTTACCAGGGAAATGGGATACTCCTATACACTCAAACCTGAAAAAGAAGGCAAATTCACAATTGGCAGTGCCAGCATAAAGGCCAATAACAAGGCCCTCAAAACTCGACCTGTTTCTGTTAAAGTATTAAAGGGCAGTCAATCTACCAATAAAAGCCGAGTTGGCACTGGAGAGGCATACGTATTGATCGAACCAAACAAAACTGAAGCCTATCCTGGCGAACAAATATTGCTGGATTTTAAACTTTACACAACTGTTTCCCTTGATGGCTATGATATAACTGAGGAACCTGACTATAAGGGGTTTTTTGCTCAAGAATTGCGTCGGTTTAGTGGAAGGACTCAACGCGAAGTCGTGAATGGAAAACAAATGACAACAAAAATTCTGCGAAGAATTGCCCTATTCCCTCAACAGGCCGGGCAGTTGGCCATTCCTCCTGCCAAAATCCAATTGGCCATGATTGAGGACAACAGCCGAACGGGATTTTTCTTCAGCAGAAATATTAAGCCTATATTCATTGTCACCGAACCAGTTAGCATATTGGTAAAAGACTTGCCCGTAAAAATACCTAACGATTTCACTGGCGCAGTTGGCCAATTTGATTTCATAGCTTCCACTAATCACAGCCAAATAACCACTGATGATGCAGT
Organism: Saprospiraceae bacterium; assembly: GCA_965222975.1. Lineage (GTDB taxonomy): Bacteria > Bacteroidota > Bacteroidia > Chitinophagales > Saprospiraceae > UBA6168. Next base: position 568,681 of record CBDCVJ010000087.1, on the reverse strand, counting down.
TTCGATCAATATGATGATAACCGGAAATGGAGATATTAAGAGGGTTCAACCTCCTCCAATCCTGCTCTCCGATTCGTTTGAAATATACCCGCCAAAAATTATTGAAGAAAATATCAAAGAAGAAAATGGTGAATTGGTTGGGAGAAAAACAATTGAATACCTCGTTCTTCCCAAATATCCGGGCGAGTATGCTATTCAACCTTCATTCAGCTATTTTAATACAGAGGCATCTTTATTTGAGATAATCAAATCCGGGCCATATCCACTATTTGTAAAACAAGGTTCGGATAAACACCAATCCTTGTCGAACTCAGAAAATAAAAACCTCATAGCTGAAGATATTCGGTTTATCAAACAAGAATCAAAATTGACTAAAAAAGGAGATTTATTCATTGGCTCTCCTGTATTTTTGATTTTTACCTCTTTACCTTTCTTGGCTTTTATCGGATTATTTATTTTTAAAAAAACGAAATCATCAGTTGACGAAAATTCAATAAAAACTAAGCATGCCAATAAAATCGCTTTGCAACGTCTAACAACTGCAAAAGGTTATTTATCCACATCTTCCAGCCGGGCATTTTACAATGAAATATCAAAAGCTTCTTTAGGATATGTTTGTGACAAAATAAATATTCCATTATCAGAACTTTCTAAAGACAATGTGAGAGAGAAATTGATTGACATGAAAATCAGCTCCAGCCGAGTAGAAGATTTTATGAAAATAATACAAACATGTGAAATGGCACTTTTTGCAGGTAAAGACAGTTCTTCTGATATGAAAGACACTTATGAAATGTCCGTCGCATTAATTAGTGGAATTGAGAAAGAAATCGGGGATCAACAATGAAAGAAAACAAAACAATTCTTGCTGGTTTTTTTTTAATTAGCGTCTTAAATTTAATGGCAGTAATATTTGAGTGGCAAAATGGCATTTATTTGACGAAGCCATTATTAATGACATTTCTCGCTATTTGGCTTTATCTAAACACGAAAAATAATTTCACTCCTTTTGCCAAGTATATTTTTTTTGGAATTCTTTTTTCAATTGCTGGTGACACATTTCTCATGTTTGTGGGTAAAAACCCTAATTTTTTCCTGTTCGGACTTGGCAGTTTTTTAATAACCCACTTGTTATATATAACTGCTCTAATTAAATATCCAAATTTTAAAAATGGAATAATTACTAAAAAAGCATGGCCACTTATTCCGGTTGTTCTTTATTTACTTTCATTTACACATTATTTATGGCCTGATATTCCTGACAATTTCAAAGCACCTGTTTTAATCTACAGTTGCATTATCTCAATCATGTTACTTTCATGTATCAATATGAAATGGAGAGTGGTGGCAGCAAATGTTTCAACATATCTTATCCTAGGTTCTGTTCTATTTGTTTTTTCCGACTCTGTAATTGCCTTGAACAAGTTCAAGACACTTCCTCTTTCAACGGTAACTATTAATTTTATTATTATGGCAACTTATATTGCTGGACAATATATAATTGCAAATAGTTGTATAATTATCAACAAGGAAATCTAATATGATCGTGTTTATTCAAACAGTTCCCCTGTTGTGAGTTCTCCAAAATGAGATAAGCATTCGCAGTGGCATTAAAACTGAACATATAATACTTGCCGCACCAAAAAAAAGCATTTCATTTTTTACATAGTTTGCCATACTCGTTTGTCCTTTAAGAGAAAGATGAGCAAAAATTTCTTCTAACCCAATTTCATCTACAACTGCACGGAACATACTGAATTCATCCAATAAATAAATAAAAAGAGGGATACACAAAATAGCCAATAGTACTTTCAACCACTGTCGATATGCTAAAAATGTATACTTAAGCAAAAAAACAAACCGGGAAACAGTTACAAATATAACTACGAAAAGAGTGTTGGAAACCCAAAAGGGATATTCCACTTGAGTCTTATAAATTGGGAAAAGCACACCCAATACAATCAATAATGTCACAACCCACCAAATCAGTTCAAGGCGAATTTGCAATATTTTGTTTCTTTCATTCATCTCCCTTTGGTCATTTAGTATAGCTCTTAAACAACAAAGCCCGAAGACAGTTGAACCATCTTCAGGCCTTGGCTATAGAAATAAAAAAGGGCTGGCGGCGTCCTACTCTCCCGGCCGGAGCCAGTACCATCGGCGCTGGGGGGCTTAACTGCCCTGTTCGGGATGGGAAGGGGTGGGCCCCCCCGCCATGGCCGCCAACGTGCCTGCGGGCCGCCCGGCACCGCCGGGGGCCCAGTATCTTCAACAAGGCGGGGGAAAGGGAAAACGGCGGGGCCGAGGCCCTGGCGGCGCCACGGGGCACATGTGGCCGCCGTGCGTGCGCTGCGCCCCCTCCGAAAAGAGGGGAAAAAAACGGAAGCCGTCGGGCAATTAGTACCGCTCGGCTCGAACGCATTGCTGCGCTTCCACCTGCGGCCTATCCACGTGGTCGTCTCCCACGGCCCTCCCCCCGATAAATCGGGGTGGAACGCTCATCTCGGGGCCGGCTTCGCACTTAGATGCTTTCAGCGCTTATCCGTACCGCACGTGGCTACCCAGCGATGCGCCTGGCGGCACAACTGGCACACCAGCGGTGCGTCCGTCCCGGTCCTCTCGTACTGGGGACGGCCCCCCTCAGCGTTCCCGCGCCCGCCACAGATAGAGACCGAACTGTCTTACGACGTTCTGAACCCAGCTCGCGTGCCACTTTAATGGGCGAACAGCCCAACCCTTGGGACCTTCTCCAGCCCCAGGATGTGACGAGCCGACATCGAGGTGCCAAACCTCCCCGTCGATGTGAGCTCTTGGGGGAGATCAGCCTGTTATCCCCGGAGTACCTTTTATCCTTTGAGCGATGGCCCTTCCATGCGGGACCACCGGATCACTTGGGCCTGCTTTCGCACCTGATCGAACCGTCGTTCTCCCAGTCGAGCCCCCTTGTGCCCATACGCTCCGCGCACGGTTACCGTCCGTGCTGAGGGGACCTTTGCGAGCCTCCGTTACCCTTTGGGAGGCGACCACCCCAGTCAAACTACCCGCCATGCAATGTCCCCCGACCTACATCGGGGTTAGGACCTAAGTACGGGAAGGGTGGTATTTCAACGGCGGCTCCGGAAGGGCTGGCGCCCCCCCTTCAAAGCCTCCCACCTATCCTACACATCCCGTACCCAAGCCCAGTGCAAAGCTGCAGTAAAGGTTCACGGGGTCTTTTCGTCCCGTGGCGGGTAGCCGGTATCTTCACCGGCACTTCAATTTCACCGGGCCCGTGGCCGAGACAGTGTCCAGATCGTTACACCATTCGTGCAGGTCGGAACTTACCCGACAAGGAATTTCGCTACCTTAGGACCGTTATAGTTACGGCCGCCGTTTACCGGGGCTTCGGTCAACAGCTTCGCCCGAAGGCTGACTGCCTCCCTTAACCTTCCGGCACCGGGCAGGTGTCAGGCCCTATACTTCCCCTCGCGGGTTGGCAGAGCCCTGTGTTTTTGCTAAACAGTCGCCTGGACCTCTTCACTGCGCCCCGCATCGCTGCGGGGGGCCCTTCTCCCGAGGTTACGGGCCGAATTTGCCTAGTTCCTTGGCCACGGTTCGCCCGAGCGCCTGAGGATGCTCTCCCCGACCACCTGTGTCGGTTTGCGGTACGGGCCGTGCGCGCCTGGCGCTTAGGGGCTTTTC
>CBDCVJ010000087.1:0-560000 GCA_965222975.1 Saprospiraceae bacterium | reverse complement strand
TTATATCAACTATTTTATCAAAGGCTCCTGGTCTATGAAAACCAAGTACATCTTCTAGATTGGAAGCACCATCAGCAATTTCTTCCTTGGTTAGCCAACGCTTGTTTGAAAAAGCATATTCTAACTTATTTCTATAATAGGTTGTTTTTTCACTTGGCACTATTGACAAAAATTCCTGAGCCTTCAATTTCCCAATCCGCTGTAATGCTTCTCTCACCACTTTCTCTTTGTAAAATATTTGTGAAGCATATGCTAAATGCTGCCAACGGCATCCGCCACAGAGGTTAAAATGGTCACAGAAAGGGGTCACGCGTTCTGAAGAGAGATTGTGGTATTTTATTGCGTAACCATCCCAGAAGTCCTTTTTCTTCTTCACAATTTGGACATCTACAACATCACCAGGTGCAACATGCTCTACAAAAATAACCCTTCCATCCGCAGCTCTGCCGACGCCACGGCCTTTATCAGCAACGCCAGTGATTTCGATTTTTTCGAGTATAATTGGTTTGCGGTTTCTTTTTCCCATCTGTTCAGTTTGGTTTACTTTACTTTAATTTTTGTTTAGTACTGACTGCAAATGTCCGAATGTTTTTAAAGTTTAAAATGATTTATCCACCTGATAGTATCTAGTGTTCATTGATTTCGTCTAAAAAAATGATCCAAACAATCGATGGTATGTTTATATTTCGCCATCCATTCAAAAGATCAAATTTTTCACAAACAAAAAAGTTAATTAAAATGGATATGATGTATTGGGTTCTTATCGGCGGCATGTCTTTAGTAGGCATGGTTGTCGGTGGAAAACTAAAAAGTAAATTTCAGAAATACGCTCAAATGCCACTTCGCTCTGGAATGAGTGGAAGAGAGGTTGCCGAAGCAATGCTGCGGCACTATGGTATAAATGATGTTAAGATTGTTCAGGGCAGAGGAATGCTCACGGATCATTACAACCCTGTGTCAAAAACAGTCAGCCTTAGCCCCCATGTTTATCAAGGAAGGAGTGTGTCGGCAGCTGCGGTAGCCGCTCATGAATGTGGCCACGCTGTCCAACATAACAAATCATATGCTTGGCTGAAATTGCGGTCAGCGTTGGTGCCCGTCGTCAACTTAGCAGCAAGGTCGCAGCAATGGTTGTTTATGGCAGCAATCTTTGCTTTGGCATCAGGAGGTGGCGCTACATTAATGTTGATTACTATTGCTGCATTTTCTATTACTGCTTTATTCTCATTCGTTACACTACCTGTAGAATTCGACGCCAGCCGTCGCGCACTTATATGGTTGGATGAAACAGGGGTGACCCAGGGAACGGAATATGAAGGGGCAAAAGATGCACTTTGGTGGGCAGCTATGACTTATGTTTCAGCGGCACTCTCCGCATTGGTCATGGTCATTTATTTAGTCATGCGCTATGCAGGATCTAACAGATGATAATCGAAAATATTTCCATCAACAAAAAAACCTTCGTCTTTCAGGGACGAAGGTTTTTTTGTTGATGGAAAATTCTGGTATTCAATTGTTTATAAACCGCTCAACCTCCTTTTTCCCTGATCGTAAGTCTGTTGCATGAATATCCACATGAATCACCTTAGGCCAACTCCCCGACTCATCTGCATATACATATAAATAGTCCAGTCGGCATTCTTTACCATTACAGGTTATGGTGGCGATGGGTTTCCCTTCTACGGTTTTTTTCAGATGGATTTTCCGCTCATCATAAGCGGTTAATTCCACCAAAAATTCATCTTCATTATTTTCCTTTTTGGAACTATACCCATAAGCGAAGGTACGCTCAATCCATTTTAGTTCCCTCCTGTAACCTGTGCTTGTATAACGCAGCCAATACACATCAATTGGTTCAGAGCGATCAAAATCGCCGTTGGTATTTAAATTAGCATCGTAAACAATGGTATTTTCATTTCTATTTCTTTGCAAGAAAAAAAGGGATTTTTCTGTTTTGGGAGGAGTAGGAAAATACTCGGGCCTACTGCTCCTATCAGGCTGCGCATTTCCCCAAAAATAAAAAAAAGTAAAAAGCATAAAAAGCAGCACTAAACGGTACATATTATTTCTCTTTTTGTTCCAATTCATTTTTCACAAACATTAAGCGCCGGAGAGCAGTGATATTTGTCAATATAGCCATTATAAAAATAGGGAGGGTAAAAATGGTTATTGTCTCAAACAAAGGAAACGGCAACCATTCTTTTGTTATTTTAACATCACCTCCCACCTGCGCAGAAAATATACCACAGGCCAGCGCTGATACTCCTATAAGAATCACTCTCTCGGGTCTTTGCATAAAACCAATGTCAGCTTTTACACCCAATCCTTCGCCGCGTGCCCTCGTATAACTGATCATAACGGAGCCGATAAGTGCAATAAAAGCAAACAGGGAACTCAAAAAATAACTGTGTGCCACCAGATACCAACAGATACCAAGAAACATAATCAACTCACTATAACGGTCAAGTACCGAATCATACAATGCGCCGAAAGAAGAAGACATCTTCCCTACCCTGGCCAAGCGCCCGTCTATCATATCGAACAGGCCGCCGAACAAGATAACGGCTCCAGCCCATCCAATATATGAGTGATCATTGCGCAGGCCATATTCCGCTCCCCAGATGAATATGATAGTGGCAGCTGTATTGATAAGCAATCCAATAGTTGTGATAGTGTTGGGGCGTACCTTCCACCTAATCAACAAATCAATGAAAGGGTTGATAGCTTTGTAAACAAACGGCTGGCCGTATTTTTTGAGCAGGTTTTCGTTCATAGTAAATGAAGGTTGGTCTATGTTTAGTGGAAACGCCCCGCAAAAGTAGCAGGTAAATTCTGTATTGAAGCAATGAATGGAAAGGTGGTTTCCGGGTATGGAATTAAAGTCGGTCTTTTTAATTAAACCGTTGTATCAAAAACTGGCTGACATTTTAATGCGCATGCTTAAACCTTTCACGCCAAACATTTCGGGCACTTCAGGATTATCCAAATAAGTCAAGCGTCTCACCAAGTCTATTCGTCCGAATTTAAAAATATTCATAACTCCGACGCTTGCTTCCAAATAAGGTTTGTCCTCTAAAGTATTGGTTATAGATTTCCCGTCTTCTTCAATGAATTGGATCAATTCGGGATTTTTCCTTGGATCATTTTTATTGGATAGTCCACCATAAATACCTTTAAAGGAAACGACTTCCCGCAACTTTAACCGCCTGAACAAAGGTATTTTATTGAAGAAAAACCCATTTAAATAATGCTCAACACCAGACCAAATAAAAGCGTCATTAACGAACTCCTGATAGTTCATCATATTAAAATCGCCAGAGCGGTAAGCAAAGCTCTGGTTAGCCCTCGGTAAGTGCAACAAGAAATATGGCACACCCTCGCCCCAATATTTTCCAGCCTCCACTTCGAAACGCATACTTCCAAGTACTGACAAGTAAAAACGTTTGAAAATATTCAGTGTCGCGCTGCCGTATGTATAATCGCCCCCAAGCATGTCTTTGATACCTGAATTCAAGGTCAGGGTAAAAATTGGAAATTTGTTGTACATCGGCACCCGATAATTGCGCCCTTGTAAGTATTGCTCATTGGGAGCAAATCGAACTTTAAGTCCAAGCTCACTAGTGCGGATGCCCGGTAAAATCACAGGCTCTTGACCTTCTAGTTCTTGCTTAAGAATAGTGGCGCCGTAAGCTTTTTGATCAGTGTTGGTATAAGAAAAATCAAGGGATAGGTTGTTGGGCAGCTCTAAAAAGTACTCACCTTTATACCGATCAATAAAAAGCATCTTATCCCTCGTTCCCCTTTGTAGGGAAAGGAAGAAATTGTCCGCGCTGGAAAACCTTAATATCTGTCCTACCAACTGCACATCATGCTGATAGGACAGCCGGAAATAGTGCTTCGGGTTCTGCCGGAAATTTTCTTTGAACGAATACAATATTGAACCGCCATACTTCCATTCTTTATCCTCAAATCCATAAGCTGTGTAACCTGCAAAGGACAATTTTGGATGGAATTTCAAATTAGTTTCACCACCTACTTTTAGGCGCAGCCCTTCCACAGGATTATAGCTATAAAAGTTACCGATCGGCCCCACATCTATCGGCCCAAATGCCTTATAGCCAGTAAAAGCCAATTGCAAAATCGTTGTTATTGTCTTAAACGCAGGCACTTTCTGCAAGGTGTCAATCATCTTGAACGCACCTTGTTCTTGTGCCGTCAGGGTGTCGTGCCGAACTTCTTTCCAAAAAGATTCATCCCGCTTATAGGCATCGTCCACAGCAACGACATTCTCAGTGCCGCTGTACGTTTCCTCGTCACGTGGTTCATCAAAAACATAGTCTTTATAGGAGACTTCCCTTTTACCAAATACCCCTGTTCCTTTTTTGAAAATCGCAAAATCAAGAATGAGTTTGTCTTTTGAAAGTACCCACACACCGTCATTTCTGGAAAATTCCTGAATCAATTTAAGGTCTTGCACAAAGTTTAAATTGATCCGTTTGTCAACTCCCAAATCCGCTTTGATAAGGGCATAGGTTGAATCTTTTAAAATATAAAGGTCGCCCCTAAAAAGCAGATCCAATTTATTACGGGGCACACACGCCAATTTAATACACGAATCGCCATTGATCGCAACGGTATCCTGAATAAAGAACTTATAAAGATTAATTGCCACAGGGTTCAAGGGACTCATAAACGGCATGTCGAGCAGCCGGATATTATTGCTGTATATATCGATGTCTTCATAAATGATATCCATCATAGTGGAAAAATCCTCGATGTTCACATAATCTTCTATACCAAGAACATTTACCCCTTCCCGAAATTCTTTTTTGGACTCTGGTGATTTCCTGTAATATACTTTTGAAGAAGTCTCTTGAATGTAAAATGGCAGGTAGGGTTTACCGTTCAGCTCAGAAGTATCAACGTAGTCAAAAAGGAACTGGAATTTTTTAAAGGCCCGGCGCTTCTTCATTTTTTCCGGATCGAAATTATTCAGATCAAATTCTACCTTTTCATATTTATCAAATTCGTAAAAATCCTGTGCCCCGATGCGGTTTTCATCTTTATGTTTAATGACATTTTTTATTAAATCCACGGCGGGGTTGTTCTTATTTCGGTATTTTACCCTGCCTTTACTTTTAATGACAATTTCATTGAGTTTAATGGAAGAAGAAGTGAGGACAATATTTAAATTCTGGCGAGTTTCTTTTTCAATAGCGATGGTCTGCGTTTGGTAACCAACATAAGTAATCTGTATGGAATCGGAAGCAAACTTGGTTTCTATTTCAAACTTGCCGTCCAAATCAGTTTCTGTACCGATATTGGTGCCGACAAAAGCAATGTTGGCAAACATGATCGGCTCGGAGGTCTCCGAATCAATAACTGCCCCTTTTATCTTTGTCATTTTTTGGGAGAACGCAAAAGCTGGCAGCAGGCAAATAAGCACGCTGAGTAAAAGTTGATTGTTAGATTTGAGGAATTTCATAAAATGACTCAGTTCTTCAATTTGGTAGATGGAAGTCTAGTGGGCAGCACCCTATTCCTTCCTTGGGCTTTGTCTGATAAAAGGGGATGAATTTGCGGGTTGAGGTTGTTTTCGTGTTTTGCCATCTTTTAAAAAACAGACATTCTGGAAGTTTTGCATTGAAAAACCTTTAAATTCATTAAAAGTTGTTCTCGTCCACCACATTTATCAAAGTTATTAGGAGCAAAACTAAACAACATTCGCCCAAGTATATTGCCCGCAGCCTATTAAGGAAATCTAAAATTTCATTACCGTACACTTTTGAAAACGTGTTGAAACAAAAAGTGTACGGTAGAGAATCTAAAATTAAAAAAAAATACTTACTTGAACCTAAGACAGATTTTTCTCCGCCACGTCACCCAAACCAGTGACCTCCCCCTTTTGCTCGAAATCGAAAGAGCAGAGGGCTGTTATCTTTTTGACAAACACGGAAAACGTTATCTCGACCTCATCTCCGGCATCAGTGTTAGTGGTTTGGGCCATCGGCATCCAACTGTCGTACAGGCGATCCAAGAACAACTCGACAAATACCTGCACACCTTGGTCTATGGGGAATACATTTTATCCCCACAGGTAAAACTGGCTCAACTACTTTGCCAGCATTTGCCCGACCCGCTCGACAACGTCTTTTTTGTGAATTCCGGTAGTGAGGCCACTGAAGGTGCAATGAAACTGGCCAAGCGTTTTACAGGTCGCCGTGAAATCATCGGCTGTCGCAATGCCTATCACGGAAGTACCCAAGGGGCAGCGAGCCTCATGTCGCCGACTACTTTTACGCAAGCATTCTATCCACTTCTCCCAGGCATAAGGCACATCAATTTTAATAATGTCAATGATTTAAATAAGGTAACCGAAAAAACGGCTTGCGTCATTTTGGAAACGATACAAGCCGAGTCAGGTGTCCATTTGCCGAAAGATGGTTTTTTAAAAAAACTAAAAGCAAGATGCGAGGAGACAGGGACTTTGTTGGTTTTGGATGAAATACAGGCGGGCTATGGGCGCACTGGTTCGCTGTGGGCATTCCAGCAATATGATATAATACCTGATATTTTATTATTGGCAAAAGGAATGGGAGGTGGCATGCCCATCGGTGCATTTGTTTCTTCAAAAAAAATGATGTCCGTTTTAATGGATGATCCGCCGCTTGGCCACATCACTACCTTTGGTGGGCATCCGGTGAGTTGTGCTGCGGGACTGGCCACCCTACAAGTTTTGCTAAAAGAAAATTTCATTGAAAAAGTAAAAGAGAAAGAAGTGCTTTTCCATGAGTTGCTCACTCATCCCGCTATTAAGGAAGTGCGGAGTGCAGGCTTTTTGATGGCCATCGAACTGGCCGATTTTGACACCATGAGGAAAGTTCAAATGGAATGTTTGGAAAATGGTGTTATCACCGATTGGTTTTTGTTCAATGACCGCAGCCTTCGTATCGCCCCACCATTGATTATTTCTGAAAAAGAAATCAGGGAGGCATGCCAAGTTATTTTAAGGGCGATCGAAAAAGCGGTCAAATAATGCCACTTTACTTTTAGCTTAAAAAGCCGTAAACTTGGCAACTGAAAAAAAGGATTAGCATTGGCCGTTAGAACTTTAAACTGAAGACCATCTAACGCCAATGATCAACCAATAAACTCAGATATGAATGTAGCAACCGTAACCTACCCCCCCGCCCAAAATTTCATTAAAGGTACTTTCACCAAAACCAATGGCCGTTCGATGGACGTAGTCAGCCCGACTGACGGAGCCGTCATTTCTACAGTCCCATTATCAGGCAAAGAAGAATTGGACGTTGCCGTAAAAGCAGCCCAACGAGCATTCCCAAGTTGGTCCGCTTTGACCATCAAAGAGCGGGTACAAGTGTTTTATAAATTCCGAAGCCTGCTTGAAGAAAATATGCAGGAGCTGTCCGAACTGGTTTCTCTGGAAAATGGAAAGACCTTCAGTGAAGCAAAAGCAGAGGTGCTAAAAGGAATGGAGCTCTCCGAATTTGCGTGTTCCCTTCCAACTCTCCTCAACGACGAAATACAGGAGGTAAGTAAAGGGGTAGAATGCCGTACCTCTCATGTGCCCTTGGGTGTGGTGGCTTCGATCGCTCCTTTTAATTTTCCATTTATGGTACCACTATGGACGATCCCCAATGCTCTTTCCCTCGGTAATTGTATGGTGATGAAACCTTCCGAACTCGTACCATTGAGTGCCCGCCGCATTGCTGAATTATTAACTGAAGCAGGACTCCCAAAAGGCGTATTCAATGTTGTAAACGGGGATAAGGAAATAGTCGAGGCAATGTGCGACCACCCTGATATTGAAGCCGTTTCTTTTGTTGGCTCGACGAGGGTAGCTAAAATTGTATACCAACGGGCAACCTCCAATTTGAAAAGATGCCTTTGCTTGGGCGGCGCCAAAAACCACCTCATCGTTTTGCCCGATGCCAACCCTGATATTTCTTCTGCTAACATCGCAGCATCCATGTCGGGCTGTGCCGGGCAAAGGTGCATGGCTGCTTCGGCAATGGTCGCAGTTGGCAAAGTGGATCATATCATTCAACAGATTTGCGACGAATCGAAAAAGATCATACCCGGTGAAAACCTCGGATCAGTTATCACAGCTGAAGCAAAAGCCCGAATCGAGCGTTATATCAACGAGGCTGAAGCCGCTGGCGCTAAAGTACTGGTAGATGGCCGCAATGCTTCCGTGCCAGGCAAGGAAGGTGGCTACTATGTCGGGCCAACTGTCATTGATTATGTGACGCCCGATATGGCCATTGCCAAAGAAGAAGTTTTCGGCCCAGTACTCGCCATCATGCGGACGGACGATGTGGATGAGGCCATCCGCATTGAGAACAACTCGAATTATGGCAATGCTTCTTCCGTCTTTACCGAAAGTGGCGGCATGGCCGATTATGTAATGGAACGGGTAAGTGCAGGCATGGTCGGCGTGAATATTGGTGTGCCTGTTCCACGTGAGCCTTTTTCTTTTGGTGGCTGGAACGAGTCCCGTTTTGGAGTAGGCGATATTACGGGGAAAAGTTCGATCGCCTTTTGGACGAAGTTGAAAAAGCGAACGACGAAGTGGGATCCGAAGGCTTGGAGGGATTGGGCATCCTAATTCGTCCTTGGCTATTGGATTTTAATCAGTAACGACTAAAAGTCATAAGTTAACAGCAAAAAAATCATCATGGATACAAATCAGACCACCGCAACTAAAAAATCCGAAATCTTAGATAAACAAAAAAAATACCTCTGGCCCAACCACCTCCTTTACTACACCGAGCCTCTTCCGCTGGAGCGGGGCGAAGGCATGCACGTTTGGGATGTAGAGGGTAAAAAATATCTCGATTTTTTTGGCGGCATATTGACCACCAGCGTCGGACACAACAGGCCCGAAGTTACGCAGGCCGTGCAAGAGCAGACTGAAAAACTCATTCACTCGTCCACACTGTATCCAAATGAAATGCACGTCCATTTAGCGGAGAAAATGGCACAGCTCGCTCCCGGGGATTTGCAGGTTTCCTATTTTACTACCTCTGGCAGCGACGCCGACGAATCAGCTGTCTTTTTGGCCAAAGGCTATACGGACCACCAAGAGATCGTCGCCCTCCGCCATGGTTACAGTGGTCGCTCCGCAATGGGCATGAGCCTCACTGGACAAAATACTTGGCGCATAGGCGGCACCCATATATTGGGCATTAAACATGCGCTGAATCCTTATTGCTTCCGCTGCCCATTGAAAATGACCTACCCAAGTTGCGGCGTCGCCTGTGCCGAAGATGTGGCAGAGACCATAAAAACGACGACCTCTGGTCGTATCGCAGCTTTTATCGCCGAACCGATTCAAGGCGTCGGCGGGTTCATCACACCTCCACCCGAGTATTTTAAAATAGTACAAGAAATTGTAAAGCATTACGGCGGACTTTTCATCGCTGATGAAGTGCAAACGGGATTCGGCCGCACGGGCGATAAATGGTTCGGTATCGAGCATTGGGACGTTGAACCAGACATCATGACGATGGCCAAAAGCATCGCTAATGGCTTTCCACTTGGTAATGTCATCACCACACCAGAAATAGCCGAAAGTACCCGCGGTGCTGGCCTGACGATCAGCACTTTTGGTGGCAACCCAGTCTCCTGCGCAGCCTCATTGGCTACCATTGATGTTTTGGAAAATGAAGCAACACCACAGCACAACGCTAAGGTCGGTGGCATGCTCCGTAATGGGTTAGACCGTTTCAAGGAGAAATACCCTTTCATCGGGGATGTGCGTGGGATGGGACTTATGCAGGGGCTCGAACTGGTGAAAGACCGCCAAAGCAAGGAACCCTCAACACAAGCAACAGCTCATCTTTTTGAGGCGACCCGTGAATTGGGCTTGCTTATTGGAAAAGGCGGTTTGTATGGAAATGTGATCCGCATTTCACCACCAATGACAGCGACAGAGGAGGATGTGGCAGTAGCTTTAGATCTACTGGACAAAGCATTAGCGCAGGTGAAGACAGCGCTTTAAAAAAAAGCGCTGTCTTTTTTTGAAAACTACCGCGCTTCCCATTTGGATTCCTCTACCGTACACTTTTTATTTCAAACACGTGTTCAAAAGTGTACGGAAATGAAATTTGGATTTAAAACAAACCGTGTTAAGAGACTTGTTAAATTGAGTTTTCCTTAATATGGTTATTTTGATACAAATTATGTTTGTCTAAAATTGTTCATAGTTTTACACCCTTCTCAGCCTTTATCAGCTATTTGTATCAGCTCCATTCAAATTTAACGCTCGTTCTATTTCCCGATTTCTAATCCTTACAAATACGGAACTCTAAATAACTATGAACATATAACATGAAACCATTTTTATACCTATTGGCGTTGCTGATAGCATTTGCCAACCCACTCCAGTCCCAGTCACAATCTTTAAAGAGTTTTGAAAGAAAAGCCCGAAAGACTTTTCGTAAAGAAGCATATGGTATGTCTTTGTATTACAGCACAGCCATATTGAAAATAGACAACCAAAATCTAAATGCTCATTATTGGGCTAAACAGTCTGCAGAAAAACTAAATTTAATAAACGCCCCCAATGACCTTACCTCATGGCTACCTGAAAAAAAAGCGGACAAAACAACTGTCCCTAATAAATTATCTGAAAAAGAAAACAAACCCGATGCATTGGACAGTGCATTGACAGCGCCTATTACTCTTATCGTCCAAACATTTAACGCTATGGACAGCAGTGCCCTCAACGGCACTTACATCGGGCTCACCAACGATGGGTATGGGGAAGGGAAATTTATCCAAAATGAGGAATATGAAAACACTGCGGTCTTTAAAATTCCAATCGGTGAATTTTTCACGGCCACAGGCACTAAAAATAATTTCTCTTCTGGCTCTGCCACCATTTCCACTTCTGATAGACCTTTAAGGGACACCATTTACCGTCGGCTCTACCTTTCTCCATCGTGGGGGTTACCACTTGCCCTTTATTTTGACCATAATAAACCTGGTGCAAACCAGACAACCGACTCAACTACGAACCTAACCTACGAACAAACGTGGATTGACTACCTCTACCGGATCGATGATTACATAGAAGGGAATACCACGGACAGCACCGCAACTGCCAAAGCAAAAGCCCAATATGAAACAGGCCTTTTTTTCGCCAACCATATAGACGCCAATTTTCACAGGTTGGAATCTTTTTGTGGATTGCTGGAAAAATATTTAATGGCTGAGAAAAAAATCACTTTAAATATAGAAGGCTATGCAGGTCCGCATGAGCAAGGGGAGAATAAAAATACTTTAATTAAACGCCGGATAAATAGTGTTGAAAATTATTTTTCTTTTTATAAAAATGGCTTGTTTAAGCAATTTCAAAGCAATGGGCAATTAAAAATAAATAGTGTTTATAATTCGTCAATATTAATAGATAAAATTATAAAGGAAATTTATGAAAATAAAAATGCAGAATACAGTATTGAAAATGCAGAAAGGAGGAAGGCAGTTATTTCATTAAGTGAATCACATTGAATGCAGAAACACCATAAAATAGAAAAGCGGTTAAAAATTTAATTTGACAAATAATAGAGCTGATAAGTTTCGAAAAGTATCGTGTATCACGTGTGATGCCCTTCACGCCTACTATATTCTTCAACGATTGCAATCCCAAAAATTCTTTCCTTTAATAAACTCTCACTTCTTCTTTTTAAAGTCTCCTGCTTTCCACGCATCAAAAAACTGCTTCCATGCAATTGGGTTGAAAATGTTCATTGGTGGTTGTTGACCAATGTAATAGTAGCTACGAGCTTGCTGGCGCAGGTAATAATTGGCATGTTCCCGTCCATCGGAAGGGACGCTGCTTCGCATGCGTTCAAGGGTTTCATTGGCCACGTTGCGGAGGGCACGCTGCTCCATTTCAGAGGAGACGTCCATGGCAAGGAATTCGAGTTTGAAATGTTCTTTGCTCGGCCAAGGGAACACGACTGTTTCAGGCAGGTTCATGGTATCCTGGGTCATCAATTGGACGAGGGAATATCGATTTTCAGTAAGGTCAGTAGGAATAGTATATTCGACCGTTTTGTAACCTACCGCAGAGAATTCGATCACATCGCCTTTTTCAACTACGATTGAGAAAAAGCCCGTAAAGTCAGAGTAGGTGCCCCTACCTTTTTCCCGAACCAAAACATTAGTATATGGCACTGGTATCAATTCTGAGGTTGAGCCATCCAGCACCATACCAGAAAATTGAACAAGGTTTTCATCGGCCACCTGTGCATTGAGGTGGCTGCAAAGAACAAAGGCTGCAAGGCATATAAAAAGGTTTTTAATTATCATGATCCGAGTAGAATAAATTTTATTCGGTGGACGACTATCAGTAGATGGTGGGCGGCCTGCCCATGCAAAAGAAATCAACATATAATATAATAATTGAAGTTGTTGAACTGATTGGCTATGAACCGATGCGCTGACCCTCCGTCAAATCCAACCAAATAAAATTGGCTTTACCATTTTAAACCAAAACTAAGACGCCGCCCCGAGGGTAAAAGTTGGCAACGAGAGCCAAATTTAGGACTTTTATAACGATGACACTCCAATTCTATACTATCAATAGGGCAAACGCATCAAAGTATTGTTAGAAAAATAACTCCATTTTCACTAAAAAAGCCCCTGCAAAAATATGCAGGGGCTTTTTTATTACCCAAACGCTTTAATCTTCGCCTTCTTCTTCTTAAATTTCTTTTTGGGTTTACCTGATTTTCCGACCCCTTCGAATTTTTCTTTCTTGCCAAAAGGTTTCCCAAATGGCTTGCTGAATTTTTTCTTACCCTCTCCAGGTTTCCCAAATTTTTTCTTGTCTCCTCCTGGCCTGCTGAATTTCTTCCTGCCTGCTTCTTCCTGAACCTCCTTAGCGCCATCTCTTTTGAAATCACCTTTAGGGGCGCTGAATTTTCTCCTTTCTTCACTTCTTCTTTCACCCCTTTCAGGGCGGCTTCTGTCCCCCCTGCGTTCGCTCCTCCTTCTGTCCCCTCTTTCTCGGCGTGGCCTGTCCTCCCGGTCTCCTCCCCGCCTTCTGTCCCTGCTCCTCCCCCTATTCCTGCCTCCTCCACCTGAACGCCTTGAATCCGATGAGGAATAGGAAGACCTATCATCAGGGTCTATCAGATCGGAGTAGGCATTGGCGCTGAGTTTTTTGCCGAAATGCATATTGAGCAGGGCAGAAATCAATGCTTCTGGTTCGCTAGATTCCATGAGTTCTTGTGCGAGGTTGTGGTACTCTTGAGGAATTTCATCTTCTGCCTGTGCGTGAACCCGCTCAACGATTACCCGTTTTTGGAGGTCAATAACGGCTTGGCCAGAAGGCAGGGCCAGTTTTTCAATAGGGGCTTTCGTAAGCTGCATGATCTGCCTGATCTTGCGGCGGTCTTTTGGCGCAACAAAAGAAATGGCCTTGCCCGATTTTCCAGCACGTCCAGTCCTTCCAATGCGGTGGACATAAGATTCGGGGTTATCCGGCAGGTCAAAATTGATGACGTGGGTCAGGTCGTTGATGTCAATACCCCTTGCGGCAACATCTGTAGCAACAAGGATGTTTGCATGACCTTTTTTAAACTTAGCCAAAATCCGCTCCCTTTGTGCCTGCGAGACTTCGCCGTGCAGGGCTGCGACCTCAAACCCCATGCTATTGAGTTTCTCCGCCAATCGGTCAGCACCTGCCCTAGTACGGGAAAAAACGAGTGCATAAAATTCGGGTTCGGTATCAATCAGGCGGATCAGGGCACGCAGTTTGTCCCGCTCATAAACACTGTAATAAACCTGCTCAACATTCTCTGCGGATTCGGTCTTGGCTTTTACTTTCACCATATCATAATCGCCCATGAACTTCTCTGCGAGTTTTTTGATACGGTTCGGCATAGTAGCGGAAAAGAGCATCATCCGACGGTCCTCATGGGCATAGGAGAGGATTTCCTCAATGTCTTCTATAAAGCCCATGTTCAGCATCTCGTCCGCTTCGTCAAGTATGACAAACTGGACTTGATCCAATTTTAGGGTCTTCCTTTTGAGGTGGTCAATGGCCCGGCCTGGAGTGGCGACTACAATGTCAACCCCTGATTTCAATTGACGCAATTGTGTGGCCATTCCTTGTCCACCATAAACTGGCAGGATGCGGATATCCCTCTTGGCCTTTAAGCTTTCCAATTCATCGGCCACTTGGCTGGCCAGTTCCCTTGTTGGGGCAACTACAATCGCCTGCACGACCCGTTTGCCGGGTGTGATGCGCTCCAGGATCG
Organism: Saprospiraceae bacterium; assembly: GCA_965222975.1. GTDB lineage: Bacteria > Bacteroidota > Bacteroidia > Chitinophagales > Saprospiraceae > UBA6168. The sequence continues at coordinate 545,706 of CBDCVJ010000087.1, read as the reverse complement.
GCAAGCCAAAAGCAGCCGTTTTGCCAGTGCCGGTTTGTGCCTGTCCGATGATATCTTTTTCACCATTTAACAAGAGTGGTATGGTTTGTTCTTGAATGGGAGTTGGTATTTTGAACCCTTTGTTGACGAGGCCCTGTAGGATGTCTTCTGACAATCCCAAATCTTCGAATTTCACTTGATCTGTCATTTCCAAATCCTCAAGTGTCACTTGATCTGCCATTTAATTTTTTTATATGAATAAGAAGGTAGGAGGCAAAATAAAACAAAGTGAGATCCCGCATTAATCGGGAGTAAAAAGTTAAAAAACTGATAATCAGTCACTTATAGGGGTCTTTGTTCTTTTATTTTTTCCTCAATCCTATGAAAAATGGCCTGCAACAAATCATTGCCGCACGGCTTTTTTGAAAACGGCTGCAAAAGTAGCTTGGATTTTTGAGGATTCCTACTATATACAATTATTATTGAAAATCAGTTGTTTATAAAAATGGTGGGCAGGTTCAATGGTATTGCCTTGTCGGTAAAAAATTAGCATATCTTTGCCCTCCAAATCATTAACGATAAATGGCAGACATCCAATTAAAAGTTCGCCTTATCCTATACAGCCGAGGGCGCATTCTCCTGCTTCGCCAAAAAAAGGGAAAGGGTGGCAACTACACCCTTGTTGGCGGTACTATCGAAAGTACAGAATTTGCCCAGCAGGCGCTCATCCGAGAGGCAAACGAAGAAGCTGGTTTAGTGATCAAGAGAGAAGACCTCCAATTGGCACATGTCCTCCACAAACGGCCCAAAACTAAAAGTCAACGGATTACCCTCTATTTTAAAGCAACCAAATGGTCAGGCAAAATAAAAACAGGTGAACCAAATAAGTTCAAAGGTGTTGCTTGGTTTTCATTGGAGGCTTTGCCGACCAATCTTACTGAAACAGTCCGCCACGTCCTTAGAGAGTACCGTGAAGGACATTTGTATTCAGAGTTCAGGTAATTGGGTATTAAGGTGTTGGAAGTACCTACATGATATTTGGAATACCCCAATACCTTGAAATATTTTAATAGCTCAATTTCCAATTCACTCATTTTATGGATTCCCTTACACAACTGACATTGGGCGCTGCCGTTGGTGAGGCAGTTTTAGGAAAAAAAATAGGCAACCGGGCTATGGTCTGGGGTGCCTTCGGAGGGCTGCTGCCAGACTTCGACGTGTTTGCCCGTTTTTTTACGGACGAAATAACAGCACTGGCCTTTCATCGAGGGTTCATGCACTCTTTTGTATTTTCCATTATCATGGCTTTTGTTTTTGGTTGGCTGGTGGAATGGCTTTATCGGTCGGGAACCTACCGACGACGACGGTATAAAGGATTGGTGGTGTTTTTTATTTTTTCCATATATACCTTGTTGATTTTGGGGATGAATATGATTTTCCAATCCTCGACCATTTTAATTGGAGGGGCGGTTGGCGGGCTAGTGCTTGGCTGGTTTCTTTGGACGGCTTATTTATCGAAAAAGTTGAATGAGGTGCAAGCAAGCCGTAAAGAATGGATGTGGCTGTTTTTCCTTTCCATTGTTACCCATCCCATCTTGGATTGCTTTACTACTTTCGGAACTCAGATTTTTTTACCGTTTACTAACCTGCGGGTTTCATGGGACAATATCTCTGTGGCTGATCCGGCCTACACAATTCCATTATTTTTAGGTGTTTTAGTTGCTTCTTTTATTTCAAGAAATAATAATAAAAGGCGGATAGCTAATTGGGTAGGTATTGCCATAAGTTCGGCATATATGATCTTCACCTTTCATCATAAAACCCAATTCAATAAAATATTTGAGGAGTCGTTGGCAAAAGAGGGAATTGAATACAACCGTTACATGAGTGGTCCGACTATTTTACAAAACTTCTTATGGCTTGGCGTGGCAGAGGGGGATACCGCTTACTACCACGGCTACTATTCTTTTTTTGATAAAGACCCAACTATCGAAAAATTCAGTGTGTTGCCCAAGTACCATGAGCGCATAGCCCACTTGGAGGATAGGCGGGAAATCAAAATCCTTAAATGGTTTTCCAAAAATTATTACAACATCATTGTGCGGAAAGATGGCCGACTCCAGATGAACGACTTGCGATATGGTTCTTTCGAGGAGGGTTTTGAAGACGAAAACGACTATATTTTTAAATTCATCCTAACTGAAAAAGAAAATGGGGAGTTGGAAGTCGATGAGTCGAGGGAAGGGAGGGAAATTGACAAGGAGGCATTTAGGAAGTATTTCGACAGGGTACTTGGTCGGCAAGTCTCAAAAGAAAAAAACGATATGATTTTCAAAAAAATGGAATGAACAGTAGCGTTCATTCCATTTTTTTCTTCTGATGAGCTACCTTTTACAACTCCTTCCGCAATCTTGCCACAGGAATATTCAACTGCTCCCGATATTTGGCAACGGTACGTCGGGCAATGTTATAACCTTTTTCCCGCAGCAGGTTTTTCAGTTTTTCATCGGAGAACGGCTTGCGCTTATTTTCCCCGCTGATGATATCGGTCAGTATCTTTTTCACTTCCAATGTGGAAACCTCCTCCCCATCTTGCGTTTGCAGGCTCTCCGAGAAAAAGTCTTTCAAGCGCTTGGTGCCAAATTCCGTTTGCACAAACTTGCTATTGGCTACCCTCGACACTGTTGATATATCAAGCCCAGTAATGTCGGCAATATCTTTAAGGATCATCGGGCGCAAGGTTTTCTGGTCGCCCGTGATGAAGAAATCATATTGATAGTTCATAATGGCATACATCGTATTGAACATTGTCTGTTGCCGCTGCCGGATGGCATCTATGAACCATTTCGCACTGTCAATTTTCTGTTTGATGAACATGATGGCCTCTTTCTCGTTTTTGGTGGCCCGCCGTCCTTTGGTGGTGTTTTTATAAGCCCGCAGCATGTCCCGATATTGGTTGTTGATGTGAAGGTCAGGTGCATTGCGAGTGTTGAGGCTCAGTTCCAATTCGCCATCATTGTTGATGATGATAAAGTCGGGAACGATGTAGTGCACATTTCTGCTGCTCGACACATGGCCGCTTGCAGGTTTGGGGTTGAGCTTCAGTATTTCATCAATGGCTTCCTTCAGTTCCCCTTCTGTAAGGCTCAGCTGGCGCTGCATGCGCTGGTAGTGCTTTTTGGTAAATTCATCAAAATGGTGGGAAATGATCTTCCGGGAAATCTGCAATATCAATTTCGTTTCGTGGGAAACATCTTCCCGTACCTTTTTATTGTCAATTTGGATCAACAGGCATTCCTGCAAATTCCTTGCACCAATGCCAGGTGGGTCGAAATGTTGGATTTTTTCAAGCCAATGCTCTACTTCTTCTTTGGTAGCACTAACATTTTGTGAAAAAATAAGGTCATCAAGAATGGCATCAATTTCCCGCCGAAGGTATCCGTCGTCATCTATACTGCCGATGATCTGCCGAGCGATGGTTTCTTCCCTTTCGTCCTTGATGTTGAGCATGCCCAATTGTTGTTCGAGATACTCGTGGAAAGTATTTTCAACGGCGATTGGAAGGGTCTTTTGCTCTTCATCAGGATTATAGCTATCACCTCTTGTTTTATAACTGGCCTCATCGTCTTCCATGTAGTCGGTAAGGTAGTCATCCAATGAGACCTCTTCTTCTGGCGGAAGTTCGTCCCGTTCGAGATCGTCTATTTCCTCAGAGTCTGATTCCTCAGAGTCTTGGTCTTCAGATGACCTGATAGCCTCTGCCAGCTCATCTTCCTCTACATAATCATCCCCTTCTTCCAGTGCGGGGTTTGCCTCCATCTCTTCTTGGATTCGTTGGTCAAGGACCGCAGTGGGGATTTGCAACAGCTTCATCAATTGGATTTGCTGTGGCGAGAGTTTCTGTTGTAACTTGTGACTAAGTTGTTGTTTCAGCATTGCTTCTTACATGATTTGTGTTCTCAATATAGCCTTATCCAAAGTGATTGTTTTGCAGAAATTTTTTCCAAAATTAAGGAATGTTATGTGAGAAAGTCCAGTGCAAAGAGAAAAAGAGGGGTAAATTTATTGATTTATCACATATAAAAAAATTTAATAAATCAATAACTGTAAAGGTTTCAGGATGTTTTTGGCAAGCAAAAAAAAAATCCACTAAAAACATGCCATTTTTTAATAATTTATATGTAAAAATACCCTATAAACTCGTTCCCTTTAATACCGGAAACCTTTATAGCTGTTGGGTTTTGTCCACGTTCCTATCCGTTGCCAAAGCTGAAATGACTACTTTTGCCGTTCATCATCAACTTGAAAGCATGACGCAGCAATTTGAGTTTTCACTCCCTGCTTATGCACGGGGTTTCCATTTGATCACTAATGTAGTAGTCCAACAGCTCGGGCCATTGCCCCGAAGTGGTATCTTGCACTTATTCATCAAACACACCTCCGCTGGGCTGACGATCAATGAAAATGCCGATCCATCCGTCAGGGTGGATTTTGAAAACATCTTCAACCGCATGGTTCCTGAAAACGAGCCTTACTTGACCCATACCCTGGAAGGCCCGGATGATATGCCCGCTCACATCAAATCTGCCCTTGTTGGAGCTTCCGTGACAGTGCCAATATCAGGCGGAATACTGAACTTCGGCACTTGGCAGGGAATCTACCTTTGTGAGTTCAGAAATAACGGGGGAAGGCGCAGGATGGTTGCGACAATTTGGAGTTGAAATTGGCCTGATTTTGTTTAAGTATATGATTGTCAGCTATTAGTGTAGAAATATTTTTTTAATTTATTTGATGCCTTAACAATTTACTTGGAGGGAGATGAATATTTCCAATTTTTACCCTCTCCAAGTAAACTCTTTGGATGGGGAGAGAAAAATTCTCAATTTTTCTCTCCCCATCCAAATCATCAAAGAACCAGTTATTTTAAACACCTAAACAGCATGGATCTACTTTGGGACGGCATAAAATTTGGCCTGGCGCTGAGCGTTCTCGTCGGGCCATTGCTGTTTGCGCTCATTCAAACGAGTATAGAAGAAGGGTTCCGGGCAGGATGGATGGTTGGTTTGGGTATCTGGATCAGTGATGTGCTTTTTGTTTCTGTCACCTATTTTTTTATTTCACTAGTCGCTGAAATCACAAAATGGGACGGATTGGAGTTTACGCTTGGTATTGTGGGCGGCATTATTCTCATGCTGTTCGGATTGGGGTCTTTATTGAGCAAACCGCCCTCCATTGAAAACATGGAGAGCAAGGCTATTCGGCAAAATTCCTACTTGTCGCTTTGGCTAAAAGGTTTTCTTTTGAACACTATCAACCCATTCACCTTCTTTTTTTGGATAGGTGTTTCCGGCCTTGTTTTCACCAATGAAAATCCTACCCATACAGAAGCATTGTATTTTTACGGAGGCCTGATAGGTACACTCGTGGTAACGGATACAACCAAAGTAGCTTTGGCAAAACTCATCCGCCGATGGCTGAAGCCGCACTATATCCTTTGGCTTCGGCGGATCGTTGGGATCGTTTTTATTGTTTTTGGTGTTGTGCTATTGATACGAGCCAGTGTATTTACAACAACTTAAGGGGCCAAGATTCAGAGGCCAGGGATCAGAATTTCTGATGCCCGACCCCTGATGCCTGGTTCCTAAACCCTATAAATGACGAATACAAAAGAAATTATTAACAGGAAAGCGACCTATGAATACCACTTTCACTCAAAATATGAGGCGGGTATTATGCTACAAGGATCGGAGATAAAATCCATCCGAAATGGACATGTGAACCTATCAGATGCCTATTGTCTTTTCAAGGACAACGAGCTGTACATCAAAAGCATGTACATCAAGGAATATGACAATGCAGGATATGCCAACCACGAGTCCCGCCGTGACCGGAAATTGTTATTGAAAAAACAAGAGCTAAAAAAACTGCACCGGCGTGTGAAGGAAAAAGGCTTTAGTATTATCCCATATCGGGTCTATTTTTCCGAAAGGAATTTGGTGAAAATAGAAATTGCTCTCGCCCAAGGAAAAAAATCATATGATAAAAGAGAAAGCATAAAAGAAAAAGACAACAAGCGGAGTTTGGATCGACTGAAAAAAATAAGGATTTAATTCATTGCTCCATTGTTGAAATGGAGTTGCCTGCTAACAAATAACAATGGAGTAGGCAGTGAAACACCTCTATTAATTTTTATGTTTTTTTGAATAAATATTCCGCCCCTGCTAAATCTTCCAGTGCAAAGCCAACCGATTTAAATAGAGTGATTTCTTTTTCCGAATTTCTGCCTTTTATTTTTTCCTTTGCTAAATCAGCTAATACACCTTTTATGGATGATTCGTTTATTATTTTATTTTTTAAGGGAATAAAAATATCACCGCATTCTTTTTTAGCCGCTTCATTGTCAATAAATATACTTGATTTTATAACTAAATCGTCATCAGCTTCCCTCATATTTGGCTTATAACTTCCTACCAAATCAATATGCGTCCCAGATGTTATATATTTTCCAAAAACAATTGGGTTAATAGCACTGGTAGCACAAGATATAATATCCGCCCAAACAAAATCAGTTTCTATATTTTTAGAAATTTCTACATTTAAATCCCTCCAATTATTTTCTTCAACAACCCTGTTTGCTGAGTCAGTATTTCGCCCCCATATTTTTACATTATTAATTGGCCGAACAGTTGCGTGCGCTTTAATTAATTCTGGGCACAATGCTCCATTTCCTACCATTAATAAATTTTTACTTCCTTTTTTTGATAAATATTGACTGGCAAGTGCAGAAGCGGCGGCAGTTCTTTTATTGGTCAATATTTTACCATCCACTTGCAGGAGTGGTTCTCCTGTTTTTGCATCAAATAAAGTATAGACAGCATGGATAGTGGGTTTGCCTATTTTCCTGTTATTGGGAAATGCTGTAGCTATTTTAACGCCGCAATATTTTTCCGACCAAGCAGGCATCAATAATAGCGAATTATCACCGATGTCGAAATGGTTTCGTTGTGGAACTACTATTTTTTGGGTTAAATAGTCATTTAAAAAAGGGATGAATTCTTGGTAGGAAAACAGAGTTTCAATTTGATGTGCAGTAATGTTTTTCATGAATAGCCTGTTTGGTTTTGTAAAATTAAGAAAGATTATTTCCATTAACTTTGCCTCATGAATGAACTTGTCAAAAATAAATTGCAAATTCTTAAAAGTGAATACTTGCCTGTTTTTCAGGAAAAACTATCTTTTGATTTATCCGAATCCGTTGCTGCATTGCCTGTTAATCACCAACTGTCCACAGAGACTTTTAGTTTTTATACATCCGTCGCCGCTGCCTATTCTTCCATGATAGAAGGCGAGCAAATAGAGGCAGATTCCTATTTGAAATCACAAATGAAACCGGGCATTTTCAAAAAAGATTATACTAAAAAAACGGATGATTTATTGGCTGCTTATCAATTTGCCAAGCAGGCCCCACTCAATTTTGAGAACTTGTTAAAATCCCATTCGTTGCTATCTGCTAATTTGTTGCGAAAAACCGCAAGAGGACGAGTGCGAACAGGTATGGAATTTATTATCGACAAGGATGATAAAATAGTATATGTAGCTGCACATCCAAGTATTGTCAAAATAGAAATAGAAAAATTGTTTGAAGATATTGTACTATTATTATCAACAGAATTGACTGTTGAGGAGTGTTTTTATTTTGCGGCAATGATCCAATTAGTATTTTTAAAAATTCATCCTTTTGAAGATGGAAATGGCAGGGTGGCAAGGCTGTTTGAGAAGTGGTTTCTTTCAGAAAAACTTGGAAAAAAGGCGTGGAATATCCAATCAGAAAAATACTATTATAACAACCTGCAGGCCTACTATAATAATTTACATATTGGAATGGATTATGAGGCTTTGGATTTTAATAAATGCACCTCTTTGCTGTTGATGTTGGTAAAAAGTTTAGCAAATAATTGAGGTAGGATAAATAATGTGATTTTTTCGGCAGAAATATTTTTATAAATAAAATACTGGTGCAGATTTTACCTACACCAGTATTTTATCAATCCATTAACTTCTCGATGGATAAATACCCACCAACGCAATAATATAATTGACGGCCAGATAAGGCTGTCGGTTCTCATGCGGTTGGCTTCCTCCAGCAGCGCCAATTGACTTGCCGGATAAAGTGGTGTCTATTTCGCCAGATTGGTCATAATCAAAATCACGCCCCCTCGTGTTTGCCAATGCAGATCCGGCAGGTGCAGCGGTATTGGCGGCCTTTGAATTGGCGTGCAAAGAATGAGAATGGGATGGGATTTGATTGGTGGTGAGCGTTACTTGTTCCGTGCCTCCTCGTTCTCCTAATCTGTAATCGCTCAAGCCTGCCCCCCTTCCTGCATGTATGGGAGTTCGACCGCGCAGGTCAGGAAGGCCAAAAGTAGTGCGCCCATCGCCGCCATAAGTAGTACCAAGAATAGAAAAAAGAGCTTGGTTTTGAGAAATGGCAAGTAACTGGCCGTCGCATAAAGCCCAGCCACGGGGTGCAAAATTGCCTGCAAAAAGTTTGATTTCACCGATAAATGGTTCCATATTTATTTGATTTGAATGGTGAGAAAATAAGAACACCGCAACATAGACATTTTAAATCATTTGGCCATTATAATAACTTAATAATGAAGTGTTTTCTTAAAAAAAGACAGCAATAAAAATGGCCAGCAAAGATCAATCTTGGTTGCTGGCCATCCTAGGGTATAATAGTTGAGAAAGGTTTATTCAAATAAACCCTTCATGCTCACCCGTTTCCCAATAATGCCTTCCAGCGCATCAATGGTCACCCGCTCCTGCTCCATACTGTCCCGCTCACGGATCGTCACGGTATTGTCTTCGAGGGTTTCAAAATCAACAGTGATGCAATAAGGCGTACCAATGGCATCTTGGCGGCGGTATAATTTACCAATAGCCCCTGTGTCATCATATTGGCCGGGAAAAGAAAATTTTAATTGGTGGAAAATATTCTTGGCTGTTTCCACCAATCTGGATTCGTTGCGCTTTAATGGCATCACAGCGAATTTAATTGGTGCGAGCGCCGGATGCAATTTCAAAATATCCCTTTTATTGTTTTCGTCACCACCGACAGCTTCCTCTTGCAGTGCATGGCTCATCAGGGCAAGGAACATGCGATCACAACCTATGGAAGTTTCTAAAACATAAGGCACATAACTTTCTTTTGTCTCTGGGTCGAAATATTGCAGTTTTTTACCGGAATATTTTTCGTGCTGCACCAAATCGAAATCGGTGCGGGAATGGATGCCTTCCAATTCTTTAAAACCAAAAGGAAATTTAAATTCAATATCCGCTGCTGCATCTGCGTAATGCGCCAATTTGTCGTGATCGTGGAAACGCAGCTTATCTTCTGGCGTGCCGAGTGCTTTGTGCCATTTCATGCGGGCCTTTTTCCAGTAGTCGTACCATTCTTGCTGCGTGCCGGGCTTAATGAAAAATTGCATTTCCATCTGCTCAAATTCCCTTGTACGGAAAATAAATTGGCGGGCAACGATTTCATTTCTAAACGCCTTACCGATCTGTGCAATACCAAAAGGCAATTTCTGGCGGGTCGTTTTTTGCACATTTAAAAAATTGACAAAAATACCTTGCGCCGTTTCTGGGCGCAAATATAATTTGCCCTCTTCGCCTGCTACATTTCCCAACTGAGTGGAAAACATCAAATTGAATTGGCGCACGTCCGTCCAATTTTTAGAACCACTTTCAGGACAGGCGATTCCCAATTCTTCGATCAGGTTTTTTAGGCCATCCATGTCCTCTTTTTTCAAAAAGCCGTTCATGCGGTCGAGGATGTCCTGCGCCTTTTTCATATAGCCCATCACCCGCTCATTGGTCTGGCGATACATCGTTTCATCGAAGCTGTCTCCGAAACGTTTTTTGGCTTTGGCTACTTCTTTATCTGCTTTTGCAGAAATTTTAGCAGCGGCATCTTCCAATAACACATCGGCCCGGTAGCGCTTTTTACTATCCTTGTTGTCGATGAGCGGATCGTTGAAGGCATCAACGTGGCCAGATGCTTTCCATGTGGTCGGGTGCATGAAAATGGCGGCATCAATGCCAACGATGTTCTCGTGCATCTGTACCATGGATTTCCACCAATAATCCTTAATGTTGTTTTTCAACAGCACCCCATAGGGGCCATAATCATAAGCGGCGGCGAGACCGTCATATACTTCCGATGATTGATATATGAACCCATATTCTTTGCAATGGGCGACGAGTTTTTTGAATTGATCTGCTGGTTGAGCCATTCTCAGTAGGCAGTTATCAGTTCTCAGTAGGCAGTTTAAACCGAATGACAAATGACAACTTTATTTTTAATAATAAAATTCAGGGCGCAAATGTAAGAACGTGTTTGGAATGCAGAAGTTCCTGTCCGCCCTGCTTTTTGCCTCATCAAAAAAAACAGGGAACATCAAGGGGTAAATGAAAAACTTCATTGAGTTTTTTTTTCAAGGCAGCCTAAAAGCGGCATTCTTCGTTTTGGAATATAAAGACACGCCATGTATAATTTTTTTAAAATACACCATTTTATTTTTGCCTTCCTGCTTTTCACAGGTTGTGGAAAAGAAAATGATCTCCTGCCTGCCGCTACTTCCACTGTTAATGAAAATGCGACTGCCAGCACCGAGGAACTTTTGCTCGAACTGGAAATCACCCTTTCCAGTGTATTTGGAAAATATGTCGTTTTGGATTCAGTGAAAAATATTGAGATAAAGATAAATAACGATGCATGGGGCAGCTTCCATTATTTCGCCGAAAATAAACTGCGCTTTTCTAACCTCATAGAAGTCAATGACTTTTCCACGACTGAAAATAAATTCAGTCATGCCATTGTCTTAGACTATCTGACAACGGCAGAAGATTACCAGACGGCGGGTGAATTTGCCGACTTCATCAAAAATTTTCTACAGCCGGGCAATTACTTTTGTACTGTGGAATCCATAACGGTTTTTGACAACATGGGCAGCGAAAGTAAAATCGACTTGTACCGTGACTTTATCCTGGATATTCAAGAAGGGGAAAAAAGTGTATATGTGGGGAAAATTGAAATTGAGCTATAATTTTTTGCCCAAGAAGCACACCATTTCAATAGATTTAAAAATGGGGTGCTTTTTGAGAAGCCACGAAAAAAAGTATCATGTCTTTTTTTAAAAAAAGTGTCATCTTCCCGGTTCTTTTCCTTTTTATCTTTTCTTGCAAAGAAGGGGCGGAACTCACCGTTATCAACGAACTGCCAAATACCACGTTGAGGTATATCAATTACGACGGCTTCTCTGTTTCCTCCCGTTTGTTGCCCGGTCAAACTGCAACGATAAAATTTGGGGAATACGAGGATTTTCCCCGTGAAGATGCCATCCATTTTGAAATGACAGCAGCTAACCGCAGCATTGGCCTCCGCACTATTGAAGAATATATTTTGGACGAGGGAGAAAATATAGAGGTCGTGGTGGACAGTACATTAAAGGTCACACCGAATTAATTTTTTCATCGGTATTTATTTTATGTATAAAACTTTGGTTCATTCTCCTATCCCAATCCTGAATTTTTCTTCAAACTCTTTTATTGTATAGATGGCTTTCAGTTCATATTTCAACTGATACCATTCTGTAACGTTCTTTTGTAACCCCACCAATCCAATGCCTTTTGCATAAATTTCCATACCGTCAAATTCGATCGGCAATCTTCCTTCTTTGTCATGTTCAATCAATTCGATAATTTTAAATTTAATAGCGGGAATTTCTTTATTATTAAAAACAAAAACCGTATCGCTTTCATATTGGCGATTACGGATCAAGTTGATACTGGCACTATCTAATCTGGACTCCCAAGAAATGGAGGTTAATAAAACATTCGCAGGTTTTTTTAAAGAGAATGGAAAAACATTTCCTGCATTTATGGTAGCCTGAGATGACGATTTAGCATTTGTGGAATCTGTTTTTTCATAAACAATAAAATCGGCGAGCATCATACCATTTGTTACTTTTTCTTCTCTTACAAATTGGTCGGGTGAAAACTCTGGATCATATCCAGTGCCCAATAAATATTGAACCCCGTCTTGTTTCATGGATTTATAATACCAATACATGGGTGGGTCATTTTCATGACCGATGGATTGGTATTCATATACTTTTCCATTTTTTAATTTATTTAAAGGAAAATAATATTCCTCAATATTGCGCTGACCCTTTTCTGGTTGGCAGGAAATTAAAATGGAAATAAAAAATAAAATGAAATATTTCATTGAAATTAAAAGACCTTATTTATTGTTTTTACCTCCAGTCACCACCACTATTTCTCCTCTCATTTTTTTTTCTTTAAAATAATTAATTAATTCTTCCAATGTGGCGGTTTTTATTTCTTCATGTAATTTGCTGATTTCCCTTGCCACACAGGCTTGCCGTTCTGCTCCGCAAAATTCTTTTAATTGTTCCAAACATTTAATTAACCTGTGAGGCGATTCATATAAAATAAATGTACAAGGCAGTTCCGCTAAATATTTCAACCTCGTCCGACGACCTTTTTTATGTGGTAAAAAACCTTCAAAAAAAAACTTGTCCGATGGAAGGCCGGATGCTGCCAAAGCAGGTACAAAAGCAGTCGCACCGGGCAAGCATTCGGCTTTTATATTTAGCCTCATGCACTCCCGCACCAATAAAAAACCCGGATCGGAAATGCTAGGCGTGCCTGCATCGGTGACGAGTGCGTAGTCGGCACCATTGGCCAGTTCGGAAGCGATGCCCTCTGTTCTTTTATGTTCATTAAAAGCATGATAGGAAGTCAATGGCGTTTCAATGCCATAATGATCGAGCAGGCGTTTGGTCACGCGGGTGTCCTCAGCGAATATTTTGTCCACCTCTTTCAGGATGCGGACGGCCCGGTAGGTCATGTCTTCTAAATTGCCGATGGGAGTGGGAACGAGGTGGAGCATAGAATTTGAGAGAATGAGAGAATGAGAGAATGAGAGAATGAGAGAATGAGAGAAAAGTTTCTCAAGCTTTCACGCCCTCATTCCCTCAAGCCTCTGTAAGTTGAAAAGTATAGGACTCCACAATGGGGTTGGCCAACAATTTTTTACAGGCCGAATCCACTTTGGCGGAAGCTTCTTCTTCGGTCTTGGCATCGAGGGTCATGGAGACGTGCTTGCCAATGCGGATGTCATCAATGCCAGAGATGTTGAGGTTTTTCATGCTGTGGGTGACAGTCTTGCCCTGTGGGTCGAGCAGTTCCTTGTGGGGCATGATGTCTATTTCTGCTTTGAATTTCATCTGAAACGGTGGACGGTGGACGATGGACGATGGACGGTATGCAGGGGCACAAACCCATCTACCGTCCACCGTCCACCGTCCATCCATTCTTGGTATTATCTATAATGGTGAAAAGAACATAAGCGATGATAATAGTGGCAAAAGCTGCTTCTTTTAGCAGAACGCCCATCAATACGGCGGCGGTGGCAAAGGTAATCCGAATCTCATTGCCTGCCCAACGCAGTTTTTTGAATTTTAGACTGAACATGGGAAACTGGGCAACCATCAGCCAGCAGAGCACGGGAATGGTCAGATAAACGAACAACGGACTGCTCACTAGATTGGCCAGTCCAAACGAATTATGGTGAAAAATCAACATCAATCCGACAGTGAACATCGCTACGGAAGGTGTTGGCATCCCGATGAAGTTCTCTGTTTGGCGGGTGTCCAAGTTAAAATTGGCGAGACGGATGGCGGCGAACATGGTGACCAGAAAAGCAGGCGAGGCGGCTAAGGTCAGCTCAATGGGCAATACGTCCATGCCAGCGAAACCTTTTACCAGCAACATGTATAAAATGGCGCCAGGCACCACCCCAAAAGAAACCATATCGGCCAGCGAGTCCAGTTCTTTTCCGATATGTGAATTGACTTTGAGCACTCGGGCAAAAGTTCCATCGAGATAATCCGCTACACCGCTGGCAAGGAAAAAATAAAAGGCTTGTACAAATTGCCCATACAACACACTGGCGGTGGCGCAGCACCCCAAGAACAAGTTGACGAGGGTGATGATGTTGGGAATATGCCTTTTCATTTTTCCGTTATTTCTTTTTGAACGGCAAATGTAACATTTTTAAATATCCGACTGCCCAACCATTTAACAGCCTCATAACGTCGTTATGTCTGCTTTCAGCCAGCAAAGCAGTACATTTGCCACCTTCAAAACGTTATTTTTGAACCTGCTTTTTGATAATGGTTTGTGTGGTCTATGGTTCAAGGTTCTTGGTTGTTCCCATTTTGGAAAATTCCTTGCATAGCTCTCTTCGTTTTAGAAGATTGATTGGCCAAAACTTTACAAAAGACTATTTTATCGCCCATATGCAGAACCTCGAACCAAAAACCTCAAAACCAATTGATGGTTGTTGCATGTATAACTAAAACTTTGACAAATGAGGAAATTATTCCCAACCCTTTTCATTGCGCTTTTTATTTTTCAATATAAAACATTGAATGCCCAATCCGACGAATGTGCCACTGCTACCATGTTGAGCAACGTGACCAACTACTGCTCAGACGTGGCTGAGTTCGACAATATTGGTGCTACCCTAAGTAGCCAGCTTCAACCACAGTGTTTTCCAAGCACCAATAATGATGTGTGGTTTTCCTTTGTTGCTACTGCAACGACTTTGCAAGTAACCGTGGTTGGCAATACTGTAGGTGCTGGCGGGCCGGGGGGCACTTTGAACAACCCACAGTTTGCCATTTATACTGGCGATTGTAATACTGGACTAACAGTATTGGGCTGTGCTTCCGATGGGTTCAACGATAATATCGTGGAAACTTTTGCAGGGCCACTTACTGTCGGACAGACCTATTACATAAGGGTGGATGGCCGCAACGGCGATACAGGCACTTTTCAACTTTGTGTCAATAACTTCAACGCTGTAGCCGATCCCAGTGGCGATTGCCCAACTGGCGTGATCCTTTGCGATAAATCTTCATTTACAGTGGAAAGCCTCGTTGGCACTGGAAACAACAGCAACGAATTTGACCAAAACATCTGCATTCAAACTGAGTTTGCTTCCGCGTGGTACCGATGGACGTGCAAGGATGCCGGCACATTGGAATTTACCATCAGCCCGACCAACCCTTCCGATGATATTGATTTTGCCATTTTTGAACTGCCTGGTGGCATTGACGACTGTGCCAACAAACAAAAAATAAGGTGCGAGGCAGCTGGTGAAAATGTTGGCCAACCCTTCTCTACCTGGCAGGTCTGTACTGGGCCAACTGGCCTGCGGGCAGGGGAAACCGATACAGATGAACAGCCTGGATGCAACGGCGGTAACAATAATTTTGTGGCACCCATCGATATGGTGCCAGGGACAAGTTATGCGCTTATCATCAACAACTTTAGCAATACGGGGAACGGCTTCACCATTGAATTTGGCGGCACAGGTACCTTTCAGGGACCGACTGCCGATTTCAATTCAAGCCCCACGCTTACTGCTTGCCAAAATGAGATTATCACCTTTACAGATGCTTCGCTATCAATTTCTGGTATTGCTGGATGGGAATGGAATTTTGGAGTAGGCGCTGAGCCTAGTACAGCTACTGGAGCGGGGCCCCATAATGTGAGTTACAATACCCCTGGCACTAAGTTCGTCACACTCACTATCACTGATGAATCGGGCTGTATCATTACTGATATTCAACAATATGAAATTTTGGAATTGCCAAATGTAGATGTTGATGTAGTAGCCGATTATTGTGGACCTGCGGATGCGACGGGTGCTATTTTTTTAGAACCTATAGGAATGGATTTGCCTTACCAATATGATTGGGGGCCGACGGGTATATTTACCTCGGAAAATTCTATGGAAGATTTGCCAGTTGGAACTTACCCAGTGGTGGTCATGGGAGCAAACGGTTGCATAGAACTGTTCACATTTGATATACCAGAGGGCTTGAGTTTGGAGGCTGGCGTTGACCCAGTCAACCCCCCGACCTGCAATGGCGATTCCGATGGAAGCATTTCCGTTTCCATTGAGATATTCAATGCGCCTGTAACTTTTGATTTTGGAAGTGGGCCACAACCAAGTAATGTTCTGAGTGGCATCTCGGCAGGCATCTATAACGTACATGTGGTAGATGGTCAAGGTTGTGAAGGATTTTTTACCATTGAAGTGGTTGATTTCCCTGTGTTGGAAGCTTTCATAGAGTCTGATGATATTAGCTGCTTTGGAGATGGAGATGGAATGGCCACTGCATCAGTCTTTGGAGGTGCAGGCAACTATACTTATTTATGGGACAATGGCGAAATGACGCCTACCATTGAAAACCTTGAAGAAGGTACATATATGGTGACCGTTACAGATGAAAACGGTTGCTCTGAAATTCTTTCTGCCGACATCATTGAGCCAGATTCGATCAGCTTGGCTTTGGATATTTTAGATGTGCTTTGTGCGGGCGATACAACTGGTGTTATTTCTGTGATAGCTACTGGCGGCACTCCTTCTTATGAGTACAGCCTTAATGGTATTGATTTCCAACTATCCCCTGATCTGACAGGTCTTGGTGCAGGTGCTTATACTGTTTATGTGCAAGACGCCAATGGTTGCATTTATACTATTGAAGGCTTCGTTAATGAGCCGCCACCGCTTATTGTAGAAGCTGGGCCAGATCAAATGATAGACCTCGGATTCACCGCCAATATCAATGCTACCATTTCTCCTCCAATGCATCCAGTTGACATTACCTGGTTTCCTTTTGAAACGTTGGATTGCCCTGATTGCGAAGACCCAACTGCTCTGCCCCTCGGCACAACGACTTATACTATTACCATCATTGATTCAACAGGTTGTATAGCCATTGACTCCATGACTGTTTTTGTTGATTTAAAACGCCCCGTTTATATCCCCAATGCCTTCTCCCCTAACGATGATGGCCCTAATGATTTCTTTACCGCTTATACAGGGCGTGCAGGTAAACTCATCAAGCGACTTAGGGTATTCGACCGTTGGGGTGAAATGGTTTTCGATGGCATTGACCTCACTCCTGGAGTTGAGTTGGAAGGTTGGGATGGTACATTTAAAGGTAAGCCAATGGACCCGGCGGTATTCGCCTATTATGCCCAGATCGAGTTTATTGACGGGGTGGTGGTTTTATTTGAAGGGGATGTGACGATCATTCGATAAAATGTTTTGAGCCGAAAAAAATAGGGCCGATTTGGTCAAATCGGCCCTATTTTTTTCGGCTCAAAACATTTATATAAGTATTCCTTCCCCTATCCATTTCTTCTCCACCAAATACTCTGCAATCTGCACCGCATTGGTGGCAGCCCCCTTCCGCAGGTTATCTGCAACGATCCATAAGTTAAGACCATTCTCAATGCTCTCGTCTCTACGGATGCGGCCGACGAACACTTCATCTTTGTTTTTGGCCAAAAGCGGCATGGGGTATTTGTTGTTTGCTACATCATCTTGAACGATAATGCCTGGAGCTTCGCTCAAAATCTTTTTCACCTCGGCCACTTCAAATGGCTTGGCAAATTCAATATTGACCGCTTCTGAATGACCACCGTCCACAGGCACTCGAACCGCAGTGGCAGTGATGCGCAGGGAATCGTCACCAAGTATCTTTTTGGTTTCGTGCACCAATTTCATTTCCTCCTTGGTATAGTCATTTTCCAAAAACACATCGCAGTGGGGGATGCAATTCTCATTGATGGGATAGTGATAGGCCATATCCTCTTGGGCGGGTTGGTGGCCGTCTCTTTCCATATGGAATTGTTGCACCGCTTTTACACCCGTGCCAGTGATGGATTGGTAAGTAGAAATGACGAGGCGCTTGATAGTAAATTGGTCATGCAATGGTGCCAAAGCAGCCACCATTTGAATAGTCGAACAATTAGGGTTGGCGATGATCTTATCACTTTCTTCTAGTGCTTGGGCATTTACTTCTGGTACGACAAGTTTTTTATCAGGGTCCATCCGCCACGCTGAGGAGTTGTCTATGACGGTTGAGCCAGCTGCTGCAAATTTGGGTGCCCATTCAAGTGAGGTGCTTCCTCCTGCAGAAAAGATGGCCACATCCGGACATGCATCAACCGCGGCCTGCATACCAACGACTTTATAGGGCTTTCCCTTAAAAATTATTTCTTTCCCGATGGAGCGCTCAGAAGCCACAGGCATCAATTCGGTTACGGGAAAATTCCTTTCTGCAAGGACTTCTAACATGACGGTGCCAACCAATCCGGTGGCTCCTACTACAGCTACTTTCATTTTTAAAGCTATGGTTGTTGGCTTTCAGCTATCTGCTTACAAAGCCAGTAACTAAAAGTGGTCAACAAATATTTCTTAAAAAGGATCCTATTTGAATAAGAGGGTGCAAAGATAAAGGGGGGAAGAATAAAATGCTGAAAAAATAAAAATCACCCAGTAAGCAAGCAACCAATCTGCCACTTACACCTTACCTTATTTGGGTAAAAACGGGCTATCTTGCGCCCGGTTTTTTTTACTAAATAATATGCTTGTTTACAATGATGAAAAATTTCCTCACGATTATACTTTCCTGCATTTATGTTTCATTAATGGCTCAAGACATTGGATTTGGCTTTAAAGCTGGCCTTAATTTTAACAATATTAAAGGTGATAGCGAAGTAGCCAACGGAACAGAATTGGAGGATTTCACAAGTAACACTGGTTTTCATGTAGGTGCTACATTTACCTGGAAAGCTACCGACTTGATGGGCGTGCGTGGCGAGTTGGTTTACAACCAAAAAGGCGGGCGACGTGAGTTTGAAGGCCCATCTTATTTGACGTTAACTAGCACCAACGGCACCATAATTCCTACCACAGGCACAAGAAAACAGAACCTCAACCTCACTTCTTCCTACATTGACATCCCGGTCGTTGGCTACTATCGGCCTTTTGAATGGTTGGAAGTGCATGCAGGTGTCAGCCTGGGTTTTTTGGTGTCGGCCAATGTGTTCGGAGAGGTAGATTATTCGGATGGGAGGACAGATATGGGGTCAGGGGTTGAACCGATACATTATGAAATTGACGGTAATTACGTTTCCGATAATATCAATAAAGCATTTTTCGAAAATCCCCCTTCGACAATAACCATTGGCGGTAACACCACTGTAGAAATACCGAGTTCGGTCGGTGTTTATTATGAGTTTGATGAAGATCTCGGAAACCTCTACAAAGCGATCGATATTGGTGCTGTTGCTGGCATTTCTTTTTTCCTCAATGGCAGTTTGTATATTTCCGGTAGGCTCAATTATGGTCTATCAGATATGACCAAACAAGCCGCCGATGTGTCCTTGGTGAGTAAAAACGGCGACCAGTTCATCACCCGGAATGATACAGACAGAAACTTTTCCATCCAGACATCTATAGGGTTTGCTTTTTAAGCGCTCCATTGTTTTATTGTTCCATTGTTATTTATGGACGGCAACCATGAAGCAGCCATGAAACAATGAAGCCATCAAAACCCCCTCATCAAATATTTCTTCCCGCCTACTTCCAAGGTACTAACCGTCCTGTCGCCGTTCAAGTAGAGGTTAATGGCTTCTTTTTTATCATTGACAAATTCCCAAAGGAAGCGCTCCTCATGCATGCCTGCTGATTCATCCTCTTTTTCGCTGATTCTCCGAATGGGATATTTCCTTGATTTCATTTCCCGGACGCCCATATCCGTCATGATGTTTGAATGAACAGTGAGGAAATACTCTTTGATAATTTTCACTTTTATTTCAGGCGCTTCAATGGCAGTGGTGTCATTTTCTTCTACAACACTATTTTCTTCTACTGCTTCTGTTTTTTCCACAACAGGTTCCTCCTCGCTTTCGGCAACTTCCTCCACTTCTTCTGCTTGTTTTTTCTCTTTATTTTTTTTGTCTTTCTTTTTCTTTTTTACCTCTTTTTCCTCAATGGTAATTTCTTCTGTGAAAGTGATATAGGTGCTGTCCACCAATTGGAGCCTTTGTTGGACATTCTCCTCCATGTGCATGATGTGGAATGGGCGGATGGTCATGCCCCAAATAGAATCCTTGTCCGCAATGGCCAATTCGCCCCGGTCGGTGAAATATGCTTTTTCCTTGTTCTTTACTTTGCCTGGGATGGGGGTAAGATAAAAGATGATTTCCTTGTCTTTATTGGAGCGCTTGAAGATCAACGATTCCACCATGCCGTATTTGTTTTGGATCACTTTCAGATGTCCCTGCAAGCGGGCATCGCGGGCATTCATCAGGAATACCTTGAAGCCATATTCCTGTGGTTGCATATTATTGATATTATAAACACCTTCTATCCCTTCCCCCTTGATATACAGGTTGTTGAAGGTGACGCCAAAGGAATATTCCCCTGGGTCGAGCTCCCTTACTTCTTCATTTGGGATTTCCATGGCGCCCGGTTTGAAATCATAACCGATCAGGTCGGCAGGCTCAAAAAAGCGGCGGTCAGTGATGTAGGTAAAGTATTGTGCATGTAGGCAGTTTGCAAATGCAAGGAATAAAAACAGGTTGGTTAGTTTCATGGTAAACGTTGATTTTGGCCAGTAACAGTTGATTGGATTACTTGAAGGGTAGCGGGCTATCGTTCCCAACAATAGCGCCATTTTTAAGCGAAATGTGAAGCAGCAATATTAGGAGAAATGTTAATGTTGGCCAACATGAAAGCCGATTTAACTTTCAATAAAGGGAGGGGTGTCGGCATGGAACTGACCAATTCAGAATTTTGTAAACCATTTTATTGGCATAGAGCCCGATTTTGAATTAAGGCAAAACAGCCAAACAAAAAACCGCATTTTGTTTTTATGTGAAAATAAAAAATGGCATTTTGTTGAAATTAATTGCTAAAAGTTTTACGATAAAAAATTTCTATTATACCTTCACTTTCAATTCCGTGTACCTACAATGATTTAAAACACTTTCGTTAACAACCTTAAATTCTTTTAATTATGAACGGATTACTCAACTTAGGTAAGTATTTTTTTGCTGTTCCATTTGCAATTTTTGGCATCATGCACCTTATAAGTGCTAATGAGATGGCAGCAATGGCACCCGGGGGCGCTATTACGGTATACATCACAGGTATAGCTCATCTGGCGGCTGCGGTAAGTATCTTCATTGGCAAATATGATAAATTGGCAACCACTTTATTGGGGGTTATGCTTTTGCTGTTCATTATTCCTCATGCTCAGGGCATGGCAGAAAACCCACAAGAAATGGGCAATATTCTTAAAAATATAGCACTGGCAGGCGGAGCATGGATGTATGCGACTCATCTGTCAAAAGACAAATCCGTTATTGACAAATAAAAAGTTCTACCACATAGTTTGATAGAGATGCACCTGTAACTTCTCATTACAGGTGCATTTTTTTTATTTGTAAGATACGGGGCTACACTTTTTACTTTTGTCTTCCCGATTAACCTTGCCTATCGGTAAGCAGGAATGCGGGATTCCATTTCATTCAATTTCACTTTTTAGTTTTTCATGCGATACTTCTCAGAATTGGCCTATAACGGCACCCATTATCACGGCTGGCAAAAACAGCCCAATGCCACATCCGTACAAGAAACAATTGAACAGGCATTTTCCACTATTTTAAACGAAAAAATAGAAGTAGTTGGTTGCGGCAGGACGGATGCAGGCGTACATGCCAGTCAGTATGTTATGCATTTTGATTTTGATGGGGAAATGCCCAAAGGGTTTGTGGGCCGGGTGAATCTGTTTTTGCCAAAAGACATTGCCATCCGAAAAATATTTCCAGTAAAAGAAAATGCCCATGCCCGGTTCGATGCCATTCAGCGGAGTTACGAATACTATATTGTTTTTGAAAAAACGCCTTTTGAAGCAGAAACCGTTTGGCATTATTACTTAGCCAAAAAATTGAATATTGAGAAACTGAACGAAGCGGCTGCCCTCCTTTTGAACTACTCTGATTTTTTTCCTTTTTGCAAAGCCCACCATGATGCCCAGACGATGGAATGCAACCTGACCCGCTGCGAATGGGTAGTGGACAAAGAAAGAAATGGACTAGTGTTCTATATAACCTCCAACCGCTTCCTGCGGGGGATGGTGCGCCTTATAGTCGGCATGTGCATTAACGTGGCTGCAGGCAAATTGGACATCGAAAAAGTGAAAATGGCATTGGATAATCAAACTCTTTTGGAAAAAAGTTGGAGTGTACCGCCGGAAGGATTGTTTTTGTCAGAGGTGAAATATGAGGAGTATTAACATCTCCTTTCCGGAGGAAGGCAAAAGGGCACTTATGATTTAAAAAAATAAAACATGTTTTTTTGAAATAATATCATTTGCATTCAATAGCCATTTTTCCAAAGTGGATTTTTTAGGAAAAATTATAACTCCACCTTGCAAGTGTTTTCCTCATGCTAATTGTTTTTTCCAAAAAAAGAATAATGTGCCTTCTGTTTTTTTAGATACAAACAGCACATTATCAATCATTTATAAAAAATAAAAACCCATATGTTCTATAAATTGGAAAAGCCCAACTGGAGCTACCAGCTGGGCTAAAAATTGTATCCTTGACGAATCTTACACGTTCAAGGATGCCTCCTATTTCCTAATATTAAGATTTTCCAAATATCTTGCCAACTCCCTTTCATCATATATTAAAACTTCTCTAGGTTTACTACCTACCGCTGGGCCAACCACTCCGATGGCTTCTAGTTGATCCATGATACGGCCAGCGCGGTTGTACCCGAGCTTCAACCGACGCTGGATCATCGAGGTGGAACCATGCTGGCTTTGGATAATCAGTTTGGCTGCATCTTCGAGCATCTCATCCACATCATTGGGGTCGAAAGCGCCAGGTTGTTTGCTGTCATCATCTTCACCATGGAACTCCGGCAGGAAGTGTGGCTCAGGATAGCCCTGCTGGTCGCTGATAAACTTGATGACCCGTTCTACTTCAGGAGTGTCGAGGAAGGCACATTGCAAACGGATCATGTCCCCTCCGATAGAAAGGAGCATGTCCCCACGGCCGACCAATTGTTCAGCACCGCTGGCATCGAGGATGGTGCGGGAATCCACTTTGGCCGATACTTTATAGGCAATGCGGGCTGGAAAGTTGGCTTTGATAACGCCTGTGATAATATTCACAGAAGGACGCTGGGTGGCTATAATAAGGTGCAGGCCTACTGCCCGTGCCAACTGCGCCAACCGCCCGATCGGCAATTCGATCTCCTTACCTGCCGTCATGATGAGGTCGGCAAATTCGTCAATGACGAGCACGATAAACGGCATGAAGTCGTGGCCGTTCATCGGGTTCAGTTTGCGCGCAATGAATTTCTGGTTGTACTCATTGATGTGGCGCACTTTGGCCTTTTTCATCAGGTTGTAACGCGCCTCCATTTCAATGACGAGGGAGTTCAGGGTGTGTACAACCTTATTGGTCTCTGTCGTAATAGGCTCTTCCTGATCGGGCATGATGGCGAGGAAATGTTTCAGCAGGGCTGAATAAGGAAAGAGTTCAACCTTTTTTGGATCTATTAAAACCAGTTTGACCTGTGAGGGGTGCTTTTTATACAAAAGGGAACAGATCACCGCATTGATGCCCACTGACTTTCCCTGGCCAGTAGCTCCAGCCACCAGCAAGTGGGGCATTTTGGCGAGGTCAACAACAAAAGGCTCATTGGAAATGGTTTTGCCCAAAGCGATTGGCAAATCCATTTTAGAACGCTTAAATTTATCCGACATTAATATTTCCCGCAGCGAAACGATCTGCTTGTTCTTGTTCGGCACTTCAATACCAATAGTTCCTCGACCAGGGATCGGCGCAATGATACGGATGCCCAAAGCGGATAAACTTAAAGCGATATCATCCTCCAAGTTTTTGATGCGGGAGATGCGCACACCCGGTGCGGGGATGATTTCATATAAAGTGACCGTTGGGCCAATAGTCGCCCTGATCTTAATAATTTCTATTTTATAATTGAGCAGGGTCTGGACGATCTGGTCTTTGTTCTCTTCCAGTTCTGCTCGGTCAATTTCCACTTTTGAGTCAGCATAGTCGTTCAGCAAGGAGGTGACAGGGTACTCATAAGAAGAGAGTTCCAGCGTTGGGTCGTAAGGCTCGGTGAAATCTTTATTTCCTTTTGCCGCTTCTAGGTCGGGGAACAAAGAAGTCTGAGGAGGGGCGGTCGGTGCAACGTCAGTATCGGCCTCGCTATTCTCTATGGGCTTAGGTGCTTCTATTTCAAAGTCGGAATCGCCCGGACGAAGCGTTTTTGGCTTGTTTTCTTTTTTATCTTTTGCATCCAACCTAAAGTCCACGGGCTCGCCAGCTTCCACTTTTTCAGCTGGCTTTACATATGGTTTCAGGGGGGGGATTTTACTTTTTGGCTTTATTGTTTCAATAGTCCCAACATTGGAAG
The DNA here is from genome assembly GCA_965222975.1 of Saprospiraceae bacterium. Taxonomy (GTDB): domain Bacteria; phylum Bacteroidota; class Bacteroidia; order Chitinophagales; family Saprospiraceae; genus UBA6168. Next base: position 521,309 of record CBDCVJ010000087.1, on the reverse strand, counting down.
AAGTCGGCCTCCGGCGCGTACTGTACCTGCGGTTGAAAATATCCTTGAACCAGAGCTTAGTATCGTAAATAGCTTTTTCAAAAGTCAGATCATCGAAGTTAGGATTCACCATCCAGATAATAATACCCGCAAAAACGCTGACAAACAGCAATGCCGCACCTATGCTTCCGACAAACCCTGTGATCCAAGAACTAATGGCCTCGCCGAAAGCCCCGCCCCAAGGAAACTCCGCATCGCCAAAAATGAACTCCAAAAAGACTGATAAGAAAATCATCAGCACCAACATGTTGAGGGCCAATCGGTAGTGTGCCCGCAGCGGCTGTCTTTTCAATTTCGACCAGCCCAATACCGCTACCACATAGGCCACTATAAAAGAGGGCAGCCCAAACCACCAATAAAAGAAGGTATTGGAAATGACAGCTCCCAGACGACCTAACATATTGGCCGCCTCAAAATCGCCAGCGAACAGGTCAAGCCATGACTCGCTCGAATTCACTTTATTGGAGTCGATTCCCCAGGTAAACAGGTAGGAGGAAAAGGCCACGAACAAGTAGATGGCCAACAGCAACAAAATCACCCCCAAGAGTTTAGGGATGCGCTCGTCCTTGCTCCAGTCGAGGGATAATTGATTTGGATTCTTTTTTTTCTTCGCCATGCTCTTCCCACTGAGGGTTTTATCTTTCAGCCACCATAACTTGTTGCCGTGATCGGGGATGGTTTAGAAGCTGTTGGCCGTTGGTGTGTGACCTTTGGCGGGTCAGTGTATGTCTGTTTCAAAGGAGTCAGGCAACAGGTGTCAAGTGTCTGGGAAAAAACTGACTCCTAACACTTGTTGCCTGACTCCTCAATATACTTAGTTCAAGCCTTTGCGGGCAAAGGTAATTATTCGTGGTGGGAAATTGGAATTTTGATGAGCGAGGCTGGAAAAGAAAACTTATATTTGGGCAACAATAATTTTGTTTTTAAAGGGAATACTTTATTGCTTGCATACAGCACCCCGTTCATAACTATGGAAGTGGTGTGAGTGGGTTCCCACTTTAAAAAACCGCATCCGCAATTTTCCTTATCGTCTCCGCATCCGCCATCGTATAATAATGCAGGCAGGGCGCCCCTTTTTCCTTCAATTCTTTTGATTGCATAATGCACCACTCCGTACCAACTTGGACTCGGGCTTCAGCAGATTTGGCATTCAACATCTCTTTCGCCAATTCTTCTGGCAGATCAATATAAAAATGGCGGGGGATGGAATTGACCTGGTATTTTTTGAGCAAAGGTTTCAGGCCAGGAACGATGGGAACATTGATGCCGGCCTTTCGGCATTCCTCAACATATTTGAAATAATAACTGTTGTCAAAAAACATTTGCGTGACGATGTAACTCGCCCCTGCAGCTACTTTTTGTTTGGTGAATTCGAGGTCAACGGCGAGGTTCGGCGCTTCGAAATGCTTTTCTGGATACCCTGCTATACCGATGCAGAAATCCGTCTTTGCCCCGTTTTCGATATTAGCATCAAGGTATACCCCCTCATTCATTTCGGCGACTTGTTTTACCAAATCAACAGCATAAGCATGGCCATCTGGCTCTGGGACAAATTTACCATCAAAGCTGCGGGCATCCCCCCTGATGGCAAGCACATTATTGACATTAAGAAAATTGAGGTCAATAAGAGCATTTTCCGTCTCCTCTTTAGAAAAACCGCCACAGATCAGGTGCGGCACCGCATCCACTCCATAACGGTGCATGATGGCAGCGCAGATGCCGACCGTGCCGGGCCGTTTGCGGATGGCTGTTTTTTCATAATAACCGCTCGGCATTTTTTTATAAACAAAATCCTCCCGATGATAAGTCACATCAATAAACGGGGGCTTGAATTCCATCAAGGGGTCGAGCGTATCGAATATGGCCTGCATGCTCCCACCTTTCAGCGGCGGAAGCACTTCAAAGGAAATCAAGGTCTGACCATTGGCATTTTCAAAATAATCAGTGACTTTCATGTTAGTGGTGTATCGGTATATAGGTTTATCGGTGTAACGGATTTACGGTTTGTCGGATTACCTTTACGCCGATAAACCGTAAAACTACTGGAGTAACACATTCTTTTCCAAATATGATTTCACTCAGGGATGCATTCAAGAAGCATACGGGTTTTCTGCGAGGGCTGAAACTTTCCTATGTCGTCAACAACCTGTTGAATGCCAAGAAGCTGCGGCACAACAAGGCGCTTTATAAAAAATTTGGCGTTAAGAAAAGTATTTATGCGCCCATTGGCAGCAAGGATTTTGGGTATTCATTGGCAGGGGGATTTCCTTGGCTCGATACGCCAGGTATTGTGGGAACTTTGCCCCAAAACCCTGATTTTCAACAATTCAGCGAAGAAGAGCAAGTGCAGATTTTAAATTTTATTGAAAATGGCTTTTTGATTTTAAAGGGTTTTTACAGCGAAGAAGAGGTGAATAAAATCAATGAAGAAGTGGATCACCTTCTCGCCGAGCGCAGGACTGACTTTAATTATACCGGCAGAAAAATAATGGATGCCTACCGTTTTTCTGAGGTGATCGAGAATGATTTTTTTAAAAATGAGCGTCTCCTCAGATTGCTCAATTTTTTAATGGGAAAAAAGGTCATCCCCTTCCAGACGATCAATTTCATTCAGGGCAGCGAACAACGTGCCCACTCCGATAGCATCCACATGACGACCCATCCACCCGGCTACCTCATTGCCTCCTGGACGGCCTTGGAAAATATACATGAAAGCAACGGGCCATTATATTATTATCCCGGTAGTCACCGCTTGCCATACATAACTACCCAAGATTATGATTCTGGTAATACCCGCTTCTTTTTAGGGGATAGCAATAAGAAGTACGAGGACAAGGTAGAAGAGGTGTTAAAGGAAAGCTGTTTTGAAAAGGCCTATTTCCATGCAGAAAAGGGTGATGTGCTGGTGTGGCATGCTAACCTGCTGCATGGGGGAGAAGCCATTAAACAGTCAGGTGCTACCCGAAAAAGCATGGTCGCCCATTATTTTTGTGAAGGGGTTATATGTTACCACGAGATGTCGCAGCGGCCTGCGCTCTTGCCAACCACCTAACCACGGAGACACAGAGAGCGCAGATTTTTAAGATAATTTCTCTGTGTCCTCTGTGTCTCCGTGGTTATTAATGAGCTTCCAGCCAAGTATTCCCAACACCCATTTCCACTAAAATCGGCACTTTCAAATTCGGCATTGCATTTTTCATTAAATCCTCAATAATCGGTTTGACCTTTTCCAATTCTTTTTTCGGAACATCAAACACAAGTTCGTCATGCACTTGTAAGACCATTTTTGTTTTTAAATTTTTCCCCTTGAGTGCTTTGTGAATATTTATCATGGCTACCTTAATAAGATCGGCGGCCGTACCTTGGATGGGGGTATTGATGGCTACCCGCTCTGCGATGCTGCGGGCGAGGGAATTGCGGCTATCGATGTCTCGGAGGTAGCGGCGGCGGCCAAGGAGGGTTTTTACAAAGCCATTTTCACGGGCAAAACTCACAGTCTCTTCCATGTAATGTTTCAGCCCTTGGTACTGCTGGAAATAAGTGTCAATGAGTTCCTTTGCTTCACCTCGTTTGATGCCTAATTGTTGGGAAACATTAGTAGCACCTGCACCATATATAATAGAAAAATTCACCGTCTTGGCATTGCGACGTTGGTCACTTGTCACCTCATCATAGGGAACGCCATAAACTCTTGCAGCTGTTGCTCGGTGGATGTCCTGTCCTTTTTGGAAGGCATCGAGCATGGCTTCATCATTGCTCATTTCAGCGATCAATCGGAGTTCGATCTGTGAGTAATCGGCTGCTAGCAAAATGTGGTTTTCATCCCTTGGGATAAATGCTTCTCGTACTTTCCGGCCTTCTGGTGTTTTGATGGGGATGTTCTGCAAATTCGGATTGTTGGAACTGAGGCGGCCCGTCGCAGCCAAGGCTTGATTGAAGGAACTATGCACCCGTCCTGTTTTAGGGTTCACCTGTAGGGGTAGAGAATCGACGTAAGTTGATTTCAGTTTTGATAAACCACGGTGTGTCATGATGTCGGCAACGAACGGATACTTGGCAGCCAGTTCGGTCAGTTTGGCTTCATCGGTGGAGTATTTGCCTGTTTTTGTTTTGCGCCAGCGATAGGGGATACCCATGTGGTCAAAAAGCACTTCTCCAACTTGACTAGGCGATGCGATGTTGAACTCCATGCCAGCATCCGCATGTATTTTTTTCGCAAAATCCCTGATCTGTTTTTCCAATTCGACCGAGTATTTTTCCAAATATGCTGCGTCAAGGTTAATGCCCTCATATTCCATATCAACTATCACCCGGGTAAGAGGCGATTCCATCGTATCATATAATTCTTGCAACCCCTCTTCTTTTAGTTTTGGGAAAAAATATTCCTTGAGCTGCAAGGTGATGTCGGTATCCTCCGCTGCATATTCGGCTACTCTCTCTACTCGGACATCCCTCATACTCAATTGGTTTTTGCCCTTGCCAATGAGCGTTTCGATGGAGACGGGCTTGTATTTTAAATAGGTCTCTGCGAGATAGTCCATGCCATGGCGGAGTTCTGGTTCGAGGAGGTAATGGGCGATCATGGTGTCATACCAATCGCCTTTCAGTTCAACGCCGTACCACTTGAGCATTAGCGCATCATATTTAATGTTCTGTGCTATTTTCCCAATTTTTTCATTTTCAAAAATGCCCCTGAATTCATCTATTATTTTTTGAGCTTCCTCTTGATCGGCAGGCACTGGTACATACCAACCCTCGTATGGTTTGATGGAAAATGCAATGCCGACCATTTCTGCTTGATTGGCATCTATGCCTGTTGTTTCCGTATCGAAGCAGATGGCTTTTTGTTTGGAAAGCAGTTTTATCAATTTCTTTCTTTCTTCGGATGTGTTGGTCAAACGGTATTCGTGTTCCGTGTTTTCAATGTTCTTCTCCGCCATCGAATGGGAAGGCAACGGAGGGGCAGCCCTTTTGACAGGTGCGGCGGTAGCATCGCCAAAAAGCGATCCCTGTGCGGGGTTGCCTTTTTTCGCTGCGGGAGCAGGAACAGCATCCTCGCCCAAAATCTGCTTGGCCAACGTCCTGAATTCCAGTTCCTTAAAAATCTCGGAAAGTTTTTCCTTGTCGAATGGTTCGAGGTCGTATTTATGTTCCTCAAATTCAATGGGCGCATCCACATCAATGGTAGCGAGTTTTTTGGAAAGCAGTGCCTGCTCCCTAAATTCACGGAGGCGCTCTTGATTTTTGCCCCTTATCTTATCAGTGTTTTCCAGCAGGTTTTCCATAGAATCAAATTCCGCTAAAAACTTCGCTGCCGTCTTTGGCCCTACTCCCGGCACACCAGGAATATTATCCACCGAATCACCCTGTAAGCCGAGCATGTCTATGACCTGTTCCACCCGCTCGATATTCCATATATCGCAGATTTCTTTTTCCCCCCAAATCTCCGGCGCACCACCCGACTTACCGGGTTTATACATAAATATATTAGAGCTTACGAGCTGTCCATAATCCTTGTCCGGTGTGACCATGTAAACCTTGTACCCTGCCTTCTCCGCCTTTTTGGCAATCGTCCCGATCACATCATCAGCCTCATAGTTCTGTAAGGTTAGGATGGGTATTTTCCATGCTTCCAATATTTTTTGAATCCATGGCAAAGCGAAAGTGATGCCTTCTGGTTGGGCATCGCGATTGGCTTTGTATTCGGGGTACATTTCATCGCGGAAAGTGCCACCCGGCAAGTCGAAAGAAACGGCCAAGTGTGTCGGGTTTTGGTTTTTGATCAGATCGGCAATTGTTCGGACAAACCCCGTGATGGCGCTGGTGTCCCACCCTTTTGAATTGATGAGTGGACGGGTGATAAATGCGTAGTGGGCACGATAGACCAATGCGTGGCCATCAAGGAGAAAAAGTCTTTTGTCGTCGGACATAGTAAGGGTGATTTTGGATTTTTTAATGAAGCGGAAAGATAGGTAAAAGGGGAGTTTGGGGTCACAAATTGTGACTCCAAACTATTTATCGTTTTGATAGAACTTCGAACTCGTCACAATCTGTGATGAGTTGACCAAAATTAGTTTAAGGTGAAATGATACTTGAAATCACAGTTTGTGATTTCAAAATTTTAAACCGGTCACAAATTATGGCCGGTTGCCAATTTAAACTCATAGTTTGAGATCACAATTTGTGATCTCAAACCTCTTTCTTATACCCAATCCTCTTCCGCTCCGCCTGTTCGATTTTATTTTTTCTTTCAGATAAAAGCAACTGCAGAGCTTCATATACATCATCAAATTGATGGTCATACTTGGCTTCCAATTCTGCAATTTTATCAGCTAACTCCTTGAAATTCAGGGCAAACTGACGAAGGACAATGAAGGCTCGAACGATGGCAATGTTTACATTAATGGCTTTCTTGCTACGGAGGATACTTGCAAGCATGGCCACTCCGTGTTCGGTGAAAGCGAATGGAAGATATTTGCTATGCCTTCCTCTGCCACTTCCGTTTTTCTTTAAGATCACAAATTGTGATCTTAAAGAATCGTATTCATCTTGATTTAGTTGAAACATGAAGTCTTCAGGAAACCTATCAATGTTCCGTTTAACAGCTTGGTTGAGCACACGGGTCTCCACTTCATAAAGCTCCGCCAGATCAAAATCCAGCATCACTTTTTGCCCGCGAATTTCATGGATTTTTTGTTGGGTAAGTGTAAGTTCCATCAAAGTATGTGTTTTGGTTTTTGAAAACGTGAGGCTAAATTAAAAGAATAGATAGGAAAAGCAATAACTTGGGAATATTTGAGGTGGTCACAATTTGTGACCACCTCAAATATTCCCATTCTAATTATTTTATTTCTCTAAGGTCACAATTTGTGACCTTAGAGAAATCTCTCCATTTAAATTACCCTTTTATATTTTATTACAATATTCAACCGGACTATCCGAAATACAAAAACCGGACGCCGCAAATAGTCCGATTATTTTGTTAATTTGTCTCATTAAATGACTTCATTTTATTTTCATACTTAAATGATTTGTTTGCCCCTCCGGTTTATTCCGGAGGTTTTTTAGAAAAAATATGGGGGTGTTTTATCAAATAGAAAATAATTTATCAGCAGATGAGTTTATTGCTATTTTAAAAAAATCGGGATTGGCGGAAAGGCGCCCCGTAGATGAAAAGGAACGCATCGAAGAGATGGTCAAAAATGCCAATTTAATAATGACTGCACGAATTAATGGAAATTTAGTCGGCGTCGCAAGATCTATTACCGATTTTGCTTTTTGCACTTATTTAAGTGATCTGGCGGTGGACAAAAAATACCAAGACAGAGGTATTGGAAAAACATTGATTAAAAAAACTTGGGAAGCTGCGCCTTTGGCCAAATTAATTTTATTATCTGCCCCCGCTACTATTAATTACTACCCAAAAATAGGAATGAATAATCACCCACATTGTTTTTTACTCGATGATGGGAACAAAATAAAGTAACCAATGAAATTCGATTTAAATAAATCCATTGAAATACTGGAACGCACACCCGCTGTTTTAAATCAATTATTAAATGGCCTTTCCGATGATTGGGTTTTACAAAATGAAGGAGATAATACATGGAGTCCTTTTGATGTGGTCGGTCATTTAATTCATGGTGAAAAAACAGATTGGATTCCCCGCATGCAAATCATCCTAAAACATGGATCAAATAAAACCTTCGAACCATTCGACCGCTTTGCCCAAGAAAAAATAAATAAAGGAAAATCATTGAAAATGCTCTTGCAGGAATTCACCCAATTGCGCCAAGAAAATTTGCGTATTTTAACAAATGCTTTGCTGGATGAAAGTGCCCTTGCAAAAAAGGGCACCCATCCAGAATTGGGGACAGTAACATTAAAAGAATTATTGGCGACTTGGACAGCGCATGACCTTGGGCATATTGTGCAGATAACAAGGGTAATGGCGAAGCAATATAAAAGTGAAGTTGGGCCGTGGAGAAAATATTTAAAAGTTGTAAATGATTGATGTTTTTAGAGCTTGCCTGATTTGCTAAATTTTCTAAATTTAGTAAATCTATGCTCGTAATTTATTTAAATAAAATTTACTAAATTTTAGAAATTTAGCAAATTGGGATAACATCAAACTGCAAGCACTTATTTTTAATTGTAAAATCAATTTTTAGGATGCCAATGTATTTCAGGCGGTGGGCTTTACGTCTATTTTATTGCCAATTATCCCACGAGAACAGACTTTATGAAAGTCGAGATTGCCCCAAAATTAAAACTTGTGATATGCTCCGACTTTCATAAAGTCGGTTCTCGTGAGCAAGTCAAATATTTTTGGATAAATTCTTTTTTATTCCTGATTTGCATTATCATTTATTCTTCACCAACAGCCAACAACAAATTCCATAATCATGACACCTACTATTTTAGATTATCAAATCGAAGACTTTCGCCCTGAACACAAACAACGCTGGAAAGAAATAAACGAAGCATGGGTGACCGAGGATTTTGAAATGGAAGAAATTGATCACCAGCATTGCAGCCACCCGGAGACTTCCATATTAGCAGAAGGCGGACATATATTAGTTGCAACTGTGGATGGGAAGGTAGTTGGCACCGCTGGTATTTACAAGGAAAATGACGACGTGTATGAATTAATTAAAATGGCGGTAGACAAAGATTATCGTGGCTTTGGCATTGGGAAAAAATTGTGCATCGCTTCCATTGATTGGGTTAAAAAAAATACGAAGGCTAAATTGTATTATTTATTGTCGAATACGAATGCAGTGGCTGCTGTTGCCTTATACAGAAAATTAGGATTTGTGGAAGTGCCGCTTGAAAATGCAGAATGGGAACGGGCGAATATTAAAATGGAAATGCAACTACCGTAGCCGGGAGATTTATCTCCCGTTAATTTTATTCGGGAGATAAATCTCCCGACTACGTTAGAAAAACTTCGCCAACCGCAATTGCAAAAAGCTATCGTCCCGCATAAAATACAAAAATTCTTTTCCCGAAATATTTGAAAACAAGCGAGCCTCAATTTCCAATTTCCAACTATCCCCAAAACGGCGGCTGGCTTCTATACTAAATAGTTTACTGCTTTTTTCCAGATCGAAAATGCCACCAATTAAAAATTCGGTGCTCTGCACATCATTAAGGGCGAAACGGCTGCCAATAAATAAATCATTGTCCAAGCCGCTCAAAGCAAATTCATCTCGGTTGTCATATAAATATTCGCCAATAACGCCGATATCAAGACCTGTCTCTTTAATATTGGAAAATGTATATTCAAAACCTGCAGACAAGGCAAACATATTTTGAAAATCATTGGTGCGGTAAATGGATTCCCATTTCCACAACCAAGCTCCCGTGATGGCTTGCAGGTCAAGACCAATTTGATTATTTAATGGATAATAAATATCAAAGGAACCATTGTCGGGATTTAATTCAAAAACGGGCTCACGGCCATTGCCATAAAAATAGGAGAGGCCCATATCAAAAATATTTACCGAATTCGACCAGCGGAAAGCAAAATCGGGATGCCATTCTTCTGCATCTGCCTCAAAACCAATGTCGTCCCGCCCAATAATAAATGGTGTCCGCAATCTTCCTTCCCTTCCGGGAAATTCCCTTTTTCGAAAATAAGGCATCGCAAAAAAATCAAAAATTCCAAATTTACTGGCATAACTTAAATGCGCCATCGGTTGTCCTAATTTTTGCTCCCCATCAAAACTTTCCACAAAATCTGTTTGATTAACAATGTCTACTAAATGCGCCAATTCAGTAACGCCCCAAAATATTTTTTTCGCACCCAGACTTAATTCCCAATTATTTTTCACCCCCTGCCAATATAATTCCCGAATATCCCAATGCGTGCGATTGCCATCTCGGTCGAGGCGAGCAAAACCTGTAAAATTCAGACTTTGACTTCCATCTGCCCATTCGAGGAAATAATTCGGCTCAATGGCAATGCTGGGATAATTGCGATGTTGGCCTTCGTATAAACCGCCTTTAAAAAAGTAGCGGTAATCGGCTTTTATTTCGACGTCAAATTCGGAATATAATTTATCTTTTTGCGCTGAAATATTAATTGTAAAAAATAAAAACAAAAAAGAAAGGAAGGGATATTTTAAAAGCTGGTCGGACATTTTTTAAATAATTTATTTGCTTGATATTTTATAATATCGAATTACTCTTAATTCACAACGAGACATTAATGGGAACGCAGATGACACGTATCTGGCAGATATACACGAATTTATCAGTGCTGATCTGTTTAATCCGTGTCATCCGCGTTCCCATTGTTGTCATATTTTATAAAAAAACTATTTCGCCCTCTTCAAGCTATTTTGCGAAAAATCACTCTCCTTCAGGCCTGCCTTAAATGCATAATTTTCAAAAAGCAATTCTGTTTCTTTATTTGTCTGGTGATTCACCATGTGCATTTTGCTGGCCCGCCAATGTTTGCCTTCATATTGCTTGTAATCATGATAAGTCAGCGTCTTCAACAAAGAATTTTTCCGATCGTAGAATTCCGTTTTTTCAATTCGGTAACCTTTGTCTTTATTGAACCAAACAACTTGACGAATATAGCCTGATTTTTCATCAACTGGGTCACGTTCGACTACTTCCGTATTAAATCCATTTAATTGCTCTGCTTTTAAATAAGTGTAAGTGTATTTTTCCACCTCTTGTGAAGACAAGTCTTCATAAGCAAACTCACTACCCATAAACGGCCCTGATTTATTATCAGAAGAAATGCGCTTCACCCGAGCAATTGCAGGCAAATAGAGCCACTGATCGTCAGGCCCTTCTTTATGAGTATAGGTGAGAGTAGCAGTTCCTTTTACGTCCCGAGGACTGTTGAAAACAATAAGGGACTTATCGCCGTCCTCCGTCAGTTCAAGGGTGCGGTTGCTCATGAGGCGTTCACTGACTTGGCCATTTTTATTTCTCAAGATCATTTTCAAATTCACAGAAGTACTTTCAAAACCTTGGTCGGCTAAGTCCGCTTTTTGGGCGACTTCAAGACCCTTTGGATTTTTTGGCGGTTGTGCATTTATATTTATCGAAAAGCTGAAAAAAAGAAATGCTGGAAGGATGATTTTTAAGATTTTCATTTTTATTAGATTTTGATTTTTAAAAGTTTATTGCTGTTTAGTGGTGTTAGCACTCGAAGTGCTAACACCACTTGGTTCTTTCAAGCCTCTACCAATTCCGGCACTACCTCCACATCCGTTTTCCGACTCCGATTCCCTATTGCTATCAACAATCCTGGCAACAACAAGAAGTCAATCACCAGTGCCACAATAATGATTATGGTCGAAACCATCGCCATGCCCGAGTTCAAACCAAAGTCCGATTGGGCGAGGACGAGGAAGCCAGCCGTCAATACCAATGAGGTAACGATGAGTGCCTTGCCGACCGTCGAGAAAGCATAGCGCACCGCTTCTTCTGGCGATTTGTTTTGCTCCCGTCTTGCCCGCAGGTATTTGGAAATGAAATGCACCGTATCGTCCACAATGATGCCCAGCGTCATACCGAACACGATGGCGATGCCGGAATTGATCATGCCAGAAGTGAGCGCCCAGATGCCAAAGCCGACGGTCACAGGGGTTAGGTTAGGAATGAGGCTCAGCACGCCGTATTTGAAGCTCCGCAGGGCAAACATCAGGATGAGCGAAATGAGCAAAATGGCCCATGCCGTGCCCGACATCATACTGGTGATCTGCCGCTTGGAGAGGTGCGAAAACATATTGGCCGCACTTGTGCCGTGGGCAAACATGTACTCCGGTGCTTCTGCCAGCAACCATTTTTCCGCCCGGTCGGTGAAGGCAATCATATTGGTGCTCGACAGGTTTGTGGTGGTTATGGTGTATCGGGTTTCTGATTTATCAACATTCACCTGGTTGTTCAAATCGAGGCCGAAAGGCAGGCTCATTTCATAGAGCAGAAGGTACTGCGCCGCCTCTTCCCGGTTGTCGGGCACTCGGTAGTAAGTTGGGTCGTCGCCGTGCATGGATTTATTGATGCGGCTGGCCACTTCCGAAAAAGTATTGACGTGGATGACCTCTGGCTGCTTGTACAACCACTTTTCAAATGCATCCAATTTATCGAGGTATTCAGGATTGTTCACGCCGCCGCTCTCGCCTGCGCCGAGGGAGAATTCCACATTGTAAATGCCCGTCAGATTGTCGCTGATGAAATCGGTATCAGTGCGGAACTCAACATCTTCACTGAAATAATTCACAAACTCATCGTTCAATTCATTACGCAGCGACAGCAGGGAAACCAGCATAATGGCAAAGGCCGAACCCCATAGCAAACGCTTATTGTTGATCACCACAAAATTGGCAAAACGGTCAAGCAACGTATTTCCAGTACCTGTAGTTGCCTCCCTCACCTTTACTCTCAGCGGCAGCATGGACATCAAAGCAGGCAGAGTTGTTACGGAAAATAAAAACGCACCCAACATACCGATTGCGGTGATATTGCCAAGATCATGGAATGGCGGGGAATCACTAAAATTCAAGGTCAAAAACCCAATCACCGTCGTTATGCTGGTGATGAAAACCGGCATGTAATTCAACCGCAACGCCTCCACGATGGCCTCCCGCTTTGGCAGCCCTTTTCGCATATTTTGGATCAGGGAAATGAGGATGTGGATACTGTCTGCAATCGCCAAGGTCATGATGATGGTCGGGGCAGAGGCAGAAGGAGGCGTTAGTTTGATGCCCAGCCAGCCAGCCATACCCATTGCCGCCATGATGGAGAATAGAATAATAACCACTGTTGAAAAAGTAGCACTAATGCTCCGGGTCGCCAACCAGATGGTAAAAATGATGACCAAAAACATGATCGGGATCAGGCTCATCATATCGCCTTGCGAAGTCTCCTGAAAGGCATTGTTCAATAGCACCATGCCACTCATATAGGTTTTCAGGTTGGGGTGCTTGGCCTCAAATTCATCCGTCAGATTGCGCACAAAGGCAGTTGCCTCGCTATTCTCCGTCAATTTTTCGCCGGGTATTTTCACCGTGATATTGACAGCCGTGATCGTTCCATCCTCATTCACCAGACGGTTGACCAACAAAGGCTCATTCACAGCAATCTCTTTGACATCGGTCAGTTCTTCCGGGGTCATGTCCGGTGCATTTTCTACGAGGTCGTCCACATAGAGGTCATCCCCTTCGGCACGGGTATGCTGGTAATTGGTGATCGCATCCACCCTCGTGGAGTAGGGCGTTTGCCAGGCCTCTTTGGTCAGTTCTTCTACAGCGGCCAGTGTTTCTGGCGTAAACACTTTCCCGTCCTGCGGCTGAATCACGATGAACACATTGTCGTCTTTCGAATACTTTTCCTGTAATGCGGTAAATGCTTGTAATTGAGGATTGTCGTCGCCGAAGAAGGCCCGGTAGTCGGTATTGAAACCAAGGTATTGGCCACCCATTCCGGCCATCATGGCCAACAATAAGGTGCCGGCCAATACGATCCATCTTCTCTTGAGTACCCATTCCGCCCATTTGACGGTGAAAGAATTTTGCTGTGGATTTTTCATGTGAGGGTGATTTTTTTTGGCTGTTGCCTCTTTGGGAGGTTGAGAAGGGTTGAGATGGTTGAGGAAGTTGAGAGGGGAAACTCAACCCCCTAAACCTTTCTCAACTATCTCAACCCTTTCCTGCCCCAAAGTCGAGCAATAGCTTTTCCCGTAGATTGATTCAAATTTCAAATAGTACGAAAATCGTAGCAAGTGAATGTTTTAGATGTGAATTTGTTCGAATTTCGTACTATTTTATTTTAGTAATTTTTGAGAATCGTAAAGATTTAGAGATGGATTAAAGAGGTAGGAAAGGAAAGGAAGTAGATTTGAAAGGATTGAAAATCAATGAGTTGGAGAGGTGATTTTTTTGGAGAAACGTAAGTTTCAGGTGACTGAAATTTTTGATGCTTTTTTTCAACTTGCTCATTTAATTCCTAATTGGGTGGTAAATTTAACCACTGAGTTCTCTTCAATTGTAATCATTGAGTGAGGGGTAACAGAATTTATAATTGGCCATAAGTGGGTAAAAAAACATAGATATGGCCAAATATAAAATTATATTTGGAGTTATCTCTTGTTTATTGGTAGATAATTCCAAATATAATCATAAATTTGGAGTCAACTCTAAATAAATCCATATCAAAAAATGATAGGCAGAAAAATAGAAAGGGATAAAATAACAACTATTCTGGCGTCCAAGCAGTCAGCATTTCTGGCAGTTACTGGTCGCAGGCGAGTAGGCAAAACATTTTTAATTGATACACTGCTCAGTGAATATTATTGTTTTAGTATGACTGGCATACAGAACGGGAAGACCCATGCCCAGCTTGTCAATTTTGCAGTGAAACTGGCAGAATATAAAGAAGAAGAAAATCTTGCCTTCCCTCCAAATTGGCAGATGGCCTTTCTGCAATTAAAAACCTATCTCAAGACCTTGGACAAGGATAGGAAACAAGTCATATTCATTGATGAGTTGCCTTGGGTCTATACGGCCCGATCGGGCTTCATTCAGCTACTGGCACACCTCTGGAACGACTACTTGTCCAAAGAGCCACATTTTATTTTGGTCGTTTGTGGTTCAGCGACTTCATGGATCACCAAAAAAATCATCAATGACCCCGGAGGCCTTCACAATCGGGTGACGGAGAGCATCCACTTGCATCCTTTTACACTATCAGAGACTCATGCTTTTTTGAAGTCAAAAGGTCTAAACTTAAGCTCGCAAGAAGTTGCCAAAATCTACATGGCATTAGGGGGCATCCCATTTTATCTCGAGGGCATCAAAAAAGGTGAAAGCTTTTCCGCAGCGATTGAGCGGATGTGTTTTTCACCGACTGGTCCATTGCGAAACGAATACAATAACCTTTACGAAGCCCTATTTAATCATGCCGATCTTCACCAAGCCATTGTTACTGCTTTGGCCACCCGTCAATATGGGGCAGAGCACAGTGAGATTTTACAAAAGACAGGAATGAAAGCAATTGGTAGTTATCACCGTGCGATGGAAGAATTGATACTATCGGACTTTGTCATGGAAAACACGCCCTTTCTGAAAAAGAAAAGGGGAACTCTCTACCGATTGGTGGATGAATATTCCATTTTCTATCATCGCTTCATTAAGGGCAGCTCAAAATATACATCGGGCATGTGGCAGCAAATGGCCGAAAGCCAAGCCTATAAAATATGGTCAGGCTATGCTTTTGAAACGCTTTGCCACAAACATATCATCGCCATCAAGCGCTCCTTGGGCATCGCTGCGGTGTATACTGAAATATCCAGTCTGCGGATACCCCAAACGCCAGAAGGCAAAGGCTTTCAAATTGATTTAATCATTGACCGGAAAGATGTCAGTATCAACCTTTGTGAAATTAAATTCCACAGCGGGCCTTTTACCATTGATAAAGCCTATTATCAACACCTACTGGAAAAACGCCAGCGCTTCATTGAATTTACCAAAACCAAAAAGCAGGTGTTCCTGACTTTTATTACCAATCATGGGTTGGTGCAAAATGAATATGCGATGGAGATGGTGGATGCGGAGGTGGGGTTGGAGGATATTTTAGGGGAAGGGGAGTAATTGCTCTCTGCCTATTCCACTTAGATACACTTACCCAACAAATATAATAACAATTAAACTTTGAAACGAAAAGTTTTAATGACTATCTTTGTTGCATCAATTTGGTTTTAGTTATTTGTATGACTTTTTTGGTTTCTCATTTTGTCTTCTTCTCGTTTCACCTTTTAAATTAATTCTTCTACTATGCTTTTTGATATAGAAGGAAAAATAAATCAAATTAAGCTTGCTCCTTCAAAAGCTTTGCTGCCTATGTTTGAGGCAGTTATAAATTCAATTCAAGCTACTAAGGATTCTGGCATCAAAAAAGGGCTAATCCAAATTTACATTCACAGAGACGAAAGCCAAATGTTAATAGAAGGAGAGGAAAAAGATTTACGTCCGATTAAGTCAATTAGTATTACAGATAATGGAATTGGATTTAATGACGAAAATTATAAATCATTCCAAACAGCAAATTCCACTCAAAAATTAAAAATTGGAGGAAAGGGAGTTGGCAGATTCATATGGCTCAAAGCATTTGACAATGTAAAAGTTGAGAGCATTTTTAAAAATCATGAAGAAAGATTAAAACGTGAGTTCAAATTTGAGATTTCTCCAGAGGGTATTACTTCTCATAAAATAGCCCCAGTAAATGGTCAGTCAAAAAAGACCACGATTTACTTAAATAAATTTAAATTAACCTATAGGAATAGTTGCCCAAGAGATATTGAGATTATTGCTGAAAAAACTATGAGGCATTGCATGGGTTATTTTGTGCTTGATGATTGCCCTACAATAATTGTTTGTGATAAAAATAATAATGAAGAAATTGTATTGAACGACTTATATAAAAAATCCATAAAGAAGGTAGGTAGCGTGGAATTGAATGTTAAGAAATTCCAATTTAATTTGGATGTCTATAAAATTTTAAATATTAAAACAAGACATCTTTTGCATTATTGTGCCCATAATCGAGAGGTCTATGGGAAATCCTTGGCAAATGATATACCCGAACTTAACAGGAGAATAAGTGCAGAAAATGAAGAGGAATTTTATATTCATGCTTTTGTCCGAGGAGACTATTTAGATGAAATGGTGAATAGTGAGAGAACAGGGTTTAATTTTCCTGCTACTGAAGACGATACTATTGACTTTCCAGATGTATTAAGTGAGGATGAATTAAAGAATGTTATTATTAATGGAGTTGAAAAAAGTATATCCAACTTTTTAAAAGTTGTAAGGGACGAAAAATTGGATAGAATAAGAAAATATGTTGAAAGGAAAGCACCTCAATATAGACCGCTTTTTAAGTACAAGAAAAAAGATCTTGAAAGGCTTCCTTTATTAAGCGAAGCTAAATTAGAAATTGAACTATTTAAAATTCTACATAGCCTTGAAGTTGAAGTAAAAAAAGAGGGTCGGGCAATTTTAAAGAAGATTAAGGATACAGAAGACTTTGAAAAATATGAGGAAACGTATAATGAATATATAGATAAAGTGATTCATATTGGGAATACAAATTTATCCAAATATATAGTTCATAGAAAACTGGTACTTTCAATACTTGAGAAGAATTTGCGTAAAAACGAATTTGGTAAATTTGCCAAAGAAGCTGCAATCCATCGCCTAATTTTCCCTTTAAATTCTACATCAGATGATATTAGTTATGAAGACCATAATTTGTGGATAATTGATGAGAGATTGGCTTATCATACATACATCGCGTCTGACAAAGCATTTAAAAAAATTGACCCCATTGATATCGAAAGCTCAGATAGGCCTGATTTGATTGTTTTCAAAGAATATTTTGATAATCAATTTGCATTTTCAAATAAGGAGGTGTCTCCGTTTCAATCTATTGTTGTTGTCGAATTTAAACGCCCTATGAGGGGTGATTATAGAGAAGAAGATGATAATCCTATCAGTCAAACATTAAATTATATTGATTTAATTCGTTCTGGTAAAGGCAAATTAAAAAACGGAAGGAAGTTTAATACTCAAAACGTACCTATTTATTGCTATATAATATCTGATTTGACCGAAAAACTTGAAAAGATTGCGAAACAGTATAATTATACCATTACTCATGACGGTGAAGGTTATTTTGGGTTTAACTCTCAATATAATGCATACATTGAAATTATATCTTACGATAAACTTTTAACAGATGCTAAACAACGGAATCAAATCCTATTCGATAAATTGAAGTTACCAGTTTCAGATTAAGCCAATATTTTAGCCTTTTCATCAGCTTAAATGTATTCGCAATCACAACGAATGTCTATGTGAAATTTATGTTGATATATTCAACAAAGATGATAATTTCATTTAAATGCACATCCCACTCCACCTAAAAAATCTCGCAACCACCCCCCCAAAAAAAAACCACCAATGGGTAACCTCCCTTCCCTCTACCCTAAGAAAACTAAAAACAGCTTGGCACCTTGAAATTGGAACCCCTACCTCGAAAATGTCACCTGCTCCTACGTAGCTCCCTGCACCATGAAAGGAAAACACCCTGCCGTCCTAAAGATAGGATTGCCGCATGAAGAAGCACTGCATGAAATAGAAGGCCTGCAATTGTTGAATGGCCACCCCACCGTACAGCTCTTGCAATTTGACAAAGCCACCAATGTCATGCTACTGGAAAAATGCGTTCTGGGTAACGTCCCTCAAAACAGAAACAGAATTTATTCAAGATGAAATAATTTGTGAATTGCTGGCGGAGAAATGGAAAGAAGATTACACCAAGGAAAATTTCAGACCTGCCTATATAGGTCTTTAAGGTTATTGTAGGCGTGTTCAGACGATATTTATGGAGTCGCCACTTGCAACCAACCAAACACTTGTTCATGTCCGAAAGCACCTCCTACCAGAATTCAACATCCAGCCCATCAATTTCAGAAAAATGTTGATCCCTTGTAATTAAAGTATTGCTATTATAAGTAGCCATGGCTGCAATCCAAATATCATTTTCAGGAATAGGCCTACCTTTTATTTTCAACCCTTTTCTTATTTCGGCATAATGTTCTGCTACTTCAAAAGAAGGTAAAATGACTTTGTTGTCATTAATAAAGTCCATGACTTGCTTTTTCATGGCAACGGGTTTTGCAGAAATAGCAGCGCCATATAATAACTCGCCACAAACAGTTATTGGCAGATATATTTCAGTATAGGAAAGGATTTTTTTCGGAGCGTTTCCTTTGTTGCGGAAAATATCAACGATGATATTGGTGTCAAATACGCCTACCATTCGCCTTCTATTTTATTAAATTCATTTTCAATGGCTGCCGCAAACGCATCACCTTCAGCACCACTCAAACAGCCGATGTACTTTTTG
Organism: Saprospiraceae bacterium; assembly: GCA_965222975.1. GTDB lineage: Bacteria > Bacteroidota > Bacteroidia > Chitinophagales > Saprospiraceae > UBA6168. The sequence continues at coordinate 502,337 of CBDCVJ010000087.1, read as the reverse complement.
ATCGGATTTTCACGGATACCGTTTTTTGCAACCTCCTTTTCAACCCTTTTAAGAAAATGTAGAAATTCAAAGAGTTGGCGCAATACTGCCGGGCTGGCTTTTTCCAGTTCCGAATACAATTTATTTTTTAATGTTATATCTCCCATTTTATATGGATTTGAATCAAATAAATTCACTGCAAGTTAAAATAGTTTTTGCAAAGATGCAGTTCATAATACCTTTTTCAAAGCAAGAAAACAGTTGCCAACCTTCTGAATTGATACAGATAGAATAAAAATAAAAGCCCACCTTTACCTTCATCATCCTAACCAATAACTCTAATAACACAAAAATTGTTATCCCTACAAGAAGATAGGGGCAGTAATGGTCAATCAATAACAACAAAAAAAACCACCCCCGTTTAAAAGCACAAAATACGCCTGTATGATCCTTTCACCCCACCTAAAAAAACTCGCAACCACCTCCCCAAAAAACCACCAATGGGTAACCTCACTCCCCTCCACCCTAAAAAAACTAAAAACAGCCTGGCACCTCGAAATCGGCAACCTCTACCTCGAAAATGTCACCTGCTCCTATGTAGCTCCCTGCACCATAAAAGGAAAACACCCGGCCGTCCTAAAAATAGGACTGCCGCATGAAGAAGCTTTGCATGAAATAGAAGGCCTGCAATTGTTGAGCGGCCACCCGACTGTACAACTCCTGCAATTCGACAAAGCCACCAATACCATGCTGCTGGAAAAATGCATTCCGGGCACATCCCTCAAAACAGAGCCTGAATTTACCCAAGACGAAATAATTTGCGAATTGTTGGCGGAGATATGGAAGGCCAAATACAGCGAAGGGAATTTCAGATCCTTGGCCTCGATGGTGGAATTATGGAATAAAGAAACATACGAGCAATTGCACCTTTTTCCCGATCCTGAATTAGCAAAAAAGGGTTGCCGATTAAAAGAAAAACTCATCGAAACGACGGAAGCGCCCGTGCTGCTCGCCACGGATTTACATGCGGGCAATGTGTTGCGGGCAGAAAGAAAACCTTGGCTGGTGATTGACATCAAGCCCTACATCGGTGACCGCACTTATGACCTGACACAGCATTTACTCAACTGCACCGAAAGGTTGAGGGCTTATCCAAAGGCAACCATGGATCAGGTGGCCAAATTGGCTGGGGTGGATGGTTCACGTTTAAGGGGTTGGTTGTTTGCGAGGTTGGCGTCGGAGAGTAGTGGGGTTTATCAGAAATTGGGTTTACAACTTTAATTAAAATTGATACTTTCACGAATAAAAAACATTTGTAGCCATGACCAACAATTATTATAAAACAAAAGAATCCGTTGATGAGTATATCGAATTGGCCAAGGATGTCAATGGAAAGCAATTAATTGAGAAACTTCGTACATACTTGCCAGCTAATTCTTTTTTATTAGAGATTGGTTCTGGGCCAGGAACGGATTGGAATATATTGAGTGATTATTTTAATGTGGTCGGCTCAGATAATTCTGCCGAATTTATAAGTCGTTTAATTATAAACAATCCACGTGGCGAATTTCTTGAATTGGATGCCACTTCACTAATAACGAATAAAACATTTAATGGGATTTATTCCAATAAAGTATTGCACCATCTTACGGACAAAGAATTAAAGGATTCTATTAAAAGGCAACATGAGATTTTGCAAGAAAATGGCATCGTCTGTCATTCTTTTTGGAAAGGGGAAGGCACGGAAATTTTTAAGGGACTTTTTGTTAATTATCATTCCAAATCAAATCTCCAGCATTTTTTTGAAGAATATTTTGAGGTTTTAATTATGGAAGATTATAAGGAATTTGAGGATGGGGATTCAATATTATTTATTGGTAGAAAAAAGTAAAAGGTTTACCTACCCGAAAGGCGCATACTTTGTCAAATTGCTCGTCACCTTCTCCAACAAGCCGATCAAATCATTGGCCTCTTGGTTCTCTAAATCATCAATAATTTTACGGGCCATTTCATTTTTCATACAAGTCATGAGTTTATGGGCTTTATGGCCCATTTCATCCAAAACGATGGAGATGGAACGACGGTCGGTCGGTGAGAATTGGCGGCTGAGGTAGCCTTTTTGCACCAATTTGTCCACGAGGCCTGTAGTAGTGCTGACGGGTATGTGCATGTAATCGGCGATTTCCCTCATGATGACGGATTCATTGTCGCCTACGAAAGAAACGATCATCAATTCTTTTTTGGAAATATCTTCGGACATACGTACGCAGGTGTCGTCAATCTCCTGCATCATGACGATCATCCGCCCCATTGCCTCAATGAGCCGGTCTGACTGTTCTTTTCTGTTTTTGTGTTGCGGGTTCATCTGTGCTGCTGTTTATCGAATCTCGTAAAGATAATGATTGAAAGGAGGTTTTGGTTTATTTTTTAGGAAAATGGTAACAAGAATGGGAAATTGAAAATTGAGAAATTAGAAATTGAAAATTGGTTCAATGCGAAACCTTACAACCAATAAGTTTCCCAATTTCCGATCATTCACTCACCACCCGTCCCAGCAAAGACTTCACCCGATCGTAATGTTTTATGATAATGACCGAAGTGTCCAGGTTTTTGGCGACCTCTTCGGGGATGCTGCCAAACAAAATCTGTGGATAAATGCTTTTGCCAGCAGCACCGATCATGACGAGGTCATAGCCCTTGCCAGCATTTATGATGCCATCGGAAATGGAAGTGTTGGTGGTTACTTTGGTAGTGATTTCCAAGTCGCTGTCGGAGGGGATGCGTTCGAGAGCGGTTTTTAAATTGGTGCTGTTGCGTTGCAGTTCCTCTTCAGAGGCGTCGGGAGAAGCCACCTGCAGCAGGGTGAGTTGGCCTTTGGTAAATTTTGTAAAGTCAGCAGCATAGCGTTCGGCACATTGGGCATGCTCGCCGCCGGCGGTGGGGATCATGATATTGTTGATAGGTTTGTCGTCAACGATCTTGGCCAGCATGAGGTCGGTCTGGGCATGGTTGACGACGGTATCAGTAATATCGCCAAGAATGCGTTGAGCGGTGGTCGTATGTCCTTTCCAGCCTAAGATAATGAGGTTGCAATGCCGCTCACTGGAAGTTTCGAGGATGGCCCGGGCGATGTTGTGACCGACCCGGATGAGTGCATGGGTCGGGATGCCCAATGATTCGGCGTGATCCCTTGCTTTCCTCAGATGACCTTTTTCTTTATCCACTACAGATTCATCAAAGGCATTGGGCGGTAACTGGTCTGGCACTTTGATGACTTCCAATAAAAGAATTTCTCCGTTCCTTGCCTTGGCAATGGCTGCAGCGAGATTGACCAAACGTTTGCTCGTCTTGGGGTTGGCGATGGGTACAAGGATGCGGAATTTTTCTTTGTCCAAAGTGCCCCTACCTTGACTATGAGCGATGTGCGAACTGATACCGGGGATGGCTTCTTCTGCTTTTTGCCTTCCCTTCCATGCGAGGAAGCCGACCAGCCCAGCCACCAGGCTGGCAATCGCCAAACTCAATGGCAGTGGGTGTTGGAAAATTTGCGCCAGCAAATAGATGTTGGCTAAAATGCCCAAAATGGGAAGCAAGGGCACAAGCGGCACTTTAAATGGTCGCTCAATATCGGGGTATTTTCTTCGGTGAAATATCAACGCTGCATTTACCAAAATCAAGGAAAGCAGGAGGACGGTGTTTGCAAAAAAGGAGAGATCTTCCAGCGGCAATATCAGTGCGAAAATGAAAATGGCGATGCCCACTAAAACAACTGAGGTGGCGGGCGTTTTAGTCTTTGGATTGATGATGCCGACCCGCTTGGGCAAATGCCCCAATTGGCTCATGGAAAGCATGACCCTCGACCCTGCCATGATGGAAGCATTGGAAGCAGAAATCATCGAGAAAATAGCCCCTGCGATAATGACATAACCGCCAATATTACCTAGGAATTTTTTGGCTGCTTCTCCCATTGAAGCTTCTGTGTATTCTGTTAGACCTGCAAATAGCACCACGATGACGACTGCTGTATAAAGTAATGTCACCACACCCATTGATATGAAAATCGCCTTGGGGATATTTTTCACCGGGTTCTTCACTTCGCCTGCTGAAGCGGCAATGGCCGAGAAGCCAAAAAAGGTAATGAATACCATCGCCGCCGTTGAACCGATGGCTACAATGTCCTTGCTCATTTTGTCCAAAACCACTTCAACATCTACAAAGCTAAGTCCTCCCCAAATGAACCATATCAGCAGCACGACCTTGGCGGCAGTTACCACAATCTGAAATTTGCCCGATTCCTCTGTACCTTTAATATTCAGGGCAGTAAGAGCAATTAAAATCAATATGCCCGATAACGCTTCCACAGGGCTATGCCAGACAAATTCTTGAAAATAACTGGACAAACTGGCGATGTAAAATGCGCAGGAGGAGGTATAGCCGAGGAACAGCGCCCAGCCCACAAAATAGGCCAGCGGTGGCGTATAGGTCTTGCGGGCATACAGGTAGCCTTCACCTGTGCGTGGGTAAATGGACACAAATTCGCAATAGGTAAGTGCTGTGAAAAGGGCAACTATAGCCGCTAATAAAAAAGATATAATCGCAGAAGACCCAACATTGCGGATGGCCAGGCCGGAGAGGGTGAATATACCCGCCGCGATCATGGTGCCGATACCGATTGCTAAAGCCGAGGTCAAACCCAGATCCCGGCTCAGTTCGGTTTCAATGCCATTTTGTTTGTGATGTGATTCCATTGTTCGGGTTACAAATATGCCCAAGGTAAATCAAAAACGGCGGCAAATATGAGGATTATTTTAAAAAAAAAATTCATTACCGTACACTTTTGAAAACGACCGATTTTCAAGCCTGAGTGAAAGAACATTTTAGAGAGAGGTGTGTGTTTTGGCCTGAAAACGTGTTTGAAATAAAAAGTGTACGGTAGAGAAAAAAAAATACAAATAAAAAGTAGGTGTTCCATTATGGGATATTGCGGAATAATTAGGCGGTGACTATTTGAATTTTTAGCTTGAATATGATTGATTGTAATGATTTACACAACGCAAGTCAATTTCAAACTCTCCACAGGTCGGCGGGGTTATCATACCCCGCCGACCTGTGCCTTTGGTCAAATTTTACTGTTTTTACTTTAATCGCTTATTGCTATACAATAATATTAGGATTATAAAATTAAATTTATTTTTAAAATAAAAAACTTGCTTGTTTCTATTTGAAATTCTAACAGGTTCAAAATTTTATAGAAGTGAAAAATAAAATGCTTTAATTTTAATTTTTTTTCCTAAAACCATTAAGTATCGTTGCTACTTCTGGGGTTTTTTCCAAAAAATCATTCAGCATAGCTTCGTCTAAAATAAAAGTAATCCGCTTGCCGAATTTCCCCGGTTCTTTTAAATGTGTTTTCACCAAATGAAAAATCCCTAAATCCCGTTCGGTTATTTTTTCAATGCTGTCATAAGAGTAGCGGTATGTTTTAAAATAATTGGAAGCATATAAATATTGTTTGTCCAATTCCACCCTTTTTAATTGAAAAAAAGTAAAATAAAATAAAGTGCAACCTGTGAGGAAAAAAGCGGCCAACCCTAATTTAAAATAAAAAAAATTAAAAAGCGGAAATTGCTCCACATTGGACAATACAATGGCAAGGGTAAATGCACCAAAAAATGCCACCCATAAAGTAGGAAGGAATATTTTTAAAAATAAAGTAAGATTGGAGGAAATGCGGTGCATATTTTTGGCTGTTGGCTATTGGCTGTTGGCCATTAGCTAAAAGCCAACAGCCAATGGCCAATTCACGTTTTCATTAATGCTCGTTCTTTTTTCTCGACCCGTTTGACGATGCGAATACTTATTTCATAAAGCAATATTAAAGGCAGCGATATGAGTATTTGGCTGGCAACATCTGGTGGTGTGATGACGCTTGCCAAAGCAATGATAACCACTATAGCATGCTTGCGGTACGACCGCATAAAATCAGCAGTCAACAACCCTAATTTCGCTAAGACAAAAGCCAAAACGGGTAACTCAAATACCAAACCGACCGGCACTGTCAGCATCACCATATAATCCAAATAGGAACTAAAGGCCGGCTGGAAACTGCCCGCACCGGGGAGTTGATAATTGGCTAAAAAAGTAATGGCAAACGGTGAGATGACAAAATATCCAAACAAGATTCCGATAAAAAACAATAGGGAACAAACGCCCACTGAAAAACGGGTTACTTTTTTTTCCGATTCATATAAACCGGGTTTTACAAAACGCCATATTTCCCAAAAAAAATAGGGGAAGGCACAAACCAAACCCACTATAAAGGAAACTTTTATGTGCATAAAAAAAAGTTCCCCAAACTGCTTGTTCACAAAATCAAATGGCTCGGGTGAAATGCAAAGCGTCTCGCCTAAATTAAGTGCTCCAGATAGGTTGCATAGGATTTTATAAGTGATAAAATCTGGTTCTATCGGAGCCAATAGGATTTTTTCAAAAACAATTTCATCAAATAAAAAAGCGGTTATCGAAAATACTAATATAGCAATGGCCGACCGCATGATGTGCCAGCGCAGTTCCTCCAGATGATCGAAAAAGGACATTTCTTTTTCGACAACTTTCTTGTCCATTTTATCTACGTCAACTTGATCGAGGGCCATTTTTTTGGCTGTTAGCTATTGGCCATTAGCTATTGGCTTACGCAGGGCTTGAAGCCAACTGCTAATAGCCAACGGCCAACAGCCATTTTTCGGGCAAATGTAAGCAATGGATGGGTAGTAAATGAATCCTATATACGAGTGGTTTCAATTTTATCAAACGACCCGTTTTTGAGAATCCCTATTTGGAACGAATAAAAAAATAAAAGTTTAACCTGTTCCTTTTTTTTGTCGATTGCATTAATAAGACATTCCCTCGCAGATATTCCGATAAAGAGCAGAGACAGTAGATAGTAGATATTAGAATTTAGCAAAAAACTGGAACTCAATGTTTTGTCTAAAGTCTATCATCTAAAATCTAAAGTCTCAATGCCTAAATTCTTCTCTATCGAATGTAACACCGTTACTATCAATTGGCTGTACGCAGCAATGTTTCAGGACGTGGTATCAACCATGAAGCAATGAAGCCATGAAGCCATGTAACCATCAAAACTATTTGTGTTATGTCTATTCCAAAAGAGCCCCGGCAGCTCATGATCAACCTTATGTACATTGTGCTGACAGCCTTGTTGGCACTTAACGTCTCGGCGGAAGTCCTGCATGCCTTTTTCAGCATGGACAACAGCATGAGCGAAAGCAACCGCCTGATGGACGGATCGAACCGCAAACTAGCTGATGCCATTAGCGATCAGGCCGATGCCTATGCCCAGTTTGAGCCTTATAAAGAAAAGGCCAAAAAGGTGCAGGTAATTGCCACCGAGTTTTTTGATTTAGTGGAAAAAATGAAAACCGAACTGGTGGAAGCTGCTGGCGGAATCGGCGATGACAACATGCCGTTAAGGAAGGCCGACAAAGACATACCGACCCGCCTACTGGTGTTGGAAGGTCGAGGTGAAATTCTTAAAAACAAAGTTCTCGAAACCAGAGAAAACCTGCTCTCTCTGATTGAAGACCTCGAAGCCAAAGCTATCATCAGTAGAGCCATTCCCCTGAAAATCAAAGATATACCGCCCGGCAGCGATAAAAAAGATTGGACGACGTTCCATTTCCAGCAGATGCCCGTGGCAGCAGTAATGCCCATGCTGACCAAATTCCAGAACGATGTGAAAGTGGCAGAAACGGCCATCCTCAACCATTTCGCTGATAAGCTGAACGTGACCACGGTGAAGCCCGATCAGTTCACGCCAGTGATTGCTTCTGACAAAAATTATGTGATCCGAGGAGAGCAATTTAAAGGCGAAATTTTTCTCGCAGCTTACAGCAGTACCGCCGATAATATTTCCGTTTCGGTGGACGGTAGGCCATTGGAAGTAAATGAGGGAAAAGCCATTTTCACTTCCATCCCTTCGACCAATGGTAACAAGCAACACGAGATGACCATCCGCCTCACCAATCCCCTGACGGGAGAAGAAGAAATTTTCTCCAAACAATTCACTTACGAGGTGGGTGAGCGCTCAGTGGCGGTGAGCTTGGATAAAATGAATGTGTTTTATGTGGGCGTTGAAAATCCCATCTCCATTTCTGCCGCCGGCATACCGACCCACGAAATGCGGGTCAGTGCCTCTGGCGTGGAGTTGGTAAAAAAAGGAAATAGTAAATACGTCGCTATACCCCATAAAACAGGTCGGGCAAGCATCACCGTCAGTGGCGGTGGCTTGCAACCGACCAATTTTGAATACAAAGTGAAACGCATCCCAGACCCGACCATGAAATTGGGCAACCTCACCGGGGGGCATGTGCCTGTCGCCCATTTCAAGGCGCAGAAAGGTTTAATACCATTTTTAGAAAATTTTGATTTCGAAGCTAAAGCGGTCGTAAAAGGTTTTGAATTGGTGCGCATCCGAAAAGGAGATGCTGCCACTGCCATCAATAGGGGAGGCCGCTATGGCAGTGAGGCCCAACGACTTGTGGACAATGCTCAACGAAAAGACATTTTTTATTTCGACAATATTAAAGTACACTGCCCAGGCGATGATTATGACCGGAAAATGTCTGGACTGATGTTTACTTTGAAGTAGTGATCAGTGATTAGTTGAATAGTGATTAGTAATGTCTCGACATTTTGAAAAATTAGTTTCATACACCCCTAATGTATTTCATGTTTGGTAGAAAAACATATTTCTCTCTTTTTGAAACTTTATAAATACCAAAACTGAAAACGAACTGGTTTTTCTTGAAGTGTCAGGTATTAATGGCCACTACTCTTCTAATCACTGATTTCTAATCAACTAATTACTAAACCATGAAACAACTATTTGTGCTAACGGCGCTGCTCTGCGCCACTTCCATCCTTTTTGCCCAACCACTAAATGATATTACAAACCGACGGGTCGTTTCGGAGAAGAGAATCATCCCTTGGGACATGCCGGACGAGCGGGATGTTTTTTGGCAAAAAACAATTTGGCGGATCATAGATGTGCGGGAGAAAATTAATTTGCCATTTACCTATCCAGTAGCTCCTTTTTATGAAGTGCTGGTCAATGCAGCGAGGGCAGGTGAAATAAACCTGTACCATCCCATCACGGATGATTTCTCCAGCCCTATGACCGAATATGATTTGAACAATTCCATTACTCGAAAAGACACCGTGGAAATATGGACGAATGATTATGAGATGGAATTAAAAATCGTGGAGACGGAAGTCTTCTATGAAGATGTTAAGCGCTTTCGTATCAAGGAGAAATGGTATTTTGACAGCAACGACTCGCAAATGAAAGTCCGTATCCTTGGTATTGCCCCGCTGCAAGAGGTATATGGCGAGGACGGCCATTTCAAATATGAAAAACCCCTCTTTTGGGTACACTATCCTACCTCCCGGGAAATGCTTGCGAGGGAACAGGTCTTTGTTGAAAGCAACGAAGCTTCCCGCATGACCTGGGAGGATCTTTTTGAAATGCGAAAATTTTCGAGTTATATTACCAAAGAGGGCAATGTGCGCAACAACCGCTTAGAAGATCTCTACTCCGGCATTGATTTGCTGCTCGAATCGGACAAAATAAAACAGGACATTTTTAATTATGAACATGACCTGTGGACGTATTAAATCAAAATCAAAAACGCCCGCTCCTATGGTTAGGAGCGGGCGTTTTTGATTTTGACTCTCATCTTGATTTTGATTTCGTCACGACTCATCCTTCCTTTTCAACAACCCACCAAAAACAACTTCTTTTCTTCTGCTGTTTTCTTTTATTTTGTTTCGGTGAGTATTTGTTGGCAGACAATTTTAAAAAGACAGCAACTTTGTATCATAGATAAACGAAAGCCGTCTTCTAATTTTGTGACTGCTGACTGCTAACTGCCGACTACTATCACCTCCACGATGAAGTTTAAAAAACGTTATTTGGCATTCGTGTTGTTCCTTGGCCTATTTCTAACCTGCCAGTCAAAGTTGTTTGAGTTCAGAACTTCTGCCGCAGAAATGGAGCAAAAAGTCACAGCTACAGGGGATCATGTTCCACATTTTCATGAATATGAAACTGAAAGGCAAAAAATGCATTATATCCATGTTGGTGCTGATAGTCTGCCACTGGTCATTATGGTGCATGGTTCGCCAGGTTCAGCGGACAATATGGTGGGCTATTTAAATGACAATAGGCTTACGCACGTTGCACAAGTGGTTGCAGTTGATAGACCGGGATATGGCTATTCAGGTTTTGGGAAAACAGAACGCTCTATTGAAAAACAGGCTGCTGTTATTAAGCCGATCATCGAAAAACATACTTTATCAAAAAGCCAAAAAGTCATTCTGTTGGGGCATAGTTATGGTGGACCAGTGATTGCCCATTTGGCAATGAACTTTCCGGGCCTGATTGATGGGCTGGTCATCGTTGCGGGTTCCATTGACCCTGAACTGGAACCGAAAAAATGGTTTCAAAAACCCCTCGACTGGCCGTGCATTAGATGGATGTTGCCCCCGGCAGCGAGGGTCTGCAACCAAGAGATCCTCCCCTTGCCAGAAGAATTGGAAAAGATGTTGCCTTTATGGAAAAAAATTTCTTGCCCAGCTATTTTAATTCACGGCACAAAAGATAATTTAGTGCCAGTTGGCAATGTTGATTTCGCAAAAAGAATGTTGGTGAATAGCAATCAAATTGTGGTGGATACTTTGAGTGGCGAAAATCATTTTATACTTTGGTCACATCAAGGAAAAATCGTGGATAGGATTATTGAATTAATTGAACTGGAAGAAAAATAAAGTGGATAAATTTTATTTACACCACTTTTTATTTATACCCGAATGAGTAAAGCAAAAGAAATATTAGGGTTTGATGATAAATGGTTTATGCTGATCGGCATACCAGTAGCAGCGCTCTTGATCAATGCAATGATTTTTACAAAACTGCTGGTAGACGACCCTTCCCTTTTTATTGGGAAATGCTTTACTGTTGGGATTGCATACACTGTAGTATATTGGGTTATTTTAAGACAGCTATTGATTTTTTTGCGAAATAAATTTCCTTCAAGTAATAACCATGGGCGTCGCATAGTCCTGCAAATAGCTATTGTTTTTGTTATCTTTTTTGTTGTTAAAGCTGTGCTGGATCCAATTCTTCATCCATTGGCAGATGAATTTATTTGGGAGCAAAAAAATCACAATTTAAGTATGACAATAGGTGGGCTGACCGTTACATTTTTAGTGCTTGGTGTTTATGAAGCTGCCTGGTTTTACTTTCAATTGCAAAAATCTGTTATAGAAAAAGAAAGGCTGACGAAAGAAAATATGCACAGCCAACTGGAGGGATTGAAAAATCAGGTCAATCCGCATTTCTTTTTTAATAGCCTAAATACATTAGCCTATTTAATTCCTGAAAACCCAGTAAAGGCAGAAAATTTTGTACAAAAACTTTCCAAGGCATATCGGTATATTTTGGAAATAAGGGAACAAGAATTGATGCCGTTGGAAGATGAGTTGAAATTTCTCGAATCTTATACATGCCTGTTGAAAGAGCGCTTTGGTGATAATCTGAACATTCGTATCAATGTGCCTGAAACATTTCTCCAATATAAAATAGCCCCGCTCTCCCTGCAAATGCTTTTTGAAAATGCCATTAAGCATAATATCGTTTCTTCGAAATATCCATTGACTATTGAAGTGACAGCCGAAAAAGGTAATAAATTAATAATTAAAAATAATTTGCAACAAAAAAACCAGATCATGAATTCCACTAAAGTAGGGCTGGAAAATATTAGGCGGCGCTATCGGCTCGTCGCGCAAAAAGAAGTGGAAATCATTGCTTCAAATGATACGTTCATGGTTATATTGCCTTTGTTGAAAAATGAGGGGCAGTGGAGAAAATAGCATGAGGAAATAGTAAATATTCAATGCCCGTTATATTATTTTCTCTACCGTACACTTTTTATTTCAAACACGTTTTCAAAAGTGTACGATAATAAAATATTATTTAGAAACCTAACCAACTAATCACTATCCTACTAATTGCCAATCACTTAATTCCAAAATGAAAACCCTTATCATAGAAGATGAACGGCCTGCCGCAAAGCGGTTGGGAAAATTACTGGTAGCGCATTGCCCGGAATGTAATATAATTGAGTTTTTAGAGAGCGTAGAGTCTGCAGCGAGCTGGCTCGTCAACAACCCTTCCCCCGACCTCATTTTTATGGACATCCAATTGGCGGATGGATTGAGTTTTGATATTTTTTCAAAAACCAATGTAACTGCCCCGGTCATTTTTACTACGGCCTTCGACCAGTACACCCTCCGTGCTTTCAAAGTGAACAGCGTTGATTATTTATTAAAACCCATTGACCCGGAAGAGTTAATACAAGCCATTGAGAAATACCGGAATTTTTACCGCCAGCCTGAAACATATAATAGGAAAGGCATTGAAAAAATGTTGGAATCCGTTTTACAGCAACAAACTTATAAAGAACGCTTCCTCGTCAAATCAGGCCAACATTTGAATTATGTTCCTGTAAAAGATATTGCTTACTTTTTTTCCGAGGATGGGATCGCTTTTGCCCAATGTCTCAATGGCAAAAAGCACATCATCGAATATACCCTTGACCAACTGGACAGTATGCTAAACCCTTCCGACTTTTTCCGCATCAACCGACAGGTCATCCTCCGGCCCGAATCTATCCGTAAGATTGCAACTTGGTTCAATAGTCGCTTAAAAATTGAGCCTGAGTTTAAAAATGACCTCAACTTTATAGTAAGCAGGAATCGGGTGTCGGACTTCAAAAAATGGTTGGACAAGTAATCCTCTGCCCCTATTTATGTCCAATGAATTGTTTTCATGTCAGCGAACCGCCAATACTTTATAAATTAATCAATATGTTTTTTATAAATTAGTTGGCCTTCTAAGGGTTACTTACTATGTTTGCGGAAACAAAAAACGCCACTATTTTTTCTCGTTCAATACACCAGTAAACTTCCCAACCAAGCACACAAAGGGTACTTTTCAATTTGTCCTTAACAATAGAAACCGTCAATCCCGCATGAGAACGAAAAAAATAACTGCCCAACCCGATGAAATAATCGCCTTTATCCTGTTCATCATTTGTTGCATTATATCTTTTTTCAACCATCCAGAAAGCCAGGGATTTCCATTCACCTTTCTTGATTGATAAAGTAGTGGTGCAGAAAACCAGCCTAAGAGAGAGATGGTCTTTCGTCTCTGCTTTCGCAGCCAAAGCGTTTGGCTTCAAAATCTCCCATAAACGGCTGTATGTAAATAATATATGAAATTATATAATTAATATAATTAATTCATTCGTTTTAAAATTATACTTCGGGGGGTATCGTATTCGCTAATGTTAGAGTTAAATTTGCAGCTTACTTTGTAAAAATGGTTTATTCCGCCTAATATTGGATATAAAATTATCCAACCTTTAATTTTTTCTCAAACAGACCGTATCCACATAAAGTTACTTATAAGATTGTTTCTTCCATGAATTTTAGATTCACAACTGTGGAAGAATTCTAATGTCTTATTGTTTAACGAATCAGAAAATTGCTCGAACTCTTCTTATTGTGGATGGATGCAGGCGTGAATTTTAAACTATGGTTCAGTAAGAAATTAAGCCTTAAGGCGGAGAATAAATGCCTCAAGGCTTAATCAAAGAGCAGTTTTTGGGATGGCCTCTCTCCACTTGTTGGAGAGGGGCACCTTTTTTTGTGGGCAGTTAAAGAAGATACCATTTGAGAAAAATGGTAAAAGCACCTATGTTGCAATACATTTGGGTTCTGAAAAAACTGCTGCCATGAAATTACCCTCTCCAAGGGATGCCACTTTCTACATCATTTTCATCTTTATAGTTTTCTTTTTTTCGGTACTAATCGTTGACCCAATTGGTGGCTTTCCTATTGGCGATGATTGGCAATATGCCTACCCTGTGAAAACGTGGATTGAAAAAGGCGTTATGGAGTTCAAAGGCATTTTTGCACCAAATGTCCTCCTCCAAGTAGCATGGGGTTATCTGTTTTGTAAAATAAGTGGTGGCTTTGATTTTACGTGGCTGCGACTCTCAACTTTGATTTTGGGTTTTTTGGGCGTTGTTTATTTTTTTAAAATATTAAAACGAACAGCGGGATCGTATAAGGCAACTTGTTTCACCACTCTTTCCCTATTGTTCAGCCCTTTGTTTTTCTACTTGTCATTCACTTTTTTTACCGATGTCCCTTTTCTCGCACTGTTTATATTTTCGATTTATTCATTTATGAAGTATTTGGATTTCGGGAAAACGAAATTTCTTGCATTGGCTATTTTTTGGTCAGCCGCCAGTTTTTACATCCGGCAACCAGGACTTTTGTTAATTGCAGCATTTGGGATTTATTTTATTATAGAAAAGAGATTTTCTAAAAAATCATTGCTTCTTTGCTCATCCTTTTTTTTAATTGCTGGCGCTATATATTTTAGTCTGGAAAAATGGATAAAGCCAGCTTTATCTATTGCCGATAATTTTGTTCCTGTTGGCGGACAATTTTATACTGCACTCATAGAAACGCCTTTGTTTACTGGGTTTGAATGGGTGAAAAAAGGAATTAAGACATTTATTTATTTAGGTTTTTTTGGCCTGCCTTTCGTCCCGTTTTTTTATAATAAAATAATTAAAGAAAAATTAATAAATGAAAAAATAGGAGGCTCTTTATTATTATTAAATACTGCTTTATTTCTTGCATTATATTTTATGGGGAAAACATTTCCTTTCGGAGGCAATATACTTTTTAACTTCGGCCTCGGTTCTGAATTATTAGCGGACGTTTATACCCTTGGCCTTCCCAATACGCCAAAGCTGCCAGAATGGGCGATGTTGGTTGTTCAATTTATAAGCCAATTGAGTGCTACGTTTCTTTTCTTTTTTATTCTTAAAAAATATAAAACCTTATCGCTGTTACAAAAAAAATTGACGTTGTTTTTGGTCATTTTCAATTTGGTTTATTTGCCCGTCATGTCCATCACCAGTTTTTTCGATAGATATTTGTTGCCGACCATTGTATCTTTTTTTATTGTCCTTTCTTTTTTCATTGAAATAAAAACCAATAGAAAGGCAGCGTGGAAATTTGTTCCCCTGATCTTGATAGGTGGTTTTAGTATTTTAGCCACAAAGGATTTCATGGCTTGGAACAGGGCAAAGAACAAGGCATTTTTATTTTTGCAAGAACAAGGCGTTTCTATAAAGGAAATGGATGCAGGGTATGAATACAATGGTTTTTACAATTATCATTTTCCAAGGGAAGAAAAAGAAGGCCGCTCGTTTTGGTGGGTTACGGACGACCGTTACCTAATTACTTTTGGCTCTGTGGGAGGATATCGGCAAATAGCATCTTTTCCTTATGACCGTTGTCTTTTTTTGCAGCAAAGCACTATCCTTGTGCTGCGACGAGATAAATGATTGTCCGAATATGGACACAGCCCGTTCGTGGACGCACATCAAATTAGACCAACCTCAATTAATCCTATTTGTAAAAAATTGAAAAACAACCATTTAGGACTAATGGCATACCCGTTGCAAAAAGTTAGACACACCTGAACGCTTCCATTATTTTTAAAGCTGTTAAGTGTTCAAGCATAAAGGTTTTCGGTTTTTGGCCGCAAGCTCCAATCTTCAAACCATAAACCCTAAACCTCCTCCAAAGGAGTCCCTTTGGGAAAACCAATACTAATGGACAAAAAAATAGAAAAGAAAAAGTGGACCTGGCAGAAGATAGCCATTTATACTGCCATCGTGGCAGGAGCGGCTTTCCTTTTTTCCGCTATCTGGAAAGATGCCGGCACTTCCAAGCTGAACGTGGAAACAGAACGTCTGCTTGTGGATACTGTCCATCAGGGTGTTTTTCAGGAGTTCATTCCTGTAACGGGCATTGTGCATCCATTTAAGACCGTCTTTATTGATGCCATAGAAGGTGGCCGAGTGGAGGAGAAATTTGTTGAAGACGGAGCGATGATGAAGAAAGGCCAACCTATTCTCCGTCTTTCCAACCCCGATCTTCAATTGAATTACCTCAACCAAGAAGCCAATACCGTTGCCCAGATCAACCAGATCAGAAATACCAGCCTGATGATGGAACAGCAAAGCCTCAACCTCCGAGAACAGGCGCTCGATGTGGAATATAATATTGACTTGTTTTCTAAGCGGAACAAACGCAATCAAGAGCTTTATCAGGCTAAAGCGGTCGCAAGGGTGGATTATGAAGAAACGACCGACCAGTTAGAACACTTGTACCGCCGGAAAAAAATGCTCGCCCAAACCATAGAAAAAGACAGCATGTTCCACGTCCTCCAACAGGAACAAATGAATAACTCACTCGATTTGATGCAACGCAACCTGGCCATAGCCAAACAAAGCCTTGACAACCTTGTAATAAAATCACCGATTGACGGTCAGCTTTCCGGCCTCAATACGGAATTGGGGGAACTGATTAATCAGGGCGAGTCCATTGCTCAGGTTGACGACCTCAGCAATTTTAAAATCCGGGCGCGTATTGATGAGTATTATATCAGTCGGATATTTATTGATCAGGAAGGATCTTTCCAGTTTGATGGAAAAACCTACAACCTGACTATCAGAAAGATTTATCCACAAGTGACGAATGGTTCTTTCGAGGCTGACCTCGTTTTTACCGACGAAGCACCCAAGAATATCAAACGTGGTCAATCGGTTTCTATCAAATTGGAGCTGAGTGCAGAGGAGAAAGGTTTGCTATTGGCGAGGGGGAGTTTTTACCAAAAAACTGGCGGCAATTGGATTTATCTCGTTGAATCTGGCTCTAATGTGGCCCGGAAGCAGGACATCAAAGTAGGCCGACAAAATCCAAATTTCTACGAAGTGCTGGAAGGTCTCCGGCCCGGCGATGTGGTCATCGTTTCCAGTTATGACAATTTTGGAGATAAAGATGAACTGATTTTAAAATAAGAATAAACGGCTAAATGGTTGAATGGTTATATGGTTAACCATTTAGCCATTCAGCCATCCAACCTTAAAAATAAAATGATCCGCACCAACAACCTAGTCAAAGTCTATCGGACGGAAGAAGTGGAAACTACCGCCCTCAATGAAGTTAGCATTGAAATCAAGCAAGGCGAATTTGTCTCTATTATGGGGCCTTCGGGCTGCGGCAAGTCCACCCTGCTCAACCTCTTGGGCATGATTGACAGCCCATCCAATGGAGAGTATTATTTCATGGAAGAAGAAGTAGGCAACTTGCCAGAACGCAAGCGTTCCAATGTGCGTAAGCACAACCTCGGCTTCGTCTTTCAGAGCTTTAACCTCATTGATGAACTCACTGTTTTTGAAAATGTCGAACTGCCCATGCTTTACACCAAGGTGCCAAGTGCTGAACGCAAAAAAAGGGTAGAAGAACTGCTAGAGCGCATGAATATGATGCACCGCCGCAACCACTTTCCGCAGCAGCTTTCCGGCGGCCAGCAGCAACGAGTTGCCGTGGCACGGGCCATCGTCAACAGCCCCAAACTGATCCTTGCGGATGAGCCTACAGGTAACCTCGATTCTTCTAATGGCGACGATGTGATGAAAACGCTCGCCCAACTCAATCAAGAAGGAACGACCATTGTGATGGTAACGCACTCACCCTATTGCGCTGAATTTGGCAACCGTATTATCCGCTTGTTGGATGGGCAGGTTGTGACGGAGAATTTGGTGCAGCAGTATTTATAGTTTCCAGTCAGAATCAAAAACAAAAAACGCCTGCTCCAGAACTTTGGAGCGGGCGTTTTTGATTTGTATAAGTATTTTCGCTCATCCCCAGAAAAGGGTGAAGCAAGATTTACTAAATCTTGGAGATTTAGCAAATCGGGACGAATACCACTGGATTTGCTATCCCGATATTGTTGGGATAGTAAATCTCATTTCAAAATTATTTCACCTTTTATTGGGGATGAGCGAGCATTTTTCAGTTCCATTCAAACGTTTCGACCATCCTATCCACATCTTGCCGAAGAAATTCATAAACCGGTGCCAAGGAGTCGGGTCTTGCCTGCGTGTAGAAATAAAGCGCGCAGCGGAGGAAGTGTTCTTGTTCCAAAGTGTCGGTCACAAAAAACTGCACTTGTGAAGCTACTGGGCCTTCCACTTCAAAAAGGACACCTTGCACATTGTTCGATTTTCTGAAGGGGCGGTCTTCGATATAGGTTGCTTTTTTATTGTGCCATTCTGTAAGTTTGAAGGCATCCGTTACCAGTTCGTCTATTGATTCCTGACCCTTTATTGGGGAATAACTGCAATGCAGGCGGCAATTGAAATCAGCGTAAACGATGTTGAACCAACAAGGATCGACAGGTTTTTCATCAAAAAAAGCAGTGTCCTTCTCTATCTCGGCATAGGTTGGGTATTCAAAGGTGAAATGACAGTAATCTTTATCAAATGGCTGGTATTTTTTTTCGGGATAAACCACTTTAGGGTATCCCCTCGGCTTGGGTGTGAACACAGCTTCTTTGCAATTATTTAATAGAAAAATGGCAAGGATCAAAAAGGTGAAAAATCTCATTTCTTAAAGAATTGGAAGGTTAGCAATTGTTTGAAAACGCAAAACGGGCCGCTTTAGATAAAACGGCCCGTTTGGGCATTTCGTGTAATACAATATTTAGAACGGAAGGTCGTCAGCAGGACTTTCGCCATTGCCACCTTCATCGGTTGCAGCGACAGGTGCAGCTTCGGTTGCTGGGGCATTACTGGCCGCGACAGGATTGGCCGACGAAGCTGGTTCTTCCGTTGGGAAATAATTTCCGCCACCACCTGTTCCTGGGTCTTTGATTTTTCTCATATAGTTGGCGACCACTTCCGTCCGGTAGCGTTCAATATTGTTGGCATCAGTATATTTCCGGTGAGTCAGTTTTCCTTCGATATAGACGGTCATGCCTTTTTTGAAAACCTTCTCTGCTTGCTCTGCCCGTCCTCGCCAAGCGACGATTTCATGCCACTCTGTTTGATCCTGCCATTCGCCGGTGGTTTTGTCTTGATAACTTTCGTTGGTGGCAACACTGAATTTTGCCACGGCAGCGCCGCTTTCAAGCCTGCGGACTTCTGGGTCTCTGCCTAAGTTGCCTATGAGGATAACGCGATTAACCATAGTTGTGAGTTTAATGAGTGAAAAAATAAGTTTTCTCAGTGCTTTTCTTAAAAGTAACTATCCAGAATGGAGGGAGAGAGAAAGAAAAAGTGAAATTTTTTCTTTCTCTCTCCCTCTGGTACTGGGTGTTATTTGAGAAAAATTGAAAATTTTTCTCAAATAACACCCCATGCTGAATAGTATCTTAAAAAAGGAAAGCCTTAAAAGAGTCCTAAAGTTAGGAACTTTTGGCGAAGGTATGTATCAATGACCTTTGGGAACGCAAAATCCTTTATGTTTTCACGGTTTATCGCTATCCAATTCTCATCAGGGGCGCAAAAACCATCCCCCGAAATAGTTATTTCCCAAAAACGGGCGATGATTCGTTGGTGAGTCAAATCCTGTTTCATCGGCTCGGTCACCCGTTCTATTTCAATGCTTATATTGTCCAACCACTTCTTCCATTGTTTTTGTTTTTTTAAAAATTTCCCGTCTTCAATCAATGCCTCCGATTCGATCAATGGGAAATCATACAGGTTCTGCCATATATCTTTTTCCATCCTTTTTTTTATAAACACATTGCCATCCAAATTCAATAATAAATAATTGAAAAAACGTTTGCGGCGTTGGAGTTTTTTCGATTTAACTGGCAATTTGCCAATGATATTTTTTTGAAATGCTGCGCACTCATTTTGCAAAGGACATTGGTTACAAGCAGGGGTGGCGGGAGTACATTGTGTTGCCCCAAAGTCCATGATCGCCTGGTTGTAATTGCCTGCCTGTGTCTTATCCAGAAGTTCTTGCGCCAACAGGGCAAACCGCTTTTTTCCAACTGTTGTGTCTATAGGTTCTTCAATGCCAAAATAACGGGACAATACTCTATAAACATTTCCGTCCACCACAGCATAGGGCAGGCCAAAAGCAAAGGAAGCGATGGCCGCTGTGGTATATGGTCCGACCCCTTTTAGTTCCATTATCTCATCATAGGTATTTGGGAAAATACCGTCCAATTCATTGGCAATATATTTTGCGGCCGTATGCAGGTTTCTTGCACGGGAATAATACCCAAGGCCTTCCCACATTTTCATTACCTCATCTTCAGAGGCATTGGCCAGCTCGTTTACGGTGGGGTATCTCTTTTTGAATTTTTCAAAATAGGGAAGCCCTTGTTCGGCCCTTGTTTGTTGCAAAATAATTTCGGAGAGCCATATAAGATAGGGGTCTTTTTCACCTTTCCATGGAAGCGGGCGGTGGTTGGTGGCAAACCACTGCATGAGTCGTTGAGTAAATAGTTTTTTCTTTTGAATTTCTTTTTTCATATAACCGAGCTCAAAGGTCAATAAAGTTATGCGACAAGTAGAAATGTTTTTGTTTGTAAAAATGCCACCTTTGTATTTTTACAAATTTAAATTAGAGCGATAATTTTATGACAAAAAAACAAATACGGATTGTCTTTTTTTTCATTGGCATTTTTTTGCTATCCATGACCTACTTCCGGGAAGAATTATTTATCCAGCATGATTTAGGATTATGGGTTTATCGAATTTTGGCAGTAGGAGGGCTGCTATTGGTTGCCAGTTCATTCGGTAGGTTGTTTGGTAAAAAAATGATGTGGCTTGCAGTAGTTGTTTTACTTTTATTGGAGATAGGTTTTGCTCTACTTTTTAATTTGGTAAAAAATGGGAATGAGTTACCAGATAAATTAACTAACTTTCTTGGATATATTTATTTGTTCCATTGCCGTGATTACATCGTGTATGATGATGAAAGAGGACGATATGATGACCAATTATTTTACACATTAAAGCCGGGGGATTTTGAATATAATAATATGGAATTCTCGACCTATTACCATGTTAATTCAGAAGGTTTTAGGGGTAATGAAAATTCATTGAACTTTCCAGAAATAATTTATTTAGGCGACTCCTATACAATGGGTTGGGGTGTGGAACAGAGCGAAAATTTTACTGATCTGCTGGGAAAAAAATTGGACAAAAAAGGACTGAACCTTGGAATCGCTTCTTATGGAACTGCCCGTGAATACAGGGCTTTCGAGCGCATTCAACACGATAGCTGCAAACTGGTCGTTTTGCAGTTTTGCCCAAATGATGTTAATGAAAACAGGGCTTTTGTAGAAAATAATTTCCAACTGAATATTTCCCCTAAAACCGTTTTTGAAAAAGAAATTTTGTGGAATAAATTATACCAAGTTTATTTCCCATTAAAATATGTTCACTCGGCCATTTATTTTTTTACGGAAAAAATAAAACCCATTCCAAGTGCCGGAGAAAAAAAGGATGTAGAAATACAAGGTGGGATAAGCAATCAAGAATTATCAGATTTTTTTGTTATCCTTAAAAAAATAAAAGAAAGTTTTGATGGCGAAATTGTTATTTTTAATTTGGGCATGAATGTCACTACCCCTATCGTGAACGGGCAATTTAAAAAATGGTTGAGCGACAACCCCATTCAAGGAGTACATGTTTTTCCTTCCACAAAATATTTATCAAAAGAAGATTATCTTCCATTGGACACCCATCTGAAAAAAAGCGGAAACGAGAAATTGGCCAGTGGGCTTGCTGATTTTATTTTGGAAAAAAAATTATTGGAATAACTATTTGCAAAATAAAAAAAGGGGTTGGATTTCCCTCCTACCGTCATTGTTCCTCCATCTCTTGCATTCTGTCCGCATTTTCGGCTATTTGCAAAGCTTCAATGATTTTTTCTAAATCGCCTTCTACTATTTGGTCAAGGTTGTACAAGGTCAGGTCGATGCGGTGGTCGGTGACTCGGTTCTGTGGATAATTGTAGGTCCTGACCTTTTCCGAGCGGTCACCCGAACCGACGAGCGACTTTCGTTTGGCGGCCACTTCCGAGCGGTGCTTTTCTTTTTGTGTTTCGTATATCTTTTGGTAGAGGCGTTGCTCGGCAATTTCCTTATTGGAGTGTTGCGAGCGGCCTTCTGTGCATTCCACTACAACCCCCGTTGGGATATGGGTCAGCCGGACGCCCGATTCCGTTTTGTTCACATGCTGCCCGCCAGCCCCGCTCGATCGAAATGTATCAATGCGGAGATCTGAACGGTTGATGTTGACATCTTCCATTTCCATTTTGGGCATGACGGCTACGGTGGCTGCGGAAGTATGCACCCGGCCTTTTGATTCAGTTGTTGGAATGCGTTGGACTCGGTGGGTGCCGGATTCAAATTTCAACATACCATACACGTCAGTACCCTTCACTTCAACCGATACTTCCTTATAACCGCCGGCACTGCCTTCATTCTCATACATCATCTGTGTTTTCCAGCCTTGTTTCTCAAAATACTTGATATACATGCGGAAGAGGTCTCCCACAAAAATGCTTGCTTCGTCCCCGCCTGTTCCGGCCCTGATTTCGAATAAGACATCCTTCTCGTCTTCGGGGTCTTTGGGAATCAGGAGTTGTTTGAGTTGTTCTTCTAACTCTTCCTTTTGGGGTTCGAGCACCTCCATTTCCTCTTTGGCTATTGCCCGCATTTCCTCGTCTTTGTCACGGCTCAATAATTTGGCTTCCTCAAGATTGTTGAGTACTTTTTTGTAAACCTCAAATACATCCACGATGGCTTTTAGCTTGGTATATTCCCGGCCGATCTCCCGGTATCTATTCTGGTCGCTGATGATGTCGGGATCAGACATTTGTTCTTCAAGCGTAAGGAAATTATTTTTGATGGCTTCCAGTTTATCAATCATTTTACGGTGTCTTTTTTTGTTGGATTTTTTAGAAAAATAATAGAATTGATTCGGATTCAGGTCATGCGGCAAAGGTGTTTACAAAGTAAGCCATTATTAAAAGTGTATAAATTAAACAGAATGCCAATCTTTGCAAATCTATTCACCGTAGTGTTGGGCAAGTGTAAAGATTCTGGAAGCTATAAAAAGGAGTGGATAAGTAATTTTTTCATTGATGTGTATTTTATGAAATCGACAGCAAAAGTACTTTTTAATACCAAATTGGTAAATGCAAACAAGGCATTAACAGTTCAGGTAGGGTGTAAAAAACTGAAAAGAATTGAAAAGAGAACCATTGATACTCAATATTGAATCTTCGACAGGGACCTGTTCTGTATGCATCAGCAGAGGGAAGGATGTTTTGTGTTATCAGGAAGCAGATCAATTTTATGAGCATGCCAAAGTATTGACCACTTTGATTGGTAAGTGTTTGTCAAAAAGCGGATTGACCTTACAGGAAATGAATGCCATAGCAGTGAGCTCAGGACCAGGTTCTTATACTTCCCTGCGGGTAGGGATTTCTACGGCAAAAGGGATATGTTACGCACTTGGTAAGCCTTTGATCAGCGTTGATACGCTCCAGGCATTGGCGCTGACAGGTTTACAAGCAAAAGAGATGGAAGGTGCTTATTATTGCCCCATGATTGATGCAAGGCGCATGGAAGTGTATTGCAATATATTTGATGAAAACAACCGCCCAATTTCAGAGCCTACTGCAATGGTTGTTGAAACAGGTTCATTCGATGAATACTTTGAATCTGGAAAAACGATCGTCTTTTGTGGCAACGGAGCTGAAAAATGCAAAAATGTATTAGTTTCGACTTATGCTAAATTCTCTCCAACTGAATGCTCAGCAGCCTACTTGCCCGCCATCTCATCACAACAATTTGTAAAAGGGATATTTGAAGACGTGGCCTATTTCACACCCACCTATTTGAAGCCACCAAACATTACAATTCCTAAAAATATGAACCTTTAAAAAGCGTTAAAAATCCAATAATAAAATTTTACATATTAAAAATTAATTTACTTTGTAATTCTTTGTTATTTAAAAAACCTATCTTATTTTCGCCCTGACTATACGTGTGTTAAGTATTAAAAACCTTTCTAATTATTGATTGGTATAGTTCTTGGTTAACCATGTATCGAAATTTTACTAATTTGAGAAAACTTAATACAAGTTCTTTTTCGCAATTTTTTAACCATTAAAATCTAAACATAGATATGAGAAAGCAAAAGAGCGAAACTATTGTTTTGAAGAAGGGAAAACAAGAGATTCAGCTTGATTACGCTGAACTGAGAAAAGCAGTTTTAGTTCTTAGGGCCATCAACCACAAACTCCGCCAGCGAATGATCGACCTGTTGGAGGAAAACGAAAGGATGACAGTGACTGACATCTACATTAAGTTGAGGCTCGAACAATCTGTCGCTTCACAGCACCTCGCAATCCTTCGCCGGGCCGGCGTCGTTACTACTGACCGGAATGGAAAATTCATTTACTACGGTTTGGATAAAGACAGACTCTCCCAGATTTCTAAATTGGTAGAGGAATTGGCCGCGTAAAAACAACTTTACAATCCAATCACTTCGGGCTTAGTAGCCATAGCAAACACTTTTGTCTGAACAATCAATCCCACGGCAAAGAAACCGCTACTAAACTCTCATTGACATCTTACCCCTGATGATTTTGTTGGTAAGAATTCATTGATTCAATGAGTAAAGGCTAAATCAAAAAGTGCTGTAAACCAGTAGGTTTGCAGCACTTTTTTCATAATAATTTTGATAAAATAATTTATTGGCGCATATTTGCCATTGCACATTATTTTAAGACAACTAAAGTAACTTCTATGAGAAAGGCTAGGGTAATTAACATCAATGATGAGAAGCTACAGGTGTCTTCAGAAATATTAAGGGCGTTAGCTCACCCATTAAGGCTGAAGATCCTAGAATTTATAGATGAAAATGACATCATCAATGTCAACAAAATCTATAACACACTGAAATTGGAACAATCCATCACTTCTCAACATCTCCGCATTCTCCGTTTGGCTGGTTTGGTAATCACTGAAAGGGACGGTAAGTTCATCCACTACAGGTTGGACTACAACAAATTGTCCTCTGCAATGAGTGCAATTGGTTCTTTTCTGGATCAAGAAGTCAATTAATATTCATGCCACGAGCGAAATCACTCGCGGCATTTGTATTTGAATAACGGATAGGGGGAAATCTTCGAGTTTGCTGGCAACAACCCGCCAACTTTAACCAATCAGCCTTCAATGAACAGTGCTGAGATGGAGCGGTGTTCGTGTGTATTGCGTATCGCCCGGGCAAACAATTTTGCTGTGGACAACACCTTTATCTTGTCCGGCCGTTTGTTTGTCTTAATGGGTATGGTATCGCAAACAATTAATTCTTTTAGGCCAGATTTCTCAATGTTTTCAAAAGCATTTCCTGATAAAACAGGGTGGGTGCAAAAAGCACGGACGCTTTTGGCCCCCTTTTTCAATATGATATCAGCGGCTCTGCATAAAGTGCCTGCAGTATCTACAAGGTCATCCACCAAAATCACATCAGCCCCGTCCACTTCTCCGATCACGGTCATTTCTGCTACTTCATTGGCCTTTTTGCGGTACTTGTCGCAAATGACCAGTTCTCGGCCAAAATACTTGGCATAAGTCCTCGCCCTTTTAACCCCACCGACATCTGGAGAGGCGAAAATGACATTGCTAAGGTCTTGCTCTTGTAAAAATGGGATATAAATGGCTTCACTTTTCAAGTGGTCAACGGGCACATCAAAAAAGCCTTGTATTTGGTCAGCATGGAAGTCCATGGTCATGACCCTGTTTACCCCCGCGGCCTGTAATAGTTCGGCGATTAACTTCGCCGAGATGGGAACGCGCGGTTTATCTTTCCTATCTTGCCTGGCATATCCAAAATATGGGATGACGACGGTAATGTACCCTGCTGAGGCTCTTTTAGCAGCATCTACCATAAGGAGGAGTTCCATTATATTCTCAGCAGGTGCAAACGTCGATTGAATAAAAAAGACATAAGCTCCCCGAACGGATTCATTAATGACAGGCTGCATTTCGCCGTCACTGAAGCGGTTTAAAATCACATCCCCGAGCGGTTGGCCGTAATAGTCAGCAATCTTATCAGCTAAATATTTTGAACATTTTCCCGAAAAAATTTTTACTTCGACCATAGTATTGCTTGTGAATGTTGACGTTGAGGCAGCGGAAGGGGCAAGATGCCCAACGACAGGAGCCAGCAAAGTATCAGCATAGTTCATAGTGAAAGAAATTTGTGATTAGAAGGGGTATCTCTAGTGGTTGGGGGTAAAATTAGAAATTAATCAAACAAAGCAGCGGGGGTGACATGTTGTTTTTACCAACAGTGGGCATGTGGAAAAATTTTAACCATATATTTACAGCAAATTCTCTTTTAACATGAGATTTTCAATAATTCTTTCTACCCTATCATTGCTTGCAGTTTACTTGTCAACTCACAGCTGTCACCCAGGAAGTAACCATAGTGGACAAACTGTCCTAGTGGCAAACAGCCTAAGTAACAATAGTTTTGCGGACTATTGGTACAAAGGTGAAGGAGAGCTGAACACATTCGAGCTGGAACAGTTCCGTTATGGCGAAATGAGGAAAGGCGAGGCGGTTATGGTATTTGTAACGGAAGATTTTTCTAAATCCAAACAAGTGAAACTGGATAATCCTGATAAACATCTGGGCGATAAAGTTTCTGTTATGAAATTGAACCATATCCGCAGGTTTGTCACTGGCATCTACGATTATTCCATGATGCAGTCCGTTTTTACACCGATAGATTTTTTGAAATACCCAAAGTCGTTGAAGGCAACCATGACCTCTCAAGATTGGTGCGGCCATGTTTTTACACAATTGAATTTGGAAGGGGATAGATACAAGGCAACGGGCTTTTCCTATTTTGAAAAAGAAAGTGATTCAACCACCAAGCTTAAAACGGATATGTTGGAAGACGAACTGTGGACGCGCATCAGGATTGCCCCGGAAGGGATAAAGGAAGGAAATTATGAAATTATACCCTCTACATTTTATTCTCGCTTGGCACATGAACCCCTAAAAGCAAAACAGGCAAGGTTGAGGAAAGAAAAAGATAACAATACTTCCTTTCTTATTTTAGAGTACCTCCATTTGGACCGCACCATTACCATTGGTTATACATCTGATTTTCCACACAAAATCCTTTCTTGGACTGAAATGCAGGGCGGCTCCCTAATGTCAAAAGGCAAGCTAAAAGCATCCGTCAAAACAGCCTATTGGCGGCAACATGATAATAAACATGAGTTTTTGCGCGATTCATTGGGCATTTAAATACTTTTGGAAATCAAATAGCAGTATTTACAAATTTCTCAAATCCCGTCTTTTTGATCGCAGCTGCCATCAATGCTGGAAACTGGCTGGGTGAACAGGCGAAAGTAGGAATATCCATGGAGGCCAGTTTAGCTGCCAACGAGCGATCAAAACTTGGTGCCCCATGATCGTCCAATGCGAGTAATACCACCAATTGTACACCTGCCACTTTTATACTTGCCATCTTCTTTAATAACTGCGTTTGGTTGCCGCCTTCGAAAAGGTCGCTTATAAGCACAAAGATAGTATCAGTTGGCGACCGCATCAATTTTTGCGCATAACCGACTGCTTGGTTGATGTCAGTACCTCCTCCAAGTTGGACACCGAACAATAGGTCAACTGGATCGTCCATTTCGCTGGTCAAGTCTGCAACGTTCGTATCGAATGCAATGAAATGGGTTTTCAGCGACCGCATGGACGCCATCACCGACCCAAAAACGCTGGCATAAACAAACGAGTTGGCCATGGAGCCGCTCTGGTCAACCAGAAGAACGATCTCTTTTAAAGATTGGCTTTTTCGGCCATGGCCGATCAAAATTTCAGGAATGATGGAGTTGTATTCGGGCTGGTAATTTTTCAGATTGGCCCGGATGGTTTTGTTCCAATCCATCTCGTTGAACTTAGGTCGTCGGTTACGGGTGGAGCGGTTCAACGCACCTTTGATAGCCTGGCGCATGGGTGAGCGCAGGCGTTTTTCCAAATCCTTTACCACCTTTTTTATCACCATCCTTGCCGTTTCCTTCGTCTGGGCGGGCATGATTTTGTTGAGGGAAATGAGCGTTGCAACGAGGCCCACATCTGGCTCCATCATTTCCAATAATTCTGGCTGGGTTAATATCTTTTTCAGGTCGAGCCGTTCGAGAGCATCTTTTTGCATGACTTGCACAATGGAAGAAGGAAAGTATTTGCGGATGTCGCCAAGCCACCGGTTCACATTGGGAGAAGAGGCGCCGAGGCCACCTTTACGCTCGCTGTCATAGAGTGCCTCCAATACACCGTCCATACCTACTTGGGCAGTATTGAGGCCGATCTCCCCTTCTGGGTCGGATTTTTTGCCGAGGATCAAACGCCATTTTTGGAAACGATCTGTCATAATGTAACTCCGATTTGCTATCGGAGAAATACTCCGATAGCAAATCGGAGTTACTTGTTAAAACGGCAAATGTAAAAAGTCACCTATTTCTACGGAAGTTGGATTTTTACGGCATAAGCCTAGAAAGGGACATATTTGCTAAAACCCTTGATTGGAGCCGACCCCAATAATTCAATCACAGAAAGAAAATCTGAGGACCTGTTAGGCTTTGATGTCCATTGATGGCATATGCCTTTTCGTTTTCTTCTCCTTTTGCTTGAAAACGGATTTGGGCAAAAAAAGTGTATAATAACTTAGGGTTCGATGAAAAACAATATACCGATTTATTAATCTTTAAAATAAAATTGAGTTTTACTATCCCGATAGAATCATCGGGATAGCAAAACGGGTAGATTTGCCGATTTGCTAAATTTTAAAAATTTAGTGAATCCTTTTCTGAAATCATTTTTTAATGACCCCTTAAGAAATATTATTTAACATGAAAAATACTTTATTGTATTTAAAGTTAACCTTCGTTGTATTTGTCGGTCTATTTATTTCCAATTGTTTAAATGCTCAAAACGATCTGGACAATGATGTTTTATTAGGAAAACATATCAATCCTAAATTTGATGAAATAAAAAGAAAAAGGAATAATCCAATAGGTGTTGATTTTCATTTATTGGGCACTTCATTCCATTATGCAAAAAAAATTAAAGGAAATATTTTTTTTGGAGTTGAAGCTGGCCTTCTGCCTGATTTATTTGATTGGGTTATTTTAGCAGATAGATATATTTCAGAGGAAAATACAATTTTTTCAGAAGACAAAAGCGAGGCGGGTTCTAATTCTTTTGACCAACTTTTATTTGCCCATGTTTTTATTCGGATAAAACCCGAAAATGAATATTTCGAAATGGACGCGGGGCTAAGGGCTGCTGTCTATTCACGCTCTGGTGACGATTTGGACCTCACCAATTTTTACGGAGGATATATCAAGCCGTTGATAGGTAAAAAAAGATTTAAGGTTGGGGTGCGATTTGAAATTGGCATTGTCCGAGGTAATTATCATGGTCCGTTCAATGAGTTTGTAATTATTGCCAGTCCTTTAGTCAGGTTTAATTTTAGAAAAACATGAAATAATTATTCCTTATGGGAAAGAGGGAGCCAATGCCCCTTTTGCTTTTAAGGAAATAATAGAGACTAAAGTAAGACGCTACTTTTTACTTTTGCCTGCCCGACTAAAATGCGGAACTTTATTTCACTCAATTTTACTTTTTACTTCAAAATATGACTCAAAGCGACATCCTCGTACTCGGCGCCGGCATAGCCGGCCTCACTTGTGCCTTGAAAATAGCGCACCAACGCCCCGACCTCAAAATCAAGGTTTTGACAAAAACCAATGAAAGCGAAAGCAACACCCGCTATGCCCAAGGCGGCGTGGCGGCTGTTTGGAATATGGAAACAGACAGTTATGACAAACACGTTGAGGACACTCTTGACGCTGGCGATGGCCTCTGCGATTTGGACATTGTAAAAATAGTAGTGACCGAAGGTCCGCAGCGGGTACAAGAAATCATTGATTGGGGCGCTCGTTTTGATAAAAACAAGGACAAGCAATACGACCTCGGGAGGGAAGGTGGCCACAGCGAGAACCGCATACTACACTACAAAGACCTGACTGGCTGGGAAATACAACGGACTTTGGTCGAGCAGGCGCACAAAACATCCAACATCGATATTGATGAGCATTATTTTGCTATAGATCTCATTACGCAGCACCACCTTGGTCATACCGTTACTCGGGTAACGCCCGGCATTGAGTGCTACGGGGCTTATGCTTTGAACAAGAAGACGGGAGAAATCGAAACGTTACTGGCCAAAATGACTGTGCTGGCTACTGGTGGTGGAGGTCAAGTTTACCGAAGTACAACCAACCCCGTCATTGCTACAGGCGATGGCATAGCCATGATGTACCGGGCGAAGGGGAGGATTGAAAATATGGAGTTCGTTCAGTTTCACCCTACAGCCCTCTTCAACCCCGCTGGTGACAACCCGTCGTTTCTTGTTTCCGAAGCAGTGAGAGGTTTTGGAGGTATTTTGAAATCGCCTAAAGGGGAAGAATTTATGCAGAAATACGATGAGCGGAAAAGTCTCGCTCCACGCGACATCGTTGCCCGTGCTATTGACCGGGAGATGAAATTGCAAGGGACGGAATATATGTGCCTTGATTGCCGCCATCTTGACTCGGAAGGTTTCATTGCCCATTTTCCCACTATTTACGAAAAGTGTACAAGCATTGGCATTGACCCCCTGAAGGATATGATTCCCGTAACACCTGCCTGCCATTACCTGTGCGGCGGCACAAAAACGGACGGGATGGGCCGCACTTCCATCGAATACCTGTATGCGGCAGGTGAATGTACTTCCACGGGCCTGCACGGGGCAAACCGCCTAGCCTCTAATTCATTGTTGGAAGCGATGGTGTTTGCACACCGCATTTCGATTGAAATTTTGGAAAAAATAGATGGGATCAATGATGTGAAAAAAGGCATTCCAGAATGGGATGCACAAGGCACCATGCAGCCACAGGAATTAGTACTCATCACCCAAAGCATGAAGGAGCTGAAAGACCTGATGAGTTACTACGTAGGTATTGTCCGCTCCAACGTCCGACTAAAAAGAGCCACCGACCGCCTTTACTTGCTGTATAAAGAAACGGAAGAACTCTACCGTACAACAACCCTCTCCCCTCAACTTTGCGAACTCCGCAACTTGATCACCATCGCCTACCTCATCACCCGATCAGCGGCTATGCGGCATGAGAGCAGAGGGCTGCATTTTACAACCGACTTTCCTGATAAACAGGGTTTTGTTGAGGTAATGACCTTGTAAAAGAGAAAGGGCAAGGCAAGTTTTAAATTGATCTTTTCTTTTTTTAAGCAAAATAGTGTTTATTTGTCAGGTTTCTGATTTTCGAATAAGCATAGTACAACCTGCTTTTTTTTGTGAAATTTCTGAAAAAAGTCAGCCTACGGCAAACCTGAACACCATGGCAAAAACCCCTTCGAGCAAATTGTTCCACTTGGTAAAATCGCTTTCCGGCAGCGAAAAGCGGTATTTTAAGTTGTTTGTCACTGCCAAGGAAAAAAACAATAACAAATACAGCCAACTTTTCGATGCCATTGATGTACAGCCCGAATTTGATGATGAGGGGCTGAGAAATGTTATTTATGGAAATGAACCTGTTGAGACCCGAAAATACTCCGAGCTAAAAGCCTACCTGTACGACCTTGTTCTCAAAAGCCTCCAATCCTATGATGAAAAATCATCCGTTGATTATAAATTAAAAAACATGCTCCTCGGGGTGAGGACTTTATTTAAACGTTCTCATTTTGAAGATTGCAAAGTCATTTTAAAAAAAGCAAAAAAGCTGGCCACAGAGTATGAGGACTTTAATACTTTAATTGAAATTTTGGATTGGGAAAAAAAGATCGCTTATACGCAGACAGATATTGCTTTTTTGGACAAAGAACTCGACCGTATTTCTGGAGAAGAAAAAAAATATTTATTGCAGCTTAAAAATATATCGGAGTATCGGAGCGTGTTTTTTAAAATATTGGTGAGCTTGAGGAAAGATGTTTCAAGAAGTGCGCGGCAGAAAAAAGAACTAAAGGGTTTTATTGACAACCCATTGTTCAAAAATGCAGGGAAAGCAGGTTCGTTTAAATCGAAAATACTTTTTTACAGGAGTATGTCCCTGTACCATTTTTCAAATTCCGATTTTAAGGCATTCCACGATGCAAGCAGCAAGCTGGTATCTTTGATGGAATCAAATGAAAGGATGATGAAGGAAGATGTGTCAGAATATATTTCTGTCCTGAACAACCACATATTGAGCTGCGGGAGGATGTTGAAAATCAATGAATTAAAAGAAACTTTGGCAAAATTGAAAAACGTAAAACCGCTCACTACCGATGATGAACTGAAAATACACCGCCAATATTATTTGGGTAAATTCAGGTTATGCATTAACAGCGGGGAATTTGAAGAGGGGTTGTTTGAATTGAAACGGCATTTACGGGAAGTTGAAAAATACGATGAAAAATTGTTTTTGAAAAATAGTTTTTTCCTCCAATACTTCTGTATTTATTTTGGGTCAGGAGACTATCAAAATGCGCTGAACAGCTTAAATGAATGGATAAGCATAATGAGTGGCAGCGTAGAAAGAAAAGATTTGCAGGGCCTCTCAAGGATATTGAATTTAATCTTGCATTATGAATTGGGGAACACAATATTACTAGAGAGTTTGCTTAGGTCAACGTATCGTTTTTTAAACAAGGAAAACCGTTTGTCTGAAATAGAAAAAAAATTAATGCTGTTTATTAAAGAATCTACAAAACCCCAATCAAAAAAAGTAGCAAAAAAAGCCCTCGAAAATCTTAAAAAGGAATTCGAGGGCTTATCGCAATTGCCAAGTTATGGCATATTTGATCTATTCGATATAAATTCTTGGATAGAAAGTAAGTTGACTGGGCTGCCTTTTAGTGAAGTAGTAAAGAGAAAGTTCCGATCAAATATTTAAAAAAATCCGATCTTTTTTATGTTCGAGCCTTTTGAACCCGACGCAATGTTCGGTCTCCTTACCTCAATATCATCCCAATTAATAAATCCAGTAGATCCCGTATTGATCGGATTGCTACTGCGGCCACCTTTCAGGTTGTCGCTTTCTTTTTTGGTGATAGAGTAGTTTGCAAAATTTTTAAGTACATTCTTTTTTGCCATAACATATATTTTTTGTGAAAATGATGGATGCCCAAAAAGGGGGAATTGATGAAAGGTAAGGGATAAGCTAATTTATCAAAAACCAAATTTTTCATAAAATCAGTTTTCTGATTTACCACTTGTGTTACCATCCGGTCACAAATTTAAGATAATTTCAGGGCACACTTTGTCTGCCGGGCTGCCAGAATTACGAAAACGTATACATCAATTTGGAGAAGTGATAACGATCCGTTCTCTCGCACCTCCTTCCAATTCAAGGAAATACACACCTTTTGAGAGCCCTGAAACATCAACGGTGCCTTTGCCTGTAAATCGGAACACTGCCACCTTCTGGCCAACTGGCGACCACAAAATACCTTGAGTTTCACGACGGAGGTTTGTTTCAATGGTCAATTGGCCACTTGCTGGGTTTGGGTATACCTTTAGCCCTATTCTTTCGGCAGCTTCCTCATTAAAAGAAGTGGCACAAGCACTTGTATTGTCAGCCCCAAAAGTATGCGATAGGAAGGCGAAAGACCCCCACCCGTTTGGGCAACGGCCATAAGCCACATCAGTAGTCTGGACTCCAAAAACAACTTGGTCAACTATGGAAAGGTCGGGCCGTGATAAAACGAGCGCTTCGCCTCCAGCACTCAATTTAAAAGGGGCATGCAGCCCTGGCTGGTTCGGGTCGCTATCCACCCAGATGGTCAAATAACCGCCGGGGTTGATGATGACGCCGTTTGGAAATTGATATTTGGTCAAATTCTGAAGGTCATCACTCAAGTACCAGCCAGCCAGATCAATGGCATCAGGGGAACCATTGTACAATTCAGCCCAGTCGTCGAATTGCCCGTTCTGGTCGGCAACACTTGTCATGTTTGAGGCCATCAGTTCATTGATGACCACACTGCCGACAGCACTTAATTCATAGAAAACATATTCAGCCCTTTCGGGCGAGAACATACCAGCATCTTCGTTTTCTGCGTAGATGTAATATTGTAAGCCACCTACTTCAATGGTCACAGTTGCACCATAGACGCCATCACCAGCGGTGCCGTCGCCGTGGTTGCCATCATCAAACATGTCCATCAATTGGAAGACTTCTGATCGGTTGTTTCGGAAGCCCAGCCATACGGTATTGGCATTGCTGATTGTTGCGGTGATGTTCACATCGCTGCCAGGCGTTGGCATATCGGGCAATGCCCCTACGTCGCTAATGGTGGGCGGGGTCGTTTGCAAGGCAGGTTGGTCAAGGAGATAAGTTATCCGTCCGTCCATCAAAGGAAAGAGGCCATAAGCATCTTCTCCGTCATAGGTATCAATGACTGTCTGGTCATAATTGTTGATAAAATCACTATGAGTATAAAAGTGGTTGTCGTCGGAAAGCACCTCGTCATTTATCAATCCTTGCAGTTCCATGACCCGCTGCTCGAACCAGTCCGAAAGGAATAGCTGGTTGATCATGGTGCGGACGTGGGCAACGTACATGTTTCGGCCAGTATTGGCAGAAAACAAGGCATTCAAGAGTGGTTTTTGAGGATCGTTTTCGCCTTGAAAAAGATTGATGTCGGTATAAAAACTGAGTGGCGGTTGCGGATCGCCAGAGGAAGGGATGGTCAGCCAAGGAAAACGGGCAAATGATTCGTTCAGGTCGTCCACCACTGGCACCCAATGGCCATTGTCTGCTTTAAATATGATATAATTCCGCGGGCTGGCACCGAGGTAGCTATCAAGATTGACCATTAAATTATTGAAAGCACTCATCCAAATAAAGCGGTCAAGATCCATCAGGCTTTTGATATTATCGGGGTTGTTTTGCAGCATATCGGTCAGTGCCCGCAGCTCGCTCCAGCCAATGGCCGATTGCAACTCATAATGGTCAAAATAACAAACGTCGTTCGACCCAAGGTATTCCAATGCTGCCCCATGCCCCCCCGTGCAGCCGAACGGCGGGGGCGGTATTTGTTGGTCAAAATCATAATTAGGGTTGGCCTCAAAACGGGTGTTGTTGGAGTTGGACAAAAACCTGTCCTTGACGAAATTGGAGTTGATGCTTTCCACATTAGCATACACCCCAAGAAAATCGCCATTAACATATACACTGGCATAATTGGCCTTGGGGGCTTCCATGACATGGCGGGCAATTTCAAAGCCTAACACCTCCCGCAACCAAGATGGGTCTTTTGCCCCGTTGGACAATTTCAACACTTCATACCCTTGATAGTCTTGGATTTTCAAATAATCCAACTTGATGTTCAGAGGGTTTTTGGCATTGGAAGGGTTGTAAGTGCCGCCACCCCGATAACGGACACCTACGCTGTCGAATGATACCCCGTTGATCTCGACGACTGCCATCAGCCGTTCACTGTTGCCAGCTGCGTAGAACCCATTGAGCGTTTGGTGCCAATTGTTGTCTTGGAAGGTAATTTCGATGGTGGTTATCTGGTCAGTGTCGTACAGACTTTGTGCAAAGGCGGAAGTGAATGCCATTGCCATTATAAAAGAAAAGAATATCCTCATGGTGAAGTTTTGTTACGTTAATGTTTTTCAATGTAGTCGCCAAATTCAGTGGGTGGCTACAATATATGGAAAGTGCCCAAAATTAGTAGAATCCTTAGAATTGGTAACTTGAAAAACCTTTTAATGTAAATTATTGGCGAAGTATCTGTATGCGATTGCCATAAACCTCTCTGGGGTTCAATAAGAAGCAGGTTCAATGTAAAACGTCAAATATATTTCGGGCCTGCTTGTCTTCAATGAGTTCAATAAGAAGCAGGTTCAATGTAAAACGCCGAATTGCAACGTGAGTGAAGACAGGCCAGATATAGAATGGGGGCACACACCTTCCAGCGGACGAACCCGCCACTCTTCCATTTGCGGTAAGACTTTATCGGTTATCTGAAGGAATCATCTAAGTATCATTCCAATCATTAATAAAAAAGCCCTCGAAACAAAATCCTGCTTCGGGGGCTTTCATTTTATATTTCAAAAATAACTATTCTTCCTCGTCACTAATCTTCTCCTTAACATCTTCCACCACTTCGGCGGCTTTCTCCTTGGCTTCGGCTATTTCTTCCTTTACTTTCTCAGCGACGTTTTCTTTAGTCTCGGCCATTTCTTCTTTCACCTCTTCCACTTTTTCAACAACTTTTTCTTTGACCTCAGCTAATTCTTCTTTTATTTCTTCTACCTTCTCCGCTGCTTTCTCTTTTGCCTCCGCCATTTCTTCTTTCATCTCGGCTGCCATTTTGGTCGCTTTTTCTTTCGCCTCTTCCATGACTTCACCGGCCTCCTCTTTCATTTCTTCTATTGCTTCGCCGATTTTACCACCAATGACCGTGGCTGCAGCTTTGATCGTACCCATCACATCACCAAACGATTCGCCGACCGTGGCACTCACGGCATCCATGATGGACTCTTCGTCTTTTTTAGGCTCTTCCTTGGGTTCTTCCTTTTTAGTACCAACAATTTCCTCCGCTGCTTTTTCCAATTTTTCTGCATCTTCCTTACGAGCAGCAACAGATTCTTTGATTTCCTGTTGTATTTTTGCCTTGGCCGCTTTTTGTGCAGCTAGGCGCTCTTCTTTTTCTTTTTGCGAAGCCATACGCTTTTCCAATTCGGCCTTCGTTGCATTCATCTCTTTGAGTTTCTCTTCTTTCGAACGTACCCGCTCTTCGATCATCTTCATTTTGGCCTGTCTGATCTGGGCCTCCAATTGGCCACCGGTAGTAGCAATTTTATGGCTCTGGAAATCAAGGTCGTTCTTATCGCGTTTGATGGATGCTTCCATTTTGCCGATGGCATTAACTAAACCATTGTACCGGCGTTTGGTACGTTGATATGGTGAACTTCCTTCCTCATTGGCCCGACTGCCAAACCTTTTTTCTTTGATGTCTTTAAATGCAGCATCCAGTTTTTCCCAGACTTTGTTGCGGTGGTCTCTGTTTAGTTTTGACTCGCGGAATCGGCGCTGCAACTTTTTAAGCTCGTCGAACATGACAGGCAAACGAGCTCCTTCTTTTACTTTCTTTTCTATTTCGTCCAAAGCGCCCATGAATTTGTCGTGCGTTTCTTTGGACAAATTATCGAACTCCTCGTCCATTTTGGCGCGGTGTTCTTTCATTTTTGCAAAAAGCGCATTGGTATTGTTGCGGAGTACATCGGCATGCTCGCGGAGGAGGTTGCGTTCCCGTACTTGCCCTTGCACCTTGCCCCAAAATTCTTTGAGGCTGTCCCAAATGCCCTGATCGTATTTCGAAAGGGCTTCCACTTTCTCCTTGAGTTCTTCCAATTGGCCTTTATAAGCTTCGTGCAATTTGTTGGAAAGCACCAAAAAATGCCACTCGGTTTGTGCTCGCTGAACGACATCGCCCCGCTCCACTTTTATTTCATCGGGCAGGAGGCTATCGGTCATGTTGAGTTCCCGCTCCATATGGGTGTTGGGCTCGGGAAATTCCAGCCCCTCGCCATCACGCCATTCTTTCATCATTTTTTGGTAAAAGTCTTCGGTAGCTACCGATTCAGGGAAAGTCCAGATATCAACTTTGTTGTCTTCGATTCTCATGGCAACAGCAATCATCAGTTTTTCGTCCTGGTCATTGCTGCCCCAAAGTACAAGTTTCGACTTCATGGTACAGTGTATTTCGTTAAAACAAGTAAAAAGGAGAAAGTGAAAATGAACAATGTAAAATCCCGCATTTCAATCGGAAGTAATAAGAGTCATTAAAATTTAAAGGATTAAGTCTTTCAATTTTCTACCTTTTTCCTTTTAGTTTCAAAAATTCGGTAATAAATAAGTCTTTACAGTTCAGAGATTTATATCAAAATGGGCGGTCGTTCAAGTTTACTTCACAGAGGTGTCTTAGATTAAAAATTTTTCAAATTTATCAAAAAAGCCTGTCAATTGTAAATAATCACAAGTTTAAGCTTTGTAGTCGGTCAAACCACCGCTGCAACATTCACCATTTCGATCAAAGATTCAAAAAGGATTCTGCCGTCTGTATTACCTAACTGTTCTTCAGAAGCCCGTTCGGGATGTGGCATCATGCCAAAAACATTTCTGTTGGCATTACAAATCCCCGCAATGTTTCTCAATGCCCCGTTCGGGTTTGCTGCTGCTGTAATATCACCAGCTTCATCGCAATATTTAAACAGCACCTGATCGTTGGCCTCCAACTCATCCAACGTTTTTTCATCCGCAAAATAACGCCCATCTGCATGGGCGATCGGTAATTTCAAAGGTATTTCCAGATCAAGCAATTTCGCCGTAACCGCCGTTTTCCTGGTTATGGGCGACAGGTAAATGTTTTTGCAAATAAACTTTTGCTTTTCGTTCTGTAGCAAAACGCCTGGCAACAGGCCTGCCTCACAAAGCACTTGAAATCCATTACAAATACCCCAGACATATCCACCTGCATTGGCAAATTCAATAACGGCATTCATGATCGGAGAAAAACGGGCAATTGCCCCAGCCCTAAGATAGTCGCCGTAAGAAAACCCACCGGGCAAGATCACACAGTCGCTTGTGTCGAAATTGGGTAGCTCTGTCTCCTTGTGCCATAATGTTACAATTTCTTGTTTCATGACATGACCTAGCACGTGCATTATATCGTGGTCACAATTGGAACCGGGAAAAACAACAACACCGAACTTCATAAAAACTGATGGTTAGAAACTGAGAAGTTAAAAATTGGAAAATACTTGATTTCTAATTTCTCAATTTCAAAAGCAGGCGGCAAAGTTAATAAAAGCCGATTCTTTAAGGTATTTGCCGCGTTCGCATTTGGAAATTAATGCCCGGTTCGATGGCATCTTACGTAACTTTACACCCCTTGTTCAGAATACTTAGTTAAAAATGCCAAAAGAATTTACCCATCTTGATGCCACTGGCAACCCTTCCATGGTCGATGTCGGAGCAAAGGCAATTACCCGTCGCACGGCAACTGCCCGCAGCATTGTTGTGTTGGACGACGAGATATTGCTCCATTTTGAAAACGAGGACATCCACACCAAAAAAGGCCCCGTTTTCCAAACGGCCATCCTTGCAGGGGTAATGGCCGCAAAAAAAACGGGTGAACTCATCCCCCTTTGCCATCCCCTCGGACTCGAAAATTGCCAAATAAATGTTTATTTAAATGAAAAAAAAGAAGTGGTCATCGAATGCACCACCAGCCTAGCAGGAAAAACGGGCGTTGAAATGGAAGCCCTCACAGGCGCCAGCATTGCCGCCTTGACTATCTACGATATGTGCAAAGCATTTTCCCACAATATCATCGTCAAGGAAACGAGGCTGATAGAAAAGACAGGCGGGAAACGTGATTTTAAATTGTCGGTATAATGGTTTATCGGTGTTTCGGTTTTCCGGTACGCCGATAAACCGTTATACCATTACACCGATAAAATGAAACATCAAAAACATGCAGCTATCTCTCGCCCTGCTTATGGAAATTTTGGGCGAAATGAATGGGCCATTATTGGAACGCCTTGTGGCAATATCCAACAGCTTGCCGATAAATTAATAAATGCCTTATCTGAAAAATGGAACATTGGTTATGTAGACGCTGACCACAAAGAGTCGGAACTCAACACGAATGCTGCAATTAAATACACGGATAAAGTTTCCCATCACCGATTTGAATTAAAAGAAAAATTGGACGCTTTTCAATACCGTCCATTTTTTAACAACATGGATGCGGTAATTGTCAATGGCAACCATTATAAAGCAAAGCAACAGATCGTTGTCATTGATCCGAAAAAAGAAGATTCCTTAAAAAGGAAACTTGGCCGACTGACAGATGTGCAATTAATTTTATTAACAGATGGAATAAATGAACCTTACGATTTTCTAAAAGAAAACATTCCTGAAATAAATAAAATACCAGTTCTAAAAATTACTGACATTAATGAGATCACTATATTTTTTAAAAATAAATTAAATGCCGCTGCACCCCCAATAAATGGCCTCGTACTGGCTGGAGGAAAAAGCCAAAGGATGGGAAAAGACAAAGGACTGCTCAATTACCACGGTGTGCCGCAGCGGCAATTCATGGCGAACCTCGTTAATCATTTTTGCGAAAACACATACCTCTCCTGTCGTCCCGATCAAGTGGAAGAATTAAAAGGTGAATTTCCTGCATTGCCTGACACATTCACTGGACTCGGCCCTATGGGCGCTATCCTTTCTGCTTTTCGGGAACAACCTGATGCTGCATGGTTGGTCGCTGCTTGTGACCTGCCTTTATTGGATAAAGGGGCTTTGGATTATTTAATAAAAAATAGAAACCCGTCAAAAATAGCGACTTCTTTTAAAAGCCCGGTCAATGAATTCCCAGAGCCTTTAGTAACAATATGGGAACCTCGCAGTTATCCAGTTTTATTTCAATTTTTATCGCAAGGATATTCCTGCCCAAGAAAGGTTTTAATTAATTCGCCAGTTGAATTATTAGAAGCGCCAAATGGCGAAGTTTTGCGAAATATAAATACACCTGAAGAATTAAAAGAAATAAAAGGGCAATTAAAATCGGTTATTTAATTAATGACATGATTAATTCATTTTGGGTTATAATAAATTGGGCTCTATTTGAATTTATTTAGTCAAAAAAAAATCTTGACCAAATGAAACCATTTAGAACCAGAAATTAATTATGAATTAAATTAATTTCTGGCAACATTTTTTAAAATAAAAAACCAAGAAATATTAATAAAAAAATGGCTGACTTGTTAAATCAAGTCAGCCATTTTAATTTTCATAAAATTTATTTTTACAATAAACTCTCAATCACCTTCTCCTCCGTAATTCCTTCCGCCTCTGCTTTATAATTCCGCACAATACGATGGCGTAGCACATAGTTCGCAATGACCCGTACATCCTCAATATCAGGCGAATATTTACCGCTGATGGCAGCATGACATTTTGCGCCAACTACTAAATATTGCGATGCCCGTGGCCCAGCACCCCAAGAGATATAGTTGTTCACTATATCGGTGGAACGCTCCGTGTTCGGGCGGGTCTTGGTGGCGAGGGATACAGCGTATTCCAGCACATTATCAGCGATGGGTATTTTCCGCACCAATTGCTGGAAGTTGAGGATTTGCATATCGTTTAAGATGTGCTTCAGTTCAGGCTTTTGGACGCCCGTGGTGCTTTTTACCACATCAATTTCTTCTTGGTAAGAAGGGTAATCGAGTGGGATATTAAACATAAAGCGGTCAAGCTGTGCTTCTGGCAAAGGATAGGTTCCTTCTTGCTCAATTGGGTTTTGGGTTGCCAAAACAAAAAACGGCGAGGGCAGGTCGTGGCGCACCCCAGAGACCGTCACCGAGCGTTCCTGCATGGCCTCCAGGAGGGCAGCCTGCGTCTTGGGCGGTGTCCGGTTGATCTCGTCTGCGAGAACAATATTTGAGAACAAAGGCCCTCGGTTGAACTTGAAATGTCGGTCTTCGTCGAGCAGTTCCGAGCCCGTGATGTCAGAAGGCATGAGGTCAGGGGTAAATTGAATCCTCTTGAAACCGAGATCGAGTACTTCTGCGATGGTACTAACGAGTAGGGTTTTTGCCAAGCCAGGCACACCTACCAAGAGGCTGTGCCCATTACTAAAAAGAGAAAGGATGACAGCTTTCACAACGTCGTCCTGTCCGACAATCACTTTTCCGATTTCCGATTTGAGATCTTTATACGAACTGGCCAATGCATCTACTGCTTCGACGTCCGATTTGTAGGCTGTTTGAGTCATTTAATTACGTGATGTTATTTTGGCCGTTAGCTTTTTGCTATTGGCCATTGGCTATTAGCTTTTTGTCATTAGCTGATAGCTGTTTCTTAAAATATTTATCTGGAAGTGGAGCAATGTCCACGGGCAAGTTTTAATCAGGTCAAAGTAGGACTTGGTAAAAACGGCGCAAATGTAGCATTTGTTTCGGGGTGTTGTCCATTTCCCCTCATGAACCCTGTATTTGCAAACCAAAAAACCGCAAACCGCAAAACCAAATGCTACCCTTTCGACCAAGTAGCCCCTTCTTTGCCATCTTTCACCTGGATATTCATTGCTTTCAAGGCATCCCTTATTTTATCGGAAGTGCCCCAGTCCTTGTTAGTGCGTGCTTCCTGGCGCATGTCGAGGATCAAATCCATGAGTCCATCCACGATGCCGTTATCGGAAGCATCCAACTCTTCATCCAGCAAACCGAAAATATTAAAGATAAAATCGGTGAAGGTTTGTTGCAGGCGGTGGAGGGTTTCGGCAGTTATTTCACCAAAAGACAACTGGCCGCCCTGAAGGCTGTTTACTTTGGTCACCAATTCAAAAATACTTGCCAAGGCCTTTGGTGTATTAAAGTCGTCGTTCATATCGGCGAACGCCTGATCTATCAAGCCGTTGATTTCTTTGTCCAAATTGCCAGCGTTGCCTTTTCCCGGATGGGTCATCGCCTGCAACAATTTATTGGCCTCCATCAATCGACGGTAGCCTTTCTCTGCTGCTTGTAGTGCCTCGTCGGTTAGGTCGAGTGTACTCCGGTAATGCGTTTGCATCATGAAAAAACGGACGACCATCGGCGAATAACCTTTGGAGACATGAGGGCTATCCCCAGTGAACAGTTGATTGGGGGTAATGGTATTGCCATCACTCTTAGACATCTTGCGGCCGTTCATCAAGAGCATGTTGCCATGCATCCAATACTTGGCAGGAGCGCAGCCGCATGCACCATAGTTTTGTGCCACTTCGTTTTCGTGATGGGGAAATTTCAGGTCAGCTCCACCGCCGTGAATGTCAAAGGTTTTGCCCAAATATTTGGTACTCATCACCGAGCATTCCAAATGCCAGCCAGGAAAACCGACCGACCAAGGAGAATTCCAGTGCATGAGGTGGTCGGGGGCAGCCTTTATCCATATGGCAAAATCGGAAGGATGGTTTTTCTCCCCCTGATTTTTGAGGTCGTCCCGACTTTCTGATAGGAGGTCATCGATTTTGCGGCCAGACAGTTTTCCATAAACACCGTGCTTTTCCGCAAATTTCAGTGTATTAAAATAGACCGATCCATTTTTTTCATAGGCCAAGCCATTGTCAATGATGGTCTGCACCATTTTGATCTGTTCAGGGATATGGCCTGTGGCCCTCGGCTCAATGTTGGGCCGAAGGATGTTGAAAACCCTCATCATGTCGTGAAACCCATTCATGTAGCGCTGAACGACTTCCATCGGTTCGAGCTGTTCGAGCCGGGCCTTTTTGGCAATTTTATCCTCTCTTCCAATATCAGCATCACCTTCCAGGTGACCGACATCCGTTATATTTCGGACATACCTCACT
This sequence comes from Saprospiraceae bacterium, assembly GCA_965222975.1. Taxonomy (GTDB): domain Bacteria; phylum Bacteroidota; class Bacteroidia; order Chitinophagales; family Saprospiraceae; genus UBA6168. The sequence goes on along the minus strand of CBDCVJ010000087.1, from coordinate 458,869 downwards.
TTATAGCCCAAATGCAGTAAATAGCGATATATAACATCAAAACTGGTAAACGATCGGCAATTACCTAAATGCACATCGCTGTAAACGGTCGGACCACACACGTATATGCCAACCCGGCCCTCATGAATGGGTTCGAAGACTTCTTTTTTCCCTGTATAGCTATTATAAATTTTTAACATGTTTTCCATGCGGCAAAGGTAATTGGTTTGGAGGTTTTTGGTTCTTGGTTTTTAGAAAACATACGGAGTGCCATTCTCTCATTCTCTCATTCTCTCATTCTCTCATTCTCTCATTCTCTCATTCTCTCATTAATTTGACCAAAACGGGATAATGGTCGGAAAGTTCCAGCTTGGGCACTTGATGCGAAAGAACCTTGAAGGACATATCAGCTAAGACATAATCAATGCGGAGACCAGGTATTTTCCCCGCATAAGTAAAATCGAAGCCTAGTCCTTTTTCGCAAAAACTGTCTTGTAAGTTTTTTGAAAAAACGTGATAAGCATAAGAAACCGGAGGATCGTTCAGATCACCACAAAAGATGATGGGGTGCGAGCTTTGGGCAATATGCTTGGCTACCAATTCCACCTGTTCTGCCCGTTTTGTGACTGCCCTCTTATAGAGGCGCATGACATTTGCAACGCCTTTCCATGTTTCCATTTTACGGGGATCGTTTTCATCGGCCAATTTCATGGCAGCGGGTTCCAACCAATTTGACTGTAGGTGGACGGAGTAAACACGAATCGTACCCAATTCCGTTTTTAAGTCGCCCCAGATACATGCGTTGGCCGTATTTTTAAAAGGAATACTTCCGCTGTCTACGAAAGAAAACTTCGACAAAATGAGGGTGCCTTTTTCTTTGAAATAGTAGGGATAGCCAAAGTTCTTTTGGAACAGCTCCCGTGTATTGTTTTGTGATCCCTCCTGTACACATAACACATCGGGGATACCTTCTTTTTTGAGTAAATCCTTCAAGCCCTCCATCCTTTTTTTCCCAGCAGCGGTTTTCCCTTTTTCATATTTCCTCAATCCTGCGATGTTGTAGGTCATCATGGAAATGGTTTTTCCGGATTGCCCATTTTCGTTAAAAAAATGGAGGCTAAGGAAACCAGAGAAATAACCTAAACCTGCTAAAATACAACCTACCGAAAAAAGGAAATACCGATCACGCCGCAGCAACCATAAAGCTGCGAAAAATAAATTGCCCAAAAGCAAGCCCGGATAAGCCAAACCCAAAAAAGAGAAATGCCAGATTTTAGCGGGGTTGATATAAGGAGAAAGGTAGGCAAGTAAAGTTATCAGGACGAGCAAAAGGTTCAGCCATCTAAGTGTATTTTTAATAAATTTTCTCACGGATAGCTTTTCGGAAAGTCAGTTTATTTTTTACTCGCATTGAAAAGGTATTCCTTCTCCTCTTTGGAGAGGCTTTCATATCCCGATTTCTTGATCTTGTCGAGAATGGCATCCACTTTTTCCTGATGGGAGAGGCCCTGAGAATCGCTGGAATGATCACCTTTATTTTTGCGCCTAGTCCTTCGGGAAGCTGTTCTCTGCTCTTGTTTTACTTTCGGGTTTTTATAAGCCATTTTCGGCCCGGGCCTTTCATCGGCAAAAAGCCCTCTGAAGAAAGAAGTAATTTTTTGCAAAATATCGTTGACAGGAGCCGTCATGTCATTTCCCTGCTGCAACTGGCGGGCGATGATATAGCCCATAAATGCCCCACCTAAATGGCCAAAACTTCCACCCGTATTATTGTTCCAAGAAATGGCGACGAGGTCGAGCAATACCAGAACTGCTACAATATATTTCAGCCGTACATCCCCTAAAAAGAGTAAGGAAATTATGTAGTCCGGCGCCATCACGCCTGCCACAACAATAATCCCCATGAACGCCGCCGATGCCCCAAGCGCATAACTGCCAAAACCCATCGATGTCAATACTTTTGCCATCATAAAATATGTCAAGCCGCCTGCTATGCCCGCCAACAAATAGATTGGAAGCACCCGGTGATCGCCCAGCAAGTCCCCAACGATGCGGCCAAACCAGTACAACAACAACATGTTCCACAATATATGAAACACTTGTTCGTGTAAAAACATGTGGGTGATAATCACCCAGGGATGGGTCAGGTTGTGCCACCCGTCTGAGGAAATGGCAAAGAAGTGGATGAAGTCGTTATAGGTAAATCCTTCCTCTACCGGCATCAGTATCAAACGCACAATCGTCACTACAACAAATACGGCGACGTTGACCAATATGATCCTCGTCAGCGTATTTCCATAGCTGAATTGTTGTTTGATATCTTCCCAGATGGAGGTGAACATGGATTTATCTTTGGCTGTTGGCTATTTGCTTTTAGCTGTTGGCTGGTTTGTGCCAAAAGCTAATGGCAAACGGCCAAAAGCTGGAACGTGCAAAAGTAACACATTAAAAAAATTAATACAATCGCTCGCCTGTTTTGCGCCAATACAGGATCAACAGGACTCCGAAAATAGCTCCCCCTAAGTGAGCAAAATGGGCAACACCTGATTGGAAATTGCCAACACCGAGAAACAACTCAATGCCTGCATAGATCAGGGCAAAGTATTTTGCTTTCATGGAAATAGGTGGAAAAATAAACCGCAGAATCGCATTGGGCCATTGCATCCCTATGGCAGCGATGATCCCAAATATAGCCCCCGACGCCCCGACCAAAGGGATATTGATTGAGTAAGGATGTGCCCCCGCATATTGAAGTTCTATGTACTGGACAATCCACTGCAAAATCAATGCACCAAACGCTGTGAACAGGTAATAGAACAGGAATTTCTTCGGACCCCAAGCCTGTTCAATATATGGGCCTAAGAATACCAGCCCAAACATGTTCATTAATAAGTGGGTAAAATCCCCGTGCATGAACATATAACTCACTATTTGAAATGGCCGGAAATATGGCGAGGTCGGAAAATAAACGGCCAGCATGTACCTGTCCCATTCCCTAAAGCTGGTATCCTGTTGGTTGATCAATTCCATCATTTTACCGCTGGAAGGATCGCCAAGAACAACCATAGTGCCTATAAACATCAGCACATTTAATATCAAAAGGTTTCTAACAACATCGGTAAGTCGTATCAAAACAGTAAGCTATTTTTCAGAGGAAGAAGAAATGAGAAATAGGCAGCATCTCCCGTTTTATCCTTCTCCGTTTTTGTTTGAAGGGAAATTGTTACTATTCAATGGCAAAAGTATAAAAGTAAAAGGTGCAAAATCAAAGTATTTGCTCAAGTACGACGTTAAGTATAAATACTGGGAAAAAACACATATTTGCAAAATATACTTCCCTGCGCTTGCAATATAAAACTAAATACCCCGGCCTGTTCCAAATCGGTATTTTCCTGATCCTGACCGGGATGCTCTTTTCCCGTTTTATGCTCAGCATGGGGATGCTCCTTTTATTGGTGGACACCGCTTTGTTTTATCCTATTAATGAAACTGTCCGTACATTTTTAAAAGACAAAACCCTCGTTGGGCTGACCTCGCTTTTTTTCCTTTATTTATTGACCGGGTTTTATTCGGCAGATAAAATTTATTTTTGGGAAAGAGTTCGGATCGTGCTGCCCTTGTTGTTTTTACCTTTTTCTTTTGCCGCCCATCGCTCTTTAAATAAAGAAACAACTGACAAATGGCTGTACTATTTCTTTCTCCTGGTATCGCTCACGGCCATTTATTCTTTTATCATTATTTATTCCCGGTATGGTACGCTGCAAATTGTTTTTGACGAAAACAACCATTTGGTCACGCCCATCAACCATGTGCGTTACAGTTTGATGGTGGCGTTCAGTATTTTTATTGGTATTCATGTTTTCCGAAAAAACAGCTTTAAACTTTATTTCAAAAAAACGGCAGTTTTGTTTTTTATCCTTTTCCTCATTTTTTTCCTGCATTTCATTTCGGTGAGGAGTGGCCTTTTTGGTTTTTATGCGGCCTGCCTATTTTTAATAATTAAATCCGCTTTTAATTCTTTTAGCTTGAAAAAAATATTGCCCACTGCTTTATTGACAGGTATTTTATTTTTCACCGCCTACAAATTCCTTCCAAGTTTCCGTTATGAACTGTTGACGACAAAGGAAAATATTAATGCCTATTTGGCTGGCAGGCCCGTGCAGGGGCTTTCGGACAATTGGAGGATCCGGTCTATCGAGGCGGGTCTGCATATTGGAAAAGACAATTTCTGTACAGGCGTGGGGCTGGGGGATGTGAAAACGGAGATGAAATGCCATTATTCCCAGCAGGGGCACGGACAAAATGCAGCCTTGCCTCTGCTTCCCCACAACCAATTTGTCTATATTTTTACATTTTCCGGGATATTTGGTTTGGTTTGGTTTGGTTTGGTTTGGTAACCTTAAAAACCTTATTTTTGAGAACGAAAAACGCCACTTTGCTTCACTGCTTCCATATTGTTGCATTCAGTTCTTTTTTGTTCGATACGACTTTGGAGACGCAGATCGGGATGGGGTTTTGGTTGGTTTTTTTGTTGTTAATGGATAGTTAGATTTTTTTTGAATGAACCTTTTTACTATCCCAATTTACAAAGATTGTGAACCAAGGGCTAAAATGCCCCACAAAAAAAAGCTGTGAAAAATATACTTCTATTTTGCTTGCTATTTTTTTTCTGTAAAATGGGGATATGCCAAGGACCCCACAATTATGATATTTTATTAATATCAAAACCTGGACAAAATTTTTATTATAGAGGAGAAAACCCTGAGAATCTATGGAGCATTGATTTTTATTTTATTAGTATTTCTGGCCATTATGCCCGTAAAATTAGCAAGGAGCTTTATATAGGATTGGAGGCGGGAATACTCCCGGCTTATAATTGGATAGTTTTAGCAGGGAAGCATTTTACAAAAGAGAATACCATTTGGTCTTCAAATAGGAAGTATGAAGACTTAAATAACTTTAACCAACTTTTTTTTGGCCATCTAGTTGTCAGGTGGCGTCCTAATAGTTTGCTATTAGAAATTGATGGTGGTTTTCGTGCATCAAGATATTTGCGTGAGGTTTTATTTGTGGATCATATTGGTTTTAGTAATTTCTATGGTGCATTTGTAAAGCCCATGTTTCGAATATATAAATTCAGCATTGGGGGGAGGCTGGATATGGGTTATATGTATGGCGATAACTTTAAACCATCTCCGGAGTTTGTTGTGGTTGTAAGCCCAGTTTTGCGGTTTAATTTTAAATGAAAAGATATTGCCAACCCATAAATCATGAAATTCACAACTATTTATTTTCTGATGGTGCTTCCCGTTGCGATGCAGTCACAGGTCGATGTGGGTGTTAGGAGCGGGATAGCATTTTCAAAGCAGAAATATGATAATTTTTGCCATTCTCCATGTACATCCAACCATATTTTAGGTATGGAAACAGGGATAATGCTGAACTGGTTTTTTCTGCCCAGTTTTTTCCTACAACCGGAACTTTCTTTTGTACAAAAAGGAGGCACTCATATTGGCCATAAAAAAAACACTAATAAGGTTAACCAGCTTGAGATGGCGGCATTGTTCGGTTATAGTTGGAAAAACGAACAACTGTATGTTTTTGTTAATACCGGATTGTTTTTAGATAGGATTTTAAACATAGTTAAATATGAAGGAGGACCTCTTTCACCATATCAGCTTGAAGAAGTCGAGGATAATAATTGGGGTTGGGGTCTTGCACACGGTGGTGGTGCAGCCATTCAGGTCGGTAAGGGTTGGTTAGAGCTAGCAGGTAGGTTTAGGCACTCGCAAATTGAGTCTAGGCATATTTATGAATTTTCCATAAATGGAGAGCGGTCACAAGACCCTGTCCTAAATTATAAAAACAGGGGCTGGAGCATATCCCTAGCCTACAAAATAGGAATCCGATGAAAAATTCCCGATCAAACTTCAGTGATTTTTAATGCAAATTGATTGGAAAATATTTGGGTTCACTGTTTTTCTCTTTGAAGTTGTCTATAGTTATTTTTTGAAGCCTATATCAGCTTTGGTTTTGAGTAAAAGTATTTTGACCCCGTTATTTTTTGACCAATATCTAGCTCAATCTATGCGGTTATTGGCTTGTCATAGGCCATTTCAAAAAAACTCTAGACAACTTCTTTTAAATCCGATGAGGTGTTTTAATTTTCATGCAAAATAATATCATGAAATCTACAACTATTTTCCTGCTTTTTTTTCTTCCCATTGCTGCATGGTCACAGGTTGAAGTGGGGATTAGAAGTGGAGTGTCGTTTTCAAAGCAAAAATTTATTGTTTTTGAAGATCCTGCAGAGATATCCGACCGAATTGTGGGAATAGATGCAGGAGTAATGCTGAATTGGTTTTTCCTGCACAGCTTTTTCTTGCAACCAGAACTTTCTTTTACCCAAAAGGGAGGTGCATATCCTAATGGCTCCAATAGGATTAACCACCTTGAAGCAGCAACCTTGATCGGTTATGAGCGGAAAAATGAGCGATTGTCCGCTTTCATAAGCTCTGGATTATTTTTAGATCGGGTCGTTGGCAGGCCAAAAGATGGAGCTGGCCCTCATGCTCCATATCCACCCAATTGGTTTGGATATAATAGTTGGGGATGGGGTCTCCTGCAAAGCGGTGGTGTGGCTGTTCAAGTGGGTAAGGGTTGGATAGGAGTGTCAGGAAGATACAGGTATTCGCTAAGTGATTTTAGGAATATTTATGATGTTTATATAATTGGTGACCCGCCAGAACAAATATTGAACCTCAAAAACAAAGGCTGGAGCGTTAACTTAACCTATAAAATAAATATAAAATGAAAGTTCAACTACTTGCGATTCATCTCATATTTTTATCATTCAGCGTGATAAATCCAACTTATGCCCAAACTTGGTGTCTTGACCTACCTTCAACCAAAGAAGACATTGAAGCGTGTAATCGGGGTATTGCGAGGGCTTTTGCTCCTATCCTGAATCAGTATAGTCAGGTTGCTCATAGCCACTCTGTGTCAGGTCATGCTGATAGGATTCTTAAATTAAACTACGACACCAACTCAGACGGTACAGATAATTGGGTTGCTACAGATAATTGGGATAATTTGGTTAACGTCGGTGACCCATCACACAGTCAGTATGATGTTCGTCCTCATGCATATTATGCGGTTACATGGACCGATCAAGTCTGGATTATTGTTTATACCTTTTATTATGCAAGAGATTATGCAGATGAAGGATTAGGTTGCATTGAGGATGAACACGAAGGAGATATGGTAAAAATTTTCGTTGTAGCGAAAAGGCCTGACTCGGAAAATCAACTCCCACAGGAAATGCTTCTCGGGTTTCAAACATCTCTTAATAGCACGACTTGTCCTACCGAAAATGGGGTTACGATAATTAAATCCTTTCAAAATTCCACTACCGCCTTGGGTGTACATCCAATTGTTTTTTCCGCAGCAGGATCGCACCACTATTATTTATCTTCAAATGATGCACAGTTTGATGAGCACCATAAATTTGAAAATGAACATTGTATTATAATTGGAAGTGAATTAATAAGCTATACTCCTCCTGAAGACGATGCTGATATTACCTCAACTCTCACAACATTTACTACCGCTCCTTTTCCAAAAGCGTACTACGGACTCATTGATATATATGATGAAGATGAAGGGCTTTGGGAGCAAAGGACTAATCATGATTTATTTACTGATGAACCATTAGATAAACAAAGGCTGCCTTGTAATAATGGGGGCGGATGTCAGAATTGGCCAGTAGGCGATAAAGCACCTTGGGCGCCATGGACGGGCTCATGGGGAATAAACCCCTTAGAGGAAATCTATAATGGGTTCAATAATTTTAACTGTAACTGCTCAAATTCACTTGAAGGTTGTCAAGGGTTAACCATCACTGGGTGTATCTATGAATACAATCCATATATGTGTGAATTTTACAGCATAGAAACACCAAGCCATTTTGATTACCGTGGATTATGGGTAGAAAATCCGCTTGAATTTGACGATGATGCGGATGGGAATCTGGATTTAGTAGTTGTTTTTACTTTCAGTGCCTTTGATGGGTTTACGGGAACCCCAAGCAATATTGATTGGAACTGGACAGTGCCATTCGGAACTATGGTTGATTGTTCAGGTTGCAATGACAATCCTGCCAACCGGATAACCCTTACGCTTTATAACACAACCAAGGATGATGTTAAAAACAACCCCAGCGGATATAAAATATCAGCTTCTGCGGATTTTATAGAGTGCGGGACAATAACAAAGGAAAACTCCTTCCAGAAGGCCATCGCAAACTTTATAAACCCCAGCAGTGGCTGCGACAGGCTTGTCCTCCAGGTCAACGACAGTTTCCATGTGAACGGCAATCAATACGACTGGAGCTTCCCACTGTACGACGGCCTTGCCACCATCACCGACGGCGGCAGGCGGGTCGAGTTCGACACCGAGGCCGTCCTCCAGCAAACAACGGAAGCCACCAACCCCGACAGTGTGCTGGCGTACCACCTGAAGGTCACCAATGCCGAATACCCCGATACCATTGAAATTGACAGCAGCATGAAAATCCCCGACTGCCAATACGATGGTGGGCTGTCGCTGGTGGTGTACCCCAACCCCACATCGGACCATGTTTTTGTAAAAGTGAGGGGCATGAAAGAACCCGCCACCGACCTGGAATTTGTCGTTTTCGACCACCAGTTCAGGCAGGTCGGCAAGCACCCCTATTCCACCGAGGGGCAGAACGTCGTTCCCGTGGATGGCTTGCAGACGGGCATCTATTACCTGTTTGCCATCACCAGGAGAGGGAAAATCCTGTGTGAAAAGTTCTGCGTGGTGGGGCGCTAATTTATCTCCTCAGGCTTGTACCCACCTTTCGAGCGGAAATAAATAATAAGGCCGATATAACAAACCAACATGAACAATGGCAAATAGGCAACTGTGCTTAAGGCATCTTTTTGCCCCATCTGCTTTATTGATGCGATTTTATCTTTATCAGCCACATTGGCCAAGGCATCTACCTTGCCTTGGTCAAGGCCCAGATAAGTGCCGAATAAACCTTTCTTTGTTTCCATCACCTCATTATGGATTTCCTGATTATAGACCTTTAATTCTTTATCAATAAAAGTATCCTGTAAATTACCCAGCAACGGCGCCCCCACAATACCCACTGCCAACATACCCACTGCAGCGATGGTATTCAAAGTTAAAGCACCACCACGGGGGAATTGCTCTGACACGACGCCGAGGGTGGTCGGCCAAAAAAAAGACTTTCCGACACCATATAAAGTAGCGGCCAACAAAATCGCAGCCCCAGTAGCTTTTGATAAAAAGATGAGGCCAAGTGCAGCCAAGGTTGCACTGACCGCCAATAGGCCCAATGGTGACAGTGTGTGGACAATCGGCCCGGCGAAAAAACGCAAGACCATCATAATGAGGGAAGTATAAACCAGTACCCAACCTGCGTTGATACCGATGCGCTCCATTTCAACTGTCATCAACGAAGTGATCCAGCTATCCACGCCCAACTCGGTAGATGCCAATGGCATCATGATGAGCAACAACAATATGAACAAAGGCCGACCTAATGATTTGGTGTAAACACCAAACCCGATGGTGGTCAAAGCTGTGAGGCCATAAATTGTAATATTGGAAAAATTTGCCACCCGGCCTATTTCTGAAAACATCATCAATGAAATAATCAGTGCCCCGATGGCCCCCACTTCTTTCAGCATATCTTTATAGGAAACCCCCGCTGATACCCTTTCTTGCACTGGGAATTGTTTGTTGAAAAGCATGAACGCATAAACAACCATAGGGATAAGGATAAGGCCGATCTTCGTCCGCCATCCGACCCCCGAACCCAATAAGATGGCCAATATGCCCCCCACTACCAAACCGCCAGGCCAGCCAGCATGCAATATATTCAGCCACTTGGTCTTGTCTTTATTGAACATGGTGGCAACCACCGGATTGATATACGCCTCCACCATGCCACTGGCCAAGGCCAAAATGAACGTGCCGAGGTACATGCCCCAGTAGCCTTTTGCTGAAATAATTAAAATAGTGGAAATGACATGGCAGGCCAACCCAAAATACATGGCGATTTTGTAACCTACTTTGTCAATAATCAAACTGAACAAAATAATACTTATCGCAAAAGGCCATAGCCCTGCCCCAAGTATTTCACCTTTTTGCGTTTCGGACAACACAAATTCGGCAGCCCACTCGTCCGCGGTCAGCACCCTCGCAATGAACCCAAAAGAAGTAGCGATCAAGGCAATGAAGCAACCCCAAAAAAGTTTCATGTCTGTAGCCTGGTTGGAAGGGGGGGAAGTGTCTGTTGTTTCCATAATGTAGTAGTTTTTCGTTTTAAAATAATTGGGGGTAAGGTAGTAGTTTTTGCGGAAATTCTAATGCAACCCCATCCAAACCCTTTCACAATGCTTTTGGCACTTAACTAATGCGCTGTTTTAAAATGCAACTATGTACAATTTTACATTACATTTGCTGTGTTTCCCCAACATTTCACGAGCAATTGCCGTAAAGGAAGGGGGCACCAAAAAGCTTATCCCAAAGGGATTTCTTTGCGTGGAAACCCCTCGGATTGTACCAGCCAACCATAAAAATGGTTTCCGATATATTAATCACTTTACTATTAGTTTTACTGAATGCTTTTTTTGTGGCAGTTGAATTTGCCATTGTAAAAGTCCGTTTGCCCCAAATACAGCAAAGGACTGACAAAAGTTATTATGCCCGCCTGGTGGAAAAAATCATTGACAATTCAGATGCCTACATCATGACTGCCCAATTAGGCATTACCCTTTCCAGTATTGCTTTGGGGTGGGCAGGTAAAACCATCGTTGCTACAGGGGTATACAATTTCCTGTCTTCTTCTAATGTTTCATTATCAGATGGCGCAGTTAATACTTTGGCTATTATTATTGCTTTCACTTTAGTTGTCATCCTTCATTTTGTTTTTGGGGAATTGATACCCAAGGCAGTTGCAGTCCGGCATCCCTTGAACACCTCCATGTCATTGGCCTTGCCACTCCGCTTTTTTTACTTGCTGTTCCGTCCATTTAACTGGTTATTAAATGGCCTCGCCAATTTTTTCTCTCGGCTGTTCGGCCTCAACCTGGCCTCGGAAGAAGTCGTGCATTCCGAAGAAGAATTAAAAATGATCATTGCTGAAAGTGCAGAAGGAGGAGCCATCGAAGCCACTGAGCGGGAACTGATTCAAAATGTATTTGACTTTGACGACCGCTTTGTCTGGCAAATATTGCAGCCCCGCACCCAAGTTGCCGCTATTGAAAAAGATACTCCCCTCGAAGAAGCCATTGAATTTGCACTTGATGAAGGCTATTCCCGATTTCCCGTTTATGACGATAGCATTGACAATATTTTGGGGTTTGTGCATACCAAAGATTTATTAAAACTCGCACGGCAAAGTGAAAATGACAAATTAATTAAAAACATTATCCGTCCCATCCAATATGTTTCTTCCAATAAAAAAGTGATGCAATTGCTGCGGCAATTTCAAAAAGAGCATGAGCAATTGGCCATCGTCGTTAATGAATTCGGTGGTACGGTCGGCCTTGTCACCTTGGAAGATATTATTGAAGAGTTGGTCGGTGAAATACAGGACGAATACGATTCAGAAATTCCCATCGTAGAAAAAATAAATGACAAAACTTTTCGCATCATGGCACAAAACCCGCTCGACGAAATAAATGACATGGTACCCGAACCTTTTCCAGAAGCGGAAGAATACCACACCCTTTCTGGGCTTTTATTAAAACTCTCTGAAGAAATACCAACCGAAGGAAATGTTATTGAAGCCGGAAATTATAAAATTAAAATAATAAAGATGTTGCAGGCCAGTCCAGAAATGGTGGAGGCTGTTTATTATGAAAATATTGAAACAGAAGTGGAAGAAGAGAAATAATCATTAGGCTTTATTCGGTAGACGGTAGACGATGCCTCATGCAAAAAATTTTAGAATAAAGTCTATTTTAATCTTTTATTAATCACATTTTATCCACAGCGCTAATTCCGATTAAATCAATATCCGCCATTTTTAAAAGCGAATGAGTATTTGACCAGCCCATACCATTGCAGCTGATCACTCCAATGTTTAATTTTTCATTGACTGAATTTTTTTTGCCAATAAAATACCTGCTCCAGCTGTGGAAGTTTTTTTGATGAATGCACGACGTTTCATAACTCTTTGTTTTAGGAGCCAGGATGCTTGACTCCTGACACCTGTTCCCTGACGCTTCTAATTTATATTCTCAAAAATTTATACCCCCCAAATTCTTTTTCCAATTTTTCAAAATCATTGGTCATGCCCAAAATAAAACCGCCACCGCCCGCACCGCATATTTTTAATTTAAAATATTTACTGTTCAGCCCTTTTTCCCATATTTCCAAAAAACCAGCAGGTATCATTTTTTCTAAATTGTCAAATTGAAATTCACTGATTAAATTAAATTGGCTAAATAATGATCTCCATTTGCCTTTAAGAAAAAAATCAATGGCGGAATCAACAGCAGGCAAGTAATCTAAATTCAATTTTTCATTAAAAACAACCTCTTTGTTTTTTTCTAAAAAATACGCAATAAAAGGAGTGGCTTTCCTCTTTATGCCCGTATCCAATAAAAACAAGGTATGGGGCAGTTTCATTTTTGGCGATTCCACTTTTTTAACCTCCTTTTTATTTAAAACAAGCGCAGTGTTCAGGTAACAGATCATCGGATCCGTGCCACTGCTTTTGCCGTGAAAATAGCCCTCCATTTGCGCCAGCGTTTTTTTCAACAAGGTCAAATCCTTCCCTTCCCTCACCATGCAATATCGGTCGAATATGGCAGCGACCAATGCCCCTGAACTTCCTGCCCCATACCCCGATGGAATATTTGATTTAAAAAACAGGCCTTCTGATAATTCTTTTTTAAAACGGGAAATATCTAATTTAATAAATAGGGGTGCAGTATTTAGATAGTCGGCATATTTTTCCAAATGCCCCGGCCAATAATTCTTGTTTTTTGAAAAATCCCAATGCCCTTCAAATAAAGGCAACGGCATGGCCAATGCCTGTGAACCGAGGTTCACGGTGTGTTCGCCAAACAATAATATTTTTGCCGGGTATTTTTTCATTTAAAGAAATATGTCATGCCGAACTTCGGCAGGGTTTAGAACCCTACCGAAGTTAACTGTAGAATGTACAATACTTTATACCTTTGCCGTCCTATCATTCAATGCCCGTCAAATATTTTGATAAAACATTTTTTTTGAATCAGAGCAAACTAATCACTAATCTACTGATCACTGATCACTAATCACTAATCTACTGATCACTAATCACTAATCTACTGATCACTAATCACTAAACAAACATGCAACGAAAAGCCTATCGCCTCAAAGCGGGCAATGTACGCAATCTGAAAATAATTACCGAAAATCTGCCCGATCCGTCAGCCGATGAAGTCACCGTGGAAGTAAAAGCCATTGGCCTCAACTTCGCCGACGTGTTTGCAATATGGGGGCTGTACAGTGCCACACCGAAAGGGGAATTCACACCAGGGTTGGAATATTCCGGTGTCATCGCCAAAGTTGGAGCAAACGTCACGAACGCAAAACCCGGCGACCGAATCATGGGCGTTACCCGTTTTGGCGGTTATTGTACTCGCCTCAACATTGGTTACCAATATGTTATCCCGTTGCCTGAAGATTGGTCTTTTGAAGAAGGTGCTTCCTATTTGGTGCAAGTACTGACGGCGTATTATGGTCTCAAAAATTTGGGTGGGCTGGAAGAAGGCCAAACTGTTCTGATTCACAGCGCTGCAGGTGGAGTCGGCATATTGGCGAACCGATTGGCCAAAAAAATGGGCGCATTTACCATCGGTACAGTTGGCAGTGCAGCGAAATTGGATTTATTAAAAAAGGAAGGCATTGACAGAGGAATAGTACGTGGCGATGATTTTGCAAAAAAACTGGATGAGGCAGTTGGTAAAAGAGAATTAAATATCGTGATGGAATGCATCGGTGGTAAGATACTGAAACAAGGTTTTGCCAAACTCGCACCGCAAGGCCGCTCCGTCGTTTATGGCGCTGCCCAATATGCCTCTGCTGGCGACCGCCCGAATTATTTAAGACTAATTTGGATGTTCCTCCGCCGCCCGATGATCGATGCACAACAATTGGCTGAAGACAATAAAGGCATCCTCGGTTTTAATTTGATTTATCTATATGAAAAATCGGAATTGATGCACCAGCTATTAGGCGAAATATCGGCCTTAAATATTGGCAAACCGAAAGTGGGGCATACGTTCGAATTTGAAAAATTAGTGGATGCAGTGAGATTATTTAAATCGGGGAAGACGACAGGAAAAGTGGTCATCAAAACTTAATATTTTTGGTTGAGGTGGTTTAGGAGGTTGAGATAGTTGAGTAGATTAATCTCAACCTCCTAAACCACCTCAACTTTTCTCAACCATTTTTAATGAAATACAAAACCATGTTTATTGATGCACCCATCTTAAAATTTAAGGTGTCGGGTTTTCCAGCAAGAGAAATTGATGGGCTGCAATTTTCTAAAAATATAGAAGCTGCTATTTGGGAAAAAGAAAAAGAGGGTTATGAATTATTTAGCATGAACCCTATCCATTCTGGAAAGCCTAAAGAAGGAATTTCGACACATGGGATTACCAGCGGAATGATATTAACGTTTAAAATAAATAATAGAGATGTTCGTAAATAAGTAATCCTAATGTGTTTCCTCCCCCCAGCCCTCCCGATAAATACGGGAGGGCTGGGGGGGGGAGGAAACATGGGGTAACAAATTCCAAAATTTTATTTTTGAACGTCTTTAATAAATAAAATGAATCACCTCACCATGTTTGTAGACGCTCCTTTGGTCAAAGAAAGAAAAATGGGCGTCAGTCTTTTTGTTGTAAATGGCGATCAATTTGCCCGTGATATAAATGCTGCCATGTTGGAAAAAGAAAAAGATGGATATGAGCTAATGAATTCCGTTCCCATCCATTCCTCCAATCAAGTCATGGGTTCATATGCTTATGGGTTAACGACAGGGGTTTTATTGACTTTTAAAAAGAAAAATGCGTGATAAAATTTATTTGTAAAAAATTTAATGATTTATCATTGCAAGAATTGTACGACATCATGGCACTCCGCCAAGAAGTATTTGTCGTAGAACAGGACTGCCCCTATCAGGATGCCGATGGCAAAGATTTAGCTGCCTGGCATTTAATGGGCATGGATAAAAATGGAAAACTCGTCGCATATACCCGTCTCATGCCCAAAGGAATTTCTTATGAAAAATATCCCTCTTTTGGTCGCGTTGTCATCTCCCTGTCATCGAGGGGCGGAGGCATTGGAAGGAAGCTGATGGTGGAGACATTAAATTGGATGGAAAAACTTTTTCCTAAAGAAGACGTAAAAATTTCTGCGCAATGCTACCTCGAAAAATTTTACAAAAGCCTCGGCTTTGAAATCGTTGGGGAAGAATATTTGGAAGATGGTATTCCGCATTATCCGATGCTGCTTAGGGTTAAAAAATAATTTACCAACTTATCATTTTAGCAGTTTTTTCAAAACACTTACCTTCGCCCCCGTTTTCGCAACCCACGATTTCAATCGTGGCCTATCAACAATTAACAACCAATATAACATGAGTAAAATTGATTTTACAAAAATCGAGAAAGGCGTCAACGGTTATCTTGACGCAGCATTAAATGATGGTAAAATAGATCGCCAGAGTTATGACATGGCGAAAAAAAATACCATGCATTTTATTAAGCAATGGCTGACCGATAAGAACTATGAAAAATTTTCGCCCAATCTTTCAAAAGGCATTATGTCCGCCGTGCGGGCCAGAAGATGGGAAGACATCGTGAACACCTTCCGTAAAAAAATGAGTTTCGGCACAGGCGGTATCCGCGGATTCATGGCAGGCGATAAGGCCAGTATCATGAAGCTGAAAAAACAAGGGTTGGATGCTCCCATCCTCAAGGGGCCAAATACAATTAATAATATCGTCCTTTTGCAGACCAGTGCAGGAGTCGCAAAGTTTGGAAAAGAAAAAGGCTTCAATAAAATAATCATTGGATATGACAGCCGCATCAGAGGTGGCGATTTTGCAGAAAAAATTGCCGAGCTATTTTTGGCTTATGGCTTCAGTGTATATTTATTTGATGAGGCATGCCCATTCCCAGAAGTGACTTTTGCGATACCTCATGTGAAAGCGCACATGGGCATTTTGCTTTCTGCCAGTCACAACGATTACCGTTACAATGGTTATAAATTATGTGGCGGCAATGGCTCACAGTTCGACCCAGAGGAGCGGTCGGATATGTACAACAATTATATTCTAAAAGTAACTTCCAAGGATATTAAATTGAAGCCGTTGGCAAAGGCTGCCAAAGCCAAGCTCAAATTTTTGGGTGGTGACAAACCGTTAAAAGGTTTTAATTATTACGGCCGAAAAGTAATTGACATTCACGGCGCACATGGAGAGCATCTTAAAAAATTCCTGTTGCAAGACACCACTTCCAAAAAAGAAATGAATATTGCTTTCTGTGCTTATCATGGAGCTGGCCGTAAAGCTGTACCGAGATTATTGAGTGATATTGGTTTTCAAAATATTGACAGCATCCACCACAATGGCCTCAACGACCTCGACGGTTCGTTCCCATCATTTAATAGCAACCCCGGTGAAGAACAACAGCCTGATCCAGGGGATCGCCGTGCCGCCAAAATTGCTGTGGAGGCTTATATCGCTGAATATGGTAAGAGAAAATGGAACGGCGTGGACATCCTTATTGGTACTGACCCCGACGCTGACCGTTGTGGTGTCACCGTGAAAGTTCCAAAAGGCCAACGAGCCGTTTATGGCAGTGATTATGCGTTGCTCCCTGCTGATGAAGTGTGGACGTTGCTGCTTTGGTATCGCTTGCAATTTGATCAGAGTTTTAAAAGAGAAGATGCATTTATCGTTCTGTCGCACACCACTACTGATGCATTGACTTTATTGGCCAAAAAATATGGCGTTGGTGTCATCAAGACTTGGGTCGGTTTTGCGGCGCTGTCTTCTTCTGTTCGTGATAGTTGGGATGGAAAATTGGTAGAAGGCCTTGTCGAAGGACGCCACAATCCAAACGACAACCTTTCCCACATGGTCGTCCAGGAAACCATCGGTATGGGCAAAGGCCGGAAATACAACCTCGGCGCATTTGAACAAAGCAATGGCTACTCCCTGCTCGGCAACCCACCAAAGGACAAATTCTCTTTGGGTGAAAACGGACATGTGCGAGACAAAGATGGTACGTTCGCTGCCATCCTCGTTGCCGAAATCGCCCAATGGGCCAAGGACCAAGGCACGAGCATTTTTAAATTAATTGATGAAAAGATATTCCTTGATCCTGATATCGGTCTGTTCTACAATCATTATGAACCAGATCCGATTGATGGCGAATACCCCGGCATCGAAGGCGACCGGATGAAGAAGGCTATCCTCAGACGTGCGCTTGGTTACTACCAAATCGCTAAAGCGGGCGGCCTGAAAATCGGTGGACAAGAAGTAACTGATGTAGTGATGTACCGCACGGGCAAATACGACCACGTTTATCCTCCGACCCCAGATTGGATTTTCCCTGATGAGGGTGTCCGCTTCTTTTTCGGTGATAAACTGAATCACATTACGGTACGTCCATCAGGTACGGGTAATTCGCTACGCTTCCATGTGCAGATGCATACGTTCAAAGCAACGGAGAAAAATATCGTGAAACAGAAAATAACGCTGCGGAAAAAAGCGTTGCGAATTGTGAATGATGTACGGAAGATTTTGGGGGCGCCGAGGAGCAGTGAGTTTTAAATTATTATTTTTGGTTTTATATGAGAAGCCCTGGTGCGTTTTGGCGTGCTGGGGCTTTTTACTTTGCCAAATAGAGGCTTATATCTTATATTTGTCATTGCTCAAACATCAACTATGGCAAAGGACAAAATTCATGAATCAGTAAAAAAAGCTTTGGAAAAAGATGGTTGGACGATTACAGATGATCCTTTAGTCTTACTTTCTGGAGAATAAAATATTTCTGTTGACCTTGGGGCAGAAAAAGTTATTACTGCAGAAAAAGGAAGTGAGAAAATAGCTGTTGAAGTAAAATCATTTGAAAAACCATCAGTCTTGTACGAGTTTCATCAGGCAGTTGGGCAGTATTTTGATTACGAATCAGCTTTATTGATCGCAAAAGAAAACCGACAAATGTATTTAGCTGTTCCAAGTATTGTATATCCCAAGTTTATAAAAAACAGGGTAATTAGTATTTCGATTGAACGAGTTAGGATGAAATTGATACTCATTGACATCAAAAAAGAAGAAATAGAAAAATGGATAAAATAAAAAAGCATCAAAAGGCAATCCTCGACTCATTAGAGGAATACAAAAGCCAATTCAAGAAGATCAGTTATGATATGCACCCGCATGTAATTGCTGATGAAAAAAAAACACCATTACCAATTTTTATGGATGGGCTGGAAAGGCGATGAACAAATTTTTAACGTGCCTATCCATATTGAAATAAAAGATGGAAAAATATGGATTCAAAAAGATAACACGGAAGATGGTATTGCCAACTATATAGTGGAAAAAGGTATCCCTAAATCTGAAATTGTTTTGGCTTACTTTTCTCCGGCTCATCGGGAGTTGACGGAGTTTGCGGTAGGGTGAGATTGTTTAGCATGAGCGATTTAATAATTCTTTAAAAAACGACTGCTAATTTCAAAATTGGCAGTCGTTTTTTATATAAGAAAATCAAATAGAATTCTTTAAAAGCATTAAAATTTTACTTTAAACTCCATTATCTGCAATCCCTCATCAAACACCTCACTCTCCAACAATTCCAATTTAAATTCCTTTTCCGATTCCCCAAACAACCGCACCCCACTCCCCAAAACCAATGGATTTAATTTTATTTTCAAGACATCAATTAATTTATTGTCCAACAACCAGCCCGCAAATTCGCCGCCGCCACATAAATAAATATCCGTTCCTTTTTCTTTTTTTAATTGTTTAATAAAATCCAAGTCCGGTTTTTTGACAATTATTTTTTCGTGCGGATTTTCAAAATGTAATGAGTTGGAAAAAATATAATGCCGCATGTGAGGGTAGGCAGGTTGGCCAGGTACGACACCATATTGATAGCCAAACTCATAAGTTTTCCGCCCCATGATGACGGTGTCGAATTTTTGTAAATCATTTAAATATTTTTCGACACCAGAACCTGTGCCGACGAAACTGTCCATGTTTTCGTCGCCCCCCATGATATAGCCATCAATGGAAGTGGCGACGTAATAAATTATTTTTCGCATGTTTTAATTATTTCAACGCCTTCTCCCGCAACCGTTGCAAAAATGGCGAAGCAAAAATGAAGCTCTGCAATAGTTCATTGTCGCTTTCAAGCACCTCCGATTTATTGCCCGTCCAAACAAGACGGCCTTTGTGGAGGTAAGCGATGTTGTCACCGGTTTCCATCACCGAGTTCATGTCGTGGGTGTTGATGATGGTGGTGATGTCGTTTTCGTAAGTGATTTCCTTAATGAGTTCGTCAATGAGGAGGGCGGTTTTAGGATCGAGGCCGGAGTTGGGCTCGTCGCAGAAGAGGTAGCGGGGCTTCATCACGATGGAACGGGCGATGCCGACCCGTTTCTGCATGCCACCGCTTATTTCGGAAGGGTATTTATCATTGACATCTTCGAGGTTGACCCGTTCGAGGACTTCATTGATGCGGTGGAGTTTTTCTTTTCTCGTTTTATTGGTAAACATATTGAGCGGGAAGCCGACGTTTTCTTCCACCGTCAAAGAATCAAACAGGGCCGAACCCTGAAAGAGCATCCCCACTTTCATCCTGACTTCTCTTTTCTGCTTCTTATCCAACTCGAAAAAATCAACATCGTCGTACCAGACATGGCCAGAAGTAGGCTCAAAAAGGCCGACCAATATTTTCAGGAAGACTGTTTTCCCAGCGCCACTTTTCCCAATGATGAGGTTGGTCTTGCCAGGTAGGAAGTCCATGGAAATGCCTTTTAGCACTTCTGTGTCATCAAAGGATTTGAATATGTCTTTGGCTCGGATCATACGAGGTGGTTTTTGGTTTTCGAGGCTGTTTCAAAAGACCCATTCGGGCATCAATTTGCTAAATCTCAAAGATTTAGTAAATTTAAAATCAGTGGCTTATAGATTTACTAAATTTTAAAAATTTAGCAAATCGGAACTTTTGAGACAGCCGCGAGGGGGTTTTTAGTTCTTGGTTTTTAGCCCATCAACAAAGCTGCTATCATGTAATCTGCTGTCAGGATCATGATATTGCTAAAAACGACGGCATTGGTGCTGGCTTTACCGAGTTCGATGCTGCCACCTTTTACATAGTAGCCCTGAAAGCAGGAGATCGTGGTGAGGATAAAAGCAAAAACAACCGATTTGATGTACATCATCTCCACATTGCGTGGCACAAAGAATGCCCGCAGGCCACGTTCATAGTCATCGGCAGAGATGACGCCACTAGGCACAACAGCTAAGTAACCGCCAATGATGGCCACATAGGCAGAAATAGTCACCAGCAACGGAATGACCACCAACGCCGCAATGACTTTCGGTAAAATCAAATAAGCGGCAGTGTTCACGCCCATGATTTCCATGGCATCAATATGTTCTTTTTGTCGCATGCCACCCAATTCAGCGGCCATGTTCGACCCCACTTTTCCGGCAAGCACAAGGCAGGTAATGGTCGGGGCAGATTCTATGATGGCCAAATCCCGGACGATGTAGCCGATATAGTACTGAGGCACCAACGTCCCATCTAATTGATAAGCAAACTGAACGGCGGCCACCGCGCCCATAAAAATGGAGATCAGCCCAACAATGACCAACGAGCCTATGCCGATATCCTCCATCTGCCGGAGGGTCTCCTTCCAGTACATAGACCACTTTTCCGGTTTGGAAAAGGTGGTTTTCAGCAACAAAACATAGCGGCCAAAATGGTATAAAATGTTGAGATTCATAAGGTTAATATCCAATCCTTGCTGGTCATCGAATGGTCGTATTTTTCAAGAGGAGCAAATGTAGGTAAAATGGCGATTAGTGATTAGTGAATGAGTAATTAGTGGTTAGTGGCAGTTTCGGGTCATATTTGATGTTTTATCTTTACGGTAACAATGCTTTTGTTGGTGCAGAAACAATCAACTTTCCACCTTATAACTTTTCATGGACGAGGGCTATATCAAATTCAACGTGGTTTGGGAAAAAGCTGAAGCCTTGATGCAAGGGCAATTAAAAGAACTGATCCATTGGCGGCAAGAGATGTACCAACATGGCCTGATCGGAGCGTATGGCAATGGCATTGGCTTTGGCAATATCAGCCAACGGGAAGGGCAAAGAAACTCCTTTTATATAAGCGGTTCAGCGACTGGGCTGGTTGAAAAATTAACGGCGGCTCATTTCACAACTGTTACAGGTTTTGATATAGAAAAAAATGAAGTCAGGTGTGCAGGCCCTATCATTGCATCTTCTGAGTCCATGAGCCATGCTGTCATTTATAATGAATGTCCAGAAGTGAATGCCATCATCCATGCCCATCATTTAGGGTTATGGACTTATCTGCTTGACCAAGTTCCCACCACCGATGAAAAAGCAACTTATGGTTCGCCCGAAATGGCACTTTCAATTATTGATCTTTTGAAAAAAACACAATTGAGAAAAGAAAAAATATTTGTGATGAAAGGACACCCGGAAGGCATTTTTGTTTTTGGGGAAACACTGCGGGAAGCCGCAGAAATACTATTGTCCTGGGTGAAAAAACTGCCTTAATATCTCTGTTAAAATATTTGAAAAATAAAATATTTGAAAAATAAAATTTTAAAATTTTTGCTTTTTTTTAGCACACATTAAAAATAATGGCAATGTTTTTGAAATATGAGGATCAAATGTAATGTGGCAGTAATGACAGGAGGTTTCAGATGGAAAAAATTGACATATTAAAATAATTTGCCATTAGCTTTTTGCTATTGGCCTTTAGCTCAGCTAATGGCCAACAGCTCCTAAAAATACACTTCACCCTTAATGTAACATTCCGTAATCGGACATCCCAAACACTGAGGTGTCCCGGAAACCGAATTTTTTCTTTTTTTTCTGAGATTAATTTAAGTAGAGTATTGTAACAAATTTTACCCTGTGCGCTGCAATTTTTTGCAGCGCCAGACAGGGTGTTTTTTCCCCAATTCCCGACCGAAAAGCCACACACTATTATTCCCTTAGTATCCCCAACCCAAAAAGCCCACACACGATGTTACACTATCTATTGGCAGCTATCTTCGGATGGTTGCCTTTTTGTGCTTGGAATAAAAGAAGTGGTGTTAGAACTTAGGGTTCTAACACCACTTATACATGATTAAAAATTAATTAAACGGAATTGTTGGCATTACGAAGTATGGTATATGATTTATCGGTTGATAATATCCAACCTACATTACACCGTTAAACCGATACACCGCACTGCATTAATTACAGAATATCAATCCACGATCATGCCCACCCCTTCCAGTTTTTGCTGTTTTATTTCTTTTGGCAATTCCCGATACTCATATTGTTGGTTGCGGAGGCGGGGTTCGAAGCCAGCATCTCTAATGGCATCCTGAATGCCATCAGCGGTGAAGCGGAAACGAGCACCCGCTGCTGAGACTACATTCTCTTCAATCATAATGCTGCCAAAATCATTGGCGCCCGCATGCAGGCAAAGTTGCGCTACCTGCTTACCGACCGTCAGCCAACTCGCTTGGATATTGGTCACGTTGGGCAACATGATGCGGCTCATGGCGATCATCCGAATGTATTCATCACCTGTGCAGGTGTTGCGGGCCCGTTTGAGTTTTTTCAAAATGGTATCCTCATCCTGAAATGGCCAGGGGATAAATGCAATGAAACCTTTTGCGCCTTCTGGTTTGCGGTCTTGCACCTCCCTGATTTTTACCAAATGCTCCATACGCTCCATATTTGTTTCGATGTGGCCGAACATCATCGTGGCAGAAGTGGTGAGACCAACATTGTGCGCTTCGTGCATGATGCCAAGCCATTCCTTGGCGCCGCATTTTCCTGCCGAAATAAGGCGACGCACCCGGTCGTCCAGAATTTCAGCTCCAGCGCCGGGAAGGCTGTCAAGGCCAGCTTCTTTGAGCGCTTTTAAAACTTCATAATGGGTAGATTTTTCCAGCTTCGTCACATGGGCGATTTCTGGTGGGCCGAGGGCATGGAGTTTTAAATTGGGGTACAGCGATTTCAATTCCCTGAATAAATTGCAATAATATTCCAGTCCAAGATCAGGGTGGTGGCCGCCTTGCAAAAGGAGTTGTTCGCCGCCATAAGCAAAGGTCTCCTCTATTTTCTGCTTGTATTCTTCAATCGTCGTCACATAGCTTTCCTCATGGCCAGGCCGACGGAAAAAATTGCAGAACTTGCAATTGGCAATGCACACATTGGTCGTGTTGGAATTGCGGTCAATGATCCACGTCACCACATTATTGGGCACGTGGTGTTGGCGCAGCAGGTTGCCGACGTACATCAGTTCGGCAGTGGCTGCGTTTTCAAAAAGGAACACCCCTTCCTCGGCGGTCAAAGGTTCGAGGGCAAGGGCACGTTGCAATAATTGGTCGGTATGCATATAGACAGGTATTAGGAATTAGGTACTGGGGTATTAAAGAGGAACAAAAATAGGTAAATAGGGTTTTGGCACGATCAAGAAACTAACCCATATCGTATAAAACCAACAAGGTGCAATAGGTATCTTATAACCACCTTTGCCATTGTTTCAAATAATAAAAATACAGTTTGTAGAATATACAATACAATTAACCAGCCTTCCCCTTCCTCAGCAATTAGTTTTTCAAAATTCCCATCGTAATGATAAAGTAAAATTATCGAAGCAAAAAAGTGTGGCCTACAAATGTAATCCCCCATTCCCAATCCACCAAATCAAATATAAAAAAGCCAGCAGGCTTTCACCACCCCCCATCAAAATACCGATTAGGCACTCCATTTTTATTTTTTCTCTTCCGCCGTTTTTTCTTTTTCTTTTTCCGCTTTTTAGAAGAAGAGTTTTCTTCACTGGTAAAGTAAGGCTGGTAGGCAAGTCTCGGTGCAAATGTTCGACGGGAAACAGGCGACCAATATTGAGGCAAGGAATTAATAAAATATTTTTCCCGCATTGGTTCGACATAAGCAACAATTTCTTCTTGGCATAGGGCTTCCTTTAAGGCAGTTGCCAAAGGCGTTTTTTCGATCGTGCCGGGGTCTCTTTTGCTTGCAATGCAATCACTCATAATATCCCACACGATAGCACCAGCTAGGCCATTGTCCAAAATGTACTGCGCCTTTTTTTTGATGGAACGTTCGTCATCGAAGGTGACAAAGGTTTTTAGTTTTTTGCCTTTTAAATAAGGCGTCTCCGCATATTCGTCCCAGCGGTAGTGAAACATGCTTTGTTTCTTGACGATGTTGTAATAGGCCGGAGCGCCATTGCCATCGGGGAAGGTTTTCGTGTCGGTGGAGCGATAGGTAACAGTATGGATGTCGGCCTTTCCTTTTGTCTTCAAGCTCCTGCCAAAAAAGGCCAGCCCGATATTGATTTTTGAGGCCGGCACTTGGTGTTCATTCATCAAATGCCGGATAGTGCTATCGAGGTCGTAACCGTCCATCCCCTTGCGAGGAGCATACAAGGGTGAGTGGTGATTGGTGCGGCTTGGCCTACTACCATAAAAATCATAGGTCATTACGTTGATCTGATCGAGCAACGGCACGACCTGCTCCCATTCTATCTGTGCCTGGTGGGTCGCCCCTGCCCCGAAGTCAGCGGTCAACCATAATCTTTTGCCTAACTTCATTTGTAAATCATCAAAGGCATGGCGCACCTCCCGAAGCAACAAGGTGAAGTTTTCTTTATCGGCAGCTTTTCCATTTTGGGCTTTGTTGCCTGGGTATTCCCAATCTATGTCAATACCGTCAATCCAGTAATTAAGGACCAAGTCCACGCAGCTTTGAGCGAACCGCTGCCGCTTTTCTGCGCTTTCCGCAATGGCAGAAAAATTTTCCGACATCGTCCAACCGCCAATGGAAATGAAAACTTTGACACCATTTTCATGTGCCTTATCCACCAGCGAAGTGCCGGGGATATGCCAATAGCGGTTGATCTCATGACTTTTTGCATAACTCCTTCTCACCGCAGGGTCAATCTCCCCAAGCAAAATGGTCTTATCGGCCAATGGATCGAACAGGGAAATACTGCCATCCCGATTGGGTTTCAGAAAAGCATAATTGATAATGGTGTATTTGCTGTAATCAATCGTCGAAGGATTGACCAGGCGGCCACGGTCATACCATTTCCAACTTGGGTAAAAAGCAACGACTTCCCGGCAGGGTTGGGCTTGCAGTAGGTTGCAAAAAAGGAATAGGAATAAGAGGTGCAGGAGTTTCATCAATAGAAGTAATCAGAGGTCAGAGATCAGATCGCTTTGCTGTTAGAGGTCAGACCGGTCACATCTGACTTCTGACAGCCGAAGGCGGTCTGACTTCTGACTTCTCAACGAACAGGTTTCACGGTATAGCCCTCTTTACGCAATAATGCTACCACTCCCTGTTCGCCGCCGAGGTGGCCTGCACCCACGGCAAAGAAGGTAGGCTGTTCGTCCATCATTTCGCCCATCACGGGTATCCAGTTTTGGTTGCGGGTATTGAGGAGGAGGTCTTCATAATCGGCGATGCCTTCGTCGCCGCCCATCATTTCGACCATGCCCTGGATGTCTTGGTTTTTATACAGTTCAATCATTTTGGCAAACTCCTCGTCACCTGCATCGGCGGCTTTGATGCTTTCCACGAGCATTTTGGCTTGGGCATCGTATGGTATGCTGTCGAATACACTCATCTGGAATTCCATGCTTTCGAGCCCCCCCATTTTTTTCTCCCCTGCTTGCGCCAGTTCCATGATTTCCATTTCATACGAAAGCATTTCACCAGAACTCATGGACGTTGGAGACATATCGCCCGAAGCCATCACGGTGAGAAACATAGGCTTGATGCGTTCGAACATGAACAGCGGCAGGCCAATTTCTTGAAAATGATCTTGTACCAATTTATAGTCCTCTTCATTCAAGAGGTCTTTGAGGGTTTTATTATCTTCCATAAATGCCTTCATCAGCAAGCCCAACTGAGCGGTGAGGTCAGTCATGTCCTCCATATTGATTTCAAAAGTGACCATTTCGCTGCGGTCGATGAACGCTTTGGTACTATCGGTGAGGAAAAAATCATCCTTGCCGATCAAGTGAATAGTGCCGTAGAGCCAAGAAGGAGTGGAAAGGTTTTTTCCAGATATTTCCCAAAGAAGCGAGTTTTCATCGGCATTCGGAGCGTAGGTTTGAACTGGTTCAACTTTTACAGCATCAGACTGTGCATAAGGACTGAAACTGATCAGAAATGCAAACAATAAGGTGAAAAGGTATTTCATGTTGATGAATTTTTTACAAAGATAGTGCGATTGGCTGTTGCTGATTTGCTAAATTTTCAAAATTTAATAAATCTTACTGAATAGGTTTAGCCTCAAAGTCCCGGAGGGACGATACATTATAGCGAGGGATGTGAATCCCTCGAAACCATGGTGATGCCGCACATTTTCGAGGGATTCACATCCCTCGCTATAATGTATCGTCCCTCCGGGACTTTGAGGCTAAACGCTTTCCATAAGCCGCTCATTTTTAATTTTTTACGAATTAAAAAATCTCAAACCTAAAGGCTATGGGTTTCTAACCCGCCGAAGTTTAATTGGGAAACCCTCTTCTAAACGAGAAAAGGGCGTGAGTTTTCCCACACCCTTTTCTAAAAAAAACATTCTGTTAAAAGTCAAATGTTATTCCAGTTGTCGGTTGCCAGTTGCGAACTGACGAACTAACTACTCCCTCCCTGCCAGCATCGCCAACAAGCGGAGAATTTCGATATACAGCCAGACCAATGTGACCAGCAAGCCCATGCCAGCAAACCACTCCATGTACTTGGGCGCACCGTACTGCTCGCCTTTTTCAAAGAAATCGAAATCAAGCAAGAGATTCAAGGCAGCTACCCCGATGATGACCACACTGATGCCGATGCTCATCATACCACCGTCATGAAGAAAGGGTACGTCCATACCGAACATGCCGAGAATCCAGCTCAATAGATAAACCAAGAAAATAGCACCAGTCGCCATCATTACGCCCGACCTAAATTTTTCAGTTACCTTGATGACCCCTGTTTTATAAAGGAACAGCATCATGAAAAGCACAGCGAATGTCAATGTGACAGCATGGAAAACGATGCCGCCGCCAAATGCGCCTGCATACAAAGCAGTGACCGAACCAACAAACAATCCTTCCAGTGCTGCATAGATCGGTGCCAGCGTACCCGACAAGTGCTTTTTAAAAGAGGCAAAAATGAGAACGGCCAGTCCACCGAAAATACCACCATACATAAACAACGGACCTGGGTTTTGGAAACTAATAGCCGACGTCAGCAGCATGATGCCGAACAGGATGAATGATTTGTTAACCGCACCCATTGCCGTCATTTTTTCCGTTATGATCGCGGAGGAGGTCATATCCGCATCCAGTACTTGGTTGGAAGCATTCTTCAATGTTTCTTCCTTCATGAAAGGGTTGCTGGAAGATTGAAATCTGTTTCTAAAAGCCATGATTGAGGTTTTAAGTTTAAATGTGAGAAGGTGGACGGTCAAAAGAACGGTTAAAACTGATTCACTTTTGAACCTGCCACTTCTTATGAGTTAATAGAGGTTTTTGAGCACGCAATTTTAAACAAAAAATCAGAGGGAAAGATCATGGAGTGAAAATTATTCCATAAATGCAGCTCAACGAACCCGACCTATTTTTGTTTAATTTGCCCTTTGATAAACAAACCCATTCCACCCGATGTCCATTTACCATCTCAATTCTAAATTCGAACCTACTGGCGACCAGCCACAGGCCATCCGCAAATTGGTGGATGGCATCCAACAGGGTGACCCAGCCCAAGTGCTACTCGGCGTCACTGGCTCTGGAAAGACCTTTACAATGGCCAACGTGATTGCCCAACTGGATCGGCCTGTTCTGGTGCTGACCCACAATAAAACTCTGACGGCGCAGCTGTACGGCGAGTTTTGTGAATTTTTTCCCGACAATGCGGTGGAGTATTTTGTGAGCTATTATGACTACTACCAACCGGAGGCGTACATCTCCGTCACTGACACTTACATAGAAAAGGATTTGAACATCAATGAGGAGGTGGACAAATTGCGTCTGCGGGCGACTTCTTCTTTATTGTCGGGGCGGCGGGATATTATTATAGTGGCGTCAGTCTCTTGCATTTACGGTATGGGCAACCCAGAAGATTACAAAGGGGGCATCATCAGGCTGCATGAAGGACAGCAGGTTTCGAGGAATGTGTTTTTGTACAAATTGGTCGAAAGCCTTTACTCCCGAACGGAGTTTGATTTCAAACGGGCCACCTTCCGGGTGCGGGGCGATACGGTGGATATCAATTTACCATACGTGGACTACGGCTACCGCATCACGTTTTTTGGTGATGAAATAGAAAGCATCGAAATGTTGGAAATAGAAAGCGGCAAGCGCATCGAAAAATTGCGGAATGCAGCTATTTTTCCCGCCAACCTTTACATCGCCCCAAAGGAACGCATGGGCGAAATCATTCGGGATATTGAAGAGGAAATGTGGGCACAGACGAAATATTTACAAAAGGAACAACGACACCTCGAAGCCAAGCGCATCAAAGAGCGCACAGAGTTTGACCTGGAAATGATAAGGGAATTGGGCTATTGCAGTGGCGTCGAAAACTACTCCCGGTTTTTCGATGGCCGCAAACCCGGCACCCGTCCTTTTTGCCTGCTTGATTATTTCCCCGATGATTATATTATGATGATTGACGAAAGCCACGTGACCATTCCACAGGTGCGGGGTATGTGGGGAGGCGACCGCGCCAGGAAACTCAACCTCGTTAATTGGGGCTTTCGCTTGCCCTCGGCTATGGACAACCGACCGCTGAATTTCAATGAATTTGAAAGCCTTATCAATCAAGTAGTTTACGTGAGCGCAACCCCCGGTGATTATGAAATGGAGCAGACAGGCGGTGTCATCGTGGAGCAGATCATCCGTCCGACAGGGCTACTCGACCCTCCTATTGAAGTGCGCCCGAGCCTCAACCAAATTGATGATTTATTGGAGGAAATTGACGAACGGATCAAACGGAACGAACGCGTACTTGTCACCACACTCACCAAGCGCATGTCGGAGGAGTTGTCGAAATACTTGGCCAAACTCGACATCAAAGTCCGTTATATCCATTCCGAGGTGGAAACGCTTGAACGGGTAGAAATCCTACGGGATTTACGTCTTGGCGAATTCGATGTACTGATCGGCGTGAACCTGTTGCGGGAAGGTTTGGATTTGCCCGAAGTCTCCCTCGTCGCCATCCTCGATGCCGACAAGGAAGGTTTTCTCCGCAACGACCGCTCCCTCACCCAAACGGCGGGGCGGGCTGCCCGTAATGTTAACGGTCTCGTCATTTTTTATGCGGACAAAACAACTGCCTCCATGCAGCGTACCATTGACGAAACGAACCGCCGCCGATCCATCCAAATGGCCTATAATGAAGAACATGGCATTGTACCGAAAACATTGGCCAAGAGCCGGGAGGAAATCCTCTCCCGCCAGTCTGTCCTCGATGTCCGGGGCAAAAAATTGTACTATATGGAACCCGAAGCGCCCAGTCTCGCCGCCGACCCCGTCATGGAATACCTGACCCGTGACCAGATCGAGCGAATGGTGAAAGAGACGGAGGACAAAATGAAAAAAGCAGCTAAGGATTTGGATTTTATTACGGCGGCGCAGTTGAGGGACGAGTTGTTTGCTTTGAAGGAGAAATTGAAGGGGGGGGATAATTAGAAAAACAAATGGAGAGGGGTGTATTTTTTTGATAAATTTTTTCCGGGAAAAATTTATCAAAAAAATACACCCCTCTCCGAAAGTTCCTCATTTACTTATCTCAAAAAATACATTCTCAAATTTCTCTTTATCCTTTTCCAGATCAAATAAAGCCCCATTCGCCACTACCATTTTCACTTCCCCATTTTTTTTCAATAATAAAGAAGGATTTTTCCCAATGCCAATTTCATTGGAAATAAATTCGTGATAATCTAAAAAAGAAAAAGGTATATCATCCGTTTTCCAGTTGGGCGGAGGATCAATCATTTGAAAGTGGGTATATCCTTGTGCCAATAAATCCAGCGGATTCATTTTTTCCAAAATGTCAAACCCTTCTATTTTTTTGGGAAATAATTTTCCCATTTCAACTTGATATTCGGACGCATCGAATTCTTCATAAGCATAAGAAGTGGACAAATCTCCAATATCGGTGATATGGCTCTTTAAATAAAACTGTCCAATTACTCCATATTCAATTTCATCACTTTTGAATGCAATGTCTATTATATATGGTATTCCATTTTTTTCAAAATTCGCTTTCCTCAAAATTAATTCACTGAATAAATTGTATTTATTGTAAGGAATTTTATTGTACTCTTTTTGGTTTTTCATTTCATACGACCCATCGGCAATAGACTGAAAAGAAGACAATAAAGCAACAAAATGCAACTTCCGTAAATATTGTTTTTCTCTGTCATTTTCCAATCCTCCGGATTCTATTAGAATGGTACTCGTTCCCCATTTTGTGATATTATCACCAAAAGCCCTTGGCTCGAATTCATCAGAATACCGGGCAATTTTATTGGGGATGTGTTTTTGTAAAACATCATTCATCACACAAATTAATTGCATGGCATTTTCCCGAACTTCATTTATATCTTTTTCATAATTAAAAGCTGGCGCTAAAAATGAGATGGAAGCCGTCTCGGGATTTCTGCCTGCACCGTAATAACGGCTTTGGTCGTGCAGGTTAAAACCCCAATCAGCATTTAAACTGTCCCTTGCTTTTTTTAAAATTCTTGATTCCGGGTTTTGTAGGCGAAGTGCATCCCGGTTCAGGTCAACGCCCAAAGCATTTCTCCTTTGGTACTTTTCAGCTCCATCGGGATTTAACATGGGAATAAAGTGGAGGGTCAGTTCTTTTTCCAAAAAAGATTTAAAATTTTCAAAGCGGTTTTTTTCCTTCAAAAATTTAAATATATCCATCAGTGCCATGGTGGCGGTAGGTTCATCGCCATGCATTTGCGACCAAAGCAGGACTTGGGTTTTGCCACTACCAAACGAAACCAGAGAAATATCTCGGCCCTCAATGGATTGCCCCATTACATTTATTTTAAACCGGGGATCATTTTTTAATTTTCTAATAAGCGGCTGAATGTCCCCATGTTTGAACCGGCGGTTGGTGATGGTGGGTTCTTTGAACTGCTCGTATTGGTTATAGAGTTGCTGGTCGAGTGTGGCATTTTGTGAAAATAATTGCCCGACAGATAAAAATAGGAGTAAAATCGTCCTCATTGAAATTCTTTTTTGTTTAGTTCTACTTTAAGACTTTAAAATTCAAAACCTGTTTTTCATAGCCTGAGAGGAGAATCTTTCGGAGAGAGGTGTGAATTTAACGAATACGATGGAGTAAAGGCATTTTTCAGTAAAAACATTGAACAGAAATAAATTTGACCTGCTATTAATTAGTATTTGGTCATTTCATTTTTATATTCACCCATCATTTAAAACATGGGCAATAACCGAAGGAACATAGCATTGGAGGATAAGATCGTGTCGTTGCTTGGGCAAGGCGACAAGCAAGCTATTTCCTTGTTGTACAAAAATTATTCGGGGTCGCTGTTCGGAATCATCTCCCGTATGATCCCAACAAAGGAGGAGGCCGAAGAAGTGTTACAAGATGTTTTCATTAAAGTCTGGGACAACGCTGATAAATATGACCCGGCCAAAGGAAGGCTCTTTACCTGGCTCGCCCAGATCACCCGGAACACGGCCCTCGACAAGGTGCGTTCTGCGGGTTACCGCAAGCTCCAAAAAACCGATAGTTTAGAATCATCCGTATCTGTTTATGAAGCTTTTTCAGATACTCCCCAGATCGAGGACAGCGGCCTCCGCAAGGTAATAAACAGCCTGGACGAAAATTACCGTACTTTGATTGACTATGCTTATTTCCAAAGCTATTCCCAATCGGAAATTGCGAAAGAACTCAACATGCCCCTCGGCACGGTAAAAACCCGGATGCGAGCGGCGGTCAATGAATTGCGCAAAATTTTAAAAAATGAATTGATTTCCATTTTTGTTTTTCTTTTTATTTGATGAAATAGAAATATGGAAATTAGAAATTGAGAAATTGATGAACCGAAACGTGGATATTCACCATTCACCATTCATCATTCACCATTAGAAAAAGTGGATATTCAAAAATATATAGCATCTGGTATTCTCGAACAATATGTGATCGGGAACCTCTCCACTGCCGAGCGCAAGGAAGTGGAGCAATATGCCTTGCAATATCCTGAAATAAAAAATGAATTAAGTGCGATAGAAGACGCATTGGAAAAATATGCACAAGCCAATGCCGTGCAGCCTTCGCCAGGGTTGGAGTCGAAAATTTTAGAAAAAATAAAAGATAAAAAACCTGTTGCCGATAACAATAAAAATCAACCTGTTGGGAAAAATGGCGCATCTATTTATAAATTAATTTACAGAGTGGCCATCGCTGCTTTTTTGGCAGCCGTTGTGTGGGCTATTTCCCTAAATAATAAATTATCGGAAAAAGAAAATGAATTGGCCAACCTGCAAACGCAATACGAAGAATTAAATGCCGATTGCAGCGAACAATTAAAACAAAAAGAACGCACCGAACAATTATTTGCATTTTTAAAAGACCGGAATACGAGCGAAGTTGAAATGAAGGGCACCCCCCAAAAAGCCCCCGATGCAGTTGCCGTTGTTTTTCAAAATACAACATTAAAAAAATCTTACCTCGAAGTCGTGGACATGCCGACAGTGCCTGCCGACAAACAGTATCAGCTTTGGGCCATTGTTGACGGGGGTACCTGTGGATATGGGCGTTTTCGATGTAGTTGTCACACCTGACACGGCATTTCTGGAAGTCCCTTATGTTGAAAATGCAGAAGCCTATGCCGTTACCATTGAGCAGCGGGGCGGTAGTACAACCCCTACTCTGGAGGAGATGATAGTGATTGGAAATGCGGGTTAGAATTATTTCCGGCGCGCTTCTCAAACCATATAAAAAAACACTTCTCCCTAAACCATTATGCCAACTGACTCGATAAGCAGGTGGCAGAACGGGGAAAAGCCGACGCTGACCAAACCCTTTGATCGTCGGTGAACGGAAAAACCGAACCTCACCAGCACCACGTTCTTTGACAATTTGGCCTAAATGACTGAAAATCAAAAACTTACTCTGGTCGTCGCTTGTCTATACCATTTACCTTACCAAAGACCGACGACATACGAGAACCAATAAATCAAATTTCACTACCTTTACAGCCTTGTAAATCAGCCGGGTATATATTTTTGTGCCCGGTATTTTAATTGCACCTTATTGGAATTGAAACTACTCATCAAAGGTTTGGAAAAAACTGGATTCAGTGATTTTAATTGCACCTTATTGGAATTGAAACGAGACTGAAACCTATGTTGCTGGGACTGACTATGTTATTTTAATTGCACCTTATTGGAATTGAAACTCGTCAAAACTTTGCAGCAACTTATAGTGGAAAACGATTTTAATTGCACCTTATTGGAATTGAAACCGGGGGTTGCCTCGATGTCGGGGGTGAAAAACTTCTATTTTAATTGCACCTTATTGGAATTGAAACATCAAATATAGAACATGCTAAAAGCTGAACAGATCATTTTAATTGCACCTTATTGGAATTGAAACCAGACGGTAGACCTGATATTTATTTATCCTATGCAGATTTTAATTGCACCTTATTGGAATTGAAACGATCTACCAGCTTTGGGAATGCCTGGAGGGATAGCCATTTTAATTGCACCTTATTGGAATTGAAACGTTCTACTTTCAACCCAGCCGGGTGTACCGCCCGTGATTTTAATTGCACCTTATTGGAATTGAAACCACATCCTGAAATATCTGCTTGGGATGGAACGGGGTAATTTTAATTGCACCTTATTGGAATTGAAACCTGCGTTCGGAACGGGCGAAAAATTCCTTTTTGATCTATTTTAATTGCACCTTATTGGAATTGAAACCAACGTAAAGCCTGTTTCGGCAGAGTTCCCTGTGGCATTTTAATTGCACCTTATTGGAATTGAAACTATTTTTCATTTGCTTTTGATTTTGCCCGTCCCTTTATTTTAATTGCACCTTATTGGAATTGAAACTTGAGAAGGTCGAAAGTGCCAACGAGCCGATAGACCCATTTTAATTGCACCTTATTGGAATTGAAACCAATCAAGATGTAATCCCAAAGGCCGGTGTTTTCATTTTAATTGCACCTTATTGGAATTGAAACTGTATAATTGGTGGTTTTGGAATGGAGACTTGATGCATTTTAATTGCACCTTATTGGAATTGAAACATTGTAATGGCAAGGTCATCAAACTGAACCTTTGCTATTTTAATTGCACCTTATTGGAATTGAAACTATATTGTCTATCTTTCATCCCTGATGGTGGCAAGGATTTTAATTGCACCTTATTGGAATTGAAACCAATTTCCCGCAATACAACATTAGGGTCAAGCCCAAATTTTAATTGCACCTTATTGGAATTGAAACATTTTTTTTTATTGGTTCGCAAAGATGCAGTAAACAATTTTAATTGCACCTTATTGGAATTGAAACAATGCAGAATTTACCGTTGACGTCATTTTGTCAACGAATTTTAATTGCACCTTATTGGAATTGAAACCCTTGGGCAATATTGGCGTAAAGACCTGCAACGTCCATTTTAATTGCACCTTATTGGAATTGAAACTTGCTCTGATTATATTGATGAGAGGCACAAAACACAATTTTAATTGCACCTTATTGGAATTGAAACATTGGTGGCGTACAGCCCCCGGTCGCCCTGCCAGAATTTTAATTGCACCTTATTGGAATTGAAACCGTCCAGCCCCTTGTCGGAAAAAATGCCTTCCTGATTTTAATTGCACCTTATTGGAATTGAAACGTGGTTTTGAATCACTGTAAGGCACAAACCCGAACTATTTTAATTGCACCTTATTGGAATTGAAACTTTATTAGGACTTACAAAGCACGGGAAAACACAAATGATTTTAATTGCACCTTATTGGAATTGAAACGCAGATGTTGAAGCACGGCGTGGACCACGACCCCACATTTTAATTGCACCTTATTGGAATTGAAACTTTCTTGCGAGAAAGGCTATCCAGCCAAGTTCTTGAATTTTAATTGCACCTTATTGGAATTGAAACCTTCAAAGGTTTCCTCCTCCGCAGTGGCGGCGAACAATTTTAATTGCACCTTATTGGAATTGAAACTCAGCCGCATCGAAATAGAAGAAGAGGAGTTCACCCCATTTTAATTGCACCTTATTGGAATTGAAACCCGTTTGGCTGATACTTATTTATCACAATTCCATTTTATTTTAATTGCACCTTATTGGAATTGAAACAGTGCTGACACCATTTGGGTTTAACAATTATGCTTGATTTTAATTGCACCTTATTGGAATTGAAACCTGGCGAAGGTGTGGGGGTGGTGTTGGGGACAATGATTTTAATTGCACCTTATTGGAATTGAAACGATGTCGTGATAATAATCCCGTAAAATACGGGCATGATTTTAATTGCACCTTATTGGAATTGAAACAGAGTTTACCCGATTGGGACCGGGATGGTTCTTATAATTTTAATTGCACCTTATTGGAATTGAAACCCACATGCCTTTCCCTTAAGACATCTTCATAAATGCTATTTTAATTGCACCTTATTGGAATTGAAACGAACATAGAGGGCATCATGATCGAGGCGAATACAGGATTTTAATTGCACCTTATTGGAATTGAAACCCCTGTGAAGGTCTTCTACTGTGATTTGCTTGTAATTATTTTAATTGCACCTTATTGGAATTGAAACCCGCCTATAAAATGTTTTTCCGTCTTTGGGATTTTGATTTTAATTGCACCTTATTGGAATTGAAACATTTTTGTCACACTCTCCAAAATGGAGTGTGACAGAATTTTAATTGCACCTTATTGGAATTGAAACGTGGCTGTCGCCGGAGTTCGCCCTGTGGGTGGACGACATTTTAATTGCACCTTATTGGAATTGAAACCCAGAGATTTCTCCGTTCCATAGTGTATTTGTAGCATATTTTAATTGCACCTTATTGGAATTGAAACTGCCGTGAAGATGGCCCCTGCGACAAAGAATACGAAATTTTAATTGCACCTTATTGGAATTGAAACCTGGTGGGGCAGTACCGTTGACATGGGGAACAGCATAATTTTAATTGCACCTTATTGGAATTGAAACTGTCTTCTGACCACTCCATCAGGGCGGTCAATTTCGAATTTTAATTGCACCTTATTGGAATTGAAACTAAAATCAAGTCTTAAATGATAAACATCACCATCATATTTTAATTGCACCTTATTGGAATTGAAACGTATCAGTTCCATAGGGGTAGCGGGCCCGAGGCTCATTTTAATTGCACCTTATTGGAATTGAAACATCAGTTCTTTGATTTTTCGTGGATTATCCCGATACATTTTAATTGCACCTTATTGGAATTGAAACTTAATATTCGCCAAGAAACTTTTAACGCATGAGGCTTATTTTAATTGCACCTTATTGGAATTGAAACTGTGCTGGAACTGGAAGCTTACCAGCTCGTGGATGGATTTTAATTGCACCTTATTGGAATTGAAACCCCTTTCGGGCAGGGGGAATTCAAAACCTTCCGGGGATTTTAATTGCACCTTATTGGAATTGAAACTTTGATATAGGAGTGGTTCAAAATCCAGAACGAAAAATTTTAATTGCACCTTATTGGAATTGAAACGAAAAAATACAGACCTGAATTGCTTGGTTGCGTTCATTTTAATTGCACCTTATTGGAATTGAAACAAACTAACTTTTTCTGTGTATGTTTCAAATGCGCCGCATTTTAATTGCACCTTATTGGAATTGAAACGAGATTCTACACCTTGGCAATTGACTCCATAATTCAATTTTAATTGCACCTTATTGGAATTGAAACGCCTCGACTATTACGAGGGGGCGGAAACCGCCACCGAATTTTAATTGCACCTTATTGGAATTGAAACTTTATTACACCCTCGCAGAAGTGACGGTCGGTCAACCATTTTAATTGCACCTTATTGGAATTGAAACGTATCATCACCGTAGTCAACCAATTGATTGTACTCTATTTTAATTGCACCTTATTGGAATTGAAACGAGCTTCGAGCACCAGGGCAGGCGCACCATCAGCGATTTTAATTGCACCTTATTGGAATTGAAACATTCATAATGCACGCATCAATACAAGGCGCACTGGCATTTTAATTGCACCTTATTGGAATTGAAACTGACCTACGAGCATAACGACCAGACCCATGACATCACATTTTAATTGCACCTTATTGGAATTGAAACGGCATTACGGCGTTTTTATGGCGTTTATGCAAACATTATTTTAATTGCACCTTATTGGAATTGAAACTTGTGGAGACAAGGGAAGCCCGCTATTCCAGCAACACCATTTTAATTGCACCTTATTGGAATTGAAACGCATTTCATGTCTTTGTCAGTACCCTTGTAACCTAATTTTAATTGCACCTTATTGGAATTGAAACGAACTTATCTTGTCCCAATCGCTTATCCGCATGCCCATTTTAATTGCACCTTATTGGAATTGAAACCCTTTTCCCCCGTTTCGCTCAGGAGGTTTTCAAAGATTTTAATTGCACCTTATTGGAATTGAAACGTAGGTATTCGAGTTAAAATCACGTACTTTCAGTGCATTTTAATTGCACCTTATTGGAATTGAAACGGATCAACCCTTGTGTCTGGGCTTTCATGCCTGCTTATTTTAATTGCACCTTATTGGAATTGAAACGCTTATCATCGCCCTTGATGTAGTTTTGGAATTTCATTTTAATTGCACCTTATTGGAATTGAAACATTTTAAATTCCGATTCCAAAACTTCAACAGTTTTTATTTTAATTGCACCTTATTGGAATTGAAACTGCTTTCCCAAGTGATGCTCACCTCGTAGCCGTTCCGTATTTTAATTGCACCTTATTGGAATTGAAACGTGGTTTTGAATCACTGTAAGGCACAAACCCGAACTATTTTAATTGCACCTTATTGGAATTGAAACTTTATTAGGACTTACAAAGCACGGGAAAACACAAATGATTTTAATTGCACCTTATTGGAATTGAAACGCAGATGTTGAAGCACGGCGTGGACCACGACCCCACATTTTAATTGCACCTTATTGGAATTGAAACTTTCTTGCGAGAAAGGCTATCCAGCCAAGTTCTTGAATTTTAATTGCACCTTATTGGAATTGAAACCTTCAAAGGTTTCCTCCTCCGCAGTGGCGGCGAACAATTTTAATTGCACCTTATTGGAATTGAAACTCAGCCGCATCGAAATAGAAGAAGAGGAGTTCACCCCATTTTAATTGCACCTTATTGGAATTGAAACCCGTTTGGCTGATACTTATTTATCACAATTCCATTTTATTTTAATTGCACCTTATTGGAATTGAAACTATTGTCACCGGATGCAGGGCCATATGGAAATCCGGATTTTAATTGCACCTTATTGGAATTGAAACTCTTTTCTTCGTTAGGGTAAGGTAACAGCCCACCTCATTTTAATTGCACCTTATTGGAATTGAAACAATAAAGATTATCTTGCCTTTCATCCAAAATTCGAGATTTTAATTGCACCTTATTGGAATTGAAACGCGGAAACTGTCACTGAACACCGGAATTAACGAAAGCATTTTAATTGCACCTTATTGGAATTGAAACCAAATTTGTATTTCACGCCCCTGCATTTGTCAAGGATTTTAATTGCACCTTATTGGAATTGAAACTGCGGTGTGCTGTAATGGCCTCCGCAAGCTTCCGACATTTTAATTGCACCTTATTGGAATTGAAACAGGTCATTGAGGAACAGACCGAAGCCATCAAAGAAGATTTTAATTGCACCTTATTGGAATTGAAACTTGGGGGAAAATGATTTTTATTTGAATCAATATTCCATTTTAATTGCACCTTATTGGAATTGAAACATCATTCATTTCTAATGAATTGCCTTTGGCCTGCAATTTTAATTGCACCTTATTGGAATTGAAACCGTCAACACCCTCTCCGAAAGCATGATGGGGCTGATTTTAATTGCACCTTATTGGAATTGAAACCTGCGATCGCTTCGACGATAAACATCGTCACGCCCCAATTTTAATTGCACCTTATTGGAATTGAAACTAATTTCAGCGTACCGAAAAACATCCTTACCCCATGATTTTAATTGCACCTTATTGGAATTGAAACCGTAAAGTACACCGACAGCGACCATGCCCCACAGCCATTTTAATTGCACCTTATTGGAATTGAAACATAGTAAATGAATATGAAGATATAAAGGAGCTTATATTTTAATTGCACCTTATTGGAATTGAAACCCCGTCAGGAAAAGGCGGCTGCCCTGAAAAAGCTGCATTTTAATTGCACCTTATTGGAATTGAAACCCAGCTTCGACCATTCCCCCGCATCGGCAAACCACATTTTAATTGCACCTTATTGGAATTGAAACATGAATATGGGCGAAGGAGTTCAAAAAAATGGCACTATTTTAATTGCACCTTATTGGAATTGAAACACCCCTGTACCTGCATAACCAGCGGTAATGGCCATGATTTTAATTGCACCTTATTGGAATTGAAACATCGAGCCGGAACCGGAAGCCGGAAAACTCCCTCCCATTTTAATTGCACCTTATTGGAATTGAAACCCTCGTTTTACGGTTTCTTTTTTCATTTTTAGGTTTTATTTTAATTGCACCTTATTGGAATTGAAACTGCGTCAAGCCCTTCCGGTTTGCCCCGGTATTTTTCATTTTAATTGCACCTTATTGGAATTGAAACAAATGTCTTTGCTTTATCTATTAAATAGCTCGCAATATTTTAATTGCACCTTATTGGAATTGAAACAAAAGACGTTTTGCAGGTTCAGAAATATCAGTAATTCATTTTAATTGCACCTTATTGGAATTGAAACTTCCTTTTTTCCAGCGCTGCCACGCCTTGTGGGCGCATTTTAATTGCACCTTATTGGAATTGAAACTGGTGTGCTTTGCGTATCATCTGCCCTCATAGGCAAATTTTAATTGCACCTTATTGGAATTGAAACATGCTACGGACGAAACGTTCACCCCCGGCACGGAGAATTTTAATTGCACCTTATTGGAATTGAAACAAATTTCAGATTGTCACTTATACATACGGTAAAGCGTATTTTAATTGCACCTTATTGGAATTGAAACTTTCGAGATCAAGAATTTCCAGATTTCCGCATTGCGATTTTAATTGCACCTTATTGGAATTGAAACACACGGTAAGCATATCCTTTAAAAAAATATTTAATAATTTTAATTGCACCTTATTGGAATTGAAACTTTCGTACAGCAACGACGAAATAATTAAGAATATCATTTTAATTGCACCTTATTGGAATTGAAACATCTTGGACGTGTGAAGTCGCTTGAAAGGATAAAAAATTTTAATTGCACCTTATTGGAATTGAAACTCGGCTTCACCCCCAACTGGGGCAATATCTTAAAATATTTTAATTGCACCTTATTGGAATTGAAACTCCGTTAGCGGCAACTGAAATGAAGCCCTAACCGGGATTTTAATTGCACCTTATTGGAATTGAAACATACCTTCAAATAATCCTAAATGATTCATAATATTTATTTTAATTGCACCTTATTGGAATTGAAACCAGTCAACCACTACCTATCCACCCATCCCGCCTACCATTTTAATTGCACCTTATTGGAATTGAAACTCAATCAGTGTCAATTAGCATTAATATATTTATTGCCATTTTAATTGCACCTTATTGGAATTGAAACAAAATCCTTCGACGGTACTACTTTATCCATCAAACTAATTTTAATTGCACCTTATTGGAATTGAAACATGGGTTCTTTGGTCATTGTGTTTATTCCGCCGACATTTTAATTGCACCTTATTGGAATTGAAACTGTATAACGGCACTATCTTGGAAACCTACCGCATAATTTTAATTGCACCTTATTGGAATTGAAACTGTGCAAAGGTTCTTTGTTCGACTTCCAAATAGGCGATTTTAATTGCACCTTATTGGAATTGAAACCCGTATCGGCATTGGTTAGGATGCGGGTGTAAAAATCATTTTAATTGCACCTTATTGGAATTGAAACTCACTTGACAAACAATCATAAATAAAATCCTCTAAGATTTTAATTGCACCTTATTGGAATTGAAACCTATCGAAAAACCCTATCCCGTTTGGGATAAAAATCTATTTTAATTGCACCTTATTGGAATTGAAACTTCGACTATTGGCACGTGTCTAACTGGATCATAAAATTTTAATTGCACCTTATTGGAATTGAAACAGTGGTCTATTTCTTCGCCAACGTCGGGGCTTTCGTATTTTAATTGCACCTTATTGGAATTGAAACAAATTTATGGAGTTAAATAAAATCTATCGGGAAAAATTTTAATTGCACCTTATTGGAATTGAAACTGACTTCTAGTAATTTCGTCTCCGAACTTTCAAAGGAATTTTAATTGC
The DNA here is from genome assembly GCA_965222975.1 of Saprospiraceae bacterium. GTDB lineage: Bacteria > Bacteroidota > Bacteroidia > Chitinophagales > Saprospiraceae > UBA6168. The sequence continues at coordinate 416,979 of CBDCVJ010000087.1, read as the reverse complement.
ACCTTATTGGAATTGAAACTCCTTCCCCATTGCGCCTCGCTATTTGGCTACCTTCATTTTAATTGCACCTTATTGGAATTGAAACTTGTGGATGGCATAACAGAAGCCTACGATTTCGATATTTTAATTGCACCTTATTGGAATTGAAACCATTGTCAGTTTGGTAAGCGGCATTTGGAAAAGCGATTTTAATTGCACCTTATTGGAATTGAAACCAAATATACATAACTCATTGAAGTTCAATGAATTATATTTTAATTGCACCTTATTGGAATTGAAACATGCTCTTCCTGCATTGCCTGTTCATTTACTTTACGATTTTAATTGCACCTTATTGGAATTGAAACCTACCAACAGGTCGTCGAGTCCTTTGGGGCTGGTGATTTTAATTGCACCTTATTGGAATTGAAACCGTGGAGATGCCGGAGGATTATTTCCTCGACAAAAAATTTTAATTGCACCTTATTGGAATTGAAACTTTCTTGAAAATCCTTATTTGATTTTTTAGCCTCCTATTTTAATTGCACCTTATTGGAATTGAAACCGTGCTGGCACATGGCGGCGAGCAGTGAGAAGGTGGATTTTAATTGCACCTTATTGGAATTGAAACTTCGTTCGCTGGGGATGGCGGTTCGTTCATCAGGTATTTTAATTGCACCTTATTGGAATTGAAACTGAATTCCCGGCGCTTTTGCGCCTCCGCATCATAGAATTTTAATTGCACCTTATTGGAATTGAAACCGGCCGGGCCTGTCGAACCTGTTCCCGTATTGTCACATTTTAATTGCACCTTATTGGAATTGAAACTAGCTTTGCTGCGTTTTCGATTAGAAAATAGCTGGATTTTAATTGCACCTTATTGGAATTGAAACCCCACACGCCAAACGTTACGATGGCTTTGCCTGCCCATTTTAATTGCACCTTATTGGAATTGAAACTCATCGAGCGTATTTCTATGCCAATTCACTTTCAAATTTTAATTGCACCTTATTGGAATTGAAACTTCCTTCTATCCTATGTAACCGCTTTGAAAGTGCAAATTTTAATTGCACCTTATTGGAATTGAAACAATAATCTCAAAATAAATATAAAAAAGGGGAATAAATTTTAATTGCACCTTATTGGAATTGAAACCTTGGTGCGACTCTGAACAAGGATTCTGCTCATAATTTTAATTGCACCTTATTGGAATTGAAACACGATAATACTCAAATAGCAGTTGATAATTTTCAGAATTTTAATTGCACCTTATTGGAATTGAAACTATCAGTATAGCCGCTTGGAGCATCCAGAGCCGCTGATTTTAATTGCACCTTATTGGAATTGAAACATACTTTGAGCTGCCAGCACATTATTTTCATATTTATTTTAATTGCACCTTATTGGAATTGAAACCCATTTCTGCATCTGAGTTTTCATAAAAACCTGTGATTTTAATTGCACCTTATTGGAATTGAAACCCATTTCTGCATCTGAGTTTTCATAAAAACCTGTGATTTTAATTGCACCTTATTGGAATTGAAACCACTGGAAAGGAGTTGACAGTCAAAAGTCTGCACAAATTTTAATTGCACCTTATTGGAATTGAAACACGCTGGCGTGCCTGCTACCGATGAAGCTACGGCAGATTTTAATTGCACCTTATTGGAATTGAAACCATTTTCCGTTTGAAGTCTCAAAACTAAACGGTTAATTTTAATTGCACCTTATTGGAATTGAAACCAATTTTATGATGTGGCAAAAGCGTTGAGAGATTCGATTTTAATTGCACCTTATTGGAATTGAAACTCCTGTGAGGTAGGAACGGCAAAACAGAATGGAAGTATTTTAATTGCACCTTATTGGAATTGAAACTCGGCCATCGGCATCGAACAGGAACTGTTGGATAAAATTTTAATTGCACCTTATTGGAATTGAAACGAAATTTGGCCGCACCCCGGAGGCGAAGGCCGCAAGATTTTAATTGCACCTTATTGGAATTGAAACCGGTGTATTCCATCTTGGCGGCGAAGCGGATGTATTATTTTAATTGCACCTTATTGGAATTGAAACATCTCGATCAGCTCGGCTTGCAGGGCTTTGTCCTTCATTTTAATTGCACCTTATTGGAATTGAAACCTTGTGGCATTATAGAAGTGCCTACAAGTGGTTATATTTTAATTGCACCTTATTGGAATTGAAACATAGCGGGCTTCCCGTTTAGGGTCTTCGAATTTTGTATTTTAATTGCACCTTATTGGAATTGAAACCAAGTTAAGGGGTATGATTGCCCTCATTGTAACGGAATTTTAATTGCACCTTATTGGAATTGAAACCTTTTTCCAAAACGGTGGCGGCTTGCGCCCGCAAAAATTTTAATTGCACCTTATTGGAATTGAAACGTCGAACACGGCATGGATGGCGGTGATGTGGCCGCTTATTTTAATTGCACCTTATTGGAATTGAAACAATGAAAAAATATACCTATCCAACAAATTTAATATGATTTTAATTGCACCTTATTGGAATTGAAACACATTACTTTGGAGGCATGGGTGAAACCTTTCAGTGATTTTAATTGCACCTTATTGGAATTGAAACCAATTTTATGATGTGGCAAAAGCGTTGAGAGATTCGATTTTAATTGCACCTTATTGGAATTGAAACTTTAAAAAACGTTTCTGTGTCGGGTCGTTTGCTAATTTTAATTGCACCTTATTGGAATTGAAACTTTGGATTTCGCCCCAGTGAGCTGCAGTCCCCTAAAATTTTAATTGCACCTTATTGGAATTGAAACGTAGAAATGAGGAGGCTTCAGTTTAATATGTTTGACCATTTTAATTGCACCTTATTGGAATTGAAACATGTTTGAATATTTCAAACATGCAAAGCCTATCCCCTATTTTAATTGCACCTTATTGGAATTGAAACCCGCATAATGGATTTTTCTTTATTTTGCATTACAAATTTTAATTGCACCTTATTGGAATTGAAACATTAAAAACAATGAACGAACCAAACACCCAAGAATCATTTTAATTGCACCTTATTGGAATTGAAACTCGCCTCAAGACTTTTATGTCGTATGTGCCTCATAATATTTTAATTGCACCTTATTGGAATTGAAACTAATTCCCTGCCGTTGTGGGGGAAATTAACTTGACATTTTAATTGCACCTTATTGGAATTGAAACTTTCGATAGTGCTGGATATTTTGAAGGCGGAAAGTATTTTAATTGCACCTTATTGGAATTGAAACATAGAATTTGTTTTTCCTGTTTGATTTTTAGTCAGTATTTTAATTGGAATTGAAACAGGGTTTTATTTCGTTCGGCCTTATATTTATTTTATTTGACCAATAAAATAAGATGTTTAATCTGATAACCCATCTTTCTTATGATCGGCTGTATTGTCAATAGGTTCAATTGGTTTTTCATCGTTATTTAAATTACTATCAGAATAACGTCTTTTAAATTCTTCCCGCTTTTCTTTCGTCAGGCCAAATTTTAATTCAAGGTAAGCATCCGTTCCGCCATATTTTTCATCAATCACTCCAAATACGGCTTCCATATATTCTTTTCTCACTAAAATCGCATAATCAATAGTTTCGGCATCCAATCCGGTCAACCTGATTTTTCTCATGTTTTTCAGGTTGGCTTCCTTGCGGTAATAATTGGACATTAAATAATCGTCGGTAATTGTTTTTCGATCAACACCCAAAGCCAACAAGATCATGGCAGTGGTATAACCCGTCCGATCTTTTCCACCTGTGCAGTGGTAAACCATCGGCGTGGATTCTTCCTCACTTAATAGTAAATCAAAAATCGGCCTGATGTCCTCCGCCAAAGAATCGGCAAAAGAACGCATGACATCCACAAAAAGCGTTTTGGCCTTTGCCTTTCGATAGCCTTCTTTCATGACCATCCGCCGCAATTTATTATAAGCTTTGCCTTCTTTGTCGCCGACGGGAATTTGATAATACGTTGCTCCTTCTGGGATGCGGTCAGGGTCTTTAGCTATTTCCACATCGTTGCGGAGATCAACCACCGAGCGAATGCCCAAATGCGACATATATTGCAAGTCATTCTTTTTCAAATTTGACAATTTTCCCGAGCGATAAATCATGCCCCACTTAACATATCTGCCATCATTGGTTTCCAAACCTCCCAGATCCCTGAAGTTAGGCTGTCCTTTCAAGGGGATCAGGCGTTCAGAAAGAATAATGCTATCTCCGTGGGCCCCTGCCAACCCAAAGAAAAGACGTTGATCCTGATAACGGTCAGGAAGTTGAAACACTTCTCCATCTATCTGGGAAAACTTTGTCCAATCAATTTTTTCGGGGGAAGGGCCGTGATATATTTTCCATTTCCCTGCCTTGCTGAAATGAATAGAATAATAACCATCTGCAGACTTGTTCACAATTGCTTTTCTGGCCAAAGTCCTCGGCGGGTCTTTGGCATTGGGACTTACTGTGCAGGAATAAAATGAAAAAAAGATGATTAGAAGAAGACCAAAAAAAATGAAAAAAAATTTCACCATTAAATGTTTTTGTGAACGTTGGACAATGCCCATTTAAAACGGGTACCCAATCGCAATATTCCAAACCAAATTCTCCCGCCGCCAACTCCTGTCTAAAAAATCCAACTCCGAAAATAACCAGTGGCTTCCTCCCTGCTGCACTGGTTTCCGAACAGGAAAGGCCCAATCCAAACGGATTACTGCCACGTCAAAATCCACTCGTATGCCGAAGCCAGTACCGACGGCTATTTCTGAATGAAAAGTATCGAAGCCAAAGCGCCCATCAGGTTCGGCAGTGCTATCGTCAGCGTCGCCACGGATGAGCCAGATATTGCCTGCATCCACGAACAACGCCCCTTTCAGGTAGCTGAAAATATCGAAGCGGTATTCGAGGTTCATCTCCAATTTGATGTCGCCCGTTTGATCTACGAAATTGCTACCGTCGTCCTCTATTTTTGATTCAAAACTACCTGGCCCAAGTGTTCGGATACGGAACGCCCGCACACTGCCCGCCCCGCCGATGAAATATTGCTTGATGTAGGGCATGACCGTTGCATTGCCGTAAGGGTAGGCCACACCGAGGTTGAAGCGGCCAGCCAACAAACCTTTCCGGAGCGGGAAATATTGGCGGAAATCGTGGTCTATTTTGATGTATTGGGAAAAAGGGATGCCCATTATTTCAGCTGCCCCGTTTTGGCTTGAACTCCCAGCGATCAAGTTGAGTAGGTTGCCCGCTGATTCAATACCGCCCCGGTAGTAAAAATACCGCCCCCGCTTGGCCGTCGTCTGGTTGGAATAGGAATATTTATAATTTGTACCCCATACCATCACATTCTCAAAACTGCTACGGAGGCGTCGGTTTTCGCCCAACAATTTGTCCAACTCCTCTGAAACTTGCAGCAGGTTGATGAAATTAATAAAAATGGGGCTGTACTCGTGCGACCACTTTGTTTTCCGCCAATTGTACCCTGCTGAAAAATTAAAAGAATTGACGGTGAAAAAACCCGTGCGCTGCTGAAAATCATCGCTGATCGAAAAAGCGGTACGAGGCAACACTTCTCCGCGCACCCGTTTGCGGTCAACAAACGGGGCATACGTGCCCGGCAATTGGAGACTGGCACTTAAGTTGGCATTCAGGGTATTGATGATGGTAGAGGAATTGGCGCCGATGTTCGTCTCGATTCCCGTCGAAAGATTGACGTTGAAAAGTTCTGCCCCTTTGAATGCATTTTTATGGGAATAGGAACCACTTACCTCCGTGCCTAGAAAGTTGCCTGAACGGCTATTCACTTGAAACTCAACCCCCAAGTCCCGCATCAACCCAGGTGTCAAATAGACATAGCGGTCGAGGTAGTGAGTGTCCTGCTTTATCTTTTTTTCAAAACGGATATTGGCAAATTTGTAAATACCCAAATTGAGCAGTCGGTTGATGGTGTTTTGCTGTTCTTTTTTGGAAAAAAGTTGTGTGGAGTCCTGCCAAACCAGTCTGTTCAAGACGGTAGGGCGCAGCACCTTTTTTTCTTGAACGATGTGCAGGAAGTTGTAGGTGGCCGTATCCTGGCCGATCATTTTCCCTCCCTTCTTTTCCAATGAATAATCGGGATAGACCCAGGATTCACCCAGATAATACACTTGATACATGCTGCTATCGCTTGTCTGCTTCAACCGTAGGTAAATGTCAGTCTGCAACCCGCCAGCCGTGGTATCCACGAAGTAGAAAAAATTATCTTTGGATATTTCATAAAAGCCGTTGTCGTTGGCCAGGTTGGCAAGGCGGGTACGTTCATTGGTCAGTTGGGCAAGGCTATAGGGTTTATCCGTTTTCAAAAGTGTTTGCCCCACATTTTCATTTAATAAATGGATGAACGGTAGGCCTACATGCCTGGCAGACAGGGTATCTACGGGCCGGAAAATGTTTTGGATAAAATACTGGCCCTCCGAAGTAACAGCATAATTCACAGTTACTTTTTTTCCCTTTATCAACGTATCTATTGCGATGGTCGAACCAAAATAGCCATTGTCCTGCATGTATTTTTCCATGACTGCCCGGCTGCGCTCCACGGTCGTTTCATCATAAATAACAGGCAGTTTACCAATCTTCCGTTGCAGCCATCGGCCAAGGCTTTTTTCCTTTCCTTTTTTGTTCACCGAACTGTAAAGCCCTACCTGCCATTTTTGTACACCTGTTGCCGGGTTGGGCTTTGCAATATAGGAGAGGTCAGATTCTACTTTGCCCTTGTTGTTGATTTTTTTGGGGTTGGTAAATTTGAAATTAGTGGCATAGTGCAGACGCTCGCCTTCCTTTAGGTCTTTGGTCATTGAGCAGGAGGAGAGCAGGAGGATGCTGGCGAATAAGGATATGTTTTGTAGGATTTTCAATATGTGCGAAATCAGAAATCAAATATCTTGCATCATCGATCATAAATCTGTGTAGAATTCATGTCCTAAGGGCTTTCTTATAAAAATGGTTAAAGCTCTGATTTGGGTTAATTAATTGAGGATTCTAACGTAGTCGGGATTTTGAAATCCCGAACCGATCTTATATTTTGGATAAGGTTCGGGATTTCAAAACCCCGACTACATCGGAATCCTTTTAAATGGTCGATTTTGTGGTATTCTCATTTTTATAGGAAAACCCTTTTCATCTCTAACAAATTTATGATGTATAATTTAGGGAAAAGGAAAAAAATAATCCCGATTAAAATACGGGATTATTATTTTCCGAATCCCTTATTTGATGTATGATTTTTTAGCTCAATAACTCTTCCGGTACATCAGCCCCACCCCAGTCTTGTTCGAGTTCGCTCCCAAAAGTGCATTGTAATCACTTTTATGAAAAACCTTGAGCAGATAATTGCCATGTTCGTTCAGTTTGTATTCCAATACAAAGTCTCCGGCAATAGCAGAATAACCACTTGATTCCAGTGCCGATTGCTGGCTGTTTTCGAGGTTGAAGTTGCCGCCCACCTGAATGGTCAATCGGTCATTGAACAATTGTTTTGACAGGCCGACCTGTAGTTCGGACACATTGCTGGCTTCCTGTCCGCCTGTTTGGTACGACTCAAATCCGAGGGTTAGATCCACCCCTTTGATGAAGCGGTTGGCGAGGCGGTTCAGTTGGTTGCTGATGAGACCGCTGACACTTTTCAGGGCAGCGTTTTCGCCCACATTGGAGAGGCCGGCGCCTGTTTCCGATTGGATAAAGCTGTTGAAAAACAAAAGGCCGAACACTTGCTTATTCAGTTCGGTCGGTTCCCCCCGGAGGTCGTCCAGTTTTCGTTCGACGAGGTTGTCCGCTGCCCCGCTTTGGCTTTGTGGCAATACAATATCGAAAGTGATTATTGGTTCAGTGAGGTCGCCGCCAATGCTCATCAGCACCTCCACATCGGTGCGGCGTTGGGACGTGACCAAGATGGCATCGCTTAAAGTTGCCTCATTGCTGATGAGTTCATAAGTAGTTGCCCGCGTTTTGTAAACAGCCGTGATGTTAAAACGGGCGTTGTAAGGATCGCCTGCAAAGGATAGACTGCTGCCTTTTCTGATTTCAAAATTGCGTTTTACCAACCCTTCGTAAGCGAAGGAATATTTTCCCTGTTCGATCACATAAGTGCCAGTGATGTCAAGGTCGCCGGTGGGGTTCATTTTTACTGTAAAATTGCCACTCCCTGTGCAAAAGAGTTCATCGCCAGTCAGGGGATCAATGATGATGTTGAGACTGGCGGCAGGCGTCACGGTAAGGGTCAGGGCAAGGTCGAGGCCGGGGTTGTTAGCGCCTACCCGTTGTTCGAGCAAGCTAAGGCTGTCCGGCTCGTAGTCATTTGGGTTGGCAAATATTACATAGTCCTCCTGAACCACCGCCAAATCGGCAGTCAATGGTTCGACATGCAATGAGGAGCTATCCTGAGTAGTGGCTACCACATCCAATTTGGGGAGTTCAGGCGTACCACTGATGCGCACATTGGCACTGGTAAAGAGGCGGCCATAGTACAGCGGATTGTCCTTACGGGTAGTGTTCAGGATGTTGAGGCCGTCCGATAGCGCCTGCAAGTCCAGTTTTATATTTTCAAAATATTTATGCTTCAGTTCACCGCTCACTTCTGCTTTTCTCCCAGCTGGGTCGAACAAAATAAATTGGCCAAGATTAATTTTACTCTCGGAAATCGTGATAGTGTTCTCGCTTGTCCGATAGCGGGTGCCCGCTAAAATGACATGAGTACTGATATCGTGGGTGGTTATTTTACCGTTTAGGGCAGGGGCATTAGGTGTACCTTTTAGGGTGAAATTCCCCGAAACATATCCCCTTGAATCGCGCATCAAATCACTCAAGAATGGGTCAGCTACCACCATGCTCAATTTACCAATATCTGCACGGAGATCGAACTGGTTTTGGGGCACATCATAGAAGCCAGTCAAGGTCATTTGGTTTTCGCCTTTGAGATGGGCAAGCAGGTTAACCACCTGCTGGCCGCGTGGCTGCGATGCATCCAAGTTTAAGTCACCAAGGAGTTGTTCATTCAGAACCAGATTGGCCACCTGTAGGTCGGCGTTATAGTGAAGATTGTGCCGAGGTTCCTTTATGGTAAATTGCCCGTCCAAGTCGCCGAGCAGTTGCAGGGAAGGGTTGTTGAGCAACGCGGAAACTTCCTTTAAATTAAAATTGTTGAAACGCAATTTTATGGGCGCAAAGTCATCTAAGGATACTTCGCCCATGCTGTTGACGCTGATAGATTGTTCATTCTTTAAAAATGCTAAGTCGCTGACGGAGAAACTATTGTGGCTAAAAAGCAACTGATTATGCCGATCAACTTTCCATACTTCTTCATTCAAAATCAATTTTTCGTCAAATGACAGCAGGTAGTCCGTCGGCAATTCGGTGAGCCTACCGCCCCATTTAAAAATATTTTCCAAAGAGTCGTTCTGTACGGTAAGGCCAAAGCCCAAAGTGTCACCATCAGCCCTGATTTTGAAATCCAAAAAAGGAGCATAAAAGGTGTTGTTGTAATTCAGATTTTGCAGCGCCACATCTGACATTAGCCGTTTTCGGTTGCCGCTCAACTTTAGGGTCAAACTATCGAATTCCGTATTTTGGTAAACGAGGGCTGGAAACTCCGCCAACAGCTCCAATTGTTGCTCCCGACTGTCAAATTTTCCCCGTAAAAAGGCAAGGGCGTCTATCCCTTGCAAGTCTGGGAGAAAGACACTGATGAGCGAGGCCAAGTCGGTAAATCGAAAATCAAAATCAAGTTGTTGATCGGCCTTAGGCGACTCTGATGTGAGAGACGAATCGGGCCGTACGGCCAGTTCTTCGACCGGGAAGAATTCATTGACATATCCTAAAACAAGGTCGGGCAGATCAGCGAAATTGTATTGCCCTTCCATGTTTGCTTTCAAAAAGTCGGCATCAAAAGCCAGTGCTTGCCTTCCACCTGAAAATTGTTTTGCTTCCAGAATGATTTTTTCATCAAAATAAGTTTTTTCATCACTTGAAACGGTAAAGTTGGTAAGGGTGGCTTTTCCGTCAAGGTTGTTGAGGTTGCTTCCTTTCAACTTGGCCTCCACCACTCCGCTGAGGCCGATATTCTCCTTATATAAATTCAGGCTTTTGAGGTTGATGGTATCAATGCGGACGATGGCATCCACATCGGACAGGCTATCGTTGAGGTTTACTTTTCCTTTCAGGTCGAAATTCAAATTGCTGTCCTGCATGCTCATTTTTCCTTCAAAAAGTCGCTGCGCTAAGTGCCCGTCCACTTGCAGGTCGTGGTATTCATATTTATTGAAAACAGCTTTTTTTACTACCCCATTTAACGTGGTGTTCAAGCTGTCGAGTGTCAGCCCTTGGCCATCCAATTTTGTGCTGAGCGAAACCTCCCCAAACTGTGAAGTATCCGCCAATATTTTTCCTAAGTCAACATTTTCCAGCATCAATTCCCCGTTGTAGATGGCATCCGTATAGCCCTGATTGAAGTTTATTTTAAGGTCGGCAGTAGCGTTGCCAGCGCCCGTATGAAAGCCACCGTCAATGACAAAGTCCCTGATCGTCCCGTTAAAATTTCCAGTAAATTGGATGAGGCCAAGGGAATCAAGTTCGGGCGGCAAGGGCGTTTCGGAGAAACCTTTCAAGTCAGCCGAACGCGTGGTCAGGTCATTGATCTTTAAGTTAAAAACGGCACTGTTCACATCGGGCAATCCTTTGATTTTTAAGTTACCTGCAAAGTGGGTGGTTGCTTCGGTCGTCAACGAAAGGTCATTCGCCTGGAGGTCACCGAGCGTACCTTTTATTTTTCCCGACAACCGAAACTGTCCAAAATTCTCTAAACCAATCGGCAGTTCTAACCCCTTGGTAAACTGACTAATGCTGCGATAAGAAGCGGCCAATTTTTCAATATTCAGATCGAATTGGGGACCGGATGTGATTTGGCCAATACTACCGGATGCTTGCAATGCGGTCGTTTCGCCGATGAAAAAAGAAAAGCCTTGTAGGTTGAGATGGTTGTTTTGCAATTGCAAAGTGCCTTTTATTTTTAGTTGTTCCCCTTCGGGAAATGTCAAATTAGGCACTTTCCTTAATTGTGGCGCGATCATCAACAGGTCATCAACGGCGAGGTAGCTTTCTGTAAAATCGGATTCAAGTTTTATTTTATTCAAAAAATCCGATAAGTCATTGAATTCGTTAAAAGTCAAATGGGTGTTGTTTTTAAAGTGGCTGTTCGGGGTTTTTAAAATAAAATTCTTTGCAAATATTTTATTAGGTAAAATGGCTATTTCTCCTCCTAATTCATTCAATTTAAATCCATTTTTATCGGTAAAGGAAGCGCTGTTGATTTCCATGAGGATACCCTCGTCCGTATATCGAAAATCATTAATGGAAAGTTGGAGGGTTTGGAGGTCAAGGTGGCTATAGTCCAGTGCGCCTTCTTCCATATCTGCATTATCATCATGATAAACAAGGTGATTGTTTTCGAGGCGGATTTTATCAGCACTGATGATCCAGCCAAAACCTGGAAAAGTGAGTTTGGCGTTTTTTGGGGGAGATAAAACAATAGAGCTATCTTTTTCCAATAACCTATAAATAACCTCCGAATCGCTGAGGGTCACCTGACTCAATTTGATGAATTGTTTTTCGAAATCCAGTTCATCAGCAGTGATGGACCAATCAGTAATATTTGTTTTTAGGTCAAAGCCCCCATTCCCTTCATCGCACATATTGAATCGCACATTTTTCAAAATCGTTTTCCCTATCCCGAGCGTCCAGGGGGCAGCGGCGGCGGTATCAGCAGGCGAGGTAGAGGTAAAATTATCAACGACAAACTGGTAGTTGAAAACACCGTCCCTCTGGTCTCGGTATAGGTAGGCACAGGCATTTTCCAACTTTATTTTGTTTAGGTAAATTTCGGATTGGAATAAATCGAACACGCCAATGTCCACACCCAACTGTTCAGCATGTAGTAATGTATCGTTTTGTTGGTCAGCAATAAAAATATCTTCGAGGACAACCGTTTTAAAAAAGTCAATATCCACAGCACCGACTTTTACTTCGGTTTTCAACTGTTCGCCAATGATTTCAGTGACTTTTTGTGTGAGGCGGGTTTGAACAGAAGGAAACTGGATGACTACGGCCACAATGCTAAAAACCAATAGCACGACTATTAACAAGTACAACAATATTTTTCCAATCCGCCGGACGAACTTCATTAAGAAGATGATTTGTTTATAAAGGTATCATTTTTAAAAAAACATTTGAACACCCCTTATATTTGAGCAAAATTCCCCATTTGTATCCACAACCTACCTTTATATTTGACTCGAAACTCAAGATAGTACATGAAATATTTCATTCAATTACTTATAACCTGCTTGATAACCCTCGGGGTCGATGCTCAAGACTCTTACCATACAATGCTGCAAAACAATTTGCAAAGCAATTTTGGTTTGCCTGCCGGGGCATGGTTGCTACATGATTCAGAAGCCGCCAACATCAACAGTGACTATGTTTACGGCAACATCAACTCCAGTAACCAGACCGCTGTCATGCAGCCTTTTTCCCAAAAAGTACATATCGTAGTCAACAACACTGGTTCGAACGCATGGGATTCGGGTTATGGTATTTCCAATGTAAACCAACTCAGCAATGGAAGTGCCTGCCTCCTAGTCATCTGGCTACGCTCGGAAGGTGGGGATGGAAGAGTAAGCCTTTTTGTGGAAAATTCTTCCACTTTCAATAAAGAAGTTTTCCTAAACATTGACCTGTCTGATCAATGGACGCAGTACTTAGTGCCTTTTGACGCCGACCAAACCTATGCTCCCGGAGACTTGACGACTGGCCTGCACCTCGCATGGAAAGCCCAAACCATTGAAGTGGGTGGACTCGCAGTGCTTGATTATGGTACGGGCCTGTCGGTCGATGACCTCCCAGACCAAACCAATAACGATCAGTACGGTGGCTGGAAACCTGATGCCCCGTGGCGGGCCGAAGCAGCTAACCGGATCGAACAGACCAGAAAAGCCGACCTGACCATTCGGGTGGAACATACAGACGGCACTCCTATCCCCAATGCATCCGTGGAAGTGGAAATGTTGCAACATGAATTTGCCTTTGGCTCGGCGGTCGTGTCGAGCCGCTTTGCTGGCAACAGCAATCACAGCGACATTTATGAATCAAAGTTGATCAACTTCGACGGCGAGGGTCACGGCTTCAATTGGGTGGTTTTTGAAAATTCGCTTAAATGGCCGGGGTGGGAAAGCAACTGGATCACCTCGAAAGCGCAAAAGGTGAAAGCGACCCAATGGCTGCGCGACCACGACATCCAGATAAGGGGCCATACGCTGGTATGGCCGGGATGGTCCAATATGCCATCAGATATGCAGACTCATGCCAATGACCCTGATTATTTGAAACAACGGGTGTTGGATCACATTGAGGCCATCACCACCTATTCCGGCATCGAAGGCAACATTGCTGAGTGGGACGTGCTCAATGAAATCACCTCCAACCGCAGCCTCGAAATGGCACTACAAGGAACACCGGGCTATACGACAGGCAGGGAAATTTATCCTGAAATTTTTCAAAAACTCCAAGAAGTCTCTCCCGGCATGACGACTTATCTGAATGACTATGTGACCATCAGTCAGGCCAATACTGGCGGTGGTTTGTATGATTTGAAAAAACAGTTTGCACAGGAAATCATTGACGCCGGAGTGAAATTGGATGGCATTGGTTTTCAGGGGCACATTGGCGCTTTCCCAACTTCTATTTATTCAGTTCAATCTGTTTTGGATGACTTTTACAACACCTTTGGCACCGTTGCCAAGATCACAGAATACGACACAAACGAGAACATGGGCGATGATCTCGCTGCCACTTATCTGCGTGATTTCCTCACCATGGTTTTTAGCCACCCCAGCACAAACGGCTTCCTGACATGGGGCTTCTGGGATGGCGCCCACTGGCATGGCAACGCCCCGTTTTTTTATCAAGATTGGACGATGAAGCCCGCAGGCGAAACATTCATTGACCTCGTTTTTAACGAATGGTGGACTGAGGGAAACGGCCAAACCGATGCCAACGGCGAATACAATATCCGAGGCTTCAAAGGCAAGTACCAAGTGACCATTGACTGTGGCAATGGCCAAATTTTGGTGGATACGGTTGAGTTGAAAAACAACATGGTAGTGGTAAAAGCAGATGGCGAACTGACCACGGGAATTGAAGAATTAAATACTCCGAGTTTTCGCATTTTCCCCAACCCCGCAAAGGATTCATTGCAAATAGAAAAAAAGGATGCTGGTACAGCTGATGTCCGCGTATTTGATGTAACAGGCCGACAAGTTTTTTATAAAAAAATGATTGGCCAAAGCGTCTCTTTGCCTCTTAATTTTGGTTCGGGTATGTATAAAGTAGTATTGGAATCAAGTGGCCTTAAAACAACAAAGACAATTGCAATTCAACAATAGGGATGGCGCATTTCCAAAAACCGGCCACTGTGTTTTCCCTCATTCTCAAGAATTTTTTAAATAAAACTCACCTTTATGAAAAAGAAACTTTACTCCCTCTTCTTGGCTTCTTTCCTTTTTTCTGGAATGGCCTTTTCTCAAACACTACTGCAAAGTTTTGACGACCCCGCTGCTATCGGCAATTGGATCAATAGTACAGCTGGCAATTACACCCTAACTGGTTCTGCCGATGCCGCGGAAGGCACCGGCTCCGTATCCCTCAACTACAATCTCGTAGGCGATCAAGGTTGGGGCGGCAGTGTAGATATGCGCATAGAATCAGGTGGCACTTTTGGTGACCTTTCCGACTCTGATGGCATCAGCTTTTGGTATAAAGTGATCACACCTGCTAGTGAGACCGCTGGCGTAAACTGGACTACAAAACTCCACGTCAATAGTACGGGTGGGGTTGAAGAATGGCACGCCTCGTTAGGCACTGTCATTGGTGACATGTCGGGTGAATGGCAAGAAGCAAAACTCCCCTACACCGCTTTTGCTATCCCTTCTTGGCTAACTACTTACGATGGGGTATTATACCTCGACCAGATTCAGATTATTGATATGCAGATCGTTTGCCCTGAGGGCACTACTACCGCTGGCGAAATCCTAGTGGATGGACTCAGCACTTATAAAGCTGGCGGTTCAGTTATCGGCCCTCTCCTTGAAAGCTTCGATGAGACAGGTGCGATCACTACCTGGAGCAATACTGATGCAGGAAGTTATGATCTTAGCAGCTCATCCGATGCCGTAGAAGGTAGTGCCTCCGCTTGCCTCGACTACATACTCATTGCCGATCAAAGTTGGGGTGGCAGCGTGGATTTGCAGTTTACCCCTGCCGATTCACTCTATCCCGACCTTACTGGTGAAACAGGCATCCGCTTTAATTATAAGGTGACGCAACCTGCCAGCAATACCAATGGGGTCAACTGGACGGTGAAAATCTTTATAAATAGCCAGGGCGAGTTGGAACAATGGCATGCTAACCTCAATTATGTCCTTGGCGACACTTCCGGCGAATGGCAAGATGCAAAAATCCCGTTTACAGCTTTTGCCATCCCTTCCTGGGAGACTACTTACGACGGCATCCTCCACCTCGATGAAATCCGCCATATTGAAATGCAAGTGGTGTCTGGTACAATGGGCACGGAATCAAATGGTACTGTCTGTCTCGACAACCTGACCAGCTACAACGAGGGCGTTGTGGAGCTGTTTGAGGGATGGGTGCTCAACGACATGGATGCACCTTCGACTGTTCCCAACTGGATCAACAGCAACGACGGTAGCCATAGTTTGTACCAAGCGGATGGTGTCGTTGGCGACAGTGCTGCTTGTGTGAACTACAACCTCATTGGCGATCAGGGCTGGGGTGGTAGTGTTGACATGGAGTTCCTTCCTTTGGATACCAACGATACTTACTTACCTGACATGACAGACCACCTCGGCATCAGCTTTTACTACAAAGTGAACACACCTGCCGATGTGCCGGGCAACGTATCTTTTGTTGTTAAAATCTTCGTGGAAAGTACAGGTGGAACAGAAGAGTACCATCGAACCATCGGAGGAGTTTTGGTCGATCCTTCTGGCGAGTGGGTGCAGGTACATTCTCCGTTTGAAGCCCATGCCATCCCTTCTTGGCAAAATTCTTATGATAACATTTTGTATAAGGACAAAATCACCAAAGTCCAGTTTCAGATTCTTGGCCTGGAAGGCACTACCACCAATGGTGACATCTGCTTCGACCACCTCACCAGTTACGACGATGAGGAGTTCATGGTCAACACGATTACACCAGTAGATGCCAATGTGAGCATTTATCCCAACCCTGCTTCCACTCTGTTGAATATTGATGGGCTTGACCATATTGAAACGGTTCATGTGTTCAATATGAATGGTAGCCTTGTGAAAAAAGTGAATGGTAATGCAAACGTGAATGTAGCCGATCTTTACAGCGGGCTATATATCATGAAAATATACACAGACAAAGCGGTTTATTCTGCTAAATTTATGAAGCACTGATTTTATTTTTGAAATAAAATGCCCGTTGGATGAAATATTCCAACGGGCATTTTTTTGGAACAATATAAATCATTTTTCATGGCAAAAAATATATTCACCTTCCTGCTACTGTTATTTTCTAACATCGCCATTATAGCACAAATAAAATACCCTTTTCAAAACCCCGACCTCACATTAGAGCAGCGCATGGACGACCTCATCTCCCGCATGACACTGGAAGAAAAAGTCGGTCAGTTGCGCTACGATGCCCCTGCCATCGAACGGCTCGGCATTCTGGAATACAACTGGTGGAACGAGTGCCTCCACGGCGTGGCCCGCAATGGCCGGGCAACCGTCTTTCCACAGGCAATCGGCATGGCAGCCACATGGGATACCGATCTGATGCAACGAATTGGCGATGCCATCGGCAACGAGGCACGGGCGAAATATAATGTGTCCATCGCCCACGACTATCGGGGACGTTATCAAGGTCTCACGTTTTGGACACCCAATGTGAACATATTCCGTGATCCTCGCTGGGGGCGGGGGCAAGAAACCTATGGTGAAGACCCTTATTTGACTTCTCGCATCGGGGTGGCGTTTGTAAAAGGCTTGCAGGGCGACCATCCAAAATACATCAAGGCAGCAGGCATGGGCAAGCACTACGCCGTACATAACGGACCGGAAAAGTCACGCCATGTTTTTGACGCTGTGGTGAGTCAAAAAGATTTGTGGGAAACCTACCTCCCTGCTTTTGAAGCACTAGTGAAAGAAGCCAAAGTGGAAGGCATTATGGGCGCTTACAACCGCACCAATGGTGATCCCTGCTGCGCCCATCCCTACCTCATGCAGGAGGTGCTCCGCAAACAATGGGGGTTCAAAGGTTACTACGTATCCGATTGTTGGGCGCTGCGTGATTTTTTTGAAGGGCATAAAATTTCCGAAAATATCCATACCTCTGCCGGACTGGCTCTCAACACAGGTTGCAATCTCAACTGCGGCAATGTCTATCAGGAACTTTATGAAGCCATCCAAAATGGTCATACCTCAGAGGATATAGTGGATGCAAATCTGCGTGAACTACTGCCCACCAGATTCCGTCTTGGACTATTTGACTCTGCTGGCAGTGGGCCGTTCGACCATATCGGACCGGAGGTCATACGCAGCGGTGAGCATATCAAGCTTACCAGGGAAGCAGCGACCAAATCCATTGTTTTACTAAAAAACAAAGACAATGCTTTACCTATCATCAAGGATGTCGGGAGTGTTTTTGTCACTGGGCCGATGGCCACGCACATGCAAGCCCTATTGGCCAATTACTACGGCCTAAGCGAAAACATGGTCACTTTTCTCGAAGGTGTGATCGGAAAAGTCAGCCCCCAAACTTCTGTGAAATACCGGCAAGGCGCTCTCCTTGACGAACCAAACCGAAACCCAATGGACTGGTTTTCTGGCGTGGCTTCGGAAAGCGATGTGACTATTACTTGCATGGGCATTTCCCAACTGATTGAAGGGGAGGAAGGCGAATCCATTGCTAGTCGCCACCTAGGTGATAGAGAGGACATCGGTCTTCCACAAAACCAAATTGATTTCTTGAAAAAAATCCGAGCCAATGCCAAAAAATTGATTGTCGTTATGACAGGCGGAAGTACAGTCGCCTGCCCCGAAGTGTATGATATGGCCGATGCACTGCTGTTCGTTTGGTATCCCGGTGAGCAAGGGGGAAATGCCGTAGCTGACATCATTTTTGGAGATGCTGTTCCTTCTGGCCGCCTACCTGTCACCTTTGTAAAAACTGTTGATGACCTGCCGCCTTTTGAGGATTATGCTCTGGCTGGCCGAACTTATCGGTACATGGAAAGTGAGCCATTGTTTCCTTTTGGCTTTGGCCTCAGTTATTCTACGTTTGAATTTAGGGATTTGCATTTAGACAAAAGCAAGGTAAAAAAAGGTGAATCCATCCTCTTGGAAGTAACAGTGACCAACACCGGAAAATACCGGGCAGAGGAGGTCGTACAGCTTTACTTGACCGATGTAGAAAGTTCAGTCTCGCTTCCAAAATATGCCCTTAAAGGTTTCAGAAGGATCAGCCTGTGGCCGGGTGCTTCCCAAAAAGTGAACTTTGAAATTTCACCAAAAATGATGCAGATGGTCAATGAAAAAGGCGAACGGCTCATTGAGGCAGGGCAGTTCAAGATATATGTGGGTGGTTCTACACCATCAAAACGGAGCTTGGAATTGGGGGCAGCCAAATTTGTAGAAGGCGATTTTTGGGTGAAGTAATTCGTTTTGAAATTTGAGCTAGGCCGATCGATAAATGAATAATTTAGTCCTTCGAATATTATTATAAATCCAAGGTAGCATGAAAAAGAAAATATTCTTTATCCTGTTCCTCCCATTTCTTTTTTTAATCAGCTGTAACTCCACAAAAAATGTAACAGAATCCAATAACAACTTCAAAAAAACAAATGACTTCAAAAATCCAGACCAGTCTATTGATTTAGTCGAGCATTTGCGCCGAGTCGCCGGTGTTCAAGTTAACGGGAGTGGAGCCAATGCGAGTATAACCATCCGGGGCATTAATTCGATCAACGCCAGCAGCGAACCATTATTTGTCGTTAATGGACAGCCGTTGACAGGTGGATTAAATGCTACCAGACAATTAGTGCCTATTCAGGAAATTAAATCTATTCGGGTTTTAAAGAATCCAAGCGACACAGGCTTTTATGGGGTGCGAGGCGCTAATGGGGTTATTGAAATTACGCTGAAATAAATACCCAAATTGAAAATAGAATGAGCCATTTATTAGTTAAAATAAAGTCATAATTTTTTTTAAATTTAATTTATATAGCAATTCAATTAATTATCAATAATTTAAGATTGATGTTTTAAATATTAAACCTTGGTATTAATTTAAAAAAAACGAAAGATTAAAAAATAAATTCATTCTCCTTGATAGGTTTTTAAAAACCTTTTTGCCAAAAAAAAATTAAAAAACCTATTACAAACAAACGCATATAAATGAATCCTTTTAATGCCTTTTTATTTTCTTTTTTATCAGCCTTTTTATTTGTTGCTTGCCAAGAAACAAATAAAAAAAGCGATCAAATAAAAAACGAAATAGCCACAAAAGTGCCAAAATACTCCCTCGCTCAATGGTCTTTTAATAGAGAGTTGTTTTCAGGGAAAATGACGACTATTGATTTTATTAATATCGCTGGGGAAATGGGCTTTGAAGGTGTGGAATACGTCAGCCAATTTTTTCAAAACAAAGTGGAAGATTTTGATTTTCTGGACAGCTTGAATGCCGCTACCAAAAGGACGGGAGTAAAAAGCCTTCTGATAATGGTTGACAATGCCGGAAACCTTGGGGCGTCCAATCAAGAGGAACGAGCGCAAGCTATTGAAAGCCATAAAAAATGGGTGAAGGCGGCGAAATATTTAGGCTGTAAAAGTATCCGGATAAATGCGCATGGCGATGGAACTCCTGAAGAAATAAAGACTGCCTGCATAGACGGCATTGGCACATTGGCGGCATGGTCGCAAAAGGAAGGCGTTAATCTTATTATTGAAAATCATGGCGGCATTTCGAATAATGGGGCATGGCTTGCTGGGTTGGTAAAAGAATTGCAAAAATACGGCGTCGGCACTTTGCCCGATTTTGACAACTGGTGCATACAGCGGGAAAATGGGAAATTGTGGGGAGCCCCTTGCACCGAACGGTTCGATAGATATTTAGGTCTGAAAGAACTGATGCCTTATGCCAAATCATTGAGTGTAAAAAGTTTTGATTTCGATGAAAATGGAAATGAAACGACAATGGACTATGCCAAGCTTTTCGAAATCGTAAAAGCAACAGGCTATGATGGCTATTTAGGCATCGAATATGAAGGGGAACACCTTCCGTCAAAAGAGGGCATTGAAAAAACGCGGGCGTTGGTGGAAAAGGTTTTATCAGGAACCTAGGCGGTTTTTTCAGATAGCCGCCTTAGTTGCCCCTTTTTCCTTTTTGCCAAATCATTCATTTCAAAATGTCCTCAATCTCCTGAAGTTCTGATTCCGTAAATTCCAAATTCCCCAACGCTCCAATATTATCCAACAACTGCTGCTGCCTGCTCACCCCGACCAACACTGTCGTAATGCGCTCATCTTTCAACAGCCAAGCGACGGCCATTTGGGCGAGGCTCTGCTCACGGCGCTCCGCAATGGTGTTCAATTGTCGCACTTTGTTCAATTTCTCTGGTGTGATTTGCTCTTTGGTCAAATACCGGGCGTCTTTCACAGCACGGCTATTTTCTGGAAATCCTTTTAGATATTTATTGGTCAAAACACCTTGCTCCAGCGGGGAGAAAGCAATAGCCCCCGTGCCTTGATTTCCCAATTGATCGAGCAGTCCATTTTCCACCCAGCGGTCGAACATGCTGTACCTCGGCTGATGGATGAATAGGTGAGTTCCCATTTTTTTCAAAATCTCTGCGGCTTCAGCTGTTCGTTCAGCTTTATATTGTGAGACACCCACATAGAGTGCTTTGCCTTGCTTTACGATGTCGTGTAAAGCTCCCATTGTTTCTTCTAGTGGGGTATACGGGTCAGGGCGATGATGATAGAAAATGTCAACATATTCCAGCCCCATCCGTTTCAGGCTCTGATCAAGGGAGGCAATCAGGTATTTGCGCGAGCCGAAATTGCCATAAGGTCCCGGCCACATGTCCCATCCTGCTTTGCTCGAAATGATGAGTTCGTCGCGGTAGATTTTGAAATCACGCTGGAAAATGCGGCCAAAATTTTCTTCGGCTGCGCCAAACGGAGGCCCATAATTATTGGCCAGGTCAAAATGCGTGATGCCGTTATCAAAAGCGCAACGCAGAATATTTCTGCCTTTTTCGAGATCGTCCGTATGCCCGAAATTATGCCACAGGCCGAGTGAGATCATTGGCAAAAGAATGCCGCTGCGGCCACAGCGGCGATATTTCATCGAGTCGTAACGGTCTGTTTTTGCTTGGTAATGGCCAGGGTCGTAAGCGTCGTGGATTTTCATTTTTTCGTAAATAATTTAAATTGTTATAGTTCCTTTACATACGCAGATGGGTTTACCCCAAACTCTTTTTTAAATTGTTCTCGAAACGACTTCACGTCATTATAACCTACCATATAAGACACATCTGATACATTGTACTGACCAGTTCCAAAAAGTTGGGCAGCACGTTTGAGGCGGAACCCCCGAATGATCTGATTCGGTGATTTCCCGGTCAATCCCTTGATCTTTCGGTACATCTTGGCGCGACTCATGTTAAGTGCCCTGGCAAGTTGATCGACAGAAAAATTACTGTCATCAATGTGGTTTTCCACGATCAATTTTATTTGCGAGAGCAATTGCTCATCCAACGAGTTGAGCACAAGGCCAGAAGGGCTAAGGTCGAATGTTTTGGCAAATTGTTTACGAAGGGACGCCCGGTTATCAATGAGGTTTTTAATGCGGGCCGCCAACAGGCGCATATGGAAAGGTTTGGTCACATAGTCATCGGCACCAGTTTCAAGGCCATCCACTTTGAAGACGAGCGAAGTCCGAGCAGTGAGCAGGATGATCGGAATATGGCTGGTTTCGATGTTTGATTTTATTTTACCACACATTTCAATGCCGTCCATCCTGGGCATGGCAATGTCTGCGAGGATCAGGTCGGGTGGATCGGCAAGCGCTTTTTCAAGGCCTTCCTGTCCATCCGATGCTTCGCTGATGAGGTAGTTTGCTGCGAGGTTCTCACGGAGATAATCCCGAATATCGTGGTTGTCTTCTACCAATAGAATCAAAGGCTTCTCCTTGTTGCCGTTTTTATCAATAACATTTTTTTCTGCGACAATAGCATTTTGACTTTCATCACCAATCTCGTTAGCACCTGACAATGCATCGGGCGAATCAGGCAAAGCAAGAGATGGCAGTCCATTTGTTACTATCGACTCTTCAGCAGGTAACAATTCCGCTTCGCTAAAATGTGCTTTTCCCGATTGCAAATGAATGCGGAAAGTAGTCCCTTTGCCTTCTTCGCTCTCTACTTTGATCTCGCCGTGATGTTTCTCAACAATCATTTTGGCCAATGAAAGCCCAATGCCCGTTCCGCTTTTGCGGGCCCACTCCTGCGTTTTCTCCACTTGGTAAAAGCGGTCGAAAATATTTTCCAATTGCCCTTTGGGAATTCCTAAGCCTGTGTCTTTTACAGAAATTAGAAATTGGTAATTGGTAATTGGCTGATTTGACAATTTCTCAATTTCTAAATTCCTAATTTCCACTTCCACTTTCCCACCATCGTTGGTGAATTTAAAAGCGTTGGACAATAAATTGAACAACACTTTTTCCAATTGGTCATGGTCGAACCAAGCCATAATCTCCTCCGGCTGCGCCGAGAAATCCAGTTGGATGTTTCGCTGCACCGCAAGGTTTTTGAACGAGACGGTAATCTCTTTGCAGAACTCAACCAAGTCTCCCTCTGCCGCATGCAACTTCATTAACCCCGCTTCGCTTTTACGGATATCCAATAGCTGATTTATCATCGTCAGCAAACGGCTGGCATTGTGGTGCATGCGGGTGAATAGCTGATGCGTTTTCTGATTTTTTGGGTTTTGCAAAAGCTGTTCTAAAGGACTGATTATCAGCGTTAAGGGCGTTCGTAATTCATGGGAAATATTAGTAAAAAATTGGAGTTTCAAACGGTTTACTTCCTCCAGCTTTCCTCGTTCCAAATGCTCCAGTTCTAAGCTGTGCCGAAATTCTGCCCTAAGCCTTGTGATACGCCAAACCAAATAAAGCAGTCCCGCAGCAGCAAGGGCATAAAGGGCATAGGCCCAGCCCGTTAGCCAAAAAGGAGGACTCACGGTCAGGTGCAATTCAACTGGCTCACACCATACCCCGTCACCATTGGCAGCCTTTACTTTGAAAGTGAATTCTTCATGTGGCAGGTTGGTATAATGGGCAATGCGTTGGGAGGCATCGGCATGTACCCAGTCGGGGTCAAAACCTTCCAACTGAAAAGCATAACGCAGCTTTTTCGGCTCGCCGAAATGTAGTCCTGTAAATTCAAAAGACACCACGTTGTCGCGATGGGTCAGTTCCAATTTCTTTGTTTCAGAAATATTTTTTGACAAAACAATTCGCCCGTTTTCCATTTCGCCTATCGGCACTGAGAGGTTGGAAAGCCGAAAGTCCGTTATAGCAATTTTCGGGGCAATCGTATCTGTATGGATTTCTGTTGGATTGAAAACAGAAAGGCCATTCACCCCTCCATAAATCAAGTGACCAGCAGCGGTCTTGGCGGAGGCATCATCATTGAAAAAATTGTCCTGCAAACCATCGAAGGCGTCGAAGTTTTTCACTGAATGTAGTTGGTTTTTGGAAAAATGGAGACATGAAATACCTTGTTGGGTACTCACCCAGATGTCACCCTCTCCATTTTCAAGAATGGACTGGATGATACTGTTGGACAGGCCGTCCCGCTCAAAGTAGGAAGTAAATTGATCCGTTTGCCCATCCAGCAAATTCAGTCCATTATCTGTGCCTATCCATAGACGGTTTCGACTGTCATTGAAAAAACAATTGATAAAATTGTTGCTCAAATTGCCAACCTGCCCCTCTTCGTATTGGAAATGTCGAATCAATTCAAATGCATCCTTTTCAGAATCAAATTTCAACTTGTAAACTCCCCCTCCCCGTGTACCAACCCATAAATAGGTCTGCCCTTCTTCCTCTAATTCAAGCAAATGGACAATGGGGAATTCTTGCAGGTTCACCGATCTGTCACTCGTAAAAACATAACTACTAAAAGTGCCCGTGGCAGGGTCGTATCGGTCAATGCCTTTGTCCCAATAGCCAATCCAAATGTCATCCGAAACCGATTGTAGAAGAGACACTACATAATCGCCACTAACTTGCCCCCCTCTGGTAAATTGTTGGAAATCTCGTAAAGTGGCACTATGCTGTGGTAATTCATTTTCTTTGATACGTACAACACCTGCCCCGTCTGTGGCCAACCAGAGCCAGCCATCCCGGTCGAGCAAAATGTCGAAAATGAACCCTATCTGTTCCGGGAATTTGGAGGTTTCAAACTGATAGGTCTTTGCAGGGGTGGTCAGGTTCCCTTTGTTATCTGTGGGCAAAAAATTCAGGCCGCCGCCTCGCAAACCGACCCACATGCCTGTTTGGTTGGAGGCTGGTTTGAGGCACATAACATTGTTGCTGGTTTGGCCTAAAGGGTCGGGGATGATATTTTGGAAGGCTTTTGAATTAAGTCTGAGTTTGTTCAATCCCTTGTCAAATCCTATCCATAAATTTTCTGTGCGGTCTTTTGCCAAACATCTCACGATGTTACTGCCGAGACTTTTGGGCTCATTTTTTTCAGGCGTGAAATGAAGCAAATGGCCTGTTTCCAAATCGATCAAATCAAGTCCATAATAAGTGGCTACCCAAATCTGCCATTTGTTTTCTTCCAAAACATCTGGGATGAAAGGGTGGCTCAGACTATTTGGGTCATCTTGCTCGTGGCCGAAGAATTCAAAATCAAATTTTTCAAAATCGCCTCTTGAAAAATGTCCTTTTTTTAACCCATTGCTCGTGCAAATCCAAATCAACTCATCGTCATAGCGGGAAGGAATAATTTTGTAGACAAAATTATGCGTAAGGAATTCCGCATTAGAAGCGCCCAGTGGCATCAAATCATAATGGATGAAATACGTTTTATCATTGTTCTTGACCATCCGGTTCAGTCCCACTTCTGTGCCTACCCATAATGTACCATCAGGTGTTTCGGCGATAGAATAAACAAAATTGTGACTCAGACTTCTGCTATCTCGTGGATCATTTTCATATTTAATGAAATGACCCGTCTCGGGATTGAAGCGGTTCAATCCACGCTCTGTGCCGATCCACAGCATGCCATTTTTGTCCTCGCAAATAGCCAATACATTGTCGTCGCTCAGGCTATTTTGATCTTCGGGATTTCGGCAGTATTGCTCAAAAATATCCTGTTCCCGATTATAAAGATAGAAGCCCGAATAGTTTGTCCCAATCCACAGCCGCTGCTTCCTGTCCTCTAAAATCTGAGTAATTTTATTGCTTTTCAGGCCGTTGGTACTGCCTGGCTGTTGGCGGTACATTTTCACGGTATAGCCGTCGTACTTGGCCAACCCCGACCAAGTGGCCATCCATAGGAATCCTCGGTGGTCTTCAAGAATATCGTTTACACCTGTATTGGAAAAACCGATTTCGGCGGGGAGTTTTTCAAAATGGTATATGCCGTTACCCTGCCCTTGAAGAAAATTAGGAAGCAGGAAAAAGAATAAATAAAATATAGGACGGCATTTAAATTTCATGTGTTTCACCCTAAGCAGTGCTACTCACAATTTGAGTGTCTAGTCCATTTAGAACTAAATACTGGTTTGTTCACTTTGTGAAATGTTTTAAAAATAAAGCAAAGTAGCAAAATTTAAAGGAAAGATAGAATACTAATCCAAACGCCGCATCATTTCCAAGCACATCCTGGTATTGTGGTAAGGTGCTTTCCAAGACCCAGCTATGTTCTCGGAAAGAATAGGGATGCCGCTACGATCTGTACGCCAATGCCATTCACCATGCTCTTTATTGATCAAATATTTTTTGATAAAATGCCAGCAATTGATAGCTGTTTCGGCAAATTTTTCTTCTCCCGTCATTTCATAGGCATTCCAAAAACCAACTACTGCCTCAGCCTGCGGCCACCAATGTTTGTCGGTGTCCTTAATGCCATTGGGGTCGGCCTCGTAAAGCAATGCCCCATCCTTATCAATAGCTGAGTGAAAAACAGATTCCGCCATTTGGATGCACACCGGCCTCACCCGCTTTAAGAGATCGTCATTTCCCAAAACCTCTGCTGCTTCCCAAAGCAGCCAACTTGCTTCAACGTTGTGCCCAAAGGAAATATCTTCCCCCTTGGGCATCCAATTTTCATCAAAATAAATATGCATACTGCCATTTTCAGGAATGTAAAAATGATCGAAGAAGAGTTCGATACAATTTCGCAAAGCATCTTGTATCGCAATAGAAGGGGACAGCCTGTAATAATTGGTGTATGCTTCCAAAATGTGGAGATGGGTGTTCATGATCTTAGCCTCATTGGCGTCCTTTTCACTCAGGCGAATGTCATCCATGTTGCTCCAATTACGTGCGAATGCGCTTAGGTAGCCGCCCTTCTTTCGGTCGAGGCTATACTTTTCGATGAGCCAAAAAATTTCAGTTGCCTTGTCAAGTGCCTCCTTATTTTTTGTCAAACTATAATATTCGGACAATGCGTAAATGGCAAAAGCTTGTGCATAAATTTGTTTCTGAGTATCTACAGGATTTCCCTGATAATCCAGCGACCAAAAAAGCCCCCCTTCCAATTCGTCCCAGAAATATCGACCTATATAATCATAGGCTCGGTGAGCCATTTGTTTGAGTCGTGGCAAGTTTGTGGCAATTGCTGCAGCAGAGTAGGTCCATAATAATCGGGTGTTGAGGATAACGCCCTTATCTGCTTCGGCGTGAAGATTTCCATGACCATCCATTCGGCCATAGAAGCCGCCGTTCTGCTCATCTACCATATGTGTACTCCACCAATTGAGAATATTATGGAGTTCCTGGTCAAACCCATTTTTTAGCTGCGCTAAATTTGGCTTTGTAGAAATGTTATTTTGAATGGGGGTGCTCATTCCATGTTCTTAAAAATTTCTAAATTCCTCCTAATCATCTCATTTCGTACTATCACACTCGCTGCCGAACGAAACCCATCAGGCGGTGTGTTCATCACATAATCCACTAATTTTTCCACTGTTGAAGTGGCAACATGCATGCGGGTATCCGACGAAGCGTAGTATATAAACACCTCCTTTTTTTCATTTACTATCCAACCGTTGCTAAAGGTCACGTTCGATACATCCCCTACCCTTTCATCTCCTTGAGGTGCAATGAAATGTCCTCCGGGTGCGTGCGTTACTACCCAAGGTTTTTCCAATTCAGTCATAAACATGTACAAGACGTAACGCAATCCAGCCGCTGTATTTCGCACACCATGAGCAAGGTGTAGCCAACCCTGTGGTGTCTTGATTGGTGCAGGACCCTGGCCATTTTTCACTTCTTTGATAGTATGGTAAATTTTACCATCAACTATAACTTCATTATCCACTTCTGCACGTTCCATGCTTTCTGTCAAGCCCCATCCAATACCACCGCCGCCACCGACCTCAATGAAGCCATCTTGCGGGCGGGTGTAAAGGGCATATTTCCCACCTATAAATTCAGGGTGCAGCACCACATTGCGCTGTTGCCCCGCATGGCTGATAAGATCGGGCAAGCGCTCCCATTTCACCAAATCCTTGGTACGGGCAATGCCGCAGGCAGCCACAGCAGCCGTTGTATCATTGGGTAGGGAAAGGTCTTTTCGCTCCGTACAAAAGAGGCCATAGATCCAGCCATCTTCGTGATGGACGAGGCGCATGTCATAGACGTTCGTATCAGGGTCTTCTGTTTCCGGCAAAGTGACAGGGTAATCCCAGAAGCGGAAATTGTCAACACCATTGGGGCTTTCAGCGACGGCAAAAAAGGACTTTCGGTCATTGCCTTCGACCCTCAACATAAGAAGGTATTTTCCCTGCCAGAGCATTGCGCCTGCGTTAAACGTAGCGTTGATACCCTGTCGCTCCATGAGGTGGGGGTTGGTTTTTTCATTCAAATCATAACGCCAAAAAATAGGAGTATGAGCTGCTGTAACTATAGGGTTTTTCCAACGCAAGTAAATGCCGTTGCCATGAGGATACGGTTCATTTGTCTGAGTTACGAGTTGCTCGTGTTTTTCGGAAAGGGATTTTAATTTTTGTTGAAATTTAGTCATGTTTATTTTGCTTTCGGCAATTTATCAAACCAAGTTTTCTTCAAGATCAATGTACAAACTATTGCTACCGCTAATGCTACGAGAGTTGGCACCGTTTCGAGCAGCACGAGATAAATAGGGAAAATGACCAAGGCGGTTTGCCAAATAGTTCCAATGAAAACATTGAACATATCCCGCTTGAAATCTTTGTTTCGTTGAAAGGTTGGGTCTTCGGCCACTACCTTATCGTGGATGGGTTTCCAAAAACCCCACGGGCGCACATTTTTGTAAAAATTCTTTAACGATTCTTCGTCCGCTGGCGGTGCAGCATAAGTGCCGATGATGCACCCAATGACGGCCAGCAGCAACATGAGCGGAAAGGTGTAAAGGTCGAGAACCCCCTCAAAAATAAAGCGGAACGACAACGCTGGCACCAAACCACCGACCATTCCCCAGAAGAACCCATGACCATTAAACCGCCACCAGTACCATTTCAAAACATTGGCAGCGACATAGCTTCCATAGAGGCCAGAGACGATCCATTGAAGTACATCATTGACATCTTTGGCATAAAATCCAAGGACAATGCTAACCAGCACCATAATGAGTCCAGCAGCATAATTCACGAATTTTATTTGTGTATTTGGCGCACCGGGCTTGATGTGTTTCAAATAAATATCATTGACGATGTAGGCCTGTGTGGCGTTCAACGTCCCTGCAAAAGTGGACATGAATGCTGCCAACAAACCAGCCAACAACAAACCCAAAAAGCCAACCGGAACGAACTCGCTGATGGCCGATGGTAAAATCTGCTCAAAGTCAATAGCACCACCTACAATGAGGTCGAGTTTGTCGTAAAACAACAACCCCAATACACCAAACCCAGCAATCATAAAATAGCGAATAGGCATGAGAATGGCACTCACCGAACCACTCATCAGCGCCGCCTCCCGAGGTGATTTTGTGGAGAGGATTTTCTGCATATCATAGTTTGGGGCAGGCCCAGCAAGACTTACAAGGACACCTTTGAATACCATCATCATGAAAAATATGGTGAACAAGTTAAAGCCGTCGTCTTGTATTTTTTGGTTCACCTCAGGGATGATGGTTGTCCAATCAAGGTCGAGGTTCATACCAAAGAAGGGGGTCAACCAGCCATCAGGCACAAGGAGCTCGTTATTCGCAACAGCATTCATGGCAATGACTCCAACCACAATACTGGAAATAGCCATCAGCGCATATTGTATGAGATCTGCCCAGACGATACTTTTCATCCCTCCCAGCAATGCATAGAAAACAGCAAAACAGGTGAACACAATGCCGTAAAAATGTGGTACGTATTCAGCCGAAACGGCGAATGGCACATAGCTGGAAACGACTTCCCACGGAACGAATATTTCCACAAATTTCCCAATACCAATAAAGCCATAAGCGAGATAGCCCAAACCCATGATGATGGCAAAAACTACAACGATGCTGTGCGAAAGCATAGCGCCCTGTTTGTTCCCAAAACGGGTATTGATCCACTCCGCACCAGTCGTCACATTGGATCGGCGCAGCCACATGGAAAGGAACATCATCAGGAAAATCTGATTGAAAACAGGCCATAGCCAAGGAATCCAGGCGCTTTTCAGGCCATATACAAAAAGTAGGGTAACCAACCACATCGTGCCCGAAATGTCGAACATGCCAGAGGCGTTGGACAGGCCAAGCATGTACCAAGGCATGGTATTACCGCCAAGCAGATAATCTTTTTTACTTCGTTCCGCTTGCTTTTTTAGCACCAAACCAATAATTACAGTAGCGAGTAGGTAAGCAACGATGATAGCAATGTCAATTCCGGAAAGTTTCATATATGTTTTTAGTTATTCGTTTTGTTTGAAAAAATTACCGAACTCAAGACAAATGAAATTTGTATTTTTGTTTGAAAAAAATAAAAAGACATGGCCACATCAAATCTTAAAGTAAAAGAAATTACCTCTTTGGTGAGCAAATTAACCGAAGAGGATCAGGCCGCCCTTTTAAAAGCCTTAAAAGCTCAAATCATTTTAGCGGAAGCCCGGCGGCTCGATCAATCTGTTACAAAGAACAAAGTTTCGATGGATGAAATCCTCAACGTTGTCCGACAAGTTCGAATAGCTCGTTATGCCGCTTCATGAAATAGTTTTGGACACCAACATTTGGATTAGGTATATACTCAAAGCACAGCTGGAAAAACTGGCCTTGCTTATTTTGGAAAATGAACTGATTGTTTACTCCTCCGAAAGGCTCATTTATGAATTGGAAGATGTTTTGTCTCGTCCAAAAATTTCCCAGCACCTTACATTACCTATCGAAGATTATGTCAATTTTCACCGAACGCTGACCGATGTAACTGGAGTCAATTATGAATTCCGTGGTAGCCCTGATCCTAAAGATGATTATTTGTTCGACCTCGCACTTTCTGCGGGCGCATCCCATCTTGTGACCGATGACAAACCTTTACTTGGACTTGGGCAAGTTAGGAGCGTCAAGGTAATTTCACTTTCTGAATTCAAGGAATTATTACCCTCCAAATAATTCAATCCAATCGATACAACTTCGGCAATTCCCCTTCCATCAATATCAACGGGTCTTTACAAAACTCCTTGAAGTTGGGTGCACTTATGTGTCCAGGGTATGGCGCGTAATGATGATTAGGACGGTCATGCTCGTTATTAGCGTTTCTCCAAACCAGCACCCAAGCAATGCGGGATGCAGTAGAGTCTTCTTTGATGTACTTAAGTAAATGGTCTGTCCACCATGTTTCTTGTGGAATACCTTCAAATCCAGTTTCTGTCAAGGCTGCTACCTTGCCGCGTTCTTCAGCCATTTCTACAACCATTCGGAGGCGCT
The DNA here is from genome assembly GCA_965222975.1 of Saprospiraceae bacterium. Lineage (GTDB taxonomy): Bacteria > Bacteroidota > Bacteroidia > Chitinophagales > Saprospiraceae > UBA6168. Next base: position 385,753 of record CBDCVJ010000087.1, on the reverse strand, counting down.
TGGTCAGCATGGTAGGATCATTATCAGGGTTTACATCGTGGTAGTCATCCAATCCTAAAATATCCACATATTCATCGCCGGGATAGCAAGCCAAATAATGTGTTTTGTCGTTGAAAATATCAGGGGAATAGCAGTACAATAAATTATGGACGCCCATCTCATCACGCAAATATTTGACGGTGAATTGCCACAGTTGTTTGTACTCTTCAGGAGTACAATGTGGTTGCCCCCACCAAAACCACCCCCCTGTATGCTCGTGGAAAGGCCGGAATACAATAGGTATCTCATGTTTGAATAAAAACCCTTTGCGGAGGCTTTTGAAAAATGCTGCCAACACTTCGAGTCGAGCTTTGTAGGCCTCATGTTCGCCACCTCCGGGAAGGATGGCCGCCACCACTCTTTCGCCCACATCCCACGAATTGCCTTTGGTCACGAAATTATCAACATGCCAACTGAAGGTATTGATACCGCCCATTTTATAGGCCTCCAAAATCCATTTCCTCATGTTTTGAAAGTCAACATGGTCAATGTTTTTGTCGCCCTGCCCCAACTTGCTGACATCCCAACCAAATACTGCTGGGTATTGGCCACAGACATCTTTCACATCCGATTTTTTCTTGTGCCAATCATTCCACTTAAAGCCGTATGCGAGGTCATCTTGGTGGCCGAACATGATATGGGTAGTGGAAACCTTTTGGAGGTTAGCATAAAGGGCTTTGGTCTGCTTAGTCGCTTTGGCGTCCACCGTTTTTATTTTGGCAAAAACATTAGTATTGTGGACATTCGGCATATGGTTTACCCAACTTGCCATTACGAATACCGCTGGCAACATCAATAGTTTTAACAGCCTCATGATCCAATATTTTGGTAAAAAAATAGGTGGGTTGATTGGTTGACAAAGGCTTATAATAAGGTTATCAGAGTCATCTCTACTTGTTATAAACCTTTGTCAATTAATCAATTATAGCTTCTCAAACCGCACATTATCAATACAAACATTGACAAAAGAATCTCCATCGTTAAAGGCAACGCCAAAATCTTCGTTCACTGTACTTAAATCGGATATACTCAGCGTTCCATTGCCAAAGTCATCGGTAAACGCTGTCAATGGAATACTAACCGTCACCCAGCCATTGGTGCTGAAAGATCCGGTACTGTCCCAAGGCGACCAACGATGCCAGAAGTCTCCATCTGCCCCTTTCAACCGCCAATGGAAAATACCCCCCGTAATTGGTTCCAGCACATTAATGTCAAACTTGAATACATATTCATCGATGCTGGTACCAATAGTTGCGCCAGGGAAATTATCTGCTCCATTGCGCCAGAAGAAACCTGTCCACCCAGAGAGGTTGTCATTTACTCGAAAATAATTCGAGCCGTCGAGGGACAGTATTGGGTCATTCTCGATGCCTCCCGTGTCCCCCCACCAACCGTCCAATCCATCAAAGTTGAAAAAAACAAGGGCTGGATCGACAACGGGGTCAACACCTTGGATATTGATGGGCGGGGAGAAAAATTCTTCGCCATTAAACGTAATGAATTTGATGTTACCCATACCAGTAGCCGCAGCCGCAGGAACGAAGACCTCAATCAATGTAGAAGTTTTTTGGCCAAACATAGTAGCAGGTACATCAACTGGAAAAATCACTTCATTGATTTCGTTCAAGTCAGTACCAATGATGCTGATCATTTCGCCATGACCAGCCAAAGAGGGCATATCTGTAATGATGGCATTGGTAGAAACGGCCACATTGAAGATGGCCGATGTAAGCACTTGCTCGCCATTTTTCATGACCAATGTCAATTCCCCTGTCATTGCGCCGATGGGTACATCCACTGTGGCTGCATTTAGGGTGGCATTATTGACACTGGCTTCTATGCCCCCTGCGAATATGACGCTTGCAACAATATCCATATCGTTGCCTTCAATGGAAATTTCCTCCCCAAACATTGCTTCCGGTGGAGTAATACCAGTTACCTCTGGTCTAACGAGTTCGAGTACACCAGCACTAGTCACTATTTTATCTGCTTTTGTTTTGAAGTCCACCGTATCTTCGGTAGCACTGATGGGCACCTTCACCGTAATTTCTGTATCTGACCCTCCGCCGAGGATGGCACCGATTTTATCGCCGCCAAAAGTCACTCGGCTGATAAGATCGAGGTCTATGCCAGTGACGGTGATGTTCTGCCCATTTTTAACAGGGTTAGGGGAAATGCCATTGATCTGTGGAACGACCATGATAAGGTCTTCAGCTGCAGGTATTTCCAAAAAAGAACCGGGTATCAATTTCAGAGAGCCATCATGACTATCCTCCGGCACCATGACTTCAATTTTGGATTCACTTTGACTGGCGAAACTGGTAGCTGCCAATGCACCTTCAAAGCCAATCTGGCGTACCAGATCCAAATCTGTTCCTTCGATGGTTAGTATTGTCCCTGCCTTAACGGGGTTGGGAGAGAGGGTGATTGCCTGGGGCAATGTAACATCCAATTCGGTTTCCGATTCAACCAAGATGGGCATATCCTCCCCATTTGAAATCACTATCAAACCAGATTGAGCAGCATCAGACACCATCACTTCTATTTTTTCCCTTGACTGACTGACAAACATGCTATCCCCTACCGCAACACTGGCAGAGAAAATGACCGTTTTTATCAAATTCAAATAGTCGCCATTGATTGTCAAAACATCGCCCGAACGAACCGTTGCCGGACTAAACGAGGTCAATAGAATAGGCTCGGAAATGGTCAGGATAGTAAGGGAAGTGATGTCGCCTTCAGGTGTTTTTAAAATAATTTTCCCTTCCATTGTTTCTTGAGGGATGGTCAATGTAATCAACTCAGGCGTCTTTATGGTGAAAGAACTGACCTCCACATTGGGTGGTAAAATGACGGCAGTTACTTTGTCCAAGTTGTTGCCGATAATTTGCAACTCTCCGCCACGTAAGGCTGGCGATGGGCCAAAACTGAGCAATTCGATGGCATTGCTGCTACCCCCTTCATCGTCTTTTTTGCAAGAGGTCATTAGCACGCCAGCACACAACAGGCCAACGAACAATGGCAATGAAATTTTATTTAAAATATTCAACATGATATCTTTTGTTTTGATCCAAGCTTTGAGGTGACATCTCCGACTTGAAGTCGGAGGTGTCACCTTAATGCTGAATATTCAGTATGATATTTTTTGTTTTGATGGCTGTCTCTGCTTTGGCTAATGGCTAAAAGCCAACAGCCAATAGCCAATTATTTCGGCACTACCCTAAAATTGTCCACATGTATTTCAATGTCGTTCGGTGGAATGGGAACTGGGCCCCAAACAAATACAGAAAGGCTTCCGCAGCCAACTGGATAATCTAATGCAAGGTTATCTATCGAACGCTCGTGATTGTAAACAAACTCAGATAGTGGTACAGACACTGTAACCCAACCATCGGTGATATAGGAGCCTTCTGCTTCCCACGGTATCCACATCCCCTTGGCCACTGTGTTGTTGGTATTCACAGCATTGCCTGCATTGTCCCAGGGACTGAAAATGAATTGCATCCAAGCACCCGTCCATTCTTTGACCACGTTCACTTCAAACCTTAAAAGCAAATCGTCGGGGACACCATTGAAAAGTGGCCCGGGAGGTCTGCCGGCTGCTTGCCCCCAAAGATCTATTTCGAGAAAATCATCTACCCAATGCCAGTCACCTTCAACTGTTCCAGAAAGGACTGCGTAGTTGCCCGACACTCCATTATCACTTGCCATGTTGCCGGGTCGCCAGCCACCTCCTGTCAGGTCATCGAAATTCCAGAAAAGCCCGCGTTTATCACGGAAAATGAAGCTGGATTCGGCTTCGCCAAAATTGGTCGAAACAGTAATGTTTCCAGAAGTAGCGCCAGCAGGTACGGTGACTTCCAGTTGTAGTTTTTCAATAGAAACAATGTCGCCTTTCAAGCCTCCGGGAAAAGTTACCTCCACAGGTTCAAAGAAAAAATCACCATACAATACGACCGTTCCCCCATCTTCCACGTGCTCGCATTTAATAGAATTGAGCAAAGGGGCAGGTACATTAACTTTGAAGTCATACAGCATTTCTTCACCATTGGAAAAAACAAACCGGATCTTATCATTAACCTCCGTCGGTACGCTGCTCGGCACATTTACGATGATGGTTTCATTGGTAACATAGGTCGGTGTGAGGGAAGCACGTTGGTCATTGAACCAAAGCTCAACAGTGTGGTCGAGGTCTTCCCCAATAATCGCTATTAAACTCCCCATGAACGCACTTGTCAAAAGTGAGTCAGCAGCATCGGGGTTGGTGGTGCGGATGTATTTTACACTTGGGTTGCCGATATCCGCATTGGGGTCAATGCCTCCTGTGTCGTCGTCCTTATTACAGGAAATGACCATAAAGCCAATGCCGAGCAGCAAGAGAGTAAAGAAGAATATATTTTTAAATGAAAGCTTCATGTCTTTTGTTTTTGTATTGATCAGTTGAAATCATACTCTACCGCTGGCTCATCCGGGCCGAGCATTGGATTAGCCACCACCTCGGCAGAAGGGATCGGCAACCACATATTCGTTTCCCGAATGACTATAGGATTAGCAGGCGGGTTTTCGATCCAACCTTCCAGGGTATTTTCATCCGCCGCTCCAGGGCTGTCATCGCGGTAAAAAGTCGTTTCCCGCTGCATACCATCCAGGTAGGCAACTGCACCTACCGGGTCACGATAGTAGAAGCGTTTGATATCAAACCAGTTGATGCCTTCGAGGGCAAACTCGACCCTTCTTTCTTTCAAAATATCCATGAATGTGATGCTTGTAAGTTGAGGCAAACCAGCCCGCTGGCGAATTTGGTTAAAGTGTTGAACATCCGATGAAGAAGCCTGCCCCCCAAGTGAAGCCTCTGCATGGATCAGGTACACATCGGCCAGGCGAAGCATGATCTGATTAATGCGGGTCGCTTGACCAGTGGACACGCTACCGTCCGTATCGGCAGTGCTGCCAATGACGTATTTTTTCAAATTATTCAAAGTAGCGGAAGCATTCTCCAATACTGTGTTTGGATCGTCAGGATCGCGGTGGACTATATAATAGGTGTATCCTCCATTTTCCTTACTGATTTCAGGATAATGATCACCATTAGTCATATAAATGGCTGGTTGGCGGTCATCTCCACCCTCTATATTCAGTAGAAAGTCATAGGTCATGCTCTTGTATCCGCCCCATGCTTCTGTGTTGGCTGTGATAAGGCTACTACGAGCCCAATTTGCCTGGCGGCTGTTTCGATGGCATAAGCCCCTTCCATCCACTGGAGGGCAAAAAGGGACTCTTCATTATTGTTGTTGTCATACCGGAAAATATCAGCATAGTCAGGCAAGAGAGAAAGACCACTATTGTTGATGACCTCAGCGGCGAACTGCTTGGCCAAGTCGAAGTTTTCTGCTGATTTTGGGTTGCTCAAATCAGAGGCAATGGTGAGGTGGGTCTTCGCCAACATGCCCAAAGCAGCCCATTTCGTCACTCTGCCAGGTACATCACTTGCTGGTAAATTTTGCGAAGCGAATTCCATATCACGGCGGATAAATTCCAATACGCTGGAACGCGTGTTTTTTGGCAAAAAGAAATCATTGCTTACCACGATAGCCGTTGAATTTTCCACAATAGGTATTTCGCCCCAATACTCCGACAAAATATAATAAGCCATGCCGCGGATGAAACGAGCCTCACCTAAAGCCTTATCATTACTTCCTGCGAAACATTGCCATCCGCAGCTCGGGGCATGTCGTTGATGACAGAGTTGGCATAGGAGACGACCCGGAACAAACCCTTCCAACCAGCAGAAAGGTGGGCGTTACCTGAATTAAAGGAAAAAAGGAAAAACTGGCCTTCCTGATCCCAAGTATGGTAAAGATCGCCAGACATACAGTCGCCTGCTGTCCAAGCAAATTTATCATTGTAATCAAACCAAGGGAAGCCATAAAGCGCAGCAGTTGCCGCACGTATTTCCACTTCGTTTTTAAAAAAATTATCTGCCGTTAAACGGTCAACGGGTTCGATTTCGAGGAATTCTTTTTTGCAAGAACCCATCATGAACACGAGTACAAAGGCAGCAATAAATGTTTGAATATATTTTTCATTTCTTGTTAGATTTTAGATTTGGAGACTTTAGGTTTTAGGCATCAGCTATCAAAGGATTCATAGTTTTTCTAAGTGTCTAAAATCTCATTAAAAATCAACATCCACCCCGAAGGTGTACAACCTCGGTGATGGGTAACGCCCCATATCCACATTTTGCAAAAGCGGATCTTGGTTAAATGCGCCAATTTCTGGATCATAACCAGAGTAGTCAGTGAAGGTGTGAAGGTTCTGTGCGTTCACATAAAACCTCAACATACCAACATGGTATTTTTCCGTGAATTTCTTCGGCAGGGTGTAAGCCAGCCGCACATTTTGGAGGCGGACATATGAGGCATCTTCGATAAAACGGTCGGACATGCGGTTATTGCCGTTGTTGTCTGTAGTCGTTGGCCTTGGGATATCCGTTTCAGGATTTGTTAGAAACACATTGGCCGGGTCAATGTCGGAGCCACTTGGGTCAATCAACCCAACCTGTGCCCTATTGGCAACAGTGGCAGCTTGGTTATTGAACACAGAAGTCTGCCCCTCGATGACTACCCTTGAGTAGTTGAGTACATCCACCCCTTGTGCCCCTTGGAGGTAAACAGTCAATTCGAATGGTCCGTAACTGAAATTATTGTTGAACCCGAATGTGAAATCGGGGTTTGGATTGCCAATGATGGTTTGGTCTTCGGTGGTGATGACCCCATCGCCGTTAAGGTCTTTGAATTTCATATCGCCCACCCAAATGCCCTGCGACTTGTTCACGAAATTTTGACCGTTTGGATTCTCACTGGTGAAATTACCGTCACTTACCTGCACAGCGTGGTTGAGTATGTCTTGCTCATCTTGGAAAAGCCCTTCAGTCACGTAACCATAAAACATCCCAATCGGCTGACCAACGCCAGTGCGGGTGGCAGTTTGGAATTCACTGTACCAGTAGAGGTTGCGCCAATAAATGCGGGTGTCATCATCCAGTTCAAGGATTTTGTTCCTGTTCCTCGAAAAAGTGAGGTTGGTCGTCCAGTTGAATTTTTTTCCTGTGATATTTCGGGAAGTGAGGGTTAAGTCATACCCCTTATTTTCCAAGCGGCCGACATTGGCAAAAGGAGCGCTGATGTCGTTGTAATTTGTGCCACCGAGGTAACTCGGAATGGACAATTGGAGCAACATATCGGATGTTTCTTTCTGGTAAACATCTATAGTGAAATCAATACGCCCATTGATAAGCGACAAGTCTATTCCAGCATTGAACTGTTTAGTCGCTTCCCATTTTAGGTCAGGATTTGAAATCTGTTGCAAACGGTAACCCGTTCCAAACGGCGTATTGACCGTCTGCAAAGCTGACCCATAGAGGTAATTGCCGATGGCCTGGTTACCCACTTCACCATAACCGACCCGCAATTTCATATCATAAACGGTAGGGATAGATTTCATGAAATCCTCGTTGCTCACCCGCCATGCAAAAGAGCCAGATGGGAAATACCCCCATTTATTGTTTGGGCCAAATTTGGAAGAGCCATCTGCCCGCATGGTCAACGTCACGAGGTATTTGTTTTCAAAAGAATAATTGAATCGACCAAAATAAGAAGCAAGAGAAGCGGCATCTTTCCATCCGCTGGTACTGGAAGTTTCGTCGTTGCCCTCGCTCAACACTTGGATGTCATTGCTGGCAAACTGCCGTTTGGTAACGGTAGTACCTTCCCACGAAGATTTTTGAGCTTCTGTACCCAGCAAAGCCGTTAAGTCATGTCTCTTTCCGAACTGAGTCTTGTAGGTTAGATAGTTTTTCCAAATCCAGAAGAAGCTGCTCTCGTTGCGTTGGCGCAGTTGATTTTCGTTGTTTTGCAAAACGCCCCAATCATAGGTCGGGTGAAAGGCTCTGTTGACCGAGTGATTGTCATCAAATCCAATTTCTGAGCGGAAGCTCAATCCTCTGAACAGGTCAATATTTCCATAAATATTGGCCATGAGCCGTTGGCGATCCAATGTATTATTACGTAACAAAGCTGCTCCAACTGGATTGAAACTAATGTCAGAAGTATTGCTTTCCGGGCCGGCATATTCGCCATTGAAATCCCGTACTGCAACAGAAGGCGGCATCGCAAGTGCCTGCATAATGACCCCATCGCCGCCATCATTTAAAGTGATTTTTTCATCTGTATTGGCATAGGCCAGGCTTGCCCCGACCTTGAACCAATCGTTCACTTTGTTGTCGAGGTTTACACGGGCGGTGAAACGATCGAAGTTAGAGCCTATGATGATTCCATCCTGTTGGAAATACCCGCCTGAAACAGCGTACTGCGTTTTTTCTCCGCCACCCGAAACAGAAAGTTGATGACTCTGCATGCCTGCGGTGCGGAATACCTCATCCTGCCAATTAGTGCCTTGCCCCAAAAGGCTGAGGTCGAGGAAGCGTTGGTTTACTTGCCGGTCAAGGTCGTTGGCTATTTGTACTTGGTAAGTAGCATAGTCAGGCAGCCTCATCATTTCCAGTTCGTTGGGTAAAACCTGACTGGCGTAGTAGCCATTATAGGAAATTTTGGCAGTGCCTTCTTCTCCCCGTTTCGTGGAGATAAGCACCACGCCATTGGCAGCCCGTGCCCCATAAATAGCAGTGGCCGAGGCATCTTTCAGTACCTCTATCCGTACAATGTCGTTCGGGTTGATGGTAGACAAAGGGTTTACACGGTTTTGCCCGTTTGCTCCACCTGCCCAGTCGAAACCTGAAACAGAAGTACCATCGCCTTGGAAGGGAATACCGTCAATGACGTAAAGTGGTTCACTCGAACCTGTGATGGAATTTGACCCTCGAATGCGGATGGAGGCTGCCCCACCCGGCTGACCAGAGTTCTGCGTCACCTGTACACCTGCCACCCTGCCCTGCAGGGCTTGATCAATATTGGTGGTGACGGAGTTGCGAAGTTCTTCACTGGTCACGGAAAGAAACAGCCCCGGTGAGGTCGCTCTTTTTTTGAGCCCCATAACCGATCACCACAATTTCATCCAAAATTTCAGAAGCTGTTTCCAAAACAACATCAAGGGTGTTCTCGCCCCCTACTTTGACCACCTTTGTTGTGTACCCAGTATAGGAAAAGTAAACTTCTTCCCCAGTCTTGGCCTGAATGGTGAAGCTGCCGTCAAAGTCGGTGACAGTGCCCCGGTCGGTGGAATTGGCCACCAAAACCGTTGCACCGATCAAAGGCTCTCCCTCTGAAGAGATAGCCTTCCCAGTGATGGTTCGTATCTGAGCGCCCAAACTTGCTGTGACCAGTAATAATAGGACAAGGCACAACCACCTTTGTGTTTTGCATAGTAATTGAAATTGTTTCATATATTACATTTTTGAAATGAGAGTAAATTTATAAATAGCATTTCCAGATCAAAGCTATTTCACCACCATTCCCTTGAGAGGGGAGAAATGTTCAAATAGCAGTGGTATTCAAATCAAAGCAATTTAGACTTTTAGAGAAAGGTCACGCCCTCCCCTTATTTTTGAAAGGAACAGGGTGGTTGGGGTGGGAAAAGGCTGGTATCTTAGCCACAATAATATTGGCATTTGTGCCAGATGCTCTAAAGTACAAATTCAACATGAAAAAAATCATACTTGCCTATTTGTTTAGCAGTTTCACCTATATGATTGCAAAAGCTGATCCCGTTGTTCATGGGGTAGAATTGTTGTCGCCAAGTGTTGAGCAGTTTGGCAAATTTGAGGCAGCAGTAGATTTGACCGCCACTTTTGACAATCCTTATGATTACGATGAAGTAATCGTGACCGCTACTTTTATTTCCCCTTCTGGCATATCGAAAACGGTAGATGGTTTTTTCATGCAAAACTACAACTTGAACACTTCAACTGGCAGCCTTTCGGCAAATGGCAGTGGGGCTTTCAGGGTACGCTTTTCGCCAAATGAAATAGGGATGTGGAGTTTCACTATCACTGTAGCGGATGCTACGGGAAGTGCTACTTCGGAGGCCTTTGGTTTTCAATGCACTACTATTTCAACCCCAACCAATCATGGTTTCATCCGCATTGGTCAGACCAACTATTTGAGCTTTGACGATGGTGCGCAATACATTGCCATCGGCGAAAACATCGCGTGGCAGAACAACAACGCTTACCTTAATTACAAAGCATGGCTTGATGGCCTTATCGCAAACGGCGGCAACTTCTTCCGCCTCTGGCATGCCCATTGGGGGTTGGGCATCGAATGGAAAAACGGAAATGGTTTTCAAGGTCTTCGCCATTACAAGCAAACCAACTGCTTTTACCAAGACTGGTTATATGATTATTGTGCGGAAAATGGCATATACATTATGCTCGCATTGCAATACCACGGATCTGTTTCCACAAATGTAAACCCCAACTGGAACGACAGTCCCTACAACGTGGCAAACGGTGGCCCTTGTCAGAGCACCATCGAATTTTTCACAAACGACGAGGCACGGGCACATACGAAAAACCGCTACCGCTACATCGTCGCACGTTGGGGTTACTCAAGGGCAATACTCTGTTGGGAACTCTTCAACGAAGTGCATTGGACAGATAATTTTCAGGCGAATAAAGACTTGGTAGCCGACTGGCATTTTGAAATGGCCGAGTACCTGAAATCCATTGACCCAAACCAGCACATCGTCACGACCAGCTATGGTGGCGATTTGACGGATGAAAATGTTTGGGAACACCCCGATTTTGAGTTGACACAAACACATATTTATTTGAACACCCCAAATATTGAACGAGCATTGTCACATGCCAACCAGAGCCATTTGGATGAATTTGGAAAACCTACCCTCAATGGCGAATTTGGTTTGGGAGGTAGTTCCAATTTAGCGAATGCTGACCCTGATGGGATACATATCCACAACTCCCTTTGGGGCGGTCTGTTCAGTGGTGGCCTTGGTACTGCCATGACTTGGTGGTGGGATAATTACATTCATCCAAAAGATTTGTATTACCATTTTTCAGGCATTTCACAAGTAGTCAATGAAGTACCTTTTTTGGATGAAAACTTAGCACCTGCAAATACTTACGTTACAGGCGCTCCCGGTGACCTCACACTGACCCCTTCTCTTGGTTGGGCTGGTATCGGTGAGGATGAAATCACGATTGATGAAAATGGGACTTTGTCTCCGGCAGGAGCGGCGTTGGGGCAGTTCCTTTATGGATCATTATGGAACACGCAGTTTCGCAGCCCGCCCACTTTTAACGTGAATTATTTAACTGCCAGTGCATTTACGGTAAATACCAGTACTGAGGCTGGCACTCTACCAAAAATCGCCATATACCTTGACGGCAATTTGGTATTGGAGCAAAATGCAGTCCCTAATTCTTCTTACACCATTAATGTACCCGCCGGATCACATACCATTAAAGTAGACAACACAGGCACAGATTGGATCACCATCTCCTCCTATGCATTCGAAGGGCTTGGTTCACAAGTAGATGCCTATGTGCTTGTTTCCGAAGGAAAAAATATGGCAGCGGGCTGGGCACTCAACAATAGGTATAACCATCAAAATGTCGTTAACAATGGTGAACCTGACCCTTCCCCCAATTCCAATGTGGTAGTCGAAGGCTTCATTGACGGCATCTATGCTGTACGTTGGTACGATCCCTTGACAGGCGTTCTCTATGGGGGTGAGGAAGCAGTAGCAAATGAAGGCATATTGAATATCCCTCTAAACCCTTTCCTCTGGGACGTAGCCTTTATTGTCGATGATTCGCCTGTGGCAGCAAAAGAATCGGTTCAGGGTTTGAATTTTAATATTTACCCAAACCCTGCAATGGCAGGGGCAGCGTTTCATTTGGTTTCGCCTGAGGCAAATGAGGGCATTGGTCAAATTTCACTGCTTGACATGGGTGGCAGGGAAGTGCAACATATTAACAATAACAGCAAGTTTCAATTGCCAAATGATTTGGCGGCGGGTATGTATTGGGTGAAGGTGGAAAGTGGGGGGAAGGTTGGAACGAGGGCGATAGTGGTTAAGAAATAAGAACAATCAATGTCGAACCTGAGATTTTGCTGGAAGTGCAGGGAATAATAACCCCGCCGCTCTGAAGTCCTTCTTTAATTTTAAATGTAATCATCTATCTATGCAATAAGACGGGAGGCATATTTCGCCAACAAAAGAGATGGATGGGAATTAACCCACTCACCTTTTTTATTTAATCTTGTAACGTTATTTCAGGACAAGACAGAGAAAAATTTAATTCCCACTATCACAGTCCAATTCAATTTTGCACTTTTCTGCTTTATCTTCATCTTTGCCATAATAAGTCACCAAATAGGCCCACTCATCACATTCACCCTTTCCATAATAAATGACATAAGCGAAGTCGGTTCCGATTTTGACATATTTAACAACGCCTTCCACAATGCAACCACCACAATCGTCATTCGTGACAATTGGCTCAACAATATGCTCTTCCCAAATTGCTAGGTCGGACACTTTTGAGCCATCCCATTCGCATACTTTCATTTCATCTTTCCCATAACAATCTTTTTCAAGCTTCTCTAGTTCTTCCTCATTGGCAACGGACTTAGTAGTGCCATTCTCAAAAATAATCTCCACTGGACAATGCAAGGAAGGCTCTTCTTTTGAGTCGGGATGAGCCTCGTACCATGCTTTCATGGCTTCGCCTATTTTTTCTTCGTCATTGCCTGTTATTTTAGTGCCGTCGGGCATAATGTAGGTAATTGGATATACCAATTTGAAACACTCTTTTTTGCCTTCGTATTTTTCATCCCCATCTTTTTCGCCTTCGTGTTTATAAAATTCTTTTTCTTCTTCCTTTTTTAGATCATTTTTATGGCAGGCAGTGAATGTCAGTGCTGCCAGCATTAGAAAAGTAAAAAAATTAAAATTCATGAATTTATTGTTTTTAAAATTGAAAGGTTGAAATTATTGTTTTGATGCCGCCGCCATTTATCCTTATAACGAAGGTCGGGAAATGATTGCTTCCGTGAAATTATTTTTAGAGAATTCTGCCGACATCAAGAATGTTGGCGAATAAAAAAATTAACCTGTCGGTCAAATTATCGAAAATGACAAATTACTTTTTGGAAGAACTTTATTTAACTTGACAATGTCATGTTACGATTTTCAAAATATAAATCCGTTTTCAGGCCTGAGAAGAAGAGGGGTTTCGGAGAGAGGTGTGTTTTATTATTATTTTTTTGCAAAAAAATAATAATAAAACACACCTCTCTCCACAGTTTTTCTTTTTCACATTCAAATATTTTAAACATGACATTGTCAAGTTAATTGGATATATAATGCAAAAACTGATGATACAAAAGCCACACGAATTTTTAAAGATGATGGACAGGTCGCGGAAAAATTGAAGCTTTATGATTAAGGTGAATAACTACTCTGATGAATCTTGCGAGTGGATTTACCTTTTTTCTTTTTTATCAAACCAAACTTTTTTTTGCAAATGTGCTTCCCCGTTATAATTCACTAAAACCTCCTTCCCCGGTTCTATTTTTTTAATAGCATAAAAATCAATCGTCTGATGTTCGTAGTCCAATAAATATTTAGCGTTTGGCTGGTAAGAGTGGTTGTACAAAGAACCATAGCCGAGCGCAATGGCACATTGCTTTTGGTCATCGCCCCACAGGAAATAATAATCGTGCAACCCTGTGCCGTGGATAATTGGCAACTCCTTTTCCGGTAGAATAATTACTGGGCATATTTCAATCAAAGCGCCCTCCTCAATGGGTTCACCTGTAAAAACACCCCTGCCACTAATATCGCTAGGAGCAGTGAAAAGGGAAGGGATGCGTTGCATAATAATGAGAGAATGAATGGATGAGAGAATGAGAGAATGAATGGATGAGAGAATGAGAGAATGAATGGATGAGAGAATGAGAGAATGAAGTTGTAAAATTCAATCATTCTCTCATTTTATCATTCAATCATTTAGAAGTCAACCGAATAATCGGGCATATCATTTCCTCTAGGGAGATACCGCCATGTTGGAAAGTGTTTTTATAATAATTATGGTAGTAGTTGTAATTATTGGGATATAAGAAGAAGATGTCTTCTTTAGCAAAAATAAAAGTGGAACTAACATTTGGGCGGGGCAGGCCAGCATCGCCGGGGTCACGGAAATCAAGAACGTCTTTCCTTTCGTATTGGAGGTTACGTCCCACCTTGTAGCGCAGGTTTGTCGTAGTGTCCCTGTCACCAACTACCCTCGAAGGGGTGTTTACGCGGATAGTGCCGTGGTCGGTCGTGATGAAAAGCTGTGCATCCTTTTCAGCAGCTTTTTGGAGAGCGGCCCAGATAGGTGAATTCAAAAACCAAGACCGGGTCAGGGAGCGATAAGCTTTTTCATCGCCGGCCAGTTCTTTCAACACTTCCATTTCTGTACGGGCGTGGGAAAGCATATCTATGAAATTATAGACGATGACCATCAGGTCGTTGTTGAGGTAGTTGAGGATGTTGTCCTGTAGGTCTTTGGCGGCAGCGACGTTGGTTATTTTTTTATAATCAAACTTTAATGGTTTGCGGACGGAGCGCCTGATCTGATCAGTTAAAAATTCTTTTTCATAATTATTTTTCCCACCTTCATCTGTATCATTTTTCCAAAGTTTGGGAAATGCTTTTTCGATGTCGGCAGGCATCATGCCAGCGAAGATGGCATTGCGGCTATATTGGGTGGCTGTTGGCAAAATGCTATAAAAAAAGTCTTCCTCTTCGATCCTAAACAATTCGGAAACGATCGGCTCGATGGCTTTCCACTGGTCGTACCGGAGGTTGTCAAGGAGGAGCATGATCGTTGGCCTCTCGTTGTCCATCTTAGTCAATATCCGGCGGCGCATCAAGTTGTGGGACATGACGGGGGCTTCGGCCGTTTCGTTCACCCATTTCCCATAATTTTTTACAACATAGCGGCTGAACTCGGAATTGGCTTCCCCTTTTTGGGTAGATAAAATATCGCCCATATCAGTTGATTGCGACTCGTCGATTTTAATCTCCCAGTTGATGAGTTTTTTATAAACATCCACCCAGCCGTTGAAGTCGGGGCCGCTATTAATCTCCATGGACAGCATGCGGAATTCCTGCTGATAATCGGAAGTGGTCTTTTCCCGTACCAAACGTTTGTTGTCAATGATCCTTTTCAGGGTCAACAGTATTTGGTTGGGGTTTACGGGCTTGATGAGGTAGTCGGAAATCTGTGAGCCAATGGCCTCCTCCATGATGTCTTCCGCCTCATTTTTCGTAATCATCACTACGGGGAGCAAAGGGTTGTTTTCTTTGATCTTAGCAAGGGTTTCGAGGCCAGTAAGGCCGGGCATGCTCTCATCAAGGAACACGACATCGAATTCATTGCTGGCTTCACATTCTTCAAGGGCATCGTGGCCATTGGTGACGGTGGTTACGTCGTAGCCTTTTTTCTCCAAAAAAAGCATTTGGGGTTTCAACAAATCTATTTCATCGTCTGCCCAGAGGATTTTGATATTATCCATAAAAATTTTGTGGTTGTGTATGGTTTAAGAAATATGGCAAATGTAGGTGATTGAACCCAATGCGCAGGGCGATCACCTCTCATTTACTTTATTTTTAAAAAGGTTTGAATTTTTCTCTGAAATGTTGTGACTTTTTCAAGAAGCACCGTCCAAAGCGCAAAACCTGTATTTCCCACGATTACCATTTCGGAATCCTCCTCCCAGACAAATTTATTCGCAATCCCTCCATTGCAAATAAACACAGGACAATTACCCAACATTCCCATATACTACTGTTTATCGAAATTCTGTATTACAAAAACTATGAACTCAGAAGCCCGGCAACCTCCTTTCGTGCCGGGCTTCTTTTTTGAACGATTTGGGTAAGCTTATTATTTCAGCTCATTTTTAATATGCCGGGTACGGAACTATTTTACTAATGCTTTGTGAAAACCACGGAGACACAGAGGACACAGAGAGTTTATAGAAAGTAAAAAAGAAAACGCTGTGTTCTCTGTACTACATATTTGTAAAAGTTTGCTAAAAAAATAAACTTTTTGTGTAGGTATCTAATACCCAAACACTTATGACGTGTTTTTGTGACTCCGCCACCATGTGCCTCTTTGGTTAAAGTTGGTTTCATTATTTTTTTCCTAAATTTCCCTTCTAATTCATTCATAAAAAACTGAAGAACATGAAATCCCTATCCATTTTTACCATAGCTCTTTTGTTCTTGGCAATGGTTATCGGTTGCAAGGAGAATAAGTCCCACAACCATCATGGCAGTCTCCTGCCCCGAGGCCAAGCCGAGCATCTCGACCGTTTTGAGCAGGAAATTATGGCATTTGAAAAAGCCGATGCGACGGAAATGCCTGCCAAGGGCAGTATCCTTTTTGTTGGCAGTTCAAGCATTCGGATGTGGTCTACACTAAAAGAGGATTTTGCCCCTATGCCTGTCATCAACCGGGGGTTTGGTGGTTCCACCATTGCAGAGGTCAACTATTACGCAGAGCGCATTGTGCATAAATATGCTCCCAGCCTCATTGTATTTTATTGCGGGGAAAATGACCTAGTGGAAGAAGAACCGCCAGCGATTGTTTTTCAAAATTTCAAAAAATTTATCGGAGAAACGGAGAAGAACCTCGCAGGTGTGCCCGTGGTCTACATTTCGGCCAAACCATCCCCTGCTCGTTGGGAGCATTGGCGGAAGTACGAAACGCTGAACCGCATGATAAGTCAGTTTGCCAATAGCCGCCCCAATCTTCATTTTGTGGATATCAGTGAAACGCTGATGAGCGTTGACGGCAAACCCGATCCTGCTCTTTTTGTGGAAGATCAATTGCATATGAACGCCAATGGCTATGCAAAATTGACAGCGTTGCTAAGGCCGATAGTGGAAGATTTGTATGAAGAGAAGGTGGCTCAGTAGGTATTGTGGTATTAGGTATTAAAGGGTGCAATACCTAATACCACAGTACCAAATTTCTATTTCCCCCCTCTATCTTGACGGCGCTCTCTGATCTCTTTCAACAGTTCTTTTTTGAATTCCCGGTTTACCCGCTGCAACATAGCTACTTTCCTGACCGGCAGCACTTCCATAATCTGAAGGATATAGTCTTTTTTGAGCTTGGTCTGTTCACTTTCCAT
Organism: Saprospiraceae bacterium; assembly: GCA_965222975.1. Classification (GTDB taxonomy): domain Bacteria; phylum Bacteroidota; class Bacteroidia; order Chitinophagales; family Saprospiraceae; genus UBA6168. The sequence goes on along the minus strand of CBDCVJ010000087.1, from coordinate 368,543 downwards.
TTCCAATTGGTTCATAATGTAGTCTTTCACTTCAGCATCTGTTAGGAACTCGAGCTTTTTGCCTTGGAGGTTATATTTTTCCCGAAGGGCTTGCTGCTCGTCTTCAAACTGGTTGAACAATGGCCAAAAGCCCTGCGATTCTTCAGAGGTCATTTGCAATTTTTCTGTGTAATAAGCGACCCTAAAAGCTTCTATACGCTCCTTCCTCTGCTGGCCCATCCTACCTTGTTGGGCATAAGTTGCTGAAAAGAAAAGCAGCATGAGTACTGCTCCTAAAAATACTTTTTTCATAATCAAATCTTTTTTCTTTTGTAACTATTCGGCAGAGTTGTTTTTTTTGGAAAAATTTCATTTTTTCTTCTTTCTCTCTCCATGCTGAACAGTTACTTTCTTTTTTCAAAAATTAAACTTCGGATGAAATACCTTTTCATTTCAGTCATAACAAATCCTCCAATTCACTAATGTCCAAGTCGTCAATCAATTCATCCATCAGTTCATCAGGGTCATTTATTTCAAATTCAGGTAAGGGTTCACCGCTATTTTCTGTCAGTTCTTCTTCCAATAATGACTCATCGAATTCATCAATATTATTGGAAATGTAGTCCTGTAAAACATCATCCGGCACCTGGTCGAGAATGACTTCGGCTAATTGTGGGGTAGGCGATTGCATATCGTCTTTCTTCATATAAACCATTCCTGCAATCAGCAGGATAGCGACAGAGGCAAAAGCCAAGGCGTATTTAGGTTGAAACAATGACTGCAAATATTCCATCAAGTTATCCCACCAATGTTCTTTTGGCTCAATAACGGTTTGTTGGCCAGCGTTCACTTTTTGCAATACCTCATCTGGCAGGGATTTAAAATAATCCTTTGGCACTTCAAAACCTTCAGGCCTTCCCTTTTGCTCCCATAAGAAAGGGGATAGCTCTTTTAGCTCGTCCTTTATTTCTTCTCTGTTTTTCATGTTTATAAAAATTAGTCTAAAAAACATTTTTCCTGCCTAGCCTAAACATTTCACATATCGCTAGCGACACGTTTCATATATTGTTCTATTTTTTTGACGGCATGGTGAAACGAAGCTTTCAGCGCCCCTTCCGATGTCTCAAGGGTTTCCGACATATCTGCATAACTCATTTCATCAAAATAGCGCAGGTTGAAAACGAGCTGTTGTTTTTCGGGCAACCTGACAATGGCCTCTTTTAGATGGAGCTGTATTTCATCTCCATCAAAATAAGGGTCTGCTTTTAGTTGGTTGGTCAGGCTATAATCCTCTTGGTCAATGGAGGCCGTTGCCCTCTGTTTTTGCTTGTTCAAAAAAGTAATGGCTTCGTTGGTCGCTATTCGGTAAAGCCACGTATATAATTTGGACTTGCCTTCAAATTGACGGATGTTCCTATATACTTTCACAAAACAATTCTGCAGCACATCGTTGGCATCGTCGTGGTCATGCACCATCCGCCTGACCTGCCAATAGAGTCGCTCTTGATAGGTTTCCATGAGCAACCGGAAACCCATCTCCACAGAGGCATCGCCGGACAGCAATGCCAGTATTCGTTCGTCCTTATTTTGGCCCAGTGGCGTATTCAATATTTCTGATCAGTTTTGTGTCGGTGCGAAGGGCTGCCATCCCAATAATTTCTATCAATTTTGCTCACTGTAGTATTGACTTCATTTTTGGGAAACGGTTTAAACGCACGAGAAATTTTTATTGAAATAGAATGGTTTGTGGTTCTTGGTCTAATGAGGTCCAACCCAAAACCAAGAACCTAAAACCACAAATCAATATACCGCCATGAAATTAAAACCTTTCATCCAAATAGACGGCGAACTGGGCATTCACCTCGCCCGCCCAGAGTTGGCAGCAACCATTTTTGAAGCCGTGGACAGGCAACGACCCTATCTAAGTCAATGGCTGCCCTGGGTTGATTTGACCAAAAAAGTGGAGGACACGGAAAATTTCATCAAAGAAAGCATGCAGCACAACCGCAACGGCTCACGGCTCACTACATTTATAATGTTCGGTGAAAAACTGGCTGGCTCAATTGGCGTGGTCCATTTCAACAAAGACAACAAAAGTTGCGAGGTAGGCTATTGGCTCAGCGAGGAACTCCAAGGGCAGGGCATTATGACAAAAACATGTAGGGTTTTTATTAATCATCTCTTCAAAACAAAGTCACTTAACCGCATAGAAATAAAAACTGCTACCAATAACATTAAAAGCAGAGCGGTTCCCCCACGCCTTGGCTTCACGGAAGAAGGAATTCTAAGGCAAGGTTTACTCCTTTATGGTAACTACTATGACCTCTCACTTTTTAGTTTATTGCGACATGAGTGGGAAGGCAAATAAGAGAGTAAAATTTTTGTTTTAAAAATAAAAAATAATTAACAAAAATTTGGAATTAAAATTATTTGTTTTACTTTTGTTCCATAATCATTGAATTTGTTTTAACCCAACATAAATAGTTATTATCATGATCGGAGAAGACCGCATAGAACTAAACAATCGGTTTGTAAAAGTTTTCCAGATGCTCGAAGACCGAGGTGTTATCATCAAGAACGACCGCAATGGAAAAGGCATAGGTGACGTAGCCGAAAAGATACTCGGCAACAAAGGCTATGGCCATATTATTCGCGCCTTCCTCAATGAAGGTGACAAACGGGTGGTCAGTTATTCGCAAGCAAGGAAATTTTGCCGGGAGTACGGCATCAATGAAGATTTTCTCCTCGACGGCACAGGTACACCATTCGGGTTTGACCTGCCCAAAAGGAGCGGCAACGCTACTGGCAATTTTAGCCGCGGCAACATCCTTTTCACCACTGTAGAAGCATTTGCGGGAAGTACAGTCGGAACGGACGGTTTTGATACCGAAGAGACCTCATGGTTTTCATTGCCCGGCCTACAGGGCAATGGGTTGGTTGCCTTTCAGATCAATGGTAACAGTATGGAGCCGGTCATCAATGACAACGATTTGGTTGTCTGCCGTGAAGTGGACAGGCTGGAAAACATGCATGACAACGATATTTATGCTGTAAAAAGCAATGGCTCTTTATGGGTCAAGCATGTACAGCGCGTATATCACGGCAATCGGATCACCCATTTAAAGATGATTTCAGCCAATCATTTAGAACATGATCCATTTGTAGAAGAAGTGAACATGCATACGCGGCTATATAAAGTGGTGAGGAAGATTAGTGATCTATAGATAGACTTTGCAAGTTTAGCTGATCAGTTCGCACAATTCTGATTTATCCCTTTTTTAGATATAAAGATTTCTCTGCTTATTATTATGTCCGCTCTGGGCATATCATCCTGCTGTTTTTTCGAATTTATAACACTCCCGGATCGCAAGATCTTGGGAGTTTATTTTTTTACCTTTATACTTGAAATTGAAGCTACTAAACCTCAGAGGCACAGAGAAACACAGAGGGTTTTTGGTTTTTGCCTTTAACATAAATGACATAGCCCTCTGTGTTTCTCTGTGCCTCTGAGGTTTAGTAGCTTCAATAATGACTATATATTCAACATGTGGCCCATCAATTCCCGTTTCGTTTTCAAATAGGAATGGTTCTCTTCCTTAGGTTCAATAACAAGGGGCAATCGGCTTACTATTTCAATCGGAGAGTTCTCAATTGCTTCAATTTTTAAAGGATTATTGGTCAGCAAATGAATGCGCTTGATCCCAAGGTCTTTCATTATTTCAACAGCCAATCCATATTGCCTCGCATCTACCTCGAAGCCAAGATGGGTATTGGCATCTGCCGTGTTAAGGCCCTTGTCTTGCAAATTGTAGGCTTTTAGTTTGTTAATGAGGCCAATGCCCCGTCCTTCCTGACGGAGATAGATAACAGCACCATGCTTTTCTGCCGCCAATTCAAGTGCTTTAGCCAGTTGCTCCCCACAATCACACCGCCGGGAATGGAACATGTCTCCAGTCAAACATTCGGAATGAATACGCAAAAGGACAGGCTTTGAAACGTCCATGTTTTCGTGCGCCAATACCAAATGCGGTGACGGTTCGTCTTCGCTGTCAGCGAAAGCACAAATGTTAAAATTTCCCCAATCAGTGGGCAGGATTGCCGCTACTTGTCGTTGCATATTGAATAGTAATCTCCCGAAACCTCGGAAGGGGGCTGTGATCTGTAATAAACAAAACGCTAATTTTGAGTAAAATATGGGAACACAACTAAAAGCGATTAGTTCGCAATTTTTTTTGTAAAGGTCGCTTATAAAAAATAAATAGCTCAATTCTACTTTGACACTTTAAAAAATAATCATCCATTTTCAGGCCGGGGGTTAAGAACCATTCAGAGAGAGGTATTTTTTTTTATTTTTTTGAAAAAAACACCTCTCTCTGCTAGGACATTTCTCTCAGGCATGAAAAACAATGAATGCTCGCGCACTTAATTTTAAAGTGTCAAAGTAGAATTAACCACACAACCAAAAGTAGAGATAACGCCATGCCAATGCAACTACCTAAAATACTACTTGCTGAAGATGACGAGACGTTGGGTTTTCTACTGAAAGAATACCTGACTGCCCAAGGTTTTGATATTGAATGGGCAAAGGACGGAGCAGCAGCACTTCGATCCTTCAAACAGGGAAATTACGACCTTTCCATCCTTGATGTAATGATGCCCGCACTCGATGGTTTTACCGTTGCCGAACTGATACGAAACCGCCAACCCGATCACCCCATTATTTTTCTGACAGCCAAATCATTGCACAAAGATGTAGAACGGGGCTTTCGCGCCGGGGCTGATGATTATATCAAAAAACCCGTGAACGAAGAGGAACTGGTAGCAAGAATACAAGCCGTATTAAAAAGATCGGCTCTGGACACCAACGCTGATTCACTACAACAAATATTTGAAGTGTTCGAAATCGGTGATTATATTTTCGACAGTAAAAAACACCTCCTACAGTACAGGGAGGAAAAAAAGGAATTGACCGAAATGGAATCCAGCTTGCTGCGGTTGCTTTGTGAAAACAAAAACAGTTTGATACAGCGGGAATATGTTTTGCAAAAAATGTGGGGCAGAAGTGATTTCCTCGCCCGGAAAAGCATGGACGTTTTTATTTCCCGTTTGCGGAAATATTTATCAAAGGATAAAAAGATAGAAATCGTAAATATACACGGGAGTGGATTTGTGCTGGAAATAAGTTCTGAGTAAAATAAAAGAGTTTATTTCATTAAAATTAATTTCCAACTCAATTATTCTTATAAAATATTGAGAATATTATATTTTCTATTTTTAAAAAGTACAACATCATTGATTTTATTCCCTATAAGTGCTTTGGCGAGCGGAGCATCGGCAGATATAGCATAGTATGTTTTATTTTCGACAATTACTTTTCCGATACTTGTTGAAATAAAATAATGGCCAGCATCAGTAATAACCAAGGCACCTTTTTCTATTCTGCCGTATTTTTTATCACGGTTAATTTGCAGGAGTTCATTTTTTAAATGAACGGCTTTTATCAATTGAGTTCGGCATTTTTCCTGCTCCATCTGCATCATGGCCCGGCCAGTTTCATATTTATCACCAACGCTGCTTTTTGTTTCTTCATTTCCTGCGGCAATGGCCGCATCAAGTGCCTCTTGAATAGTTTGGATACGCTCCGTGATATTGAAAAGACATGCATTATATAATTGGATTTTTTTAATCATGTTTAATCAAAAGTACCTTTTGGAGTATGGAAAATTGTTTTGAAACACTGGACTGCTTTTCATGCCCTGCCAAGGCAGGTGTTTTTCAAAGGAATTATATTTTTCAAAATACTGAGGTAAAAATACTGCCTTTATTTAAATTGTCTACTTTTGGTTTTACTGATTGTCAAAAAAATAAATCGTAGAAATTAAAACCCTAATTCCATGAATTATTGCTTTTTTTAATTGAAACCTAAAAATTATTTTATAAAAAATTCATTACCGTACACTTTTGAAAACGACCGATTTTCAAGCCTGAGAGAAAGAACATTTTAGAAAAAACCAAAAAAACACACACCTCTCTCTGAGAGGTGCGTGTTTGAAATAAAAAGTGTACGGTAGAGAAATAAAAAGCAACCAGAACAAATGCCTAAAATATATTCCATCCTTATTATTTTATTTTTCTCAAATATGGCTTTAACGCAAATTGCCCCTATTTGCCATGCACCCTCCAATGGTTCCGATTGGAAATTAATCGGCCCAAACAGCCTGCCCAAACCTGGGCCTGGGGCGCGGTTCAGCCAATTGGGAACTGGTGCACAGATGCGCATTAAATTCCAAGATACTGACCAACCTAATCCAAAAATATTATATACATGTACACCCACGGGCGGGCTGTTCCGCACTATGGACGCAACAGCCGAAATACCAATCTGGGAAAATATAACGGACAGCACCCGGTTACCCGTGCTTGGCGTAAGGGATATGGCTTTCGTACCCGATGATGACCAGACATTATATATCGGAGCTGGCTTGCGATACCCTTTGGAAATAAGGCGGCTCTATGGAATTGGCGTTTTAAAATCAAATGACGGCGGAAAGAGTTGGGAAAAAACGGGGCTACAGTTCACCCCTCCCGGTAAAAGGGAACAGGTCTGTCATAATATAATTGTTGATCCCACTAACACTAATACCGTTCATGCATTATGCGGCCCGCATTATTATAAATCTTTGGATGGCGGTGAAAATTTTACTTTAAAAAAGACATTTGATTTGAAATGTCCTGCGGGTTGGGGTGCTTCCTTCCGCGACATGGTTTTCAAGCCGGATGACCCACAAGTCATTTATCTATCCACTGATCATAATTTTTTGTTTGTTTCATCCGATGGGGGAGAGACTTGGGGAGAATTCAATGTTAGGGACTTTGGCGTAAAGCACGAAACAGTCCGTTTGGATATAGCTGTGACAAACATCAACCCCGAACTTGTTTACGCCGCTTGTGCCACAAAGAATGGGGCAGCCATTTTACGGTCGCTCAATGCAGGGAAGGATTGGGAGTTGGTTTTTGAAAAAAAAATCAGGACGAGTTATGAGCGAAACGATTTTGTCATTTCCCCAAACGACCTCAATGTCATTTACATTGGTGGCCTATATATTGATCGCATCGTTTTGGATTCTACCAAAAAAAACAGCCGCACCATTTCATCTGGTACGCACCTGGACCACCGTGGCCTGCTCGCCGTCAGCGACGGGGCAGGCAATGACATCGTTTATTCAGCCAACGACGGAGGGTTGTACAGAGGGCATTTGCCAGAAGGGAAAAAAAGATGGGAGTGGGAAGATATTTCAGGCATCGGCATGAACAATACCCAATTTTATGGGATCGGCGTTGCGGAAGACTTTTCGGTCATCCTCGGTGGTACGCAGGACAACGGGGTGCTGGTCGGCGATAGCACTGGGCATTTTATCAAACCAAGGCTCGGCGGCGATGGCTCCGATTGTGCCGTTGATCGATTTTACCCGAAAAGAGTATATGGCACAAAATGGGATTTAGTGCCCCCTCAAGTTTGGCTATCTGAAGATGGTGGCCGGGAATTTAAAAAGCATTTGAAAAATGGCATTGAGAATAAAGCTGCGCCATATTATGTGCCTTTAGAGGCAGGTGAAGACGGTTACGTTTATTTTGGTACAAACAATATTTTCAAACTACCACTCCAAGGTGACCAATGGGAAAAAGTAGGGAACATGGATCTTTCGACTGAACACCCCTATAAGGTATTATCTTTGGCGGTCTGTCAGTCCGATCCCAATGTGATTTATGCCATAGGCGACTTGTTATATAAAACAACTAACGCAACTTCGGCAGATGTAAAATGGGAAAGAATCAGCGATGGCATGGGGAAAGCCTCAAGGCCTTATGGCGCTGGCGGAGGTATGTCGGCAGTGACAGTGGATCCCCTAAACCCTGACCGGGTATGGGTAAGCATTCGAAATTACAACTCACCCTACAAAGTTTATTATTCTGCCGATGGCGGAATAACGTGGGGAACCGTTAGCAAAGGTTTACCACCTTTTCCAGTCAATGATATTGTTTTTCAGCAAGGCACACCCGATGCTCTTTATGCGGGAACGGATGTGGGGGTTTTTTACAACCCTAATGGCTCAAACCCCGATTCTGAATGGCTTTGTTTCAACAGCGGCCTGCCAGTCTGTATGGTCGTTGACCTCGAAATGAATTATTGTTTCGGTAAGGTCGTAGCGGGTACGTTTGGGAGGGGCATTTGGAAATCGCCATTTGCTTCCCCTTCTGATTTTGCAGCCACCAACTTGGATGATGATACAGAATGGAATCATAAAATAATCCGTTCTGACGTAGTTGTTAAAGGTAAAACCACATTGACCATGAAAGGCGAAATCCGTTTTGCATCAGGGAAGAAAATCATTCTGGAAAAAAATAGCACCCTCATTTTGGACGGCGCACAAATTGATGCCCTTTGCGGCGACCTCTGGGGTGGGATTGAATTCACTAGAGAGCCGAATTTCTTCCAAAGAATCTTTGGGGCAAGGCCGGGAACAATGGAACTGAGAAATGGGGCAACCCTTAAGCGTGTTCTACCAGAGGTGCCTTAATATAGCTTTGACACTACAGACAAGATTGAATGCGTTTGTTGTGCCTCATGTCTGAGAGAAAAAAACATACCCTATCTGAACGGTTCTAAATCTTAGACATAAAAACGGATGGTTTATTTTTAAAGGGTCAAAGTAGTATTTTTGGGCAATATTTCACCAACATAATTTCAACATGAAAAAATCATTGCCCCTTTTGCTTTTCATTACCGCTGTGCTAGCAGCTTGCCAAACGCAAACGCAGCCTCCTGAAAATAATAGAGTGGCAGCAGAAACGACGCAAACAACCCCTGCGTATCAGGACTTGTCCGTGACTGAGTTTTCGGAAAAAATGGCCCTACCCGATGTAGTTGTCCTTGATGTCCGAACACCCGCGGAAATTGCAGGTGGTAAAATTGAAGGGGCTATGGAGTTGGATTTCCATTCACCCGGTTTTGCCGAAAAACTGGACGAGTTGGATAAGGAAAAAACCTATCTTGTTTACTGTCGAAGCGGGGGGCGAAGCGGTAATACATGCACAATTATGTCAGAAAAGGGATTTAAAAAACTATATAACCTTGACGGCGGTTTTACGGCGTGGTCATCAGAAAAATAATATCATGTTTTTAAACGATCAAATAACTGCACAACTGCACGATTTTGAGCCTAACTTGATAAAGGAAATTGACAAAGTGGGTTCATTAAAACAATTGGAACCAGGGGAGGAAATGATGAGGCCGGGCATGTATGTTAATTTCATACCGATCATTCTTTCAGGTAGCCTGAAAATCATGCGGCAGGACGATGATGGCAAGGAATCGTTTCTCTATTTTTTGACTCATGGCGATACTTGTGCTATGTCGCTTACATGCTGTGCTGCCCACAAGCCAAGTTCAGTAAGGGCCGTTGCCGAGGAAAAAACAGAAATGATCTTGGTTCCCGTCGAGAAATTGGATATTTGGATGAACCAATTCCCTTCCTGGAAATCATTTGTATTCCAGACATACCAAAAAAGGTTTGAAGACTTGTTGGAAGCTGTTGACAGTTTGGCATTCAAAAAAATGGACGACAGACTCTGGCGGTTGTTGAGGAAAAAGGCTGGTCTTCAGGAAAAACGCTATGTCTATTCCACCCACCAAGAACTTGCGGATGAACTCAGCACTTCACGGGAGGTCGTTACACGCTTGTTAAAAAAGCTGGAGGGGATGGGAAAAATAAAGACCCATCGCAACAGGATCGAAATCATGGAGGTGAGATCGGTTTAAAAGAATTATGGTTATGTAACAATTGTTACTTCCCAATGCTAATTGAAACCCATAGTTTTGTGATTTAATCGTAACTGTTCAGCATGGAGAGGGGTTTGTTTTTAGTGAAATGGCGTTCTTTATAGGTCCTTGCGAGCTCGGAAAACTTCATAGCTACAATATATCCAGTAATATTCTTTGTGAAATTTAAACTGTTTTGTTGTACCTTTGTTTTAAAATAAAAGACAGTAATTTCTACATAAGATAAATTGTTTTCATTTGGTTTTTTGGGGTTAAAATGAGAGGGCAGCTCCGGTTGCCCTTTCTTCTTTATGAGGGTGTAGGACTATCTTTTATCGGCTCTTTCTAGGATCACCAAATCTTGAAATTCCTTACTTTCTTTTATGGGCTGCCCATTCCATGAGCCAGGAAATAAATGCCTTATCAGAAAGCCATTCTGTTCAATAAGTTTTTCCTTGAGAAACGATTTTTCAAATGCTACATTGGCACTTTTCACTTCATTGTCCATAAGTCGGTAATGTCCATAATTATAAGGGAAATCAAAGTCTTCAGGGAAAGGTTCTGTCCCATCTTCATACAGGAAAAAAGTCGCATAAACGATGCCTCCAGGCTTTAATACTCTTGCCATTTCTGAGAAATAACTTTCGACTTCACTCGCTACCATGTGTGTGAATACCGAATTCACGATGATAAGGTCAAATAATTCATCATCATATGGAAAGCGGAACTTTTCGGGAGGAGCGCCCCCTTGGCGATATAGGTCATTGTTGAGCGGGATAAATTTAAATTGAAAATTTGGAAAGCGTTTGGTGATGTTTCTGGAACACCAATCTACTCCTCTTTTTACCACGTCAAAACCTTCGTATTTCCCTTCTTTGTTTAGGTATTTGGTGAGTGGAATGGCACTCCGGCCCATTCCACTTCCTATGTCCAATACAGCGCACTCCGGCTTCAAATCGCAGTATGTTGTAAAATAGCCGAGCTGCATTTCGCCGATCCTCTTAAAGTCGCCGCTACCTGTGTAGATCATCCCTCTTGGGGGAGTCAGGCCCTCTCTTTTTCCAAACAATTTTTCAAGAACATCTAATGGTAAATAAAATAATCTTCTTGCAGAAAACCGCAGGGCTGGTGGAAGCAGATAATACAGCCTTCTACTTATTTTCTTCATGATGGGAGCTAACTGTAAGTGGAGGAGAAAAATTTTAATCGATTACCCTAAGTTAATTTCCATATAGACAGGGCAGTGATCGGAATGTACGGCATCGCCCATGTGCCGCACTGCCATTATTTTATCTTTCAAATTATCAGTTACGGATTGGTAATCAATACGCCAGCCTTTGTTGTTTTTCCTTGCATTGAAGCGGTAAGTCCACCAGCTATATTCAATTTCCTCTGGATTCGCATATCGAAAAGCATCTGTAAAACCACTACTAAACCATCTGGTCATCCACTCCCTTTCTTCTGGAAGGAAACCAGAGTTGTTCTTATTGCCCTTGGGGTTATGGATGTCGTTCTCAGTATGGGCAATATTGTAGTCACCAACAATAATGAGCTTTGGGCGTTGCTTTTTCAATTCATTTATCCAATCAAAAAAATCATCAAGAAAACCATATTTGAATGACTGGCGCTCCTCGCCACTTGTGCCAGATGGGAAATAACAATTGAGCAATGACCAATCGCCGAAGTCGGTGCGGATAATGCGGCCTTCTCGGTCATATTTTTCTATGCCGCAGCCTTCAACCACATTATCGGGCTGTTTTTTTGAAATGGTGACAACCCCGCTGTAACCTTTTTTTTCTGCTGAGACCCAATGATGGTGATAGCCTAGTTTTTCTGCGAAAGAAAAATCAACTTGTTCTGGGCGGGCTTTTGATTCTTGCAGGCAGATAATGTCTGGACCAATCTGAGCCAACCATTCATCAAAGCCTTTATTGATTGCTGCTCGGATACCATTAACGTTGTAGGAAATAATGGAAGTCATAGAATTTTTTTGAGGCGCAAGTTTAAGAAACAAAAAACGGTAATTCTTTTTGCGTCTTATCAAATAGAAACCCCTTGTGCGATACTGGCAGCGGCACAAGGGGTTTTATCAGTAACGTAATTGGGAGGTTTATCTCCCAATTTTAGGCTTATTGGGAAATAAATTTCCCAACTACGAAATTATCATGCTGCTTTCCGCAAGCCCAAATGCGAATGCTCTAGTTTTTGGCGGGCATAATCAGCTGTGATCGTAAATTCTTTGATGCTCCTGTCGGAAGGCAAGTCGAACATGGCATCGTTCATGACCGCTTCGCAAATGGATCGCAGACCTCTGGCGCCTAATTTAAAGGAAATGGCCTTTACAGCTATGTAGTCAATGGCCTCTTCGGTAAAGGCGAGTCGGATGCCTTCTAGGGCGAATAATTTTGTGTACTGTTTCAACAAAGCATTCCTTGGCTCGGTAAGTATCAGTCGCAAGGTCTCACGATTCAATGGCTCCAAGTAAGTGGCAACTGGCAAACGGCCCACTAGTTCGGGGATAAGGCCAAAGCGTTTCAGGTCTTGGTGGTTTACATATTTGATCAGGTTTTCCCGCTCCACTGCTTGCTTCTCTTCTGCTTTGAAACCGATCACGTGTGTGTTCATCCGACGCGCAATGTGCTTTTCAATACCGTCAAAAGCACCACCGCAAATGAATAGGATGTTTTGGGTGTTGACCTTGACCAATTTTTGTTCGGGGTGCTTTCGACCGCCTTGCGGAGGCACATTGACTTCCGTGCCTTCCAGCATTTTCAGCATGCCCTGTTGGACACCTTCGCCAGAAACATCTCTGGTGATAGATGGGTTATCACTTTTTCTAGCAATTTTGTCTATTTCGTCAATATAAACAATGCCCTTTTCAGCAGCGGCAATGTTATAATCACAAACTTGCAAAAGGCGGGAAAGGATACTTTCGACATCTTCACCAACATAACCAGCTTCAGTGAATACCGTCGCATCCACAATGGCAAACGGCACTTTCAAATATCGGGCAATGGTTTTTGCTAAAAGTGTTTTCCCTGTCCCTGTTTCGCCAACGAAAAGTACATTAGATTTTTCGATCTCCACTTCATCATGATCTTCAGCGGTGGCGCCCACTTGGCGCAACCTTTTGTAATGATTGTAGACAGCAACGGATATCGTCTTCTTGGCAGCTTCCTGTCCGATCACATATTGGTCGAGATAGATTTTGATATCTTTAGGAGTAATGTTTTCAGGAAGGTTGAACTCGGGCGCTTCTTTTGCAGGTTGAGCTTCATTGTTCTTATTGCCGTACAATTCTTCTTCAATAATATCAACCGCTTGCTCTACACAAACCTCACAGATATGCCCCTCAATCCCAGCAATGAGGATGAGTGCCTCAGATTTATCTTTTCCGCAAAAAGAACAACGGTAGCTTTGTTTACTTCTACGCATAAAAAGAATGGTTTTTGGTTTTTGGTTTGAGGTTCCTGTAGTTAACCAAAAACCCCGAACCAAAAACCTTTTTAAATTAGGGCTTTTTGGCCGGACGCTCCAATACCTCGTCTATCAGGCCATATTTTTTCGCATCCTTGGCCGTCATCCAATTGTCGCGGTCACAATCCTTTTCTATCGTTTCATATTTTTGGTTGGTATGATGAGCCAGTATTTCATACAGATCTTTCTGCATAGCTTTTATTAAATGATAAGATATTTCCATATCCGTTACTTGGCCCTGCATGCCGCCTAGTGGTTGGTGGATCATGACGCGAGAGTGGTGGAGGCAAGTCCGTTTGCCAGAGGTGCCAGCTGCGAGGAGCACAGCCCCCATAGAAGCTGCTATACCTGTGCAGATGGTGCCAATGTCAGGTGAAACATACTGCATCGTATCGTAAATCCCCAATCCAGCAGTCACTGAACCCCCGGGGCTATTTATATACATCTGAACGTCGCGCTTGTTGTCAGTAGAATCAAGGAAGAGCAATTGTGCCTGTACCACATTTGCAACATAATCATTGATCGGGACGCCGAGGAAAATGATGCGGTCCATCATCAGGCGGGAGAAAACGTCGAGGCCAACAATGTTCATTGGCCTTTCTTCGATCACATTGGGGGTGAAAGAATGGATGTTGGGGAAAGCAGCTTGAGTTGATTTTTCAGCATATTTTTCCAAATGCATGCTACTCATGCCGAGGTGCTGAGTCGCATACTTCTTAAATTCATCTTTGTGGAACATAAGTCTATTTATTTGAATTGGTTTGAGGTCTATTACTTATACAAAGGAAACTTGATTGTACAAATGGCACCCTTTCCAAATATCGCAAAATCATTTGCAACAAATATTAGAAACGTACAATTGTAATTCTAGTTGAGAATTAATGGAAATTATTCCTCTTCGTCTGCCCCTCCGCCAGTCCATTTCGCTGCATTAGCTTGATTTTCTGCTTCAATAGCCTTCATTTTTTCGGCCAATCCCTCCGAGGAAATAGGTATTTCATTCAGTTTAACAGCATCTTTCAGCTCGAAAAATAATTTGTTACTCAACACCTCACTGGCCAATCGCTCTACTTCTTCCCTGTTTTCCATTGTTTTATCGACCAAGTTGTTAATCATATCTTCCATACCAGGATATTGCTGTCCTCCAAAATACCCCATGATCTTGTTAGCTGCGGCCTGTCTGAGGTCTTCTTCCTCCAACTTGAAATCGTATTTTTTGTACAACTTGTTTTTGATCAATGTCCACCGCATGTCATCTGCAAAATCTTCAAAGTTATTCAAAATAGACTGCGACTCATTTTTAAAACCGACTTCTACCCAACGTTTCAGATAGTCCTCTGGCAATGGCATTTCTGGCTTGTTGAGTTCGAGCAGTTTGTCTCTCAAATCTCGGAAAAGGATGGAGTTGGAAATCGAAATATCGGCTGCGCCCAGATTTGTCCGAATGCGGTTGCGGAGTTCTTCTTCTGTGGCTTTTTCACCTTCTTCGCCCAAAATTTCCTCTAAAAATTCTTGCGTAAGTTCGGCAGGCACGAGGCGCTTTACTTCTTCAATAGTAGCTTCATATTCTTCATTGGTCTCCGTGCCTTCGTCTATATCAGCGTCAGTGAAGTTGAGCAAATATTTTTTGACATATTCCGGCTTGGCGTCTTTTTCCAATTTATAAATATTGAAACGTAAAGTATCGCCTTTTTTCTTGGTCAGTACCTCGTTCTTGAAATCCTCTTCCAATCGCGTAGTAATGACAGAAAAAGTTGTTTCCCAACCATCTTTTTTTATCGTTCCATTTTCCAGCTCTTTTGCTTTCAGCGTGATTACATCTTCATCTTGGATGTCTTCCTCAACCTCAATCCTTTCACCCTTTTGCCTTTTCAGCAGATCAACTTGCTCATCCACTTTTTCCTCAGGAACTTCTGCTTTATAAAAATCGCAGATAGTGCTATCATCGGCACCTTTTACTTCAAATTCAGGGGCCACCCCAATCTCAAATTTGAATTCGTAATCCTCTAAATGATTAGGGTTGAAATTTATTGGCCGCTGTCCTTTTGGAGGAATTGGGCGACCCACGTAATTGGAGTTTTCACCATTTACCTCTTTCGAGAGTTCTTCTTGGAGCATGTCTGTTACAATGTCCGACAACAATTTTCTGCCGTACATTTTCTTTAAAAAACTAATGGGTGTCTTTCCTTTACGGAAACCTTTAATGGCAGCTTGGTTCTTGACTTTTTTTAGTTCATCATTGAACTTAGGTTCGTAGTCTCCTCGTTCAATCACAACTTTCAATACAGTGCTCAGGCTGCCAATTTCCTCTTTTACAACGTTGGACATAATGTCTTTGCTTTTTATGAAAATATAAGGAAGGGAAGAGAGTGGTTTTTGGTTCAGGGTTTTTGGTTTAGGGGTTACACCAACCTCAAAACCAAAGATCCTGAACCAAAAACCAGATTGAGTGCGGGTGGAGGGACTCGAACCCCCAAGCCTCGCGGCACTAGATCCTAAGTCTAGCGTGTCTACCAATTTCACCACACCCGCAAATACTTGATTATCAATGAAAAATAGCGACCCTTCGGCCAAAACGGCTGCAAAGATAAACACCTTTTACAAATAATAAATTGGCTGGCTTAAAATCAGATATTTTTCCCAAGTATTGGAAGAGCCTTTTTGACGATCAACCTCAATTTCAATGGAAGTAAATCTGTCATTTAGCCACGTTTTTTCACAAAAAAAGCAACGTTCAAATAGAATGTATCGTTTCGCATAGATTGACCCAACTAACTACCCGTAACTGGTGTTTCAAAAAAGTTTTTGCTTAGTTTTGTAAAAAAAAACTGGTCTGGGTGTTTTTGGTTCTTGGTGTAAGGTTTGTCCGTGAACCTTACACCAAGAACCAAAAACACCCAGACCAAAACAAATAAATGCCACTCGTAGCTACAACATATTCCCAGAAAGATATGGTGCTTATTGAAAAAGCATACCATCATCTTTTAGGAATCCTCGAATCAAAAATGGACGATGAGGACAGGGAACAAATGCGCAAGGCTTATGAGATGGCATTGGACGGGCACTCGCACCAACGTCGAAAATCAGGGGAACCTTATATCCTGCACCCCATCGAAGTGGCCCGCATTTGTATCGAAGAAATCGGCCTTGGGCCAACGGCAGCAATTTGTGCCTTACTGCACGATGTAGTTGAAGATACAAAATATACATTGGATGATATAAAGGCCGCTTTCGGTGAACGGGTATCCCTCATTGTGGATGGCCTTACTAAATTGGACGGCTCTATTACCTATGAAAGTCCGCAAGCGGAAAACTTCCGAAAAGTCATTGGCACGCTGGTAATCGACGTGCGGGTCGTTTTGATAAAAATGGCCGACCGCATGCACAACATGCGCACCCTAGGCGCCATGCCCCGCCACAAACAATTGAAAATAGCGGCCGAAACCAGTTATATCTATGCTCCTTTAGCTCATCGCTTAGGCCTTTACGTGATCCGGTCCGAATTTCAAGACCTTTGCCTCAAGATCACCGAGCCAAAGACCTACGAAGATATTTCGCAAAAAATCAACGCTACTGAGAGTGATCGTACTAATTTTATCAATGAATTTTTAGAACCGATCAAAGAACAGTTGGATGATGTAGAAATCCCTTATAAATGCTTTGGCAGAGTCAAGTCCGTTGCTTCCATCTACAATAAGATCAAGACCAAAAAAGTCCCTTTCGAAGAAGTCTACGACCTGTTTGCAGTCAGGATTGTTTTGGACGTGGAGCGCAAAAGGGAAAAACAGGCATGCTGGTTGGCCTACTCGTTTGTGACGGATATTTACAAACCTATCCCCGAGCGGTTGAAGGATTGGGTAACCGTTCCGAAATCCAACGCCTATGAGTCTTTGCACACTACCGTTATCGGTCCGGGAGGACGTTTTGTAGAGGTGCAAATCCGTAGCTCAAGAATGGATGAAATAGCAGAAAGAGGGTTTGCAGCACATTGGAAATACAAAGGTGTTTCCGGCCAACCGGATGTGTATGAAAAATGGCTGGACCAAGTACGGGAACTCATGGAAAACCCCAGTTCGGATGCCCTTGAGTTCATCAGCGATTTCAAAAACAACCTGTACGCCGAAGAGATATTTGTGGTAACGCCAAGAGGCGACATGATCAACATGCCCAAAGGTGCTACAGCTCTTGACTTCGCCTTTCAAATCCACTCCGATGTGGGCTATCATTGCAAGGCGGTCAAAGTGAACAATAAGATCGTCCCGATGGGCTTCAAACTTAGCACAGGGGACCAGGTGGAAGTAGTTACAGATAAAAGGCAAAAGCCTAACGAGAGCTGGTTGAAAATCGTTGTGACCGGCAAGGCCCGTTCCAAAATCCGCTCGGCCATGAAAGAGGAGCGGCGTAAAAAAGGGGAATTCGGCAAGGAGGCCATGCAGCGCAAATTCAACAACCTCAAAGTCAATTTTGAACAAGGTGTGGAGGCGTTGGTGAAATACTATAACTTCAAGTCGCATGCCGACCTTTATTACGCCTTGGCAATGGATAAAGCCAGCCTCAACGACCTTTTGAAACCATTTGAGGTCAAGGAGCAAAAACTGGTTGAGATACCCGTTGAAAAACCAAAAGTAGAAGAGAACAAAACAGGGCCTGTTAAGTCAAAAATTTCCGCTAAAACCAAAATTTTGGTCAACGGTGAACCAGCAGAGCTGTACCATTACAAATTGGCCAATTGCTGCAACCCCGTGCAGGGTGACAGCATTTTCGCCTTTCTGACTTCTGCTGATGGCCTGAAAATCCACCGCTCCAATTGCCCCAATGCCACCAATCTATTAGCCAGGTATGGCTATCGGGTCATGAAAGCGGAGTGGGTCGTTAGCGGCGACAGCCAATTCGTTGCCGTAATTAAGATTACTGGTGTGGACGAAGGCGTTGGTGTGATCCAACAGATCATGAATGCCATCTCCTCCGAAATGGGCCTCAACATCCGCTCCTTTAATATTCAAGGTGGCGACGAGGGCTATTTCGAAGGCGACATCAGCCTAATGGTCACCAATACCGACCAACTCAACCTGGTCACCAAATCTCTTTTGAAGTTGGAAAGTGTTTCTGATGTGACTCGTGTGAAATAGCTTTTTTAATGGCTGTTGGCTGTTGGCTTTTTGCCTGTGGCCTGTGGCTGCTTGCCATTTCTTTTGACCTATTTTTTTACAATTGCCTCCATTGTTTCATTAGCGCTTGCCAGCGCATATGTTTTTATCATTAATAAATATATCAAAGGCTGGAATTCTTTGCCAGAGTGGGAAGCCCCTCCCCGCTTTTCTCCAAAAACAAAAGTTACCGTCATTATACCTGCACGTAATGAAGAAGAAAATATTATACCTTGTTTAAACTCTATTCTAAAAATAAATTATCCAAAGGATTTATTGGAAATAATTGTTGTGGATGACCACTCCACGGATAATACTTTTGAATTGATAAATAATTTTTCAAAAAAAAATACCAGTATTAAAATAATCCGGCTTGCTGATTTTATCCGAAAAAATAAAAATAATTCATTTAAAAAAATAGCTATCCAAACAGCTATTAAACAAGCTGTCGGTGACCTTATCATTACGACTGACGCAGACTGCATTGCTCCAACTGATTGGCTTGAATTAATTGTTTCATTTTATGAAACAAAAAAGCCCCAATTCATTGCGGCCCCCGTCAATTTCCATCTGGAAAAATCAATATTCGAACGCTTCCAATCCCTTGATTTTCTGGGAATGATGGGCGTCACAGGCGCTGGCATCCAACTTGGCTGGATGAACATGTGCAACGGCGCCAATCTTGCTTACACTAAAAAGGTTTTTGAAGCCGTGAATGGTTTTGAAGGCATTGACCACCTGGCAAGTGGCGATGACATCTTATTAATGCAAAAAATAGCCGCCCATTTTCAGCAGGGAATTGGGTTTTTAAAAAATAAGAATGCGACGGTTTTAACTACTGCAAAACCAGATATTAATTCTTTTATTTCTCAACGTCTACGGTGGGCAACAAAATCGGCAAATTATAGAGAGTGGAAAGTTACATTTATATTAAGTATCGTATTTTTTTATTGCTGTGCCATAATTTTTTCTTTTATAGCCTTTCTTTTTTTCAATATTAAATGGAGCATTTTATTTCTCATTTTGTTTTTAACAAAATTAATAATCGATTATTTCTTTTTAAAACAAATGGTTACCTATTTTAATCGGCGTGATTTAATGAAAAAATATTGCTCTGCTCAAGTATTGCACATATTGTATATTGTTCTAATCGGCTTTTTTAGCAACATAAAGAAACAATATAGTTGGAAAGGTAGAAAGGTAAAATGAACTTGAAAATCTGCGTTGATCTACTTATCTTTGAAGCCAATAATCTACACCCTACTATCATGCAACACCACCATAGACAATCGGATGAAATAGAGGAACTCTACCGCAAAGCAGTGGAATATGGTCAGCGTGGCGATGTCTATAATGCGGTGAAACTCTGCAAGCTGATCGTCCGCAAATCGCCTGACTGGTCGGCTCCTTATGCTTATCTCAGCAACATCTACAAAGGCCGAAATGAATGGAAACCGACGCTCCATTATTCTGAAAAAGCCATTGAACACAACCCCTTTAATGAAACGACATGGGAAAACCTGGCCCTCGCCGCCACTGTCCTCGAATCGTGGAAAACAGCTCGCCATGCCTGGAACCAATTGGGCTTCCGCTTCAAAGACTCCAATGAAGAACTCCGTTTGGATCTCGGACTTATACCCATTCGGCTGAACCCGTCCACGCAACCGGAAATTGTGGAAGCCTCTCGCATTGACCCTGCCCGTGCCATCATCGAAAGTATTCCGCAACCATCTTCCGGCAGGCGCTACAAAGACCTTGTTTTGCTTAACAGCAAGCCCAACAAAAATTTCGTTTTGCACGGAAAAAAACTGGGGGTGTTTGATGAGCTGGAAGTGCTAAAGTCTTCTCTTTGGCGTACTTATGCAGTGGTATTGCAAACGGGATCGCAGGAGGATGTGAACACCTTGACTAATCTATGTCAAGAGGACGATTTGGGTTTTGACAACTGGTCGAATGCTGCCCGTTTTTTTCAGTCGAACCTACACCCAAAGGTGATGGAATATTACGATCAAGCCATTTTTGGGAAGTTAAAAAAAGAGGCTTTCATCGTTGCCATTGCCGCTCGGCGGGACAAAGATGTAGAGACGGTTTTGAAGAATTGGGAGATCATTTCCCTGAAGAAATACGGGGGGCTGGAATGGTTGTATTAATGGCTCCTTAATTTTCCAAATCACATTCCCACTTGAAAAACTCTCCAGCAAAAAAGTACGTATCAAAAGAAGAAGCTCTTCATAAGCTACAACGCTACTGTGCTTACCAAGATCGCTGCCATCAAGAAGTCCGTACTAAATTACTGGAACTTGGCATTTATGGCGATGACCTTGAGGAAATCATCTCTGACCTTATCCAGGAAAATTTTTTAAATGAAGAACGTTTTGCCCGCAGTTTTGCCCGGGGCAAATTCCGTATAAAAAAATGGGGACGCAACCGCATCCTACAAGAATTGAAAAAGCGGAACATTTCTGGCTACTGCCTTCGTATGGCCATGACAGAAATAGAAGAAGGAGAATATTTAAAAACCTTAAAGGAAGTGCTGAAAAAAAAAGATGGATTATTAAAAGAGCAGAACAGTTTTAAAAGAAAAAACAAACTGGCCCAATATGGTATTTCACGAGGGTTCGAGAACAATTTGATATGGGAAGCAGTGAATGAAATGGAAAAAAACAAAAATGGCGGTCAAGATGCTTGACCGCCATTTTTATTTTCAAATCCCATCATTGGTTATCCCCTAAAAGCTGGTTCTGTGTTTTTAACTCGTTAAACCGATTAAGCCCACATTCCAGAAAACTCGCATATTCCTGTACATCAGGGGTATAAGGCACAGGCTGATTGAGCATTTTGCCATCGGGCGATAATAGCACATAGTAAGGCTGAGAATTTATATTGAAATTTTCAGTCTGCAATATTTGCCAGCGGTGGCCCGTGTATCGCAGCTTTCTTTTTTTGCCGTTTTTCAATTCCACCGTTACTTGTTCTTCTTCTGGCAGTTCAATTTTTTCATCCACATAAAGTGAGATAAGCACGTACTCCTCATCAAGCAATTTATAGACTTCCGGTTTCGGCCAAACGGTCTCCTCCATTTCCCGACAGTTCACGCAGGCGTGACCCGTAAAGTCAATCATCACTGGTTTGCCGACCTTTTTTGCGTAAGTCATACCTTCATTAAAATCTTTAAAACAACTGAGGTTCTGAGGACAATCGCACGGATACAGCCAACTGTAACAGGCCGGCGGTGCCAAACCACTCAACAGCGTCAACGGTTTGAGCGAACCTGCCTTTTCATCAAACTTAAAACCTGTCATCAAGTAAATGGCAAAGGCAATGGAAGCAATGCCCAATACGGCTCTAGGAATTGGCACTTTCTTCAATGGCGAATCATGTGGGAAACGAATTTTTCCAAAAAGATAAACACCCATCAAAATAAAAATAACGATCCACAGCAATAAGAAAGGCTCGATTTTCAACAATCCCCAGTGTTTGACCAAATCGGCATTGGAAAGGAATTTCAGTGCCAAAGCCAATTCGAGGAAACCCAGCACAACTTTTACCGTCGTCATCCAACCGCCCGATTTAGGCAATGTATTCAACCAACTTGGAAAGGCCGCAAAAAGGCCAAATGGCAATGCCAATGCAAAACCAAAACCAGCCATGCCAGCCGTTAGCAACATTGCGGGATTGGCGCCCCCAGTAGATGAAAGCGTTCCCGCTAATAGCGATCCCAGGATAGGCCCAGTACATGAGAAGGAGACCAGCGCCAAAGTCAATGCCATAAAGAAAATGCCTATCGCACCACCAATGCCTTCCGCTGAACTGGATTTATTGAGCCAACTACTCGGCAAGGTAATCTCATAATACCCAAAAAAGGAGAATGCGAAAAAGATAAATATGGCGAAGAAAAAGATGTTCAACCAAACGTTGGTTGATATTTCATTTAAAATATCGGGGTTCAGTGAATCCAATAAATGGAAGGGGGCACTCAGCAATAAATAAACCAATAAGATGTAAAAACCATACATGAACGCATTAAACAGCCCCTTGCTTTTATTCTCAGCGCCTTTGGTGAAAAAACTCACTGTCAATGGAATCATTGGCCATACACAAGGTGTCAGCAGTGCCAGCAAGCCACCTATGATTCCCAACAGAAAAGTACCCCAAAGGCTTTTGTCTTTTGTTTCTACAGTATGGTTACAAGAAACCGCACCGGTCTTGTCGATAATTACCGAGCCTTTATCATCAGTTACAATGGGTGGTAATCCATCTGGCATTTCTGTGAGTGCTTCGTCTCCTATCAGCACATTGCCAGTTGATAAGGTAACTTTAAAGGGAACTTCTGTCGGTGGCAAGCAACGTGAATCGTCACAGGTCATAAAATAGACCAAGCCATTCACTTCTTTGTTTGGGTCACCGACTTTTATTTTTTGTAAAAAGGTCACCTCTTCTTTGAACTTGGTGACATTCATTTGGAATACCTTGTCAAAACCTGACACTTCATGGTCGCTTACTTCCTCTGCTTTTCCAAGCACTTCCACGTTTGGGTCTTCTTCAAATTCGACGGAGGTTGGCTCAGGGCCATCTTCTTCAACGATTTGTGAATAAACATACCAACCCTTATCAATATTTGCTTTCAGTGCTAAGGCATGTGTTCCGTCAGCTTGTGGTTGTACTTCGAGAGTCCATTTGACGGGCTCTAAAAGGCCATCGTCAGCAGCAGATTCTTGATCTGTTGCGAGCGCTGTACCAGTGTCCTTTTCAGAGGTTTTATCAGTAGCTTCTTCTGCGGCAACATTCTCTTCGTCTAGCTGCTTGGCAACTTCGGCCACTTTCTTATCAGTTGCATTAGAAGGCGTTGCACCTGTTTTATCAGAGGAACTAATGGTTGATTTCACATCAAAAGAAAAATCAACTTCGGCTGGTGGCAGACAGCGAGAGTCATCGCAGGTCATAAATTCAAGAAAACCAGTAATCGGCTTCCCTTCAGTTACTTTAACCCTTTGGGTAAATGTGGCTTTTTTATAAAACTTGATGAGTTCCATATCGAAGACCTTATCATGAGCGGCCTTCCTGTTTTCAGGAGACTCCTCAACCTTGCCCACCTTGGTATAATGGTTTTCTTTTTCTTCGAAATAAAAAGCCGTTGGCACGGGCCCATCTTCCCCTTCGAGGAACTGGGAATAGATCGTCCAACCATCATCAATCTTAGCGGTGAAGATAAGGTCAAATTCATTATCACTGACCTGCTTTGTTTGGAAGTCCCAATGCACTGGTTCCAAGATTTGCCCAAAGGAAAAAAGGGCAAAAAATAACAGCGCGGCGGAAGTGAATACTTTTTTCATAACAAAATAATTTATGAACCGGCTTTGGATTTCGGCCAATTTTGTGAATAGGGTTTAAATAAATTAATAGGTAACGATAGCCGTAGCCAGCATGATTGCTCTATAAAAATGTTTGCAAAGCTAAAATCTTAATGCTTATTGAGAAAAGAAAGGCAATTGTAGATTGGTAAAGCGATCAACTTTACTGCCTGATTGGCTTGAAGGGGACACAGAGAAGAGAGGTAGGGGCAGTCATTTTAAACCCCACCACTCTTATGTATCTTGTCTATTGAAGTTGAAACTTAGCTTCAATCTCTGTCGGCGGAAGACAGCGGTTTTTATCGCAGGTCATGAACTCAACGAAAACAGAAAAATCTGTAGGTTCATTTATTTTCACCCGTTGGGTAAATGTTGGGCGACCACTGTATTTGATCACGTTCATGTCAAATATTTCATCATATCCTTCGTGCTTTGGGCCTTCTTCTACGGTTTTTCCCACCAATGTAAAATTGGAGTTGTCGCCCCAAGAGAATGAAGTGGGGATCGGGCCGTCATCTGATGGAAGATTTTGGGAATAGACATACCAGCCATCCGTAATATTTGCGGTAAAGATCAAGTCATATTCACCATCAGCAACTTGCTTGGCTTCGTAAGACCATTTAACAGGATTTAGTTGGGCAAAAACAGCACTCGTAGCAAAGAGTGCCAGAGCGAATAACAATACTTTTTTCATGTGCAACAATAATTAGTTGATTATTCCAAAGGAACTCCCTTGGAGGTGAACAGTGATTAGTTGGGCTACTCCCTTTTTTTCATCACTGGATAATGTGAATTTCAATGGGATGTGCAAAAATAATGCGCCATTGCCGTAAACAGCAATGGCGCATTTCATTTATAATATTTCTTTAACGGAGGTTTTAAGGAAATGTTGGTGGTATTCGTAGTTGGGAAATTCATTTCCCAAATAAAAGACAATGCCGGAAATAAATTTCTGGACTATCCTAAAACCAACCAGCCCCCAAATTTCTAAACGGCCAAGGAATCCCCGCCAACAATACCAGCAACGCAATGAGGAAATAGGTAAAAGCTGTTTTAAATTTTTTATTCTCCTCAACCGCTTTTTTCGATTTGGAATAACCCAAGGTAATTAGGATGATGGCCAAAATCATCATCACACTATGCTCCATCGTAAAGAACCTATCCATTGGGACTTTCATATCCAAGCCAGATAATTTGACTTTAGGGCTCATGAAAAAAAGCACCAATCCCAACAGCAACTGAACGTGTGCCGAAATCATGGTGAACAAATTCAATTTTCGGTCGCCTTCCGTAAAGGGAGCGTTGGAACGCCATTTCATCAATGCTTTGAATGTAGCTGCTATGAGAAGTAATAAAACCACCCAGCGGAGGCCGGAGTGGGAGCGTATAAGTATGTCCATAATATAAGAGGGTTTTAGTTTTGTTAAGGGTCAGGGATCGGGAAGCAGAGGTCAGGTGAAACAACCTGACCTCTGCTTCCCGATCCCTGACCCCTCAAAGCGCACAAGGTAGAAAAGTAATTGGGGAATCCTAAAAACAAAAGGGGTGAAATTCAACTTTCACCCCTTTTGTTTTATTGCCCTAATTTGCCTTGCTATACTCTGACTATTATTTAGGCGACTCAGCAACACCCACTTCCGGTACGCCATTATCAGCAGCGTTTTCCTCTCCGACAGGACGTGCCCCGATCAGTTTTTCTACATCTGATTTCAAAAGGACTTCCTTTTCCAAAAGATGTTGAGCCATAAGTTCTAAAGCCTCTCTTTTATCCCGCAATAATTGTTTCGCTCTTTCAAACTGGGAATTGACCAAGTTGCGGACTTCTGCATCTATCATACTGGCTGTTTCATCAGAATAGGGTTTTTGGAAGCTATCGTTTTGCATACCATAAAAAGAAACCTGGCCAACTTTTTCGTTCATACCGAAAACAGCCACCATGCTGTAAGCCATTTTGGTCACTTGGTCGAGGTCACTTTGAGCACCTGTTGACACTTTTCCAAAAACAATTTCCTCGGCTGCCCGGCCACCGAAGGTCATGCACATGCGATCGAGCAATTGCTCAGTGCGTGTGATATATTCTTCTTTGGGCAAATATTGGGCATACCCCAATGTGCCCACACCCCTCGGTACAATGGTCACTTTCACCAATGGGGAGGCATGTTCCAAAAACCAACCACAGACGGCATGACCCGCTTCATGGTAGGCAATGATTTTCTTTTCTTCTGGTGAAATGAGCTTATTCTTCTTTTCAAGGCCGCCAATCACCCGGTCAAGGGCATGGTTGAAATCATCCATGTCCACTTCTTCTTTATTTCGGCGTGCTGCAACAAGGGCAGCTTCATTGCACACGTTGGCTATTTCCGCCCCAGCAAAACCGGGAGTCATTTCTGACAAAACGGAAGGCTTGATGTCTTCCGCTATTTTTATATTTTTCAAATGCACTTTAAAAATCGCCTCCCTTCCTTTCAGATCAGGTCGGTCAATGCCTATCTGCCGATCAAACCGACCAGGGCGCATCAATGCATTGTCTAATACATCAGGGCGGTTGGTAGCAGCCATGAGGATGACACCTTTGTCTGTGGGGAAGCCGTCCATTTCGACTAATAATTGATTAAGGGTGGTTTCCCTTTCATCATTGCCTCCTTGGAAGCCTCCCCTCCCCCGGGCACGCCCAATAGCATCAATTTCATCTATGAAAACAATGCAAGGTGCTTTCTCTCTTGCCTGTCGGAACAGATCTCGCACCCTCGAAGCACCAACGCCCACAAACATTTCGACAAAATCAGAACCTGAAATGGAAAAGAAAGGCACTCCCGCCTCGCCTGCCACTGCTTTCGCCAGCAATGTTTTTCCTGTGCCAGGAGGGCCGATCAACAAAACGCCTTTTGGGATTTTACCACCAAGCGAAGTATATTTTTTGGGGTTTTTCAAAAAGTCCACCACCTCCATGACTTCTTCTTTTGCTTCTTCCAACCCTGCTACATCTTTGAAGGTAACATTGACTTTTGCATTTTGATCGAACAGCGTGGCTTTGGATTTACCGATATTAAACAGTTGCGCTCCAGGGCCACCTGCTCCACCACTTACCCGCTTCATGATGAAAAGCCAAATAGCTACGACGATGGCCACTGGCAGCAACCAGCCCAGCAAAGGTGCCAACCAATTGGTCTTCTCCTCATAGCTAACATCAAAATTTTTATCGGAATCAAGTTCGGCCCTCATCTTTCCAAGTTGATCTGCAAAATAATCAGGTGGGCCAATGTTGAAGACATAATTAGGGCGGGTTTTGGCAAAACCCGTCTTGGACACATCTTTGTGTTCCTCCATCGTCAGGGCTTGCTCGGTAAGATACACATAAGCATATTTATCGTTGACCACCTCCAACTTACTAACTTCCCCTTTTTCTGCCATTTCCTTAAACTGCTCATAAGTAATATCCTCGTTGCCAGTATCTGCAATGGGCAGGAACTGTAAGCCGACTAAAAACAAAGCCACGATCCCATATATCCAGTAAGCGTTGAACTGCGAGTCGTCGTCTTTCTTTTTATTGTCGTTATTTAAGTCGTTATTATTCTCTTGATTATTATTTTCCATCTACTGTTACGTTATCGTCATTTTACTATAAGAACAAAGAAAGCAAAGAAAGGGTTAGGGGTTTTGGTTTTTAGTTTGTGGCTCTTGGTTTGGAAAAGGTACTAACCTTGAACCAAAAGCCATGAACCCTTCTTAACCAAGGTTGGCATACTCCGTAATTTTCGCATCGCTCCATAACTCTTCCAATTCATAAAATTGACGGGTTTCCTTATAAAACACATGCACAACAATGTTGAAATAGTCTAGACAAATCCAGCGTGCATTTTGTTTGCCCTCTGAATGGGCTGGCCGTTCGCCCAATTCTTCCTTCATCCTCTTATAAACATTATCTGATATGGCTTTCACTTGGGTATTGGAGTCGCCCTCACATATAATGAAAAAATCAGCGGGGGCGTCATACAAATTCCTCATGTCCAACTTCAAAATGTTTTTGCCTTTTATGTCCTGAATGCTGTCAATGATCCGGTCATTCATTTCTTCGGTATAAGAGGGGTTCTTTTTTAATAATGGCTGTACGCTCAAAATATAGATTTAGTTTTTACTTTTGAGAAATAAGACTTGAAATGCATTTAGGTTCACTTGCCAAAAATTCTCCAGCGTCTTATTTGCCAAAAAATTATTAAATTCTTTTTTGTTGAAAACACTCTCTGGGCTCAGAGGGTCAAATCCCAGCAATAAAAGATAAAAATACAAATTTATTTCCTTTTGCACAGACCTGACACTTTGTTCATCGGGAGGAATTTTCTGGAGCTGCCCACTGTAAATTCTACGAATGAATATGCCCTTGCCTTATTATCAAAAAGCAAACCACCCGAAGGAACTGTCATTTCGACCCCAAACCAATATGCCGGAAGAGGACAGATTGGCAGTGGCTGGGAAAGCGAACCGGGCAAAAACATTACATTGAGCATTATCCTCTATCCCACCCTCCTGACACCCGACCGACAGTTTTTCCTGAACCAAACCATATCGCTGGCTGTCTTCGATCTGTTAGCGAAATATTTCCCTAATAAAACCAAAATAAAGTGGCCAAATGATATTTATATCAACGATAAAAAAATAGCGGGAATCCTCATCCAGAATGCTATCTCCAGAATGCACCTTCGTTCAAGTGTTATCGGCATCGGCATCAATATCAACCAGGAAACATTCAACCCTCAAATCCCAAACCCAACTTCTTTTAAATTAGAAACTGGCCATGAAACAGACACGACGATACTTATGTCCGAACTCTGCCATTTTATGGAAAATAGATATCTCAAATTGAAATCGGGTAATTTAGTTCCTTTGCAGGAAGACTATCTTCGGCATCTTTACCGATACCAAACGGAAAGTTTATTCCAGCGGCCAGATGGAATCGTATTTAAAGGAACAATCATCGGCATTTCGGAAATAGGTGAATTGAAAATTGAGAGAAAAGGAACTGTGGAAGCATTTGGACTTAAAGAAATCAAATTTTTATAAACGGACAGCGTTGGCCAATAACTACTGACCGCCAACTGTCAATTGCAAAACAAAATGACCATCCACATCATCACCATCGGCGACGAACTCCTCATCGGCCAAGTCATTGACACCAATTCCGCTAAAATGGCCCAAATGCTCCAGACCATCGGTGGCCAAGTCACTGGTCGGACGACTGTTGGCGACGACCGACAAGCCATGCTGGATGCCTTGCAAATGGCCACCAAAAAAGCAGACGTGGTGCTTGTGACAGGCGGCCTTGGCCCGACCAAGGATGACATCACGAAAAAGGTGCTGGCGGAATTCTATGGCGTCGGTTTTGTATTTCACCAAGAAACAAATGATTGGATTGAAAAAATATATAAACGCTTTGGAAGGCCAGTTCCCGATAGTGTTCGTGACCAATGCCTCATGCCTCAAAACGCCACTATTTTAAGGAACAAAAGGGGATCCGCCCCAGGTATGTGGTTCGATGAAAATGACACGGTGTTGGTCTCTATGCCAGGAGTGCCGCATGAGATGGAATTCATCATGGAAGATGGAGTCTTGCCCAGATTGACTGAGCGGTTTCCTTCCGCTCCTTTCGCACACCGTACCTTGCTAACAGTCGGGGAAGGAGAATCCCGTATTTCAGAAATGATTCGAGGCTTTGAAGAAAATCTGTCACCTTTTGTCAAACTGGCCTACTTGCCAAGTATCAGTCGGGTACGGCTTCGTTTGACCGCATCTCACAAAGACGAGGATTTTTTAAATGCTATTTTAGATGAAGAATTTGAAAACCTAAAAAAATATCTTCCTCCCCATTTG
The DNA here is from genome assembly GCA_965222975.1 of Saprospiraceae bacterium. GTDB lineage: Bacteria > Bacteroidota > Bacteroidia > Chitinophagales > Saprospiraceae > UBA6168. The sequence continues at coordinate 338,904 of CBDCVJ010000087.1, read as the reverse complement.
ATAGTAGCGGAAGAGGATATAACCCTCGAAAAAGCACTCGGCAAATTACTCATCGAAAAAGGCTTAATGCTGTCCACTGCCGAAAGCTGCACAGGTGGTTACGTGGCTCATTTGATTACTTCTGTGCCTGGTTCGTCCAATTATTATATGGGTAGTGTTTTATCCTATTCCAATGAAATAAAAATGGCTCAACTCGGCGTGAAAGAAGAAACTTTAAAAGAGCATGGTGCAGTCAGCGAACAGACAGTCAAAGAAATGGTAGCAGGTGCAGTCAAATTATTGAAAACAGATTTAGCAATAGCTACTTCTGGCATTGCAGGCCCGTCGGGAGGTACTCCGGAAAAGCCAGTAGGCACTATATGGATTGCTGTAGGCAATGCCGAAAAGGTGAAAACTTTTAAATTGAATTTAGGAAAAGACCGTATGCGGAACATCCAATACACCGCCATTCGGGCTTTGAATTTAGTTCGGTTGTTTGCGGCGGAAAATTATGTGGACCAAAAAGTTTAGAAAGTTCAAGGGCAAATGAAAATGCAAAATGCCCGTTGTTGATAGTAGCAACGGGCATTTTGCACTTGGGCCTGAACTTGAATTTTAACCCGTCATTTCTCTTCTTTTTTTTCATTCAATAATTTTTTTGCCTTTTTCAATTCACTGGCCACTTCGCTCAACTTCTTTTCTACTGGCAACTCTTCTGGAAACTGACCTGTGTTTTCTTTCACCATATCCCGGATATTCTTTCCCACCTTTTTATGAATGGCAGCAGCGTCAAATGGGTTTTTGACATTTTTCATTTTCAACCTTTCTTCTGTCATGGAAATGCGGAAGAGGTTGGCTGCCAATTCAGTTCGCCCCATGTAATCAAAGAGGACGTGATCTTCTTCCACCTTTTTTTGTTTTTTCACAGCCCTGATGGGTTTATTGTAAAGGCCGAGATAGCCTTCCGTCATAAAAGCCCGGAAGTCTTTCACACCTGCTTTTGCAGCGGCTGAATTTAAAGCAAGGTTGCCTTCTTTGATCTCTTCCCGCACCATGATCCGTTCAATATCTTTCGAGCCATCCAGCATGAGGTTGATATTTTCTACCTGCTCTGCAAAATAAACCTGTGCCCTTGCGACGATCGGCTTCCGAGCATCGGCATTCATGGCAATGAGATAACAGGCAAATCGGGTCAACTTAATATCCCGCGCCTTTTTCCCATCAACTTTATGCCGCGTATCAATGAAGTTTTCGCTGATATCAATATCTAGTGTCGCACAGGCCTGCATGGCCCTTTGCACCGGTGCAAGGAAGGATTTGAAAGATTTGTATCCTAATATTTTTCCGTACCAGCTTGCCCACCAATACATGATTCCATTTTCTTCAAAACCAAATTCATCGAGGGAAGGCTTTTCCTTTTGATGGGTGGGAGAATTCATAAATCGTTGTTTTTTATTTGGTTGACAGTAGAAGGTAGGCGGCTGACAGCTTTCCAAGGACTGCTAACTGCCATCCCGAAACAAGTTCAGGGTTTCGCTGTGCTCAAACTGCCGACTGACTAACTTTCCTCCATTTTAATCCCCGTACAAATTTTTCCATTTCAACTGCGTGGAACACTATAGAGGAAACCAATAGACAGCCAACAAGTTCTTTCAAAGTTAGTGGTTGCACTGAAAAAATGTCATTTAAAAAAGGATTGTAAAGAATCAACAACTGCAAGAGGAAAGTCAACACCACTGCACCAATCAAAGGTAAGTTGGAAAAAATGCCTTGTCGAAACAAAAAGAAATATTCGCTCCTAATTGATAACACATGCCCCATCTGGCTAAAGCATAAAATGGTAAAAACATAAGTCTGCCATTTAGGGTCGCCATTTGCAATCGCCCAGGCTTGTGTTCCCAAACAAACGCCTCCCATCAACAATCCAACCCATAAAATATGAACGCCTAAACCATGAGCAAAAATGCTTTCGTTAGGTTTACGAGGCGGAAATTTCATTAGGTTCTTTTCAGGAGGTTCTCCAGCCAATGCCAAACCAGGCAGACCATCTGTCACCAAGTTGATCCAAAGAATGTGAATGGGCAACAATGGTATGGGCAAGCCTGCCAGTGGGGCAAGGAAGATCGTCCATATTTCGCCACTGTTACTGGTCATAGTGTATTTTATAAACTTGCGGATATTATCAAAAATGCGGCGGCCCTCTTTTACCGCTTTGATGATAGTAGCAAAATTATCGTCCAGCAAGATCATAGGTGCCGCCTCTTTGGAAACATCTGTTCCAGTAATACCCATCGCCACACCGATGTTGGCTCTTTTCAGAGCAGGAGCATCGTTCACACCATCACCCGTCATGGCAACGTACTGACCTTTCAGTTGGAGGGTTTTTACAATATCTAGTTTCTGTTGAGGTGAAACCCGGGCATATACTTTTATTCGCTCAATGCCTTCTTCGAAATTGTGCAGAGACATTTGTTCCAACTCGACCCCAGTCATTAGCCGGTCTTTCTCTTCCTTTAAAATACCAAGTTGCTTGGCAATTGTCCTCGCAGTTTCTGGGTGATCGCCTGTAATCATTACAGGAACGATACCTGCTGTGCGGCAATCTTCAATCGCTTGAAATACTTCTTTCCGGGGAGGGTCCATCATACCTGCTAAACCACAACAATAGAGGTCTTTCTCAAGTGCTTTGATGGATTTTTCTGGTTTATTTTCGATCAGGCGACAACCATATGCCAACACCCGCAACCCCTTTGCCGCCATCTCTTCTGCTTTGGAAAAAATGACCGCTTTGTCCTCGTCATTGCATCGAGCCAGTACTTGTTCCACTGCCCCTTTGGTGATGGACAAATATCCGCTTCCGTACTTATGAACCGTCGTCATCATTTTTCGATCGGCATCGAAGGGAAGTTCTTCAATCCGTTGGTCTTCAGGAAATTTTAAATTGTTTTTCGAAAAATATTTATCGGCACAATCCACCAGTGCAACTTCAGTTGAATCGCCTACCCACTCATTCTTTTCGTCTTTCTGCACATCGTGATTGAGAGCCATGCAGTGCATTAACAGTTCCTCATTAGAAATAGAAATACGGGGAAAGGAAGTTTTCGGAAACCATGTATTGGTGACGGTCATTCGGTTCTCCGTAAGTGTGCCTGTTTTATCGGTGCAGATATAAGTCACTGAGCCTAAAGTTTCCACAGCAGGCAATTTTCTGATCAAGGCATTTTTCTTCACCATGCGTCTAGCGCCCAATGCGAGGGCAATGGTAACAACTGCCGGAAGCGCTTCCGGAATGGCTGCCACAGCCAACGAAATGGCAGTTAGCAACATCCCTAATGGATCTTCGCCCCGGAGAATGCCAGTGATATACAGCACTGCACAAATGCCTAAAACAAGAAGAGACAATTTTTTTCCAAAATCGGCCAAGCGGCGTTGCAGCGGTGTGAGCGATTCGTCTTCCTGCAACATTTTGGCGATGTGCCCAATCTCCGTATCCATACCTGTAGCGGCCACCATTCCGATTCCCCGCCCATAAGTTACGATAGTGCCTTTGTAGGCCATGTTCGCCCTGTCGCCCAATGGTGCTTTTTCTTCGAATATTTCATCTGAGTGTTTCTGCACTGCAACCGATTCGCCAGTAAGGGAAGCTTCTTCGATTTTAAGGGAATGGCACTCGAGTAGGCGGATATCGGCAGGGATCATGTTGCCCGATTCCAATTGTACAATGTCGCCCGGCACCAGTTCGACTGCATTCAGATGTTTTGGGCTGCCATTGCGTAGGACAGTGGCCGTTGGCGACGACATTTTTTTCAGTGCGGCCATTGCTTTCTCTGCCCGGTATTCTTGGATAAACCCTACTATCGCATTCAGCAGCACAATGATCAAAATAACAATGGCATCTTTCAAATCCCCCAAAACGCCAGCAACCACCGCCGCAGCCATTAATATCAGTATCATCAAATCCTTGAACTGTAAAAGGAACATGACCCAGGCAGGTTTCTTCTTTTTTTCCACCAATTGGTTCGGGCCATATTTTTCGAGGCGCTCAAAGGCTTCTTTTTCGGTAAGGCCATCTTCCCTGCTTCCGAGCAGTTCGAGGGCTTCTTTTTTTTCTAGAAAGTGGAAGTTCATTTGACAAAGATGTGGAAACGAATTTGTTGATCCCAAAATGGTTGTCAAAACAAACATAACTGCCAACAATCCGAAGATGACCTATTTCATTTCTATAAGTGACAATCGTCAATATGTATGAACAGGAAATAAGGTGAAGGCACATTTTATTAATTCCACACATTAAATTTTTTCTTCATAAAAATTGGCGCTGTTTTTGAATTCTAACATATGGTGAATAATTTTTATATCACTCTGTTCCTTGCCACTTGAACCTGATGCCATAGACTTCTACATATCAACCTTTCCCCAACCGATTTTATCCAACATACTTAAAGAAAAACACAGGTTTGAAATCATTTTCTCAATATAAAAGTGCTCTTTGATTTTTCAATTGCACTTAAACAATTTGTAATCATTCAACACGAAACTAGATCGCTCATGAAAAAATTATTACTCCTCTTTGCAGGATGTTTGGTCATTCATTTTTCCCTAAAAGCACAAGCTCCACAGGCTGTTTGTTACCAAGCTGCCGCCAAAGACGACCAAGGCACCGACCTCATTGGGCAAGATATTTCCATACGCGCTGCGGTTATTAAGGACAACCCAACAGGCGTCGTCCAATGGGAAGAAATCCACTCACCCACTACCGATCAGTTTGGACTGTTTACTGTCAATATCGGTGAAGGCAGTTCTACCGGAAATGGCGTACAGTCCAACTTTTCCAAAATCAATTGGGGTGACGGTGATTACTGGCTACGCATCGAAATGGACGCGACCGGGGGAATGGATTTTGAACTCATGGGAGCTTCCAAAATCATTTCTGTGCCCTATGCTTTATATGCCAACGGTGCAGAACGGGCCACAACTGCAAGCTTCGCTGATTCAACAACCATGGCCTTCCAAGCCCAAACTGCCTTGGTCGCAGGTACCGCCCAAGATGACAACGATAAAGACCCATCCAATGAATTGCAATCGTTGGAGCTTGATGGAGATACGCTTCAGCTCGTTGATGCAACTGGCGCAGTAACACCAGGAGCATCAGTGGTATTAGAAGACAACGACTCAACTAATGAACTGCAAGAATTGGAGTGGGACAATTGCATCTTGAGTATTTCGGGCGGCAATGAAGTTGACCTTGGCGCAGGAATTTTCGGTGCGCCAGGCGCTTCCTCTGACTTTCCGTTGGGCATTCTCGGTGAGCATATTGTACTCTTCGATCAAACTTATACTATCCCTGATGGGAAAAACTTGTTTCTGACCGCTGCTGGGCCACTCATGAAACTCAAAACTTCGTTCGGGGATTTTGAACATCCCACTACACCCAACATGCCTGTGCTACCGCCCGGTACAGAAATCGAAGATTGCTATTGCACAGGTATTCTCATTGATGTCCATTCTGATATAGAAGCCGTCATCATTGACCTGAATGATCCAGCAGGCTACAATGTACCGGCTGATAAAACCCTTTTTGTGAAAAGCGGCATTTCCAATGCCCTGCCCGGCATGCTCACTGTCAATGGAGTGGACATGGAATTTTTTCGCCCCAACCTGACCCGTGGCTCTCATATTGTCACTTTGCCCGAAGGGGTATGGTTAAAAAAACCAGCCTTATATGACGAACTCGTATTGACGGGGTATCTCGTTGCGAACAACTAAACAAGCAAGAACTTAGTTGCCAAATTCATTTGGCAGACCTTCTTAGCAAGCCTGCCAAATGAATTTGCAACTACGTTGGAACAAGTAATTATGAAAAAAATAATACGCACGACGCTATTAGCATCTTTAGTTTTCGCTTCGCTAAATATTAATGCCCAGTCCATTGTACGCAGCACCTTTTGTGGATCAGGCGCTACTTTTTCAAATACTTCTGGCTCACTAACTTCCACATTTGGACAATGCCCTGGATGTGGGACGATTTCTTCCAATGCCAATATTCTGACCCAAGGATTTCAACAGTCAAGCCCCGATACCTGCTCATTTTCAGCTGCATTCCAATATGTAGAAACCGTTGATAATTGCGGAACGACCTATAGCTTCAATTACACTGGAGGTGCTGATTTGAACACGGCGGAATTGGTCTGGGATTTTGGGCCGGAAGGTTTCCCACAGACGTCTTCCATGACCAGCCCGCAAGGGGTTGCATTTGCTACGCCGGGCATGGTCACAGTGACTTTGCGAGTGATTGGAGGGGATTGCGAAAAATTGACTTCATTGGACATTGACGTGCCTGCAATGGGTTTTTCCGCCAATGCAGTTTCCAAAAATATCGATTGCCATGGAGATGCAGATGGTAGCATTCAAATCGAAGTCCTTGGTGGCACTGAACCTTTCAGTTACAATTGGTCAGCTGGCCAGCAAGCTAATAACATTGAAGACCTTACCGCAGGTGATTATGCCTACACTGTAACCGATGCTAATGGCTGCGAAACTACTAATGTCATTTCGATCGCCGAGCCTTCGGAGGCCATCAGCGTGGATGCTTTCATCAAAAGTGAAGAATGCGAAGGAGACCGCAATGGCAGTATCGAAGTTACGGTGGTTGGAGGCACTTCTCCCTATGATTTGCAATGGGACAACGGCGGAACAAAATCCTCTTTGGCTGATTTACCAATGGGAGACTATACCTTAACCGTGACAGATGACAATGACTGCACCAGCGAATTCATTTTCGCCGTTGGCCAAATGTGTGAGTTGACAATCAACGATGTCCTTTCGCCAAATGGTGATAGTGCCAATGACACTTGGGAGGTTCAAGGCATCAGCCAATTTCCCAATAACGAGGTAGCCATATTCAATCGCTGGGGCCAGCGTGTCTGGCATTCGAAGCCTTATGCCAATAACTGGGCAGGTACTAATGAGGATGGCGAAGCCCTGCCCCTCGGAGCTTATTACTACGTTCTGAAACTGAATGATACAGACAAGCAAGTGCTGACAGGTTCGGTCACGCTTGTCAGATAAATTCAAAAACAAGTTCAAATTCAAAGGTCGATTGCCTTTGAATTTGAACTTGTTTTGATTCTCCATTTCATCCTATTCCAATATGCAACGATTTATAACTCTCATTCTACTCCTTTCCCCACTGCTGACTCTGCAAGCGCAGCAATACCCCCTCTTTTCCAATTATACGTTGAACTCATATGGATTCAACCCTGCCATTGCTGGATCAAATACTTACTGGGATGCCAGAGCCACTTACCGGACGCAATGGGTAGGCATTGATGGTGCGCCAACCACACAAATCGTTTCCGCTCATGGTCCGATAAAAATGCTTGGCGTCGGAGGCTATTTTTTCAATGACTCGGCAGGCAAAATCAAAAGGACAGGGGGAACAGCCACCCTCTCGTATGGGCTAAAATTTGGCGAGGTTGGCACCTTGCGGGCAGGCGCAGGCCTTAACGTTTTCCGATTTGGGCTCAACAGTGATGCCAATACAAATGGAACTCCCGAACCCCTCCTCATGACCGATGTGGCGACGACGGTCACTGACCTAACGGCAGGTCTTTATTTCCATGCGAACAATGGTTTTTATATTGGTGTTTCTGACCCTCAAATCCTAAGGAGAAATATTGATCTTATTAGTGATGAAGGAGCCGACAGGGAATTAGTACCCCACTATTATTTCATGGCGGGCTATCGCATGCCGCTAACAGAGAACTTTGCGTTGGAGCCTTCAGTTTTGGTCAAATCCACGGACGCAGCTCCTTTACAGTACGACCTTTCCCTTCGGGCATTTTTCAAAAATAAATTTTGGCTCGGTGGCACCTATCGACAAGGAGCAGCAGCATCGGGGATGGCAGGGTATGACATTACACCAGCGATTTCTTTGGCCTATGCCTATGACATGACTTTTAATGATTTAAAAGAATCCTCTTCGGGAAGCCATGAAATTACCTTCGGATTAAAATTTGGCATTCCCAAAGATCGAGACAATGATGGTGTCGTTGACAAAAAAGATGAATGCCCAGAAGAACCAGGCATGAAAGAACTAAATGGCTGCCCAGAAGAACCTGTTGCCGAAATAGATAATGATATAGACGACGATGGTATCCTAAACCCTTATGATAAATGTCCCAGAACCCCAGGCCCGCTCGAAAATCAAGGCTGTCCTTTAGAAGGAGACCGGGACAGGGATGGCCTATTAGATGCTGTAGATAAATGCCCTGACGAATTTGGATTGGCTATTCACGAAGGTTGCCCTTTCAAAGATGCCGACGGCGACCTCGTTGCCGATAAAGATGACCATTGCCCACAGACGCCAGGAGAGCGATCCAACCATGGTTGCCCAGTAGCCACTCAAGCCGAAAATGAAATCCTTGACTTAGCCATTCAAAATCTATACTTCGACACCAATGAATCATTGATCCAACCCCAATCTTTCAACTCCCTGGACAAATTGGCTGAACTGTTGGTGCAGCGCCCTGACTATCAAATTAAAATTGAAGGCCATACCGACAGCCGTGGCGAGGCGGATTTCAATTTGGAACTATCAAAAAACCGGGCATTCGCTGTCAAAAATTATCTGGTAAACTCTGGCGTCTCTAAAGATCAATTGATCGTGGAATATTATGGAGAAACTAAACCTGTTGTTTCCAATATGACGGAAGATAAGCGGCAGTTAAACCGACGGGTAGAAATGACTTTCGTTTGGGAATGACAATGAATTAAAGATTGAATCCTTATAGGGTCTACCCACTCATTTAAACGAACGTCGCCTTTTCAGGCGGCGTTTTTTTTATAAGGGAAATTGACTTTAGAGCAATCATTTGATTTTTCATAATTACCCATGTTCCACCTAAAGTGGAAGTGACCTATCTCAACCCTTCCGCTGACAATAATCAATTTAAAAAGCCTGCATTCCTTTGAAATTAGTGGCAGAGGAGTAGTGTACCTACATTATTCGCAAACAGTTATTAACCCATTATAAAATGCCTTTGACAAAAAAGAAAATGATTACCCTTGATACCAATCGGCCAATTTGGGATCACTTTTTCTTAGTTACCCCACTGGTTGTTATTGGCACCAAAGAAGGAAAAAGTTATGACATGGCACCGAAACACATGGCCATGCCATTGGGACATGACAATTTTTTCGGTTTCGTTTGTACGCCACGTCATTCGACCTATCACAATGTTGAAAGAGAAGGACATTTTACAGTCAGTTTTCCTAAACCCAATCAGATAGTAATGGCGAGCTTGACTGCCTCTCCCCGTTGCGAGAAGGAGGGTAAGGCGAAACCAATATTAGATGGTCTACCCACATTTTCTGCGCCGAATATAGATGCTCCATTTTTAGAGAATGGTTATCTATACTTTGAGTGCAAACACCTGAAAACAGTGGACGGCTTTGGCCATCACAGCCTGATTTGCGGTGAAATAACAGGTGCATATGTGGATGAAAGCTACATGAGGGTTTCGGAAATGGATGAACAGGAAATGGTCTATCGATCACCTTTGTTGACCTACCTGCAATATGGTCGTTTTGCAGAAACCAAAGAGACAATGGCATTTCCTTTTCCTAAGGATTTTAAATATTAGGAATCTACCTTTCCGATCCCGATGACATATCGGGATCGGAAAGGTCATATTCCTAATGCATCAACAACCATGCAGCAGGATATCCAAAAAGTACAACAATATTTAAAGGATAAAAGTCCTGAGATGAAGGCTTTTCTTCGCCGTCTCGTAGAAACCGAATCACCTTCCCGTGACCCGCAGGCGCAAGAGCCGCTTTTTGCCATATTAAAAGAAAAGTTTTCAGCCACAAACTTTATTTCCTCTCATTTTAACGGTAAGCGAACAGGCGGTTATCTCATTTCCCAACCAAACAACCGGACAAAAAACAAACCCCTGCAATTGATGATCGGCCATTGCGACACTGTTTGGTCAAAAGGCACTTTGCTAACCATGCCTATCGAAGAAACAGACGGAATGTTAAGAGGTCCTGGCACATTCGATATGAAGGCTGGACTGACACAAATGCTCTTTGCACTACAGACCATTCGGGATTTGGATTTGCCATTGAAAGTGACCCCCGTTTGCCTTATCAATTCAGACGAGGAAATCGGCAGCCATGAAAGCACCGATGCTATTCGCCGATTATCAAAAATAGCTGACCGGGCATTTGTGCTTGAACCGCCGTTGGGATTAGAAGGAAAACTCAAAACAAGTAGAAAAGGCCTTGGCCGATTTACCCTGAAGGTAAGGGGCAAAGCCGCCCACGCTGGCCTAAACCCAGGTGAAGGAGTTAGTGCCATTTTAGAATTGTCGCATCAGATCCAGCAGTTGTTTGCACTAAATAATCCACAAAAGGGCATCACGGTGAATGTGGGAATGATTGAAGGCGGTATTTCACCAAATGTGGTAGCACCTGAAAGTAAAGCGGTGGTTGATGTGCGGGTGCCGACAATGGAAGACGCCCAATCAATTTCACAAAAAATATTTTCCCTAAAAACCATTCACCCAGATACGGAACTCGACGTGGAAGGCCATTTTGGTCGCATGCCAATGGAAAAAACACCACGAAACGAAAAACTCTGGAATGCTGCCCAACGCATCGGCAACCAAATGAACATAGCGCTAAATGATGGTGCAGCAGGAGGTGGCTCAGATGCCAATACTACAAGTCTTTACACTGCTACCCTTGATGGACTCGGCACCACTGGCGATGGCGCACATGCGATGCATGAGTTTATTTATTTAGAAAAGATGTTGGAGCGAACGGCCTTATTGGTGTTTTTGCTGTTGCTGCCTCCTGTAAAAACTTGAAATCCGAATAAAATAGATTACCAATGAATTACCGCTATATCCATACTTCCCTCACCCGAATTTCAGATTTAGAGCAAGGGAACTACGAAATTAAACGCCTGCCAAGACCGCAATGGGAGAGCGGCGATTATGTAGCTGCTGAAATCACCTCTGTTGGTTCAGATGCCAAAATCGAATTGACCAACGGGCGCATGATGGATCCACTGAAAGGAGAGAAGGTTATCGGAGCCTTCGGAGTGCGTCACGCAACCTTAGAGGCAACAGGGAGTTGGAAAAATATTCCCCCTTCTGGTGAAATGCACATGCTGACTGGGGCAGGACTGTTTGGCTTGATGACCTCCTATTCTGTTTTCTCACCTTATCCAATTGGCTTGAAATATTTAGGACATGTGAAAGTTCGGCAGCACAAGGTGAACATGAGGCAAATGATCCCTAAGACCAATGCAAGGCCTCTCAATATACCTGTCATCCTTATGGTCGGCACTTCCATGTCGGCGGGCAAAACGACGACGGCCCGCATTATTACCAGGCAACTGAAGCTGATGGGCAAAAAAGTAGTCGCCGCCAAACTGACCGGAGCTGGCCGCTATCGGGATATCCTCGCTGTGTTCGATGCAGGAGCAGATTATATTTTCGACTTCGTGGATGCCGGACTACCCTCTACCGTTTGCGCCAGGGAAAAATACGTAGATGCCTACCATCATATGATGTCCCTTATGGCTGGCACCGATGCCGATGTGGCAGTGGTAGAAATTGGTGCTTCCCCCCTTGAACCGTACAACGGCGACGTGGCCATCCACCTGCTACAGCATAAACTGCGCAGTGTAATATTATGCGCTTCAGATCCATATGCAGTTTATGGCGTGATGAAAAGTTTCGATATAACTCCCGATCTCGTCAGCGGGCCAGCCACAAATACCATTGCCGGGGTTGAATTGGTAGAAAAGCTCTGTAGGGTTAAAGCTGCTAATTTATTAGATCCGGGGAATTTGGCACTACTGAGAGAAGTGCTTATGGAGGGGTTGGGGTTTAAGCTTGAAAAGGCCAAAGAGGTAAATATTTAACCAAGCGTATTTTACAGCTCAAGAAGAGAAGAGCAACGGCGTATTTTGGGTGCATCTATTTTTGTTTAAAATTTTTGTAAAATTTCTTAAACAAAAATTTCAAGCCGCTGTTTGAACCTTCCGATTTAAAAGTTCCTTGCAGATTCCGCATCAAGGAGCTTTAAGTAAACAACCATTTTAAAAGGCAAAAAAGATTTATCGGCATGTCATAGACAACCGCCGAAGGCCTTTTTTATGACCATTTTTAGAGGTTACCCTTTAAACAAATCAGTTTTAAAATTTAAAAACATTGAAAAAAAAAGTAATAATCATCGGGGCTGGTTTTTCATCACTTGCAGCAAGCTGCTATCTGGCAAAAGCAGGTTACCAGGTGCAGGTTTTGGAAAAAAACAAAGAGAGCGGAGGACGTGCCCGCCAATTAAAAAAGGATGGTTTTACCTTCGACATTGGGCCAACCTTTTACTGGATGCCTGATGTTTTTGAAAGTTTTTTTCAGGATTTCGGAAAAAAAATTACTGACTATTATTCACTAGAAAAACTTAATCCAGCATACGAAGTTTATTTTGCCCCTGAAGATTCAATGCCCATTGCAGATAATTTTGAAAAAATAAAATCCACTTTTGAAAAAATAGAAAAAGGTAGTGGGGAAAAGCTGCAAAAATTTATGGATAAAGCAGAAGAGAATTATAATCTCGCCATTAAAAATTTAGTGTACAAACCTGGAGAGAGTGTTTTCGAAATTGTTACGCCCAAAACTATTTTTAAATTAAATGAATTTATTGACACCATAAAAAAACAGGTTGCCAGATATATTAAGCACGAAAAATTGAGAAAGGTGTTGGAGTTTCCAGTTTTATTTTTAGGGGCCAAGCCTGACAATACGCCTTCCTTTTATAATTTCATGAATTATGCTGATTTTAAACTTGGTACCTGGCATCCGAAAGGAGGGATGTATATGGTTGTGGAAGCCATGGTGGCATTGGCAAAGGAATTAGGTGTTGAAATAATTAATGACAGCCCGGTAAATCACATAAACACCGATAATAGATATGTAAAATCCGTGACTACAAAAAATGGAGAATATGAATGTGATATTCTTTTAAGTGGTGCCGATTATTTTCATACCGAAACACTTTTACCAGAAAAATACAGACAATACAAACAAACTTATTGGAACAAAAAAACATTTGCACCCTCCGCACTGCTTTTTTATGTTGGCTTCGATAAAAAATTAAATAATGTTTCCCACCATACTTTGTTTTTTGATGTAGATTTTGAAGATCACGCAAAATCAATTTACGATACAAAAGAGTGGCCCGAGCAACCTCTGTTTTATGCAAGCTTTCCAAGCATAACTGATAATACTTGTGCGCCGGAGGGAAAAGAGTCAGGTATTTTTCTCATCCCTTTAGCACCCGATGTGGAAGACACTGATGAAATTCGTGAAAAATATTTCAATATAATTATTGAGCGGCTGGAAAATCTCACTAACCAACATGTCAAGTCTAATATCCTATTTAAGGAATCCTATTGTGTAAAAGATTTTAAATCCGATTACAATTCCTTTAAAGGCAATGCTTATGGTTTGGCCAACACTTTATTGCAGACGCATGTGCTCAGGCCAAAATTAAAAAGCAAAAAAATCAACAACCTATATTTCACGGGGCAATTGACAGTGCCAGGCCCCGGAGTTCCTCCGTCATTAATTTCAGGAAAAATAGCAAGCGAATTAATAACTAAAAACAACCCTTTATGAAAGAATTGTTTGACAGATCAAGTTATCAATGCAGTAAATTGGTCACAAAAACATACAGCACCTCTTTTTCTGCGGGCATTAGATTATTAGCACCTACTATCCGGCCAGCCATTTATGCCATTTATGGCTTCGTAAGATATGCAGATGAAATTGTTGACACGTTCGACGAATTTAATCAGGAGGAATTATTTGACGAATTTCAAAAGGAATATCAAAAAGCGCTTGGCAGGAAGATTAGTTTAAACCCCATTTTGAATTGTTTTCAAGAGATAGTGCATAAATATAAACTATACGAGTTGGTGGATGCATTTATGGAAAGCATGAAAATGGACTTATCAAAATCGGAATATACTTCTCAAGAAGAGTATAATAAATATATTTACGGGTCGGCGGATGTGGTTGGATTAATGTGTTTGTCTGTTTTTGTAAATGGTGATAAGCAAAGGTACAATGAATTAAAAGGTTATGCTATGCGGTTGGGTTCTGCTTTTCAAAAAGTAAATTTTTTGCGTGACCTTAAAGACGACTTCGAAACCCGTGGGCGCTCTTATTTCCCGAATGTTGATAACTTTGCATTCAATAATCATTCAAAAAAAGAAATCATCGCAGATATAGAAAAAGATTTTCATGAAGCATTTAAAGGAATTGTTCAATTGCCAGTAGAGGGAAGATTAGGGGTTTATGTAGCCTATCGCTATTATAAATCTTTATTTAGAAAGTTAAAAACAAAAGACAGCAAACAAATTTTAAACGGAAGAATCCGTATTTCAAACCCGTTTAAATTGGCCATCTTGTTCCATTCTTACATGCGATACAAATTGAATTTACTATAAATGCAGTTAGTGTTATTTTTGACAATTACTTTTATTAGTCACATATATTGCCCTATGTCAGGGTTTATGCAAAGTCGTATTAGCACTTGGAGTGCTAATGCGACTGAAATTACAGACTGCAACCAAATGCCAAATGTTCGTGATAATTACCATGCTATCCAAACTTCCGAACAATTAAAAGACTTTATTAAATATTTGGATAAATTAGATTGCGAAATGATCGGGCCTTATAGAGCATCTGCCATTATGCAGCAGGCTCAGTATTCTTTTTGGCCGACGGAAAAACTGCGTTGTTTTAACAAAGGAAAAAATGAATTAGAAAAATTCATTGCAACATATCCTGACAACTTAGAGGCCAGATATGTCAGACTTTTGGTTCAGAGTGAATTGCCAGGCTTTTTAGGTTATAGAGGCGAAATAGAGACAGATGCAAATATTATAAAATTGCAAATTGGGGATTCTGACTTACCAATAAAATATCAAGAACTCATTTTGAAAAATGTTGAAATAATTTTAAAAAAAGAACAAAAATGATTTATTTCTTATTTGCAGCCACCACTATTGCAACTTTCCTTTTGATGGAAGTGATAACTTGGTGTACCCATAAATATGTGATGCACGGATTTTTATGGTATTTGCACGAAGATCATCATCAGCCTAAATATCCACACATATTTGAAAAGAACGATACCTTCTTCGTTATTTTTGCCATTCCCAGTATTTTGCTTTTTTATTTCGGCGCATACCCTTCCCTCAATTATTTATTTTTTATTGGGCTGGGGATTTTATTGTATGGGGCCGCCTATTTTTTGGTTCACGATGTACTGATCCACCAACGCCTGAAATGGTTCAAAAATATTAGATCACCTTATTTAAAAGCTTTAAGGAAAGCGCACAAAGTGCATCATAAACATTTAGGGAAAGAAGACGGGGAATGTTTCGGGATGCTCTATGTCCCTCGAAAATATTTCAAACAATTTCAGGGCAAATGAAATCTCTTACATACCTGCTGGTAGATTTTGGTTGTATAATAATCCCTTTTATTGCAAGCTTTTACCCTAAACATGCATTTTATAAAGAATGGAAATATTTCTTTCCTGCTAATCTTTTTGTAGCCCTTTTATTTTTGGTCTGGGATTATTTTTTCACTGAAGCTGGCATTTGGGGCTTCAACCCCGATTATCTCACTGGAATTTATATTGGGAATTTACCGATCGAAGAAGTACTGTTTTTTATTGCTATTCCCTATGCTTGTACGTTTACTTATTTTGCGCTAAAATATTTGATAAAGAACAACCCACTGGCCAAATATCAAAAATTGATCAGTGTTTTTTTAATTGCCACGTTAACCGTTTCAGGAATATATTCAATTGGACAGTGGTACACTTCGCTTACTTTTCTTTTGGCCGCTGCTTATATTTCATTCCTATATTTTAGGAAAATTAATTTATCATATCATTACTTGGCCTACTTTGCAATTTTGCCGTTCTTTTTTCTAAGCAATGGATTACTTACCGGAAGCTTCATAGACGAGCCTATAGTTTGGTACAATAATGCGGAGAATTTTGGCATCCGACTTTTTACTATTCCAATGGAGGACAGTATATACGGGTTATTATTAATTTTATTAAATATTGACCTCTATGAAATAATAAAGCAATATGCTACCGAAGGAAAAACCCTTCCTGAAAAACATCTTCTCTATCCAAAACAAACTCACTAAAACCGCATACCCACGCATCGCCATATACCCGTGGGATGATTGCGTTATAAGGGCCGAAGTTCAATTCCTTTTTTACTTCTACTTCCATTTCCGAATCAATGATGCTGCGGATTTTTATTCGCTCTTCTTTTTTTATTTCATTTTTAAAATAATGGATCGCTGCCCTACCGGAAATCCCACTACCTGTGGGTGAACGATCAATTTCCCCGTCAGCGAACATACAGACATTTTTGCTATGGATGCCCGGCACATCACTATTTTCAATAAATATAGTACCGTATAAAAAATTCAGGTCTGACTCAAAAGGGTGCTGCATTTTTTGAGAATCCATCACCGCTTTTTTAATTATTTTTCCCTGCCTGATTATTTCACTATAATTTGCTGCATTTAATTTTAAATTTATTTGGTCGGCATTTACATAAGCATAAAAAGCACCGCCATAAGCGAGGTCGTATTTTATATTTTGCCCATTTGGTAAAATAACTTCTGCATCGGGTATTTGCACAAAGGAGGGTACATTGTCAAAATATACCTGATTTATTCTGGCATTATTTATTTCCACATAGGCTTTTAATTGGCCGCAAGGGGCGTCTATTTTCATTTCCGTAATGGATTCTTGTTTTTTTACCCAACCCATTTGCACCGCCAATTTTGCAATGGCAATCGTCGCATGGCCGCACATGGTGCTATATCCCTCATTGTGCATAAATAAAACGCCAAAGTCAGAATCTTTTCTTTCTGGCGGCAATAAAATCAAGCCATACATATCGGCATGGCCACGTGGCTCCCACATCAATTTTTTTCGGAAATGATCGTGGTCACTTTTCATTTGCCTACGGTAGTCAAGGATGGAATTGGCTTTTATTTCAGGAGCGCCCTTCATGACAACCCGCAGCGGTTCGCCGCCCGTGTGCATATCTATGCAGCGGGCGATGCGGGCGTAGTCGCCGATGAGTTCGAGGCCAGTGGAGTGGCGGATTTTGTCGTATGCCGTGGACATGTAATTGGAAATTGAAAAATTAGGAAATTGTGCCAGATCAATCACTGGTGCTAAAGTCGTTATTTTGTTATTGGATATTAACCAAAAAATGCCTTAAATTTGAGAATCAAAAAATGGATGAATGGAAGTTTTAGATAAAAAATATACGGTCGAAGATTTTTTTGAGTTGGAATTGCCCGACGATGCTACACATTACTATGAACTCCTAAATGGCCTACTCGTGAGAAGAAATGCACCCTCTGGAGAACATCAATTTGCCCAAGGCAAACTGTTGGTTAAATTAATTCAATTTGTTGAAACTAAAGGATTAGGGATGATTTTTTCATCTCCAACTTCCGTAGTTTTATCTGAAAATGATGTTCCCCAACCGGATCTGATTTTCTTATTGACAGAAAATCTCAGCAAAGTTGATCCAACATGCGGCATCAAAGGTGTACCGGACTTGGTTATAGAAATTATTTCCCCTACTTCCTATAGGAATGATCGTGTTGATAAAAAAGAATTATATCGAAAGCATGGCGTGAAAGAATATTGGTTGGTTGATCCCAATTACAAGTCAATCGAAATATTTGTTTTGCAAAATGATCAATATCAATTACATGCATTTGGTATTGAAAATGAGAAAATAACCTCCACAGTTTTGGAAGGTTTGGAACTGGAATTAAAAGATATTTTTTTAAAATAATTTCTAATTTACTCCACCTGCTCCGGTCCTTCCCCCACCCAATCAGAAATATATTTTTCATTCTCACAAAGCGGCATCAATTCTTCCTCCACAAATGGCCGCACCTCATGCACCACATCTTCTGGATATAATACATGCAAGTTAGGCCCCGCATCGAGCGTAAAATAAACGGGGTGTTTCGTCTCTGCCCGATAAGCTTTTAGCCGCTCGATCATTTCCAATGTGGAAGGTTTTAATAAAATATAAGAAGGGTTGCTGCTCATCATGAGGCCGTGCAGGGTGAGCGCCTCATTTTCGCATATTTTTCCAAATTCTTCCAAATCACCTTTTCGCATGGCATCGAGCAGGCGGAGCAATTTTCTTTTGGCGTCGGCATAGCGGGCATCGGCAAATGGGTTGCCGTCCATGAGGCCATGTCCTGCCCGGCTACTGACCGATTTTTCGGCAGCACTGGCAATTAATATATCATCGTGAAAGGTTTTAAATATTTCATGGACTTGCTCTTCCATTGCCACCGCGTACAAATCGGAGGCACCTTCTACCTCACCCGTTTGCCCCCACAAAGCCGCCGTCGGAAAAATAGAACGGCACGCACTGCCTGAACCCAAACGGGCGACATAAGACGCCTTTTGGTCAAATGCATCGTCATCATCCAACGTATTAAAAAGCTCCTCTTCCAATGAGCAAAGGCACAAGGCTATCGCGCTCATGGACGAGGCCGAAGAAGCAATACCTGCCGAATGCGGAAAGGAATTCCCGGTGCGGATGGTCAAATCCAATTGTCGTAAAAAGGGAAATATATCGGCAACACTCTCCAAATATTTCAACACCTTCGCCCGGAACGCCTCGTTCTCTTCCGCATGAAAAAAGAATTCCAATGAAATATCTTTATCACCACTTTCTTTTGGCCGGTATTCCAAGCGAGTGTCGGTAAAAGAAGAACTCAGGGTCAGACTGACGGAAGGGTTGCGGGGTAATTGCACACCGTGTTTCCCCCAATATTTTATGATGGCGATATTCGACGGGCTGCGCCAAGTGACCTCACCCAGTTCGACGTCTTCGGAGGTGATGATGAGGTTTGGGTTTTTATAATCGAGCATTTGTTTGTGGTTGAATTTTGAGCGCCAAAGGTAAGAAGTGGAATGCGAGTGCTGTTAGCGCTCCAAGAGCGCTAACAGCACTTTTTTACAACCCATTGCCAAGCGCTACATACATTTTATACTGCGCTTGATTAAAAGCCGTCACCGCCTGTAAATAATCCAACTCCGATTGCATATACATCTCCTGCGCCTGTAAAATTTCATATGGACGTGCAGTGCCCAGTTTTTGCCGCTCGATGCTTTGTTGATAAGCTTCTCTGGCCAGTTCACTGCCTTCTTGGGCGATGGTCATTTGTTCGGTGGTGGCTTCCATCGTCCATTTGGCAGCGGCCAATTCTTCGTTTATTTTATTTTTAAATAATTCCGCTTCGAATTGTTGTATTTGCAATTGGGTGTCGAGTTTTTTATATGGGCCTTTGTGTTTGTCCAAAACCAATTCCAATGGTACTCGCCAACGCACGGCGGCATTTATTTCAGCGGTCGGATATTGCGGCTCAACGAGGTCGCCGAAAGATGCACCGAAAACACCAAGGCTTAATTCGGGCAAGGTCATGCTTTTTTTCAGCCCCTCTTTTTCCGTTTCCAATGCCTGCCTTTGAAAATCCATATATTTCATTTCGGGGCGTTTTGTATAGGCATTGGTTAAGTCATTTAATGGCTCATTTTCCAAAACTAATTTTAATGGGGAAACAATTTTTTCATTACTAATTAATTGGGTACTGGGTGGTAAATTTAATAGCCCAATTAAACGGGCCATTTTTTCGGCGATCTCTTTTTTTGCATTTAATTGTTCAACCTGCAAATGTTTGATATTGCTCCTCGCCAACAACCAATCGGATTGATAGCCAATGCCTGCGTCAACCTGCACTTGCAATTGCTGGGCAATGGTGTCTGCTTGATTAATTAAAAGGTTATAAGTTTCTATTTTTAATTGTTCTGCTAAAAAGTCATAATAAGCATCAATTATTTCCAGCAACACTTCATTCTTTGTTGCCTCTTGTTGAAATTGAATGGCCTTTGAACGTATGTCAGCGACTTTTGCATTGTACATTCCTTCGCCCAATTTCCAGTTTCCATTTGCACCTACACCTGCCCATAAATTTTGTCGGTTTATATCGGTGAAAAAACGCCCATCTCCATTCATGGCCGACCCCCATCGTTGATGTACCATCACGCCCGCATATATTTCTGGCAGCCACCAACTGTTGGCTTCTGTCAAATCGGCCAATGCCAATTCTTTTTGTAGTTCGTATTTTTTAATGGTGAGATTGTTGGCGCCGCCCATTTCAAGGGCGGTTTTTAAGTCGATATTAATTACGTTGATTTGAGCAATTATACTTGTTGAAAATAGAATTAATAATAAGGGAAATAAAGTCTTGAAGTTCACCCCTCTACCCCCCTCAAGGGGGGACAAGAGCCTGCTAAAATATTTATCTTGGAAATAAAAGAAAAAAGAAAAAAGCTTTTGAAAAAAAAACTGCTCTTTGAACTTAGCACAGCGGATGCCCCTTGAGGGGGGTAGGGGGGTGACTCGTTCTACTAAGGCACATTTCCCCAAGTCATAATTATTAATTAAATCTACCAAATAAATTTGGCGATTACATTTTTTCAATTTCATTTCAATTATTTTTTAAAACCGCCTCAACTTTCTGACCCGGCTTAATTAAACTTTTCCCTTGTATAATCACCTTCGACTCTGCATTTATCTCTGCATTTAATATCTCAAAATAATCTTTATTTGCCAATCCTTTTCGCAAAGGCACTCGCTGCACGATATTATTTTCATCGACCACATATAAGAAAAAGTTTTTTTGAAAAATTACTTGTGCCGTCGCTGGCAACGACAAAACATCTGCCCGACTGCCGAGGCCGAGGTTCACTTTGGCATACATGCCGGGTTTTAGTTTGCCACCACTATTTTGCAAATCAATTTCCATGTCCATGGTCTTGCTCGACGGGTCAAGGGCATTGGAAATTCGGCTGACTTTGGCACTGATGGATTCGCCTGGCAATTCGGGAAACGTAACACTGGCAGGCATTCCGACACGCACACCGCCAATGTCTGCCTCCGGCATCGGCAGTACCAATCGCAATGGGTTGGTCTGCTGTATTTCAATCAATGGCATCGCATCGGAATCGGAAAGACCGCTCTGCACCAAAGAACCTTCATCCAAAAAACGCTTGGTGACCCGACCCGAAAATGGTGCTGCCACTTTTAAAAAAGCCGTTTGTTTTTTTAAATAATTTAAATCCGCCTCCGCTAAATGAAAAGCAGCTTCTGCATCTTCTACTTGTTGCAATGTGGTGAGGGCGGGTGTTTTTTCTTGGATGGATTTTAATCGCTCGTATGTTTTTCTCTTTGCCTCCATGTCCACTTGTAGGCGTTCTTCTTTATTGGTCAAATCTGGATTTTCGAGGATACCCACCGTTTCGCCTTTTTTCACATAATCACCGATGTCTTTATAAATGTTTTTTAAATAGCCGCTGGCCATCGCGTGGAGCATGACTTTGCGGTTGGCTCTTGTTGTGCCAGTGATGATTGTTTCGGCGGAAAAGGAGCGAGATCTTGGGTTGACTACTTCAACCGTGGGTGTGCGAGTGACAGTTTCGGTTTTTTTGGCTGAATTATTTTCTGCGGGTTTTTCTTTTTGACAGGCAGTGAAAAATAATAATGCGAAAATTAAAATTGGCAATAATTTAATTCGTCTGTAATTAAGGGGCGTTAGCCCCGTCCCTGTTTGTAGATAGCGATCAGAAAAAGGTAGATGAGGGGCGTAGCCTCGACCCCTTATGTGTTCCGTGCCGGGGCTACGCCCCTCTGAAAATTTATTGATCCGTCGTGCTACAAACGGTAGCGGGGCTAACGCCCCTTTTATTTTATTTTTAAAAAATTGATTCATTGATTATTTTTATTCATTTTCAATCGCATGATTTTCACGTTGCGTCCCTAACGGGACGGGGTTAGAGTTCTTCGTTGTTTGTTACCGACGTTGCGTCCCTAACGGGACGGGGGCAATTTTCTTATTCGTTTGTCAATCGAATGATTGCAAGGCCGACAATATTCTTTCCTCGTCCCGCTAGGGACGCAACGTCGGTAACAAACAGTGCTCTACCCTTTCCTTCCGTCCCGTAGGGACGTAACGTGAAACCCCTCGCTCAAATCAACGGTTTGAAAATATACCGCTCATCATATTCCACTTCGAATGCTTTTAACATTTCTAAATATTCTTCCAAAAATGTTTTTTTCGCATGATGGATTTCTTGGTTTTGAATGTATTTAATGACTTGTGGCACTTGCGAACGACTGTATGAAAAAGCACCATAACCCTCTTGCCAATTAAATCGGGCTTTTATCAAGCCATTATCTTTTATCCAATTTGAACTATCTTCCTTGACTTGTTGCATCAATTTCGACAAAGACTGAACTGGCCTCATTCCAAAAAGCATATGAACATGATCGTACATCCCATTTATTTGCAGCATTTTGTGGCCATAGTTTTGGACAATGCCTGTGATGTACCGATATAAATCTGGTCGCCATGACTTGTCCAAAACAGCTTCTCGGTATTTTGGGGCAAAGACAGCATGGATGTGGATTTGTGTGTAAGTATTCGCCATAGTTGTTTAACTTTTTGGTTAATGATTTTCACGTTGCGTCCCTACGGGACGGGGTTTCAGTTGTACGTTGTTGGTTACCGATGTTCTTTAATATTTTTGAACTCCACTAATGACGTGAGTTTCAGTTGTACGTTGTTGGTTACCGATGTTGCGTCCCTAATGGGACGGGGGTACATGCCTTTTATATTCAATTATCAATCGAATGATTGCTAGGTCGTCAGTTGGTTTCAGCCCCCATACTTTTTCTATTTCCAATAATTTCTTTTTGAGCATATTGTCATTTTCAAAACCTTCTTTATTTTTCAATAAAAAATTAAACACATCCTCGTCACTTCTCTCCACATATTTTTCGTTATTAAATTTTTTAAACGTAAAAATGCCGTCGGTTGAAATGCTTAAATCGTTTATGTTATTTAAACTCAATCTTTGCTTTTGTTTGCCAAACCAATTTTCAAAATCTTTTCCTAAATGATAACCCAAATAATCCGGTTTGTCGTTTTGTTCGTATTCCATCAATTTTCCATTACAACAAATCAATCCATCTCCCACTGTTATTATTTCTGCCTCTTTATTTTTTAAATTAACTACTCCCAAAATCAACGTGCTTAACAATTCCTCTCTTTCCAATTGCAATTCATTTTTTATTCGTTTTAAATGATGAAATAACGATTCCATTAAATCTTCCAAAATCGTTTTCGCATCCTTTTCTTTTTTTTCGATAAATTCTTTGAAATGAATTGATTTTGAAATTTGCCTTAAAATCTTTCCAATTAATGCGGATGCAAAATGACTGTCCGTTCCCATCGTACATCCGTCCATGACGGCGATCATTAATTTATTTTCTCCAACTTCTGCGGAGATTAAAAAGTCTTCGCAGTGATTGGTATGGAAAGAACCTATTTGTATGAGTTCATATTTTTTCATTTTAAAATATTGGCTGAAAATATTGCCTATTTTATCACAACCTGCCAAATAAATTTGGCGGCTACTTCTTCGCAATCAACAAATACAAAACCGGAATAATATAAAGCGTCAAAACCGTCGCCATAAAAGTCCCACCAATCACCACCATCGCTAGCGGTATATTTGCCTCTGAGCCATGAGATTGATTAATGGCTGTTGGCAACAAGGCAAATATCGTCGTGCAGGCCGTCATCAAAACGGGGCGGAAGCGGTCGCTTGCACCATTGATAATGGCGTCCATTTTCGACTGGCCTTTTTTTACCAAATTATTGATCCGGTCAATTAAAATATTTCCATACGAGACAGAAATACCGACCATCATAATCAGACCCATAATAGATTGAATGCTGTGATAGGTGTTGGTGAAATACATAATCGCTGCCACGCCGATCAGCCCCAATGGAAAAGCAAAAATGATAATCAGTGGTTGCCGAAATGAACGGAACAATGGAACGATAATCAAAAAAGCCAAAACGACTGCCAGCACCAGCCCTAAACCAAGGTCGCCAAAAGAAGACTGCATGACGGCAATTTCACCCTGAAAGGTCACTTCATATCCCCGTGGGAATTCCATTTCATCCAGCAAGGCTTGTATTTTATTGGAGAATGTACCAATGTCTTCGCCCTCCGTCGAGGCATAGACATTGAACACCCGGCTCAAATTGTGGTGGTTGATTTCCACAGGGTTCGTGCCTTCGGTGATGTTCGAGAAATTGCGGAAAGGCACAGGCTTGTCATGTGTCTTGCTGCTGGTGACGACGTTGCCGAAAATAGACTCGTCGTTGATCAGGTTTTCGGGGTAGGTGACGCCAACATAGTAATGGTTGCCATTTCTTTCATCAATCCAAAATGCCTTGTCGTAAGTGGTCGAGGAGTTCAGCGCAGAGACCATGTTCTTAATGGCATCCACTGGTTCGACGCCCAATTCAGCGGCTTTTATTCTATCGAGGTCAATGTTTTTGGCAGGCTGGTCGAGG
Organism: Saprospiraceae bacterium; assembly: GCA_965222975.1. Taxonomy (GTDB): domain Bacteria; phylum Bacteroidota; class Bacteroidia; order Chitinophagales; family Saprospiraceae; genus UBA6168. The sequence continues at coordinate 314,332 of CBDCVJ010000087.1, read as the reverse complement.
CGCTGGAGTATCCGCACATCCCTTGCAGTAGGGATGGTTTTGATGGTGTCCCGGATGCGCTCGGCGATTTGGCGAAGGACTTTCAGGTCGTTACCTTTTGCTTGCACATCAATTGGGGCGGGCTTGCCTTCATTGAGGGCAGCAGTGATGATGCCACCAGTGTTGAAGCTGATTTCGACACCGGGAAATTCACGGTGCAATCGCTCCCGTAAAGTGATCGCATAATCGAAAGTACTGCCCACATGGTCGCCTTTTAATTGCACACCGATGAAGCCGTCTTGTGTGCCAGAGTTAGGCGTATATGCGGCTGGCAGGTCATAAAAAATGCCGGTATTGGATATGATCTGCGAAAGGTCGTCGCCCAATTCTTCCCGCACTACTTCTTCAATGGCGGCCATCGTCGCTGTCGCTTCTTGCAGCGGCGTTCCCGATTCTGTGCGGACGAGGATTTCCATTTGACCCACATCGGAGGAAGGGAACAACTCATAGCCTTGATTTTTCATGACAAAAAGCGAGCCTGCGAAAAGCACGGCGATGAGTAACAAAACAAGCGCATAAAAACGCAGCACATTGCGCAATGACCATTGGTAAAAACCTTTGGCTTTGTCCAAAATCCATTGGAACCATCCTAGCAGTCCGCCATATTTTTTGCCCGATGATGAATCGGGTAAATAATTTCTAAAAAACCTCGCTGCCGCTAATGGAATGAGTGTCAGCGAAAAAATATAAGAACCGATCATCGTCCCCGCCACGGTGATAGCCAACGGCGAAAAAAGGAACTTTGCCATGCCCGACAAAAACATAACGGGAAAAAAAACGACAATAATTACAAGGGTGGAAACCAGTACTGGATTGGCGACTTCGAGTGCTGCATCGAGAGCGGCTTGGGTAGAATTTTTTCCCATTTTTAAATGCCGATCCACATTTTCCAAAACAACAATCGAGTTGTCCACGAGGAGGCCGAGCACGAGAGCCATTCCACCTAAAGTAATACTATTAATGGCTTGGTTGGAGAAATACAAAACGATAAATCCAAACAGCACCGACAGCGGCAAACTAAGTGCTACAATAAATGTCGAACGGAAATTTCCCAAAAACAAAAGCAGCACGAGGATCACAAACAACAACCCATACAAACCTGCTTGACCGAGTGTCGTGATGGCATTCCGCACATAAGAGGATTGGTCGAAAATGACGTTTAGGTTCACATCGTCAGGCAGGCGGTCTTTGAGCTTTGGCAGGGCATTTTTCACTGCTTCCACCGAGGCGATGGTATTGGCGCCGGGGCGTTTGAAAATGGGCAGATAGACTTGCTCGTTGCCATCCACCCGAGCAATATTGGTTTGGATGGCGCTGGCATCTTCTGCTCTGCCGATGTCTTTCACATAAATGGGGTTGCCGTTTCTATAGGCTATGACGATCTCGTTGAAGTCCTCCACTTTGACGATCAGCCCTTTGGCGTCGATACCATAATTGATATCGCCGATGCGGGCGATGCCGGAGGGGATCATGGTCGTATTTCGCTGTATGGCATTGTTGACTTCCAATTGGGAAAGGCCGAGTGCTTCTAATTTTAATGGGTCAACATAAATGTAAATGCGCCGCAGCGAACCACCATATGCAGCAGGTGCGATGATGCCCTTCACCCCACTCAACATTTGCCGCAAGGCATAATAAGCTACATCATATAATTCTTTTCCGCTTTTTATATCACTACTGACTGTCAATAACATGAGGGGTTTCGAGGCTGTCGGATCGAAAGGTTGTACCATCGGCGGCAAAGTGCCAGGCGGCTGGTAGTACATATCGGACATGGCGTAGGAGGAGGTATTGGCCATGGCCTCGGCAGGATCTACTTCTTCATTGTAGAAATTGGTGACGATGCTCACTCCCATCACCGATTTGGAGAGTTGCTTTTCAATGCCGGGCGATTGTCCCGTCCAGCGCTCCATACGGCTTGTTATGTCTTTTTCCACTACTTCGGCTGGCATCCCTGGATACAGTGTCAAAATCTGCATCGCTGATTTTTTGAACTGCGGCAGGATGTCCACAGGCATGCGGGGAATCAGCACCGAGGCGAGTACGCCAACGATGATGGCCACCACAACAATAAGGTAAGGGTTCTTGAATGCGGTTTTTATCATTTCAATGTGAGACTACTCGAGGAGGATTGAATAGCTGCCAGCAAAATTAAAAAGGTAGGGCGGCTTTTCGTTTTAGCAGGGTAAAGGTAGTAAAATCATATTTGGGTTTTTTGAAATGGAAGGTACGAGTTGGTTTGAATGGCTACTGTCATTTTGGTTTTGATAGGTTAAAATATAAATTGATGTCTTCCTTTGTCATTAGCAAATAAAACAGAAAAAGTATTAAAATAATTTTAAATTGATTTTGGATAATCCAATCTAAAATTTGATGAGGCCATTGATTTTTATATGCCCAATATCGAATTAAAACAAAACTCCTATCTAAAAATAAAATGACTTTCCTTAGCGGCATAATAAATAAACTAAGCAACAAATTATTTAATATTTTATTTAACGGTAAAATGCTAATAAAATAAACCAACGCACAGATGAGTAAAACTAAACCAGAAATAAAAGCTACTTTTCTATTGTTGTATTCTGGAAATATCATCCCCAACACCCAGATGATGTAAGCTATGATCAAGCCTGCTATGACTTTTTTGATTACATCTTTAACATCATTCTTCATGATAGTTTTACTTTGATCAAATATAATTTCAAGCCCTAAATTTTTAAAAAAATCTTCTCTTTTTATAATTATGTGATTGAATGTTTTTAATTGAATTTACTCACAAAAACTATTTACCTCATCAGTGCTTTTTGAAAGAGAATACTATTATTCTACATTGAGTAAACAGCTGCCGATGAAATGATATGTGGAAGGGCGGCTTTTCGTTTCAAAAGGGTAAAGGTAGTAAAATCATATTTGGGTTTTTTGAAATGGGAGATGCCTAATAGCTTGCGTGTTGTTCAAATATTTTCTTATTTGGTCGAAATAGATTTTTCATAAATGGTCATTAAACTGGATAACAACAACCTGTTTTTAAAGCATTGGTATAAAGGGCTTTACACAATTATTATTTAAATAAACACCAATATTTCGTTTTACAACGCTGCTTTATTGTACCAGATTAAAACCAATTGGAATTTTATGTTTGCCGCTGGTAAGTACATAATTATAATCCCATGGCAGTCTTTTCACACTATGGAACATTAGGAGCCGGTTTCCTTTTCTTTCAAAAATAAAGAGAGGGGTGTCAGCATTTAACATGCCGCCCCCCCCCCACCTCTTACCACGAGTAATATATTTTACAGACCCAACGCAGCAGGGTTCATGCCCATGTTGGAGAACCCACCGTCGTGATAGAGGTTCTGCATGGTCACCATCCTCGACAGGTCGGAAAACAGGAATACGCAGTAATCCGCACATGCTTCGGCAGAAGCATTTCCGAGCGGCGACATTTTATCCGCATAGTCAAAAAACTCTTTGAAGCCTTTCACACCACTACCCGCAGTCGTCCATGTAGGCGACTGGGAGACAGTGTTTACCCTCACCTTATTTTTTGTTCCAAAATGATAACCGAAACTGCGGGCAAAACTTTCCAAAAGTGCTTTTGATTCAGCCATTTCGTTGTAGTCAGGGAAGGTGCGCTGGGCCGCTATGTAGGTCAAAGCGGCGATGCTGCCCCACTCGTTCATTTGGTCGTTTTTATAAAGTGATTGCATAACCCTATGGAACGACATGGCGCTGATATCGAAGGTCTTGTGCATCCAGTCGTACTTGATATTGGTGTATGCCCGGTTTTTCCGCACATTGAGCGACATACCGATGGAGTGTAGCACGAAGTCTATTTTTCCGCCAAAATGTTCAACGGATTGTTGGAAGAGATTTTCAATGTCTTCCTCGGAAGTGGCATCGGCAGGGATGATAAGGGCGCTTAATTTTTTACCTAGATCATTTATTTTACCGAAACGCAAAGCGACGGGTGCATTGGTGAGTACAATTTTAGCGCCTTCTTCGTGACAGCGTTCGGCCACTTTCCAGGCGATAGATTGGTCGTCGAGGGCGCCAAAGATGACACCATTTTTTCCTTGTAGTAAGTTGTTTGCCATGAGTGTTTTAAATGGCTATTAGCCTTTAGCTATTGGCCGTTGGCTTTTTTGCCAATAGCCAGCAGCAATTAATAATTGAGGCGCAAAGGAAGGGAAAAGTTTTGAGTTTGCCTTTTTATGAGAAAGTATTTGAGTTATCCTTTTTTTGATGTGCCGTTAGATCCGTTAGTCTTTTTCCGGTTTGTTTTTTTGGCTTCGGAAATTATTTTTTTGACTGATCTTTGGTCAATATCCAAAACTTTCGAAATAACATCAACCGAAAGATGTGCTTCGAAAAAGGCGTGAAGAATTGATTTTCTTTTTTGTACTTCAATTTCCTCTTTGGCCATTTTCATGGCTTCCTCTTTGGCCATTTTCATGGCTTCCTCTTTGGCCATTTTCATGGCTTCCTCTTTCCATTCTTCTTGTAGTTCTTCATAAGTTTTACCAAAGAAAACCTGAGTCAAAAGAAGCGTTGATGAACGGTCAACTTCTATTAATGGTGTATTATCCATTTTTGTCATTTTTATGATTTCTTTCTCAAATTCTTTTTGTTCCTGTTTTGGTAGAGCAATGGTGAATGCTACAAAAATAATCAAATCTTTCGTTGTTTGTTTACCAAACCCTCTTTCTAAACAGAGTCTTGCCAGTTTTAGTTTGTATTGTAAAGCCCGTTGGTGATCATCTTTGATTTTAAGAACATACAATCCTGCCAATAATGCAAGGTCAATGGGGTTGTTGGATGCCAATAACTCCGTCGCCTTCAGGTTTTTAAGGATCAGATAGTTGAAATTGTAAGTAACATTAACCCCTTCGAACGCCTCTTTGTAAGTGCCCGGGTTTTTCGAAGCCCTTGGCCCAGTGTAAATGGCAAGTGCCGTTAATGGTGTGTCAGGATGCCTATCCCTGATCCTGTAATAAGAAATGAACATGCGTTTGGGAAGAAGGGGGTCGAAGCCATGTTGCACTTCGATATGGATCAAGACGAGTTGCTTTTTGCCATTTTTTAAATAGTATTCAAACAAGAGATCGCCTAATTTTTTCCCTTGCTTTATCCAGTCAGCAAATATTTTTGCCAATTCCTTGTCAAGGTATCTTACACCTTTCTCCCAGTCTATCCGTTTAAATAGGATTGGGAAAAATTTCTGGACAACATATTTGTGTAACCCCTTGATCAGTTCTTTCCAACGAGTGTCGAAATCTGGTTGATAGGGAGTGATGGCCATAGTTTTCTCGTTTCAGTATTTTAATATGATTGCCAAAAATAATGTTTTATCCTTTAATTTGCACCCATGAGAAACCTTTACCTCACCAACCGCTTTTTCGGGCTATTTGGCTGTGTGGCTGTGTGCTTCGCCATTTCCTATTTAGTGCCCACAATGTTTTCAGTGGTGCTGATCTTTTTTATGATCGCTGTTGGTGCCACATTGGTTGATGTTGTTTTTTTATTTCAAAAAAATGTCTCCTTGGAAGCTTTGCGGAAACTGCCAAAACTACTTTCCCTCAGCGATGCCAACCGGGTTTTGTTGGAAATAACAAATGAATCCCACAGGCCACTCCATCTGACCATCATTGACGAATTGCCCGCGCAATTTCAAGAAAGGGATTTTGAAATAAAAATGGATTTGCCCACGAAAGAAGAAAAAACAGTTAGTTATGAACTGACCCCTGTTACGAGGGGTGAATATGAATTTGGGATGATAAATATTTTTGCATCCACGAATATGAATTTGATACAAAGGCGCTTTCGTTTGGGCGAAAAAATGTCGGTGCCAGTTTACCCTTCCGTCCTGCAAATGAAACAATATGAAATGTTGGCTTTTAACCGCCTTACCTCCCAAGAGGGCATCCGGAAAATACGCCGTATTGGCCACAGCTATGAATTTGACCAAATAAAAAATTACGTCAGAGGCGATGATTACAGGAGTGTTAATTGGAAAGCAACGGGTCGTTTCAGCAAGCTCATGGTCAACCAATATGAGGACGAGCGCTCGCAACAGGTCTATTGCCTGATTGATAAAAGCAGGGCGATGAAGATGCCATTTAATGGATTGAGTTTGGTGGATTATGCGATCAATACGAGCCTGGCCATTTCTAATATTGTCATTAAAAAATACGACAAGGCGGGACTTATTACTTTTTCCGATAAAATAGGTGCAACGGTAAAAGCCGACCGAAAAGCGAACCAAATAAACAAAATTTTGCATGCGCTCTACAAAGAAAAAGAACGACCGCTCGAAGCCAATTATGAACTGCTATATCACATCGCCCGGAAATTAATTAATGGCCGTAGCCTGATCCTTTTATTTACCAATTTTGAAAGTATGTACGCGCTCGACCGGGTGCTGCCTTTGCTGCGCCGCATCCATAAATTCCATTTATTGGTAGTTGTATTTTTTGAAAATACAGAAATTCAGGATTTTGTAAAAAAAGAAGCAGAAACAGTGGAAGGGATATACACCAATACCATTGCCCAAAAATTTTTGGCGGAAAAAAGGGCCATGGCACAAAAACTCACCCAACATGGTATCCAAACGATTCTTACCAGACCGGAAGACCTTTCGATGAATACCATCAATAAATATTTGGAACTGAAATCGAGGGGGATGATCTGATGTCAATGGTTTGAAAGTTTGCGGTTTACAGTTTTGAGGATAGCCCTAATTAACTCTAAAACATTCAAACATCCAAACCAAAAACCTATATATGCTAACCGTCCATACCGATGCCCATTATATGAAGCAGGCCTTATTGGAAGCACAAAAAGCTTTCGATGCCGACGAAGTGCCTGTCGGTGCTGTGGTCGTTTGCCGCAACCGAATCATTGCCAGGGCCCACAATCAGACTGAACTGCTAAACGATGTGACGGCTCATGCAGAAATGCTGGCCATGACTGCTGCTGCCAACGCTTTGGGAGGCAAATACCTCAAAGAATGTACATTGTATGTTACTTTGGAGCCGTGTGTTATGTGCGCGGGTGGCCTTGCCTGGGCCCAACTGGATCGCCTCGTATATGGTGCTGGTGACGATAAACGGGGTTTTATGCGGCATGGAAAAACCCTTTTGCACCCAAAAACTAAAGTGGAATTTGGCATTATGATGGAAGAATGCAGCGAACTATTGAAACTATTTTTTCAAAATAAAAGATGAAGGGGGGGCGGGGTATTAGGAATTGAGCGTTGGTTTCAACCCTGACTATTCAATACCCAATATCTCAATACCTAATACCCCATTTTACCTACCTTTGTTTAAAATTGAGATTTCCCAAATCGGTTAAGAATGTATAAAAGACTACTCGCCCATCCTATCCTACATATTACCTTCTTAGGTGGTATTTTGTTGGGTGTCTTTTTGTGTGTCTTTCCAAATGTGCTGCCTTCTCTTTCCTGGGTAGTGAACTACGCCGTGCAATTGATGCTGTTTTACCTTTTTGCTGGTTTGGCGGCCCTTTTTTTCAAACAGCCCAAGCTGACCTTTGCCTTTTTTGGGGGATGTACTTTGTTGTGTTTTTTTATGAAATATTCGGTCAATGGGAATGGAATCGAGCGGTGGCGGCAGCAAATGATCGAAAGCCACCAAAATGGAGGGGCAGGCCTGCCGGTTTATATCCCCGATCTAAAAATTGCCAATATCAACTTAACCAATGCGAACAACCGTTCAGAGGTGTTTTCAGCGGTAAAAGCCATTGATGCTGATATTGTTTTTTTCCATGAAGTTACTTTTAATTGGGAACAATTACTAAAAGACTCACTGGGCAGGGCGCATCCTTTTAATCATACGATGGTTGACCTTGGCATTTATGGGATGTCCATTTATTCCAAGTATGAAATAGCAGCACTTGACACTTTTTATTTTAACGAAGTTCCCAATCTCACGGGAGAGATTAAAGTGAGCGGACAAGCATTCAATTTTATCAGTACACATACCCAGCCTGCCTTGGATGAATTTTCCAAAAAGCGGCTTTTTGAACATCTGAACCTAGTACAAAACCAAGTGGTTCGAACAGATGGCCCCATGTTAGTGGTTGGTGATTTCAATGCTGTATCTTGGTCCGATTTGATACAGGTTTTTATGAACCGAACCGGGTTGATGGAAAGCCGAACGGGATTCATGCCTACTTCCTTTTCAGGGACCATCTCTATTTGGGACTTACCACTCGACCATATCTTTTATTCTGGCGAATTTATTTGTTCCAATTTCCAAAACATCGTGGGCGAGGAGAGCCAACACTTAGGCATATTGGGCACTTATCAATTTATCAGGAGGATCAACCATGCTAAAAAAACGGCTCAATAGCTTTCGCTATGCCTTTCAGGGCATAAAGAGGTTGTTCGTTACGCAGCCAAATGCCAAAGTGCATTTAATGGCAACAGTATTGGTTATAGCATTAGGTTTGTACTTTGAAATAACACCTACAGAATGGTGCATTATCGTTTTTGCCATCGCCATTGTACTGGCAGCCGAGGCATTCAACACAGCCATTGAAGATCTGACTGATCTAGTTTCGCCCGAGCCTCACCCATTGGCTGGTCATGCGAAAGATCTGGCTGCAGGGGCTGTATTATTGACAGCCATTGGTGCTGCCATTGTAGGTCTTCTGATTTTTCTGCCAAAAATACTTGCCCTGTTTTCTTGAATTTCTTCAATGATAAACACCTATTAATAAACAATATTAATTGGGTGTTGTCACAATAAATTGACAGCCTAAACCGTCTGCAATAAGACGCCTACCACCCTTCCTTTTTAGAGCTTGTTTAAATTTTACCTTCCACCTAAATAAACGAACCCAACTGGGCAGGTTTTTTGGTTAAACATTCCACAATCCGGTGAACCTATGAAATGCAACCTTTCATTATTGATTTTGCTGCTCCCGCTTTTTTCGTTTTCCCAAGAACAACTGGGACTGCGGTTGGAAAACTATGCAGGAGCGAACAGCATTTCCCTTAATCCATCAGGCAATCTTACCAACCCCCTCTCATGGGATTTCAACTTGGTTGGTGCGGGATTGTTTTTTGAGAACAATTATGCGTATATCAGAAATACCAATACGATTGACCTGTTGAGAAATGCCAATAATGCCGAGTTTATTTCGGCAAAAAGAGTGGACGATTCTTTACGCCCTAGCACCTATATCATTGACTATGACAATGACAGTAAAAAGCGCTTTGCTTCAATCAATTCTTTTGTAGCCGGACCATCTTTGGTTGTGAAAATTCAAGAGAACCATTCAATAGGGCTTTTTACCAATATGCGGGCAGCCCTTAGTACGTTGAATGTGCCCAATGTATTCAGTTATTATAAATATGACAACTGGCCCCTTTATGACCCCTTCTCCACCCATCCGTTCGATGGTACTTTTATCGCCTGGTCGGAAATAGGGTTGAATTACGCAGTAAAAATTCCCAATAATTCGGGATTTGTGGGTTTTGGCATAAATGTGAAACGACTTACAGGATACGAGGCTGCCTATCTTGAAAATCTGCAACCGTGGACTCACACTAAATTAATTGATGACAATATCACCGTCGAAGATAGCCGCGGGCACTACGGCCTTACCACTTCCAACCTGAAAGAAAATGGATATGGGATCAACAGCTCGGGTAAAGGCTTCGGCTTTGACCTTGGTTTTGTGCAAGTTATCCAAGAATACGAAGAAGGCTATAAGTGGCGCTTGGGGGCATCTATCCTCGATGTTGGTTATATGCATTTCAACAAAAATGCCCAGACGCATGCTGTCACAAACCCAAGGGCTTTTCAATTGGATCCTGATGATTTCAATTTTACATACCCGGAAGATGGAGAGGAATTTTTGCAATTTTTCAGTCATGAAGCATTGGACGACTCTCTTGCTTCTTTGACAGGTAACAGTTTTAAACTTGCCCTTCCAACTGCTATGACCCTTCAGGCAGATTACAGTTTTACCAAGAATGTCTTTTTGAATGGCTTATTCGTTCACCGTCTTCCCACTGGGAAATTAAACCCACACCGTTCGAGTTTATTTGCCTTGACACCCCGTTATGAACATCGCTGGTTTTCTGCGTCGCTGCCCGTGAGTCTATTGAATTGGCAAAGAGTTCAAGTAGGTTTGGCGGCGAGGTTGGGGTTTCTTGTAATTGGCTCGGATAAAATAGGAAGCCTATTCTTAAAATCGGATTATTATGGTACGGATGTATATGTTGCTATTAAAATTAATCCTTTTAATTTAGGCTGGAAACCATCTGATGGTGGAAGTGGTGGTAAACGTAAATTTGGAAAAGGGAAAGATGTGAAGTGTTATGACTTTTGAGAAATAATTAAAAATAAAAAATGTCCGACTTGAATTCAAGTCGGACATTTTTTATTTAAATAATAATCCCACCGTAATAGAAAAGGACTCATCGGGCGTTATTCTATTATTAAATGACATGTCAGATTGAGTGATGGACAAATGATCATCTTTAATAGGCAACCGTTTATCTTTCCGAAATAATTCCTTCCTTTCTTTAAACCATACATTCTCCTGACTGGCAAAAGTCCAATAATAACTTCCTCGGAAATACAATTCTTGAGAAGGATTTAATTCAATGGACAATTCGCTGGACAATTTAATATTATGCAAACGGCTACCGTAATTCAATCTAATGGACTCGGCTTTAAATTTTTTTCCATCCACTTTAAAATGTCCATAGTTATTGTCAGTATGCCCAACCACTCTTGCATATCGGAGGAAATTATACTGTGCAGTTGCTTTAATAAATACGGGACGACCTTTTGATAAATTAAATTGTGTCCCTGCACCCAACGACCAATCTTTATAAATACTTTTTGAAAAATCAAAAGCATTCCCCAAACGCACAAAAAAATTCGGGTTAAAAAATACATCAAAATCCCAATTGGCAATGATTTCAAAATCCCTATGAGAAATATCATCAGTCAATGAGAGGATGGTTTCGCCTTTCCCATTAAAATATTCAATGGTCATAGGTGGTTCTTCCGTTGACAATAAATGAGTGCCTGCGCCGAATGAAAATTTGACCCGGTTAAATTGTTTGCGGACTTTATTTATTTTTTTTATTTCCTCAGGCACATAGTCCATATTTTCCAGATCTTCAACAGTAATGCCTCTTTCTTGTGCTACCTGTTCTTTTATTTCCAACATTTTAATAGCTTCTATGGAATCCCTTTGCCGTTGGAGTGAAGCCATATATTCTGCATTGAATACCTCTTGTGCTTTTTGTATATTCTTAAATTGTTGGACGCTTTCTGCCAAGCTCTCATTCAAAGGTGTGGTGTTATAGTTTTTCCAAAATGATTCGTCATAAGTGCCCGTTAAATTTACAAATTGATAGCCCCTTTTCATTCTTTCCAAATAGGGGATGGGCGATGAGGGTTCGGTATTTATTTCCGTGATTTTTATTTCATTGGCATATAGCCCCCCATTGGAGCGTTCACCTTCTCGGAGCGCATCGCTGAAATACCATTTATCACCTATTTTCCGGTAATTCATTACATATTTATTAGCATTCCAATTACCTGCATACAATGGATAGTCATCAATTTTTCTCAGCCCTTCTGGCAATATTTCAAACTCGGCCCGGATAAAAGCATACGATCCTTGCTCAATATATATTTTGCCTTTCATACGGCCTTCAATTCTTGTATTGTTTTTTCTTTTCCCAGTCAGGGCATCTGCCAAAGCTTTCCATTTACCGCTTTTTTTATTATAGGCTTTAACATTTTCATCTTTATCGAATCCAATAATATAAACTGGTTTATCATTATAAGTGGTTATTTTTTCGATCCAGTATTTATAGACTGGGAAAAAGTTTTCATCAATAAAATCTTCCCTGTTTTTTACAAAGTCAAAACGGTGACCTGCCATGTGTCCAGAACTTAAACCAGACCGAACTACAGTATCCAACGGGTTTTTTAAATTTATTTTTCGGGCCTGTACCAAGCCAACTTGCTCTCCCGAAATTTTTTGGTAGCTTGTTTTATAAATATTTAAAACTCCCTCAGCCATATATTTGTAACGGAGGCTGTCATCCGTTAATGATTCCCTGTAAAATCCCAATACGGTTGTTGGATGGGTTGGATAATTTGCGGGGATATTTTTGACAGCTTTTCGAATAATATCCTCAATCGCATTTTCCCCCATGACTACTACTTCGATGAGGTCGCTGGCAGATTGTTCGATATATATTGTTGCGCCACTTTTAAAATCTTTGATCGGTTTTTTGTAGGTCTTGTACCCCATGAAAGAAACGATCAAAGAGGAGTTGGCATATCGCTCCGGGACTTTAAATTCAAACCTGCCGTCATGCCCAGAGATGGTGCCGATCCCTTTCTCAGGAATGCCGACATGCGCATAACCAACAGGCCTGTGGCTGTTTTTATCTAAAACTTTTCCTGTGAGGGTGAAATAAGATTGGCCGAAGAGTACATTGCCAAGAAGAAAAAAGCTAAAAAGGAAAGTGCAGAAGGTTCTCATTCGCTTTAGTTTTATGATCGGTTCAAAATGCGACGCATTTTGGTGACGGGTTTTTCGGTGGGTTTGTTACATGAAAATAGACACAGGGTGTTTGTATAAGTTGTTTAATGGCATTCCATTATATCAATTATGATGTTGGGAAATGTGTCACCCCCCTATTCTTCTTGTCCTTATCTTGAGAGTATTTGAACTAAAGGGCTGCCCATCGGTTTTTCTGTCGTTCACCAGATTTATTCACTTAAAAAGCAAAAACCACATGAGTTACTTAGCAAAAGCAAAAGACATCAACGACAAGATTTTTTCCGGCCAATTACTAGATGCTTTCGAGCAATATTACCACAATGATGTGGTAATGATCGAAGCCGACGGGAAGGCAAGAGAAGGCAAAGACTTCAACCGGGAATATGAAAAGAAATTCCTGTCCAGTGTAAAAGATTGGCACGGCGGTGGCATCAATGCTATTACCTCCAATGAAGATGAAGGTATCACGATGGTAGAATCTTGGATGGAAGTCACTTTTCAAGATGGCAACCGGGTCAAAATGGAGCAGATCGCCCGCCAGAAATGGCAAGACGACCAAGTCATCGAGGAACGGTTTTATTATAATATGGGAGGTTGATGTTTAATAAATTCGAACAAAAAAAAGAGGTTGTTTCAAAATCAATTGAAACGACCTCTCTTATTATGCTATAAAATATCCAGCACTTTCACAGGCGGCCTACCGATCACGGCTTTATTTCCATTAATGATAATTGGCCGCTCAATTAATATTGGATGCAATGTCATTACCTCCAACCATTCTTGATCAGATAATTTTTTATCCGCATATTTTTTCTGGAAAATAGTTTCTTTTTTACGGATTAAATCAAGTGGAGAAATACCTAATAACTGAATTATTTCTTTTAATTCTTTTTTGGATGGCGGCGTTTCCAGATAATTAATGATTTTTGGTTGAATATTATTTTCTTTTAAAATGCCGATCGTTGCCACGCATTTGGAGCAGGAAGGGTTGTTGTATATTTTCATGATACTTTAAATTTCTAATTTCCAATTAAACAATCAATCGTAACTCACCCGATCCCGAATTGTCCCGTCCTCCCGGTGAATAATTACACTTGACCCATAATTTTTCGCAATATCTTTCGCCCGCTCAATCGCACCCCGCTGGTATTTATAAATGGCTGTATATCTTTCATTACCTTCTCCTTTTACTGCCCAACCTTCTTCATGTGGCACGACATGTTGGTTATGCGTCGGCGGGCTAGTGCGGACGCCGAGGTTTTTTAAAATGATTTTTATTATTTTTTTTAGGAGGTTGGTCCAGAAGGTGGAATTGTTGATTGAGTTTTGTGCCATTTGGGTAAAATAAATTCAGGATAAAAATAATACTATTTTCTGACATCATGCGGCATAGAGGAAGGTTTTTGTATTTTCTAAAGCTCAATAAGCTGAGGTAGGTGCGGCTCTAAAAATACGAGATTGCCTTTTTTGAGATCAAAAATTATAGTTTTTATTTTTGTTGGCATGGTGTGAATAAAACTAATATTTTTTGTGAAAGTTCAACCGAGAAAGGCTTGAAGGTGACGTCTCAATAAAGCTTAGCCTAACATTTACCAAATCATAACCTTAAAGTTAAACTATATTTGCTAAATTTTTTTTCTTAAAAAAGCCTAATTTATAATTGTGAGAGTAGTGAAATTTTTTAATTCAATATTTCCAATTACATTAGCTATTGTAGCTCTATTAGCGATAGTAAATTTTTGGATTTTTACTGTGAAATATAACCCTGACAGGAAACCTCCAAGCTATGGAGAGATAGGTGATATGTTTGGGGTCATCAATGCACTTTTTTCAGGCATTGCTATGTTTCTAATCATTATAAAGTAAATACAAAATCATTATCCATTTTTTTTACTTTCAATGATTGCATCAATAGCTACTTTCAAATCAGGAATTTCATTTATCAACGTATCCCAAACAATTTCATAATCAACGCCGAAATAATGATGAATCAATTTATCACGCATTCCAGCAAAACCTTTCCAGTCCACATTGGGATATCGGTCTCGAAAACCATCAGGTAAATTTTTGACGGCTTCACCAATTACTTCAAAGCTGCGGGTGAAAGCACGGATCAATACTTCATTTCTGGTAAAGTCTTCAAAGGTGAGATTCTGCGAATGCGTGGAGAGAAAATTGATCTCGACTTGAATATGCCTTAAAAATTCAATCAGGGAACGAGACATATTTTACTTCTTTCAAGATGTGTGGTTTGAGAAATGGGCTAAGGCTCTCAATTGTCACGACTTCGGTTTTTCGATTGAACAATTCTTCTAAAAAATAGGCAAGCCGCATGAAGTTTTTAAAGGTCTTTTTACCCTTCTCAAATTGTACGAGGATATCCACGTCGCTTCTATCAGTTTGCTCGCCGCGTATGAAAGAGCCAAACAAGCCGATTTTTGATACACCCCATTCAGTGATTTGAGTTTGGTGTTGCCTTAAAAGTGAAAAAACCTCCTTTTTATCGGCTACTTTTTCTCGTTCTTGAGATAGTATTTTAGTTGCAGTGGACATTAATTAATTTTTCACAAAAATAAGTTTTAAAACGAGAAAGTTCAAATCCCGCTCACCCCACCATATACTCCACCCCCAACCCCTCCAACTCCTGCACAAAATCATTATCCACATTCACCTGTTTTGTCGCAGAATAAAAAGGCATGCTTGTCCGGTTGGTCATGTCAAGTAGTGTAATGTGTAGTTTGTGTTTGCCTCTATACTGTTTGCAGAGGTCATCAATTTGATCAATCATTTGGAGCGTCAAATTTTCAACAGGTAATTTCAACGTAATAGAATTGGCAATTTTCTTCCCTACATTTTCCAGCAAGGTCACTTCTTTTACTTTTAATTGAAATTCATCTTCCTTGCCCCAGCGGGCTTCATAATTACCTGTAATAAAAACGCAATTACCCTGTTCGAAAAAGCCTTTAAACTTCATATAGTCGTCGCTGAAAAGCGGGAATTCGAGCGAGCCATTAAAATCCTGAATGGTAAAGAGTCCCCAGCCTGTGCCCTTTTTGCTGATACGGTGAGAAGCCTGCATAACGATACCAGCGATTTTGACAGGTTGGCCTTTTTTCTGTTCGAGGTCTTCCAGCGAGCAGGACGTGAAGTTTTCGACCTCCATGCGGTACTCATCAAGCGGGTGGCCGGTGACATAGACACCCGTGACCTCCTTTTCTTTTTCCAGCATTTCGATGAGTGGCCAAGGTTGAATATTGGGTAGTACTGGTGGTTGCTTCTTCGCATCTTTATCGTTTGTTAAAGAAAAAAGGTCTTGTACCTCAACCCTTACTTGATTTCCATAATGTAACAGTCCTTCGATAAAAGTTTCATGTTTACCGGATTTCGAAAAATATTGCCTGCGGTGAATATCTTCAAAACAGTCGAATCCACCACCATAGGCCAAGCTTTCCATTACCTTTTTATTGGCAGCTTTAGTGTTGAGGCGTTTAACCAAATCAAAAATGTCTTTGAATTTTCCTTTTTTCCGTTCTTCCAAAATTTCGGCTACTGGCCCTTCTCCCACTCCTTTTAGTGCAGAAAGCCCAAAGCGGATTTGCCCCTTATCATTAACAGTAAAATCGGAAACTGATTCATTAATGTCTGGCCCTAGTACTTCCAAACCCATGCGTTTGCATTCGCGGAGGAATTTGGTCACATCAGTGATATTGTTCATGTTGTTGGACAGTACGGAGGCCATGAAACAGGCGGGGTAATTGGCTTTCAGGTAGGCCGTTTGGAAAGCTATATAAGCATAGCAGGTGGAGTGTGATTTGTTGAAGGCATAGGAGGCGAAGGCTTCCCAGTCCTTCCATATTTTTTCGCATTTATCGCGGGGGTGACCGTTGCTTTCGCAGCCTTCTATGAATTTGGGGAACATTTTGTCGAGCACAGCCTTCTTCTTTTTACCCATCGCTTTCCGTAACACGTCGGCTTCGCCTTTGGTAAAATTGGCGAGTTTTTGTGACAACAGCATAACCTGCTCTTGGTATACCGTAATTCCATAGGTCTCTTTGAGGTATTCCTCCATTGCTGGGAGGTCGTAGGTAATCTCCTCCCGCCCATGCTTTCGATTAATGAAATTTGGAATGTAGGCCAACGGCCCTGGACGGTACAAAGCATTCATTGCTATCAGATCGGCAAACTGGTTAGGCTTGAGTTCCTTCATGTATTTCTGCATACCATCGCTCTCATATTGGAATACGCCGACGGTGCCACCTTGCTGGAAAAGCTCGTACGTTTTTTGGTCATCAAGCGGAATTTCGTCAGGGTTGATATCAACTCCATGTACTTCTTTCACTATGCGGCAGGCATCTTTGATAATGGTCAAAGTTTTCAATCCAAGAAAATCCATTTTCAACAGCCCAGCATCTTCTGCTACATTGTTGTCGAATTGACTGACCAACATTTCACTATCCTTCGCTACTGAGACGGGAACAAATTTGGTGATGTCATCAGGCGTAATGATGACACCGCAGGCATGGATGCCCGTGTTGCGTACTGACCCTTCCAGTTTTTTGGCAGTGCGGATCATTTCACCAATTTGGTCTTGGCCATCGGCCAAATCCCTAAACAACCTTGCTCGTTCTACATCCTCGGAATTGAGCTTTTCTTTTAGCTTTGGATGTACGCCACCATCTGCCAAAACATGGGCGAGTGAAGCACCCAATTGTAAAGGAAACGACTTGGCCACCCGATCCACTTCAGGCAACGGCACATCCATTACCCGTCCGACATCACGCAGGGAAGACTTAGCTGCCATTGTACCATAGGTGATGATCTGCGCTACCTGCATTTTACCATATTTGTCAATCACATAGTCAATGACTTTATCACGTCCGCGGTCATCAAAATCAATATCAATATCGGGCATGCTCACCCGTTCAGGGTTAAGGAAACGCTCAAAAAGGAGGTCGTATTTGATGGGGTCAACATTGGTGATGCCCACGCAGTAGGCCACTGCTGATCCCGCCGCCGAGCCACGGCCTGGCCCAACGGACACACCTATTTGACGGGCAACAGAAGTAAAATCTTGTACAATGAGGAAGTAGCCCGGATAGCCAGATTTGCGAATAACATCCAACTCAAAATCCAACCGCTCTTTGATGGCAGGCGTAATAGTGCCATATCTTTTTTTTGCCCCCTCGTAAGTCAAGTGGCGGAGGTAATCATCTTGCGTTGCAAATTCTTTCGGCATGGGATAGGCAGGCAGCAGCACATCCCTCGCCAATTCCAACGGCTCTATTTTATCAAAAATTTCCATCGTCGTGTCCACCGCTTCTGGCACGTCGTGGAAGAGTTTGTTCATTTGGTCTTGTGTTTTGAAATAGAAATCGCTGGAGGGGAATTTGAAGCGTTCTTTTTCCTCTAATAGACTACCTGTATTGATGCAAAGCAAAATGTCATGTGGTGCATAATCTTCTTCTTCCACATAATGACTGTCGTTGGTACAAATGACTTTGATGTTGTACTTTTTGGCAAAACCTAACAAAACCTGATTGACATCTTCTTGGCTCATGCCCGTATCGTCAATTTTCTCTAATCCTTTGTGGCGTTGCAGTTCGATGTAATAGTCTTCACCAAAAATATTGAGCCACCACTTGAGCAGTTCCTCCGCTTTTTCGATGTTTCCTGTCAAAATGGTCTGCGGTACTTCTGCCCCGATGCAGCAGGAAGTAGCGATGATGCCTTCATGGTATTTTTCAATCAATTCTTTATCAATGCGGGGAAATTTGCTGTAAAGCCCTTCAATAAAACCCAGCGAGCAGAGTTTGGACAGGTTCTCATAACCCGTCCTGTTCTTGGCCAACATGAGTTGGTGGTAACGCTTGTCCCGCTCATTGTTGGCTCGAAGGAATTTCTTTTTATGCCGATTTTCCACTAAGTAAAACTCACAGCCGACCATCGGTTTTAACCCTCGCTTATTGGCTTCATTTACGAATTGGAAAGCGCCATACATATTTCCGTGATCGGTCAAGGCGACGCCTTTTTGTCCGTCGGCTTTGGCCTTGTCCATCATCTTGGCGATGTTAGCGGCGCCATCGAGGAGGGAGTATTGTGTGTGGCAGTGGAGGTGGCAGTAGTTTGGCATAGACTAAATGGTTTTAATGGTTTTAATGGTTTTAATGGTTAAATGGTTAAATGGTTTTTTAAAAACATTCTGCTGATTCAAGAGAAGGAGCAAGATGGTCGTGCCCTCCTTCTCCGTCATGTTGGGTTGAGAATTGGCAGTTGGGGATATTTTCCACGAGTATGGAATCAGTTTCCGTTTTGCAACGATAGACGCAAACAGAGCCGCTGACTGACTCAACCACGCCATCTAAGCTTCGGATGCTGGCATCGTAATCATATAGGCCGTTTGGAGCTTCTGTTTCAGAGGGCAGCCAACCAAAATTAAATTCATTGGGCATAAAACTGAACTGGGTAAAGATGTCAGTACCTGCCTTATCCTTAATGGTCAATTCCTCCACTTGCGCAATGTTTTCGTCAGCCCAAATGATAAATACATCGTTGATCCCGTCCTCATTGGGCGTAAAAATATTCGGGATGAAAATATTTCCCTGTCCAATCGTTATGTCCACTCCAGGCATTTCGCAGCAGCTTTCATAAATGTTCATTGGCGCTTCTTCGTTGCTCATCTCGTCGTCTTTGCAAGACGAAAAGAGTATTATTGAAAAGGCTATAAACGTTAGAGCATTCCGTGTTTTCATGATTGAAATTTTTAGGTGAAAAAATTAGAATGGTTCGATTAGCGAAGTTAAAACAATTTGTATGGTTGAAATGGTTGAAAGGTGGGTAAAGTTTTCCACAAAAGAGCTTGGAAAAGAGGGCTTATCTTCTTTTCGCTAACTTGCAGCGAAACAAGCATCATTATATCAATGCCATCACTAAAAACCCACGACGCCCTATCCCTCGCCGCCCTCGTCAAAAAAGGCGAAGTCACACCGCTTGAACTTGCCGAAGCAGCCATCCAAAGAGTAGAAAAGCTAAATCCGCAACTCAATGCCGTCATTTATAAAATGTACGATGAGGCTCGGCGGATCGCCAAAAGCGAATTGCCAGATGGCCCCTTCAAAGGTGTACCGTTTCTATTAAAAGACCTCATTACCACTTATGCAGGCACACCACATGCAAAAGGAACGAAAGGGTTAAAAAATACCAACTACATTTCACCCAAAGACAATGAACTGATGCGCCGCTTCCGCGCGACGGGCGTGGTTTCTATAGGAAAAACTAACACTCCTGAATTTGGTCTGCAAGGCGTCACCGAACCAGAAGCTTTTGGCCCGACTCTTAACCCTTGGGATGTAACACGCACATCAGGTGGCTCAAGTGGCGGAGCGGGGGCGGCGGTCGCTTCTGGTATGGTGCCATTTGGGTCGGGTGGAGATGGTGGCGGATCGATCCGCATACCCTCTTCCTGTTGTGGATTGTTTGGGTTGAAACCTTCCCGCGGCCGCGTGCCTATGGCACCCAATGGAGCTATGTGGCATGGCGCTGTGGTGGAGCATGTGCTGACCCGTTCGGTAAGAGATAGTGCTGCCATGTTGGATGCCATTCATGGTGATGCACCGGGCATGCCCTATTTTGCTAAACCGCCCGAAAGACCTTATTTACAAGAAGTTACAAATGACCAGAAAGGCTTAAAAGTTGCCTATACTACAACGTCCCCTTTTGGGAATGAGGTTGATCCTGAATGTATCAAAGCAGTAGAAAAAACAGCCAAGCTATTGGAAGGTCTCGGTCACAGGGTGGAAGAGGCTCAGCCGGATTATGACGCCCTCGAATTGAGTAAGGCATTTATGGTCATGTATCTTTCAGAAGCAGCACATGAAGTGGCCATGCTGGAAGAACCGCTTGGCCGAAAGGCAACCCGGCAGGATGTGGAAGCTATTACTTGGTTTTGTCATCTATTGGGGAAAGCACACTCTGCTTTGGAGTTGGTACAGGCCCTTGATATATGGAACAAAGTGGCCCGTATCATGGGCAAGTTTCATGAAAAATATGACCTTTATCTAAGTCCGACTCTTGCCGTTTTGCCACCTAAAAACGGCGAACTGAAACCTACTGCCGGAGAGATGCGCCTCGTCAATATTGTCAATTCATTAAATGCTGGAAAAATGTTGAAAGGCGCAGGCATTGTGGAGGAGATGGCCAAAAAGAATTTCAGTGCTATGCCCTATACCCAATTGGCCAATATGACTGGGCAACCTGCGATGTCAGTTCCTATGCATTGGTCGAAAAGCGGGGTACCTGCTGGCGTGCACTTTATGGCTGCCATTGGGGATGAAGGATTACTGTTTAGGGTGGCAGGTCAATTGGAACGGGCAGCCCCTTGGTTTGAAAAAATACCGCCAATATTTGGAGATACTTAATGGAAGTATTTAGAAATTAGAAAACACTAGAGATATTCATAAATAAAAATTTGGAATTTGTTCCTTGGTATATCCCCCCCACCCCCTCCAAAGGGGGAGATAAAGCCTGCTAAAATTTTATTTTTCAGCACACTATTAAATTAAAAAACGGGGCTATCTCCCCCTTTGGAGGGGGTGGGGGGGGGATATAATTTAGGATTCCTTATTTATGAACACCTCTACTGGTTGAGGAAGGTTACTATTTGTTATTTTTTAAAAAACACTAATTTTCAGACAAATCAACTTTATGCGTTTTATTTTTTTGATTATTTCATTTCTATTTCTCGCTTGCCGTAACAACGAGCAAATTAACATACGATTAATGACTTATAACATCCGCTACAACACGCCAAACGATGGCCCCAACTGGTGGGAAAACAGGAAAGAAAAAGTAGCCAATTTAATTTTAAAACACTCACCTGATGTATTGGGTGTGCAAGAAGCATTGGAGGGTCAAATGCGACAACTTGATTCTTTTTTATTAAACTATAATTATTATGGCGTTGGGCGAGACGATGGAAAAACAAAAGGGGAATACGCAGCAATATTTTATAAAAAAGAAAAATTTAAATTAATTAATAGCGGGACATTCTGGCTCTCCGAAACGCCTGATATTATTGGTAGTGTGGGTTGGGATGCTTCTATGGAGCGGATATGTTCATGGGCAAAATTGGAAAACAATGTTTCTAAAAAATCATTTTTTGTTTTTAATGCACATTTTGATCATATTGGAAAAGAAGCAAGAAAAAATAGCACATTATTAATTGTTAAAAAAATAAAAGAAATAGCCGTTGAAGCGCCTGTTGTTTTTATGGGCGATTTAAATTTTACGCCCGAAGAACCGCCTTATCCTATTGTTTTAAAAAATGGATTTGTGGATAGTTTTAAAAACATTGGTCAAAATTGTACTTATACGGGCTTTGAGGTTAACGATGCCGAATGTAATCGAATAGATTATATTTTTACAAATAATAAATTTAAACCCAACTACTTTTTAATTGATGATATAAATGATGGGAAGTATTATCCAAGCGATCATTTGCCTGTAATTGTGGATGTAACTTTTTGAATTTTTCAAAAACAAGAAAAGGGATAACAGACCGAAGCCCGTCATCCCTTTTTCCTGTGCTTTCCAAATGCCTGACGGCATTTTTCAGCAATCGCCTTTGCGATCCATTTTTTTTCAGTTTCCTGAAATCCAACTTTTCCCAAAGGGCTTTTTTGCATTCACCGAAAATTGATTGCACTTAATCCTGTTCTGTCCCAAATGTGGTCGTTGCAAACAACGCCACTTACTCCAACGGGGAAGTTACGGGCTTCAAACAGGGATTACAGAGTACAGATCGTGGCCGGGGGCGAACCCCGCACCCCTTCCAGATTGCTCTGTCCGGTTGATTTCCTGTTTGGCAAATGCTACCTGTCTTTCCAAAATTTCCTTTCGGGTTGTTTCCGAAAAAACTACCTTCTGTTCTGTTTTTTCCCGACAGGGTTTGTCCCTTTTATGAATGTTCAACCGATTGGCACACTGATTAATAAAAAACAGCTTGCCTACCTTGCATTTGCATGCTCGGTGTTGATTGATTAGTATGCTTTTCCATTTTTCAGCATTGCTGTGAAAAATAGCTCTCTCTGCCAACGGCATCGGGATAAAGCCTTTTCTCAATCGACTCATACTTTCCCGAAAGATGTTTGTTTCTCCCTGCACGTTCCGCTAAAGCGGGGCGAGCAGGCAGATTAACCTTTCGAGACCTGTCATCCTGTTTTCGCCTACGATGTTTATCTCCTGCCATTTCCTGTTACACATTTATCATGTTTTTCAACATGAACCTGTATAACGTCCCTACCGAAGAAGGAACTGGATTTGGCATTCGAACCGTTTCCATCATTTCCCGGACTGTGCGGGTGCAGGGCAAAAAGCTGGGATGAAGTGGTTGTTGCATTTTTCAATACAATTGCCTCGTATAGGTTCGGCTTTCAATGAACACTCTGCATGCCTTTAAATCAAATAACGAAATCAGCCAGTCAATAGTCGTTGAAAGATCAATAACTAGTATCCGAACTGTTTTCTAATGGTATTTGCTTATTGGCATCAAAAGGAACAGATTTATCTTGTTGAACTGGTAAGCACTCCCATATCTACCCGAAAGCAGTTATGGGTTGAAGCCTGCCCGTCCAATAAGATGGGTTAGCGACACATGTTCGATTTAAGGGCACATGAACATTGTTTTTTAAGCATTTTCGGTTCATCATGTTTTACCGATTGCACCCCTTCAGGCGGCATTCGGTTCAACGTTGCCATGGAGACTTGATCAGGAATCCAAAAAGTTTGCAAGGAAAGGTTTGCACCTTACCACAAATCAATGTCATTTAGGAAGTTTGGTTTCAATTATAAAAAGAAGCCGTTCCTTTCCCTTTCGTCCGTGGTCACTATGCTGTACAATTCAATGGTTTGTGTAGTTTATGAATATCTTCCAAATCCAGTGAAAGAAAAGGGTTTCACTCATATTTCTTCAAACCGTCATATATACCGCATTATCTTTATTTTCAAAATTAAATATCGACTTTTCGACACTTAGTGAAATTGTTTTTCGTGATTGTGGGCACAAATGTATTTTGCTTCGTTTCGGTTGTCAAGAAAAGAAAGACACATTTCTGCACATTTTATCCACACGGGTTTTCCACAAATGTTAATTGGCTGGAAGACAAAAACATAAGGAGTAGAATTTTAACAGATACAAATTAAATATATTATGCCTTGCTCAATTTTTGCCCAAGTATTGAATTTTTTTAGATTTTCTGTCACTTTTTTTAGCAAAAAACAATAATCTTTATGGTAGGAAAGTTTAAGGTAGGAATTTTGAAATTTAATTATGCTAACCAAAATTATTCTGCATGAAACAATACTTTACTCAATTGGATTTGATCCGCTTTATTTACAAAGAAACTTCAGCAGCTGAAACGATTGCCATATCGGAGGCGCTGGAAAACGACCCCCTGCTCGCAGAAGAGTACGATGAACTCTTCGAGGGCTACAGGCACTTGCCAAAAGCCAAGTTCAACCCAAAACCGACATCACTCCAATCAATCCTCCACTATAGTGAGCAGACTGCGTTGAAACCAATGCACTAAACTTATGAGTTTTTGGTTTAGGGTTCTCGGTTTGGAAACAAGCCGCGAATGCAAACCATTAACCCCCAAAACCAGAAACCAATCTGCTACTGTGAAAAATTCTGCATGAAATCCTTCATAGCTTCTGTCTGTGAAGGGTTTCTTTTTTGTGGATCAAAAATGTTGTAGTAATTTGCGGGCTGTGAGCAAGTGGGAGTTTTTTGGGAGGTTTGTGCTCTTTTTGTCTTTCCATTCGAATAGCTGCTATTCATCTTTCATCAACGCTAAACATTCTTGCCTATGAGTTAACTATCAACCTGGAACGGGTAAGCCATTAGCTACTAAAAATTGTTTTAATTTATTTTAAAAATAAAATTTTTGTTTTTTAAAACATTTTATTTATTTTTGCATCCTATTTAAAACATTTTAAAACCAGCGTACATGTTACAAGATAAAGATTCTAAACTCAAAGCATTAAATCTCGCCATTGACCGAATTGATAAAACCTACGGCAAAGGAACGGTCATGCGGCTCGGAGACAAAAAAGCATTAGATGTTGAAACCATTTCCACTGGCTCACTTGGCCTTGATGTTGCCCTTGGCGTAAATGGTTTTCCCCGGGGACGTATCGTTGAAATATTTGGCCCTGAGTCTTCTGGTAAAACCACTTTAGCCATCCATGCGATCGCAGAATGCCAAAAGAAAGGTGGTATTGCAGCATTCATAGATGCAGAACATGCCTTCGATAAGACCTATGCAGAGGCATTGGGCGTGAACACAGACGAACTGCTGATCTCTCAACCAGACAATGGAGAACAAGCATTGGAAATCACGGAAAACCTGATCCGTTCGGGTGCCATAGATATCATTGTGATTGACTCGGTAGCGGCCCTTGTACCCCGAAGTGAGATTGAAGGGGAAATGGGCGACTCCAAAATGGGCCTCCAAGCCAGGTTGATGTCCCAGGCCATGCGTAAGCTGACCGGCTCAATTGGCCGTACTGGCTGTTCTGTTATTTTCATCAACCAGCTGAGGGAAAAAATCGGTGTCATGTTCGGCAATCCCGAAACCACGACAGGTGGCAATGCCCTTAAATTTTATGCATCTGTCCGATTGGACATCCGCCGTTCGGGTGCTGCCCTTAAAGACAAAGAAGGTAATGTTGTCGGCAATCATGTGAAAGTGAAAGTAGTGAAAAATAAAGTTGCACCTCCTTTCCGCATTGCCGAATTCGACATCATGTATGGAGAAGGAATTTCCAAAAATGGGGAAATTATTGACATGGGCGTTGACTTTGACATCATAGGAAAAAGCGGCGCTTGGTACAGTTACGACGATGCCAAAATAGCTCAAGGCCGCGATGCAGCAAAAAATTTCCTTGCGGATAATCCAGAAGTAGCCGCTGAGATAGAAGCCAAGATCAGAGAAAAACTGAACCCGACGAAGGTAAACGCGGAAGAAGCTGCCCTATCGGAAAATGGAGTGGAAGCGTAACGATTCTTTAAAAGTAGAAACATATCCAAAAACGTCATTTGGTATCTCAATGAATCGGATCGGGCAACCTTGAATTGGTTGTCCGATTTTTTTATGCCTGTAAATAGACAATATATTTTTCTTCAAAATATTCTTCTTCAAAAAAGTCACTTATAGGATAAACTTCGGTGTATTCACCTTTGGGAAGGGCTTTGATTTCCTGTTCGACGCTCCCTCCTTTCAATGCAATCAACCCGTTCGGCATGTTGTTTTTTTCTTTTTCACTGAAAAGCCGTCGAGTCCAAATTTGCAATTGAGGCAAAGCCGCAACTGCACGGGTTACAATAAATTGAAATTTTCTTTTCTTCAACTCCTCTGCACGGATTTGTTGGGCAGTGGCATTTTGAATGTCCGCTTTTTCGATAATGTCTTGCACCACTTTTACTTTCTTCAATGTTCCATCTATCAGGTGAAAATTAACCTTGGGAAAAAAGATGGCCAAGGGAATGCCCGGAAAGCCACCGCCGGTTCCAATATCAAGGATTTCAGTATTTGGTTTAAACTGAAAGGTTTTTGCTATGGCAAGCGAATGCAGTATGTGGCGTTCATACAGATTGTCAATATCTTTTCTGGAAATGAGGTTGACCTTGACATTCCAGTCCCTGTACAGATTGCCCAAGGCAAAAAATTGCCGCCGCTGCTCATCGTTTAAATTTGGAAAATATTTTTCAATGATTTCCATATTCGGTTTTTACCTCATTTTTTGTATGTTACGCTCAATTTTTAACCAACTTTAATCACAAACTTGGAAAGAAAAAATGAATTGGCAAATGTAAACGCCCAGAACAGTTCCAAAACGAATCAGTCCATTTTTTCTTTCCTTTTTAAAACAAATGTCATGGATCATTTAGTTTACGTTTTAATTATTGGAGCAGTCGCAGGTTGGCTGGCAGGCACTCTTTTCAAAGGAGCTGGATTCGGTTTAATTGGAAACATCATCATTGGAATTGTAGGTGGCTTCATTGGCTACTGGTTGCTGGGTCAACTTGGTGTTTCGCTGGGGAGTGGAATTGTTTCATCCATCTTGACTGCTGTGATCGGTGCCGGGGTATTGTTGTTTATTGCAAGCCTTATCAAGCGATGAGGTTACGAATAAAAGAGAACCCCCTTGGCTTTTGAGCCAAGGGGGTCTTATTAAAAGGAAACCCATATTGGGTTGCACGGCAATAAATGTGTGTAACTTTGCCTCCTTTTTTTAAAACAATAAAATACTTATGAGCAATTACCACCCAGAACCATATTGGTCAGAGGTCGCAAAAAGGATTGGTTCAAGGACAGGGCAAAATGTCATCGCCGGCGATGATGAGCCTTACTATGAGTACAAACGGGAACGGTTTCTCGAAATGCTAAAGACCATTGACTTTTCTGGAAAATCCGTTTTGGAAATTGGCTCTGGGCCTGGCGGAAATTTGAAGGAAATATGGAAATTGAAACCAGCCAGATTAGTTGGGGTTGATATTTCTGCTGACATGATAGAACTGGCAAGACAACATGTCGACTCAGCTATTGAGATCATAAAAATCGACGGTACGACCCTGCCATTTAAAGATCAAGAATTCGATATGGTTTTTACAGCCACTGTCCTCCAGCACAATACAGATGAAGAAATGCTGAAAAAAATCGTTGCTGAACTTTGCCGGGTATCAAAAAGAAAAGTGTTTTTATTTGAAAGGATCGAGAATGAAATTAAAGGAGATGAATTGTGTTATGGGCGGCCTGTTTCCTATTATGAAAATCTGTGTGGCCAGCATGGATTTAAACTAGTCAACGAAGAATTTATCAATATCAGAACAAGCTACTTTGTGTCCGGCGCCATCCGTAAAGGGTTGAATCCGAAAGATCGGGTGGAAGGAGAGCCCTTAACCGGATTTTCTGTTTTTATGCAGAACCTGACCTTACCTGTGACCAAACAATTGGACAAAATATTGACCTCCCGAAAAGACTTGGCCAAGCTGGAATTTATTAGGAAATAAGGCTGGATGAGAATCGCAGTTAATACAAGGATTTTAATAAAAAACAAGATCGAAGGAGTTGCCTTGTTTACATCCGAAGTATTAAAAAGATTGGTAGAACAACACCCGGATCATGAATTCATTTTTTTGTTTGACCGACCTTATGATGCTTCTTTTGTTTTTGGAAAAAATGTAAAACCCATCGTTCTATTTCCCCCTTCGAGGCATCCCTTTCTTTTTCTCTGGTGGTTTGAATGGTCGGTGGCAAGGGCGTTGAAAAAATACAAAGCCGATGTTTTCCTTTCCCCTGATAATTTCCTGACGCTAAATACGAAAGTAAAAACAGTGCTTGTGACGCACGATTTAGCTTACCTGCATTTTCATGGCAAGCAGCCTTTTTTTTATAAAAAATATTACGAGATATTCAGCCCTCGGTTCAATAAACGGGCAGATTGGATAGTGGCAGTTAGCCGTTTCACTAAAAACGACATTGTAAAACAATACAATATTTCACCGAAAAAAATAAGCGTCGCCTGCAATGGCTGCGATGAATCATTCCGGCCAATCGGCAAGACAGAAATGGAAGAAGTGCGCAAGCAATATGCAGGAGGTCAGCCTTATTTGTTTTATATTGGGGCGATCCATCCCCGGAAAAATATCCACCGTCTCATTGAAGCATTTGATTTATTTAAAAAAGCTACTCATTCCAGCGTCAAATTATTGGTTGCAGGCCGTTTTGCATGGGAGGCGGGAGCAGTAAAAAGTGCGTTTGACCATTCGGAATTTCAACACGACATCCATTTTTTGGGTTATGTAAAGGACGATGAGCTTCCCAAATTGATGGCATCAGCATTGGCCTGCACATATGTTTCTTTATTTGAGGGGTTTGGGATTCCGATCCTTCAAGCATTGTATTGCGAAACGCCAGTGATAACGTCCAAAGTATCATCCATGCCTGAAATTGCAGGTAAAGCTGGTATATTGGTTGACCCCAACTCAACAAAAGAAATTGCAGAAGCTATGCATCAGATTTGGCAGAATGAACATCTTCGTAAAAGGTTAGTGGCAGAGGGCCGGGAACAAAGGAAATTGTTCACTTGGCAAAAAGCTACCGATGTGGTCTATAATGCCTTGAAACAGGTGACCAACTAACCCCCTACCTGCTGGCTGGCAGGCAACACACTAAATTTACTAATGACTATCGCCATGGGACTTTTTAAATTTTTTAAACCAGAAAAACCAGTGGGCTTCACTTATCGGCCGAGGTTCTATGAAACGGAAAAAAGCGAATTGGAAAAGAAACTCAAAGAAGCCCGTGAATCGAGGGGAAGTAGTGACCCCGAAAAAATTAAAGAACGAATTCGCCGCGATCTTCGCCGAAAAAGCAGTTTGCGTAGCGATAAAAGTTACCGCCAACAGCGATTGGCCCGTTCTAATATGTTGCTGTTGCTTATCATTGTCATACTGATAGTGATAACATACGCTGCGCTTGAGTTATATTTGCCAGCGATAATCAAATATTTTGAATAGCTCTACTTTAAGACTTTAGGAAAACAAGCCATCCGTTTTCAGGCAAAGGGGAAAGAACCGATAGAGAGAGGTTCTTCTCTCAGGCTATGAAAAACAGGTTTTGAATTTTAAAGCCTTATAGTAGAAATAGGCTGTTACCTTTTTGTACGTGAGGATATAGAGCCAACGGCCAAAAGCCAACAGCTAAAAGCATCTGACCTTTCATGGCTGACGTAATTCAGCTGTTACCTGAATCAATTGCGAATCAAATAGCTGCCGGGGAAGTAGTCCAGCGGCCAGCTTCAGTTGTGAAAGAGTTGTTGGAAAATGCAATTGATGCGGGCGCCACCCAAATAAAACTCATCATAAAGGAATCGGGGAAAACGCTCATTCAGGTTATCGACAATGGCTGTGGCATGTCGGAGACAGATGCGCGGATGAGCTTTGAACGACATGCCACGTCAAAAATACGGTCGGCCCAAGACCTGTTTGCCATTCGTACTATGGGCTTCCGCGGTGAAGCCATGGCCTCCATCGCGGCAGTTTCTCATGTGGAAATGAAATCCCGCCTTCATAAAAATGACCTCGGCACCCGCCTCGTAGTAGAAGCCTCAACAGTGTCTGTACAGGAGCCTTGCCAATGCTCGGCAGGCACCAATATTTCAGTAAAGAACCTTTTTTTCAATGTGCCTGCCCGCCGCAATTTCCTCAAATCGAACGCTGTGGAAATGCGCCATATCCTCGATGAATTTCAGAGGGTTGCGCTGGCTAATACGGACATCTTTTTTACCCTACATCACAACGGTTCTGAAATATTCCATTTGCCACCTGCGAATTTGCGGCAGCGCATAGTTGGCATTTTTGGCAATGCAAGTAATCAAAAATTGGTGCCCGTAAACGAAGACACGGACGCCCTTTCTATCAATGGCTTTATCGGCAAACCTGAATTCGCCAGAAAAACAAGAGGCGAACAGTTGTTTTTCGTCAACCAACGATTTATAAAAAGTGGCTACCTGCACCATGCCGTAATGATGGCCTATGAGGAATTGTTGCCTAAGGGCACGTTCCCATTTTATGTGATATTTTTTGAAATGGATCCTGCCCGCATTGACATCAACGTGCATCCGACCAAACAGGAAATCAAGTTTGATGACGAGCGAATGGTTTACAACTATTTAAAAGTGGCGGTACGGCATGCATTGGGAAGGCATAACGTCACTCCTTCTTTGGACTTTGACCAAGAGACCAGTTTTTCTGCCAATAAAAATTTTGGCCTGCCCTTCAATGTGGGTACACAGGCCGATTTCGAGCGGGAAATGTCAGGTGGTTCGGGAAGTGGTGATGTCAAACGCAGTAATGGCAGCAGTAGGTTGAGTCCCGATTATGGAAGGGAGCAGTCCAATTTGCAAAACTGGCAGAAACTGTTTGAAGGCGTTGATAAAAAAGAAGAGGATCCGATTGATAATAGGGATGAAGAGGGGGAAGGCGCCATTACAATAAAAAGTAAGTGGTCAGGCGAAGGTGAAATGGATGATGATAGTGGCTCCTTTTCAAAACAAAAAAAAGAGCCTTATCAGATACATGCCTCCTACATTGTCAGTCAACTCAAATCTGGTTTTATTTTAATAGACCAGCAAGCGGCCCACGAACGCATCCTCTACGAACGCTACCTTGCTGCAATGGAAAACAAAGATGCCTACTCCCAAAAAGAACTATTTCCCAAAACAATTGACCTAGCTCCAGCTGAGGCTGCCATCATCAAAGAAATTTTACCGGAACTAAACTTATTGGGTTTCGACATCCAAGATTTCGGCAATAACGCTTTCATTATTCATGGAGTGCCTGCTGATATGGCTGGGCATAGGAACCAAACGGCTATCATCGAAATGCTGCTTTCGCAATACCAGCAAAACCTTGACTTAAAGCTCAATACCAAAGAAAATATCGCCCGCTCCATGGCTCGCAGCGCTGCCACCAAACGCGGCCAATCATTGACC
Organism: Saprospiraceae bacterium; assembly: GCA_965222975.1. Lineage (GTDB taxonomy): Bacteria > Bacteroidota > Bacteroidia > Chitinophagales > Saprospiraceae > UBA6168. Next base: position 283,174 of record CBDCVJ010000087.1, on the reverse strand, counting down.
ATCAAAGAAATGCAGGAATTGATCGACCAGTTGTTTGCCTGTACGATGCCTTTCAAGAGTCCGACTGGACGCAATTGTTTCCTGACTTATGAATTGGAGGAGTTGGAGGAGAAATTTAAGAATGGCTAAATGGGTTTTTGACCATTTAGCCATTCAACTCTATTTATCAATCACATCTTCGCAGTCCATTCCGCAATATACTTGTCATTACCTTTTGCATAGCCAGCGTTGCCTGCCTCTTTGGCAACGCTACTTGATTTTTTTGCTGTAGCTACGGCTTCTTTGTACTTGCCCATTTTGGCTTCTATTTGTGCTTGCAGGCGCAATTGCCAGTACCTTTCACCCATCTCATTTGCTTTTTTCGCCCACTCATATGCTTGAGCCATGTCGCGGCCTGAGTTGTAGTAGTAACGGGCAGCAGTGTAATATTCGCCGCGGCTTGGTCCGGCCATAGTGGCTTCAATATCTTTTACAATTCTATCGTCATAGCTCACTTCCACATTGATCGGTACATGATACTCTCCCCATTGGAGGGCAATCTCTGTAGTGTTTTCAACAAAATTTCCAATGTTGATGGTAAAAGTTTCCACTGGTTCGGAAAGGCGCTTGCGGGTCACTTTGAAGCGGGCCACTTCTTTACCTTCATCGTATTTAGAAATATTTCCACCTAAGGTCAAGTCTTTGTACAACATGACTGTCCAAGAACTTGGATCGGGGATGGTGTACAAGGCATAAGTACCTGCTGGCACATTGTTGCCTTCTACTTTCACATCATCGCTGAAGGTAATCTTAGTGGAAGCATTAGCACCGGTACGCCAGATTTTGCCAAATTCTTCCACGTCAACGAAAAGGGTACGGCCCTTCATGCTCGGACGTGAGTACTCTATGGTCACATCAGTGAGGCCTACCTTTTGCTCCATTTTGCAAAAAGGGCTTGCAGCGGGTGTATTGATTTGTGCCTCAATGTAAGTGAAGCTGGCCACAAAGGCAAAGGCAAGAAAAGTGAGAAGTATTTTTTTCATTTTATAAAAATTTTGATTTAAGAAATATGGGAATGGTTTGCTCCAAAGGAGTTCCTTCGGAAATGGCTAAATGGTTTAATGGCTCTGTCCCATTGAAATCAATTAACCATTGTATCAATTATTTGGCTGCGAAATTAGGCAATTCTACTGCAATGAAAACCTTCTGAACGACAAGTGGAAGATTTATTAAGGACTCGAATTTTGCATTTTTTCAAATCTACTGATTGTCGTTTCCACCCGACCTAATTTTCCTACCTTTGCTGTCAAGTCAACTATGAGGAAGTTTCCTGTAACCAATCTCCAGCAAATCGTCTTCTAAAACATGAGTTACGTAGTATCCGCCAGAAAATACCGCCCTGCCCGGTTCGATGAAGTCGTTGGTCAGCAACATGTGTCGCAAACGCTGAAAAAAGCCTTGCAGACTGACCACTTGGCACACGCCTTTTTGTTCTGTGGGCCACGCGGTGTAGGCAAGACAACCTGTGCGAGGATACTGGCCAAAGTGCTAAACTGCCAAAACGTTACCCCCGATTCCGAACCATGCGGCACTTGCGACAGTTGCAAAGCTTTCAATGAAAATGCTTCCTTCAACATCATGGAACTCGATGCGGCTTCCAACAACAGCGTGGATCACATCCGCACGCTGGTGGAGCAGGTGCGTTTCCAGCCACAGCAAGGGAAGTATAAGATTTTTATCATTGATGAGGTACACATGTTGTCTCAAGCGGCTTTCAATGCTTTCTTGAAAACACTGGAGGAGCCACCCCCGTATGCCATTTTTATTTTGGCAACAACGGAGAAGCACAAGATCATTCCCACCATCCTCTCCCGCTGCCAAATATTTGATTTCAAAAGAATTCAGGTAAAAGATGTGGTCAACCATCTACAGGGCATTTGCAAAGAAGAAGGCATAGAGGCGGAAGAAGAGGCATTGCACATCATCGGCCAAAAAGCGGACGGGGCACTTAGGGATGCACTTTCCATATTCGACCGCATTGTCAGTTTTTCTGGTAAAAAAATCACTTACGAGGATGTCATCACCAACCTGAACGTCCTTGACTACGATTATTTTTTCCGCTTCACCGATGCATTGTTGACGTCCAACCTGCAACAGGTTTTATTGATTTTTGATGAAATAACAAAGAACGGATTCGAGGGCGATCTCTTTGTCAATGGCTTGGCTGGGCACTTGCGTAACTTATTGGTTTGCAAGGATAAAGAGACATTGCGCTTATTAGAAGTGAGCGACTCGCTGAAAGAGCGCTACCATAAACAAGCAGCTATCGCACCGACTTCTTTCCTCCTCACGGCACTTAACCTTGCCAACGATTGTGACGTGAACTATAAAATGGCCCGCAACAAGAACATGCATGTCGAAATGGCATTGATTAAAATGTGCCACATCGGGCATGCGGTTCAGTTGGCGGTCGGCGATTTGGAGCGGAGGGGAAATCCCGAACTTGCTTCGGGGAAGCAGTCGGCAGTCAATATTCAACAGGAAAAAAAAACGCCTGACGTAAGTAAGATTGAGCAACCATCCCAAAATGATTTTGTGGCAAATTCTTCAAATGGAACAGTTGTGTCATCAACCCAATCGCTTTCAAAAGAGGCCGAACAACCTGAATCCAAAGAAGAGTTGCCCTCCCCCGTACCCTTCCCGTCAAAAGTCGAAGAGCCTGTTGAAGATAGTTATAAAACCGAACCCGTTCCAACTGAAGAACCATTAGATGCTATTAGAGGTCAAGAGAAAGTGGAATCAGCGAGTGAGGAAATAGGAAAAAACGAAGTCGAAGAAAAAACTCCAACAGAAGACGAATCGCAAACCTCTGAACCTATACCAAAAATCCCCCTCCGCAAGTCTAAGAACTCCAACCTTCTCACCTTGAAATCATTGGATTCGCTTCACGCCGAAGTGGCCGAAGATGAAGAAAACGAAACAGACCGGGAAGCCAAACTTACCAAAGAAGACCTTGACCATGCTTGGCAGTCTTACATTGAAGGGTCGGAAAAAGACTCTGTTAAGACCATGCTTAAAGGAGCAGATGTGAGCATTGACGGACAGGAAGTCACGGTCGTGGTTGGGTCAGCTTTAGCAGAAAGTACGATCCGGCAAGAACGCAGTCTGATGGAATTCTTGCGGGAATCACTACATGCCCCCATGTTGGCGATGAAAATAAAGTTGGATCCTACTCGGTCAAATGCTGCTCCAGCAAAGCCCAAAAAGCTGACGGACAGCGAAAAATATTGGCGAATGAAAACCATCAACCCCTTAGTGGATGAAGTGCGAAAACGCTTTGATCTTAAATTAGATAAATAGTTCCATTTTGTTTGTGGCTTTCAGATCTAATAGCGAATTGCCAACAGCAAATAGCAAATTTTAATTCCTCTCCTTCCACACCAACTGCCCATCCACATCCACATAAGCCCACTGCCCTTTAAAATTCACCCAAGCCAATCCATTGCGGTAGGGAAGTACTTCTTCAAAAAGCGGCTTGATATGGGTGTTGCCTTGTGCATCAATAAAACCCCATTGCCCATCTATTTTTACTTGGGCAAAACCTTCGGAAAAAACGCCCGCATCCTCATATTGAGGCTCAATAATAAATTCACCATTTTTATTGATATAGCCAAATTGTCCACCCATTTCCACCAATGCCATTTCACCGGAAAAATCACCAGCGAAATCGAACTGCGGCTGGATGGCCACTTCACCTTTTTGATTGATGAAACCGTATTTGTCGTTTTTTACGGCAATGGTCATGCACTCGAAAAATTCGCCGCTGGTGTAGCCTTCAATAAAATCAAATTCGGGGTTGAGGAGCATTTTCCCTTTTTTATCTATCAGTCCCCACTTACCCTGCCGGACAACGAGCGCCACGCTTTCCTGAAAGGGCAAACAATGGTCGAACAATGGTGGAATAACATAATCCCCTTTGGTGCCAACATAGCCGAATACCTTTCCTTCCATAACAGGTGCCAATCCACTGCTGAACTCACCCGCCCCATCGAACTGCGGTTCGATAACATATTCGCCTTCATGATTGATATAGCCATATGCTCCATTTGCCACAGGCGCCAAGCCTTCGGAAAAATAACCTGCATCGTTGAATTGGACAGGAATGGCCATGCGACCCCGCTCATCTATGAAGCCCCATTTTTTTACGAGCTTCACCTTGGCGAGGTGTTCTTCAAATAGGCCAATGTCGGAGTAGAACTGGCGCATAAGGAGGCGACCATGTTCGTCGAGCGGGATGAGTTTGTCCATGAAGCGGACACGGGAAAAACCATTGTAAAAGTCCTCGGCCTCAATGTATTGCGGCTCGATAACGATCTCGCCCGCTTCGTCCATGAAACCATATTTATGGTTCTCCCTTATTTTGAACAATGGTCTGCTCATGCTGCTCTCGAAATTAGGTCAGCGGCGAAGATAGGCATTTGGGGAAATGGTCAAGCAGATGGCGATTGGTAAAATATCCACATTTACCCCTGTATGAATTAATAGTATCTTTGCCTCTTTGCAAGTAAAAAGTATAAAGGCAAAAGTAAAAAGTGATAAGCCAACTACTTTTACTCCTAATAAATATGTGGGATTTCACTTCATTTAATTTTCAATGACACCAAAAACAGTATCCTTCTACACCCTCGGCTGCAAGCTGAACTATTCAGAGACCTCCAGCATTGGGAGGCTCTTCGAGGACGCGGGCTATCAGGAAGTCAAGTTCGACGAGGGGGCAGATATATGTGTCATAAATACCTGTTCTGTAACGGATTTTGCAGATAAAAAATGTCGGCAGATCGTGCGGCGGGCATTGCGGAAATCGCCCGAGGCAAAGGTGGTCGTCATTGGCTGTTATGCTCAATTGAAGCCACAGGAAATATCGGAAATTCCAGGTGTGGACTTGGTGCTTGGTGCTGCCGAAAAATTCCGCATTTTGGAATTTGTGGAATATTTAGAAAAAGCACCTGGTAAAGGCATGGTGCAGGCAGGGAAAGTACACGAGGCAAATACATTTAAACATGCGTTCAGCTTTGGCGACCGCACTCGCTCCTTTTTAAAAGTGCAGGACGGCTGCGACTATAAATGTGCCTTTTGCACCATCCCAATGGCACGCGGTAAGAGTCGCAGCGACACCGTGGAAAGCGTCGTGGAAAATGCCCATAAAATAGCGGACATGGGTGTGAAGGAAATTGTTTTGACGGGGGTGAATATTGGCGACTTCGGGAATGGAACGGAAGTAATAGAAGGTGTGCGTCCAAAAAAAGAGGCATTATTTATTGATTTGATAAAAGCATTGGATGAGGTAGAAGGCATTGAGCGATTTCGCATTTCTTCCATTGAGCCGAATTTATGCACGAATGAAATAATCGGGTTTGTGGCTGAGAGCAAGCGCTTTGTTCCGCATTTTCATATTCCCTTGCAAAGCGGAAACAACAAACAATTAAAAATGATGCGCCGCCGCTATAAAAGGGAATTATATGTTGACCGGGTGGCATATATCAAAAAAATGATGCCGCACTGTTGCATCGGCGTGGATGTGATCGTTGGCTTCCCCGGCGAGACGAAGGAAGATTTTTTGGAGACGTATAATTTTATCAATGAACTGGACATTTCCTACCTCCATGTTTTTACTTATTCGGAAAGGGCAAATACATTGGCTGCCGAAATGCCAGATGTTGTGCCGATGGAAGAGCGCCGCCGCCGAAATGAAATGCTGACTATTTTATCACAAAAAAAACGGCGTTATTTTTATGAACAATTTATTGGTAAAACAAGACCTGTGCTTTTTGAAAACAGCAAAACAAAAGGCATGATGTCGGGTTTTACCGATAATTATATAAAAATAGAAATGCCTATGGAAGAAGGTTTAATCAATAAAATAATGCCTGTAAAACTGGATGCCGTGAATGCGGATGGAAATATGTCCGCTTCGCTTGTGCTTACCCATGCCAACAGCTTTTAATTATTCAGTATGAGGCATTTTTTGATAAAAATTTTCAATTTTTATCAAAAAATGCCCAGCTCCAACGAGAGAGGGAAAGAAAAAAATTATTTTTTTCTTTCCCTCTCTCTCACCTTGCTGGACGGTTACTTATTATTTATCTATCTATATGCCCCGTTTATTTTTTATTCTTTTTTTTACTTTACTAAATATTATTGCCAATCCTGTATTGGCACAGTCCGCACAAGAAGAATATCTTCAAAGAAATATTGCGGTCCATCGCTTCGATAATGAAAAATATAAGGAACTCACTGAAAATATTGATTTTACAGAACAAGAAATCCAACCCAAAAAAAAGAATGAAAAACAGATTGACCCGCAAACCTTTCAAGGCATCGGGGCATTCCTTAAATTCTTTTTTATTGCATTGGGTATTGGCATCTTGGTTTTTTTATTGATAAAAGCCCTGAACAATGAAGACCTTTTTTCGCCCCGTAATAAAAAAATAAAACCTGCCACTCAAATTGACCTGGAAAAGATAGAGGATAATCTGGAAGGTGCTGAACTCAATGGCCCGATCCAACAGGCCATTGCAGCAGGAGACTATCCGTTGGCGGTGCGGTTGTATTATTTAGCTGTTTTAAAAGACCTATCATTGAGCAAAAAAATAAACTGGAAAAAAGATAAAACCAATGGCGAATATTTGCGGGAACTGGCGGGCACACCAATATTTAAAAACATGCAGGAAATAACGTTGGTGTTCGAACGGATATGGTATGGTAAAATGGCATTAAACAAGGAAGATTTTTTAGGGATAGAACAACTGTTTTTAAAAATGCTTCCTGCCAAATCGTAGTCGCCAAAACTTATCCCACATTTTATATCGGGTTTATTTGGCGAACAAAACCGATACTGTCTGCCAAATAAATTTAGAAGCTACATTTTTAAAATGTTTTTATCAAACAAAATAAACAATATAAAAACCTCCATCTATATGGTGTTGGTGTTTATAGTTATTGTTTTATGTAGTTGTAGTGATAAGCACGATTGGCGGGAGCATTACCGAAGCGAAACTGTCAGTCCTTATGGCACGTCCATTATATATGGGTTGTTGGAGGGTTATTTTTCAGATGAAAAAATAAAAAACATAAATGATAGCCTGCACGTCAATTTGCAGGATAAAAAAATTACAGGTACCTATTTTTACCTCGGCCCATATTTATGGATGGACTCATTGCGGATCAGTTCTTTGCTGGGATTTGTTCGTCGTGGAAATGACGCATTTATCATTGCCCCAACCGTTTCTCTTGAATTATTGGATTCTATAAGCTTTGAATATTGTATTGACCTTACCTATCAACGGGATTCCATGTATTATGAGGAATATGTGGATGAATATTATTTTGAAGACACGTTGGCGCTGCTCAATTTTGCCCACCCGAAAATAAAGGACAATAAGGGGTATGAATATAATTTCCGTGTCCGCACCAAGGATTACCTATACGGATGGGATTATTTGCCACCCGATCTTTTTTGCGAATACCAGGAAGAATTTGCTTCATTGGGTAATATAAATGACACGCTGATAAATTTCGCCAAAGCAAAATATGGCGATGGGCATTTTTATTTGCATACTACACCGCTTGCTTTTTCTAATTTCCACATTATAAAAAAAAGCGGACGGGAATACACGGAAAAAGTTTTATCCCATTTGGAAAAAAGCCCCATTTTATGGGACGCCACTAAAAGGAGTTTCGAATTTCCGAGCCACAATAGAGGCAGAGGCTTTAGTGAAAGCCCGTTGAAATATATTTTGGCACAGCCATCACTGGCATGGGCATGGTATATATTGTTGGGCATGGCGGTTTTATATTTGATATTCCGTGCCAAGCGCCGGCAACGCATTATTCCCGTTTTGGAAAAAAATGAAAACACTTCACTGGAATTCATAAATACGATAGGCCGATTATATTTTATCCAAAACAATCACCGACAACTGGCGCTTGATAAAATGAAACTTTTCCTCGGTTTTGTGCGGGAACATTATCATATGCCGACCAAAGAAATAAATGATGTGTTTAAAAAGCAATTGTCTTTAAAATCAGAAATACCAATGGAAATAATAGAAAAAATATTTACCATTCACGGAAATATCGAACGTTCAAAATTTGCTTCGGAAAATACATTGGTAGTATTTCATCAAGAGATGGAGCAATTTTATCTGCATTGTAAATGAAAGTAAAAGAAGTCAGAGGCCAGACCGCTTCGCTGTCAGAGGTCAGACTTAGAAAATCTGATCTCTGACAGCGAAGCGGTCTGGCCTCTGACTTCTTTTTATAGATTCAGTGCATCCGCTATTATTTGAGCCAATGTTTGCATGCCTTCCTTATTTGGGTGCAGCTTGTCCGGATAATTTTCAGGATAATCATCCACATTATAATACGTATCAATTACTTCTATTTGATAATCATCAGCTACCTTGTCAATAATGGGAATAATTTCCGTTCGGATCAGGGAATCCATCCGCAGGTCAAGTGAATATATCGGAGGGGGGTAACACAGCACGATCCTTGGCTGAGACGACAGCCCTTGGAACAGGGCGACCATTTCCCGGTAATCATTTTCAAAATTTACCCGGACGGCATCGCTATTCGTTGGGTTACAATCGTTGGTTCCCATCATGATGGTAATAATATCTGGTTCGTCATTTAGCAATTGCGAAAACCTGTCCTCCTCCCAGATAGGTTTAAAACAGTTTTTTACTAAGCAGGTGCTCGCCACACCATAATTGCTGATTTCATAATCATCAGGGATTAATTTTTTTAGCTCATCGGGATAATTGGCTTCGGCTGTGCCTTGGGTGATGCTATCACCCAAGGTGCCTAATCGGATGAGTTTTATTTCTTCTTTTTTGCAGCCGATTGTCAGGAGGCTAAAAACCAATAAAGTACAAGAGAGGATATTTTTTTTGTTGGACATTTTTAAAAGTGGTTTGCAACTAAGTAGATGGACGGGATTAATTTTTATTTTCTTTCGACAGGATTAACATGATTTACAGGATATAATATTCTGGTTTTAAACATTTTATGATCTTGTAAATCATGTTAATCCTGTCGAAAGGAAAAATAATATAACCTTGTCAGGTTACTTATTTGCGAAAATAGATATTGTAAATTAATCAACGGGATCAGATAGCTTTATTTTTACTGAATGGTTTTTTAACCGAATTATATATTTTTTGTGAAAATAAAAAAGCCCTTGCGAAATAAAATCGCAAGGGCATCTATTTTTTGGAACAAAAATATTATATCAGAATTTTGCCACGACCATCCGCCTTGACAACGCCCGGCCTTTGTGGATGACTGTGACCAAATAAATACCTTCTTTAAAATTTCCATTATTTAAATCTATTGTGATTATTTTATCATTTACCTTATCAATATGTTGTTGGTAAATCGCATTGCCCAAGGTGTTGTAGATAACGATGTCCACTTCTTTTTCCAGAAATCGTTTTAGATAAATATTGACATAATCATCTGCTGGGTTGGGGAAAATATAAAAATCAGCAATTGGGTTAAATACCACTTTTTTAATTTCTGAATATTCAGAACTACCATTAAAATAAATTATTTTTAAGCGGTAATAATTATCGCCTTCGAAAGGGTTGCGGTCAATGTCACGAAAGGTTTCTGCTTTTCCCAATTCAATATCAATTTCCCTTTCCAATAATGGTTCGAAATAAATGCCATCGGCAGATTTTTCGACGATATGGCGTTCGGCTTTTCGCAGGGTGCGGGTGAACCAGTGGAGGGTGGTTTGCATCTGACCATTGACATTTGCATTGAAAGATATCAAGTTGTTATTGCCCGGACACGGATCAATACCGCATGACCCCAAATGGTCGTCGTGGTGGGCAAGGTGGGCTGGGACGGCATTGGGGGAAATGCACAGGGTTTCAGGTGTGCCGCCTTCATCATGGCAAATCAAAACTTTGTTCATGTTGTTCCCACAACGTACATCAACGGATTCCACCGTGACAGCATCAGATACTTGATTGCCAGCATCGTCGGTTACTGTTACTCCATAGTTGACTGTTGAAGTCGGACAAACTTCATTGTCTGGGCTCGTTGTACCATCATCCCATAAATAAACATAAGGCGGAATGCCGCCTGTGGTGATCGCTTGCAGGGTAACGCATTCGGCAGGTGCATAACCATAGTAGGCCACTTGACAATCCCCCGCATCCACCTCTAGTGGTGGGCCACAGTCTTCGTCTATTTGCAAGTTGCAATTATCGTCAATGCCATTGCCGCAGACTTCCGTTGCATTTGGGTTGATGGCTGGGTCGCTGTCGTCGCAGTCGCCTTGGCAGATGGTGAAGCCGTCGTTGTCGTCGTCGGGGCTTTCGTCGGTTTGGCCGTCGCAGTTATCGTCTATGCCATTGCAAACTTCTGTCATGGCTGGGTTAACAGCACCATTGGCATCATCGCAATCTGTATCGTCAGCGACATAACCTATGGGCTGAACGCAGGCCAGAATGGAATTGTTGGCATCTCCAAAGCCGTCGTTGTCATTGTCGGCGTACCAGGTTGTTTGTCCTGTAATAGTTGGGTCGTCATCGTCTATCAAGCCATTGCAGTTGTCGTCAATGCCGTTGCAGGTTTCATCAGGAAATCCATTATTGTTATTAATCTGTGTATCACATTTTCCAGCACCGCCTGCATCAAATATGCCCTGAACCTCTACAGAGGTAAGTGCTCGACTATAAAGGCTAACTTCATCCAAAATCCCTTTAAAGCGTTGATCGACAGGGTAATCCCCTGCTGGCCGCAATCCGAAATAAAGATCAAAGCTGGTTTCAGGGATAAAAATCCCAATATTAGATTGAACAACAAGAACACCATCCGCATATAGGTTTGCTAAGCCTGTACTTTTATCGTATGTCAGGGCAATGTGAGTAAATTCATTCTCGTCAATTACACTAGTAGAAGATGCTACGATGTGGCCTTGTTGACCAACTTCAACAATATTGCTATAAAGTACCCCTGACTCTATCTGAACATTAGAGTTAATAGAAGCCCAAAAATGAACGCCATAATTAATATTGGTATCATCATAGAATTCGATAATAGGCTGGGCACCAGCTAAGTTTTCTGCTTTTATCCAGGTCTCAATTGTAAAACCATCGAAGATGCCCACATCTATAGAACATGAAGCAGGAATTAAAGCATGGGCATCAATGCCATTGAGTTGAAGGCCAGAACCAACCATTCCAGTTGTATATGAAAAACCGCCATAACCAGTTGCCGTATTTCCGTTGACCAAATCATCGCCGTTTCCCTCAAATGGCCACCAACCAACAAGTCCAGATGGAGGAGAAATACAACATTGCAATCCTTCATCAATCTGGCCGTCACAGTTATCGTCTATGCCATTACAAATTTCAAGACCAATAGGAGTCAAGACCGGTGCATTGGTCGTCGGCACTGCCCCACCTATTACATCTCCGTGGTAATCGTTTCCTGAATAGTCCCGCACATCATTTGTACCAGTGTTTCCTTGACCAAGGTCTTCCAATTCGTCGAATTTATAATATGCTATGAGGTTGGGTTGAGGACAGTTATAAGTTTTATCATAATTAGATTGGATATCGGAAGCAGAACGGGCGATGTTCCAGAGGCGGAATTCGTCAATAGAACCATTGAGATAACCATTGGTGCTATATATAGACCTACCTATAGTTGCAAGTAACTTTGGGAGATCATCTCCAAAAAGACCCTCATAGGTTGTTGGGGCTCCGGGAAAATAAACGGTAGAATTTGTAAATATACCATCAAGATAAAAACTCCAATTATTGCTGTTCATTACGATAGCATAATGATGCCATTGGTTTGTAAAGTTATCTGTCGAAAATAGAGCTTTTGCCGAATGAGAATTGTAAGATGGTGGGCTTGGAATCCAATATTGTGCAGTTAACAATTCATTGTCAAAAACAGTATAAGAATTGCCAAGCCAAAGTTGAAAGAAATTCCCGTCTATCCCGTTAGCTTCACCAATTGCTAAAATGGAGCTACTATTTGGTTCAGTAGCACTACCATTATGGTCAAAATTCGCCTTAAACCAAAACTCTACAGTCGCTGGAGCATCAAAAATCAGATCCGAAGCATGCTGGCTCAACTCCACAAAATCATCCACATCATCCATTTGCAGCGAGTTGTTTTGGCAGTATGAAAAATTATTTATCAGTAGGGAAAAGACAAGGCAAAACCCTACCTTCAAAAAAGTGCTTAAAAGATTCATAGTTTGTTTTTTTAAATATAAATCAGGGAATTAAATCTACTTTCCAGTACATATAAACCTATCCATAATGCTTGGAAGGTTTAGGTCAAAAAAAATAGAAACAGGTATAGTTTGAATAATTATTTAGGATCATTTTCAGCCAATTTTAATCCAAACAGGGCCCCGGCAGCGGCGTCCCGCCATTCACCACATTATCCACGCCACAGTCAATGACAGTTATATTGCCACCTCCTATGTTCACGGTATTGTTGGCGGAGGTGGGTGTGAAAAAGCCAAAAAAGTTATTGGTGGACTGCGCCAGTTCCATATCAATGGCATTGTTCCCACCTTCGTTATTGGAAAGGATGTTGTCGTGAGCCCCGTCAACGGCTATATACCCCCATACATTATCTGTAGAAGTATTGTTGATAATATGCCATTCATTCCCTGGAAACTCAGAACCTCCAGTTCCTGTTCCCAAAGGAAGGCTGCCTTCAGGCACTTTGCAAAGTATGACTCCCATCAAATTATTGGTTGTTGTGTTGTTGATACAAGTTCCTTTTCGGTCGCAAGCCCATATCCCAAAAACACCAACCGATACATTGTTACCAGAAATATGAACAAAGTCGCCGTTCACAACGGTAATACCAACCCCAGCACCAGCGCCGACAATCGAATTGCTCTTAACCTTGGCATGATTGGCCTGTTCCAAGGCAATTGACCAATCGAAACCGGACATAACGTTATCCTTGATTTCTACATGGTCAGAATTTTCAACCCCAATACCAATAACACTACCTCCATTGTTTTCAATTTCAAGATCGGATATTTTTGTTCCGTTGGCCGTCGTCACCAACAGCCCGATAAAATCACCCAACGACAAAACGGCCCCCGGCTCCCCGATTAGTTTTATCTTATGGTTGATGACGAGCGTAACATCTTCCGTATGCGTCCCAGCTAACAGTTTGATTGTCTCATTATTTTTTGCATTGTTGATGATGGCCTGCAATTGGTTTGTGCCGGGAGCTACGGTGGTGATACCTCTGGACTCGACAGAAGTATCTCCAAGGTAAATGGGAACTTCAGGGCGGTCGAAGTCAACCCCAGCCAAAGTCGGCAACTGAATGGTAGTCAGCCTTTGCTCCACTTGGAGTTCTTGTTGGGTTTCATTTTTAGAGCAACCAATAATCATGGCACTCAAGATGACGAAAAGGAATAAATTTTTCATGTTCATTTTGAGAATTTTTAAGGTGAATAAATGATTAAAATATTTTGAAAAATTGTTTTTAAGAAAAGGCAAAAGGGGATACAATACTTCCTGACCGAAAAACAAAAACAAGAAAGTATTTTCGTATTTGATGTCTATACCTTTAATACAGGGAATGTGACCAGAAAGGAATTTTTTTAAGGCAGCTTTCAGTGAGCAAGGTAGATAGGAAGGCATCAAAGCTGTTTATCCCCATGTTGCATTCCATTTATCAATTCGTTGCATTCCTAAATTCGATTTTGTTCAAAAATCCCCATTCCGTACATTTGACGGACTGCTCCCGAAGTGCCGTTTAAAGGCCCTGGAAAAATTAGAAAGCTCAGTAAAGCCCACTTCAAATGTGATCTGTGAAATGGGCATATCTGTCGAAACAATTAAATCCCAAGCCTCTGCCATCCGCATTTCTTCAATTAATTCTGATGGGCTTTGCCCGGTTAATTCAGAGAGTTTTCGGGAAAGACTGCTGCGGTGCATGGGGATGGCGGCGGCGAGTTCTTCGACGCCGAAATTGGGGTTAGGGATATTTTCGAAAATTATTTCCCTAATTTGTTCAAGGAAATCATTTTCATTTTCTGGCAGTGGCATTTCAATAAGTGGTATTTTGCAGTAAATACCACTTAATTTCAAAATGTGACCTTTTTATAAAAATCATAAAACAACCCTATGAGAATTGCATCCTTTTTTTTATTTCCTGCTGTACTTTTTATTTATTTACTTTTCTCGCCACTCCTAAGTCATGCGCAACAAGGTTTCAAATTAGTTGAACCAGACACAAGCTATGCAATACAATTGCTCAAAAAGGCAGAAGACTATAGAATGGCTGCAAAAAATGACCTTGCCATTGAGCCATATTTAAATGCCTCGGAAATATTTCAACCTGCCCAATTATGGGAAAATCTTGTAAAATGTTACAACGGGGCCGGCATTTGTTATGCAAGGAGCGGAAATGTTGAAAAAGGAAGGTCATATTTGGAAAGAGCAAAACAAATATCCAATGAATATTTGGACGAGTCCAATGTTGAAGCGATTGCCAATGTTTATTATTTTTCACAGCACTATCGAGGTGTCGATAGCTTAGACCTTGCCTTGGAATATTTACGGAAAGCAAATAAAATGTGGAAAAATGCAGAAGGGGACAATATTGAAGATATTGCCATTAGCCAAGCACAAATAGGCATGATATACTATATCAAGTATGACTTTGACAGTGCACTGGAAAATTTTTTCAAAGCAGTTGATGTTGCTAAAAAAAATAAAAAGGGAGGTATCCAATTAATCAGCAACATTCTCAATATGATCGGTCTGATTTATTCCGAATACGGCAATTATGAAAAAGCCATTTCAACCTATCGGGAAGGCCTTGGTTGTTTAGAAGAAAATTCTAAAATTTTTAAATTTTCAGCTGGCATCCTTCATAGTAATATATCAAAGGCTTACTTTAATTTGGGAGATACGGAGAATGCTTTATATCATAATAAACTTTCGAATAGCCTCATCCTGATTCACTTCGACAGTTCTAACATTTCTCTGGGTTCATCATATATGTCCAGAGGGAATGCATGTTTCAAAATGCAGGACATGGGGCAAGCAAAAGAAATGCTCGAAAAAGCCATAACCTTTTTTAAGCTTAGTATCGATGATAGAGAGGCGCAAAGAAAGATTTTACAAACAAGACATAACCTAGGCTTAGTACTTGAAAATACAGGAAAACCCAAAGAGGCAATTAAACAATACAAAGAAGTATTAAAAGAAAAGATAGTTTTTTTTGGAAATGGTAGTAGAGGATTGGCCAGTACGCATACCCAAATTGGGAGTTCGTATAGAAGTCTAGGTCTGTATGATAGTGCCTATATCTACTTGAATCAAGCACACTCTATAAAACTTAAATACTATGGTGAACATCATATTGAGACAGCAAAAGCAATTTATGAACTTGCCTACTTGGCATTTGAAGAAAAGGATTTTGAAAGGTCTTTGTATTTTTCAGAAAAATCCATAAAAAATCATTTAAGTATTCTTAATGGCCAAGTTTCCTTCACAGAAAAACAAATAAAAGCAAATCCCTACTTAGATGTCGAAATCCTTTCTTCCCTCACCATAAGAGGTTTAGCACACGAATTTACATACGACGAATGTTCCAATCTAAAAAAAAACCTTGATGAAGCATTAAATGCTTATAAATTTGGATTGGATATAATCGATCTAAAAATAAAAATCATTTCCGGAAAGGAATCTGCCACCTCAATTTTTGAATACGCTAAACCCATATTTGAAGGAGGGACTAGAGTCGCTCTAAAATTATTTGAATTGACCAATGATCCTTTTTACGAGAATATGGCGTTTATGATTAGTGAACAAAGTAAAGCTGCTTTTCTTCTCACCTCCATTTCTAATACACTGGCAAAAGAAATTGCCATTCCAAAAAAAATACGTGACATGGAGAAATCGCTATTAAATAAAATTTCATTTTATGGAAATAAACTCATGCAAGTAGAACGAGATACAGCAAATACGGGTGTTGAAAAAATGGTTTTTCTTCAACATAAGTTATTTTCATTAAGACAAGAACACGATTCCTTAGTAGCAGAACTTGAACATCAACACCCAAAATATTTTCAATTAAAATATGAAAATAAAGTAGCTGATTATTCAGATATAAAAAATGAATTAAAACATAACGAAACCCTCACCGAATACTTCCTCGGCGACACCACCCTCTACACCTTCACCATCACCAAATCCAATTTCAACGTCCACCAACAAAAAATAGACACCACCTTTTTCAACCGATTAAATAATTTAGTTGCATTTTCAAAAAAACCAAGCATAGAAAAAGATATAAAAAAAGATTTCAAACAATTCATTGCCGACAGTAGATATTTATATAAAATTTTAATTCCCAAAGAAATAAGGAACAAAAAAACAGTCACCCAAAAATTAATCATTGTCCCAGATGGAGACCTAAATTTTTTGCCATTCAATTTATTATTGACAAAGCAGCCAGATACAAAAGCAGTGGCCGATACAGATTATCGTTTTTTGCCCTACCTCATCAATGACCACGACATCCGCTATGAATATTCCGCCACCCTCATGGTAGAAAGCAAGCGATCAAAACGGGGCAGCTTTTGGGACAAGCTGAAAAAAAGCCAACCCGCCTACTGCGGCTTCGCCCCTGCATACAGCGACGGTGAACCCATTGCCAGCCGGGGCGAGATGGACAGCATAAAATTGGCTGACCTATACCCCGACCTCTTGCGTGGCGAACTGGCGCCATTGATGTACAACCGCTCTGAAGTGGATTCAGCCCATGCTGTCATTGGCGGACGGCCATTCCTTGGGCAGGCAGCCACAGAAGAAGCATTCAGGATAAACGCACCAGAGGCCGACATCCTCCACCTCGCCATGCACGGCCTGACCAATGACAAAGAACCATTGTTCAGTCAATTGGCTTTTGAAAGGGATGAAACCGACACTTCCGATGATGGCCGCCTCCATGCTTATGAACTGTACAACATGCGCCTCAAAGCCGACCTTGCTGTACTTAGCGCCTGCAACACCGGGGCGGGCAAACTCCAACGAGGAGAAGGTGTCATGTCGCTCAGCCGGGCGTTCAAGTATGCGGGCGTACCAAATGTGGTCATGAGCCTCTGGGCGGCCAGTGACAAACCCACCAAAGAAATTGTCAGCCGATTTTTCAAAAACCTGAAATCGGGGATGGGAAAGGATGAAGCCCTGTGTGAGGCACAGAGGGATTATTTAAAAAATGAGGCCGGGCAACTTGAAACCCACCCTTACTATTGGTCAACCCTGATGTTGATCGGCGACAGCGAACCGTTGTTTAACAGTGGCTCTGCATGGCCTTATTTTCTGATCGGGGCTTTGCTTGTTTTATTGGTAATTTTTTTCGTAAAAAGAAAATCCAAATGATTTGGGCAGGAAAAAACGAGCCGTTATTTTTGGCAAGCTAACCCACTCTTGATGGCCAAACACTCCAACGAAATATACCTGCAAGCGATCCGCAACAATGACCCAAAGGTGTTGCGGGATTTGTATAAGGATTTCTTTCCGAGCGTCCGCAGCTATGTGGTTAAAAACAGTGGTACGGAGGAAGATGCCAAGGATATTTTCATGGATGTGCTGGAAGCACTGTTGCGGAAAGTAAGACGGGGCGACTTTGTACTCACGTGCAAGCTCAATACTTTTTTAACGGAAATAGGTGCGAGGCTCTGGCTTAAAAAATTGCGCCGGAAGAAATATGTTGCAGGGGTCACAACGGACGATCCACAGGTATTGAAATATGTAGCCGAACTGGAAGCACCTTTAGAAAAAACAGAAGCTTATTCCCTGTACCGAAAAAAATTTGCCGAATTGGGAGAAGACTGCCAACAGGTTTTGCAATTGGGCATCCGAGAAGGAAAAAGTCATGAGGAGGTGCGGGCCATAACTGGGCATACGGCAGATTATTCCAGAAAAATGCGGTCAAAATGTTTAAAAAAATTGACGGCCCTGATCAAAGCCGATCCTATTTTTAAAGAACTTTCGCATTAACTGAACTTTTGACATTGATGCTTTTTTCCGACAGGATTAACAAGATTTACAGGATTTTAATTTTATAGATTTTTGAAAATCAAAAATCTATAAAACCATGTTAATCATGTGCATCCTGTCAAAAAGATGGGGTTTAGTGCTGTTAGCACTTGAAGTGCTAACAGCACTTTGGGTGGGTTAAAATTTTCTGAAACCCTAAATTCAATTATTTAAATGGACGACAATGTTTACAATAAAATAAATGACTGGCTGGAAGGCAATATGTCCGTCGAGGATAAAAGGGCTTTTGAGGCAGAGATGGAAAAAAATCCCGATTTGGCACATGAAGCTAAATTGGCAAAAGATGCTATGGCTGCCATCAATGAAAAAGATGTGATCGCTTTTCGGGAACAGGTGAGTGGAATCATGTCGGAAGAAATTCCATCAATTAAAAAAAATAATAAAACATGGAATATTGTATTGGCTGTTTTTGGATTGCTAATATTGAGCCTATTGGTATTTTTATTTTTCAATAAGAAACAAAAAGAAAATAAGGAAACGTCAACACAGTCTCAACCTGTAGCACTATTTGATAAACATTTCGCTCCTCCGAGAAAATTAATATCTTTAAAAGATACCCAAAGGGGAATAGATGTAGATTCATTGAAAAAAAACATTGATTTATTAGTTGGAGAATTAAATGAACATTTTCAAGATAAAGACTATAATGGTGCATTTATCATATTGGACAACTTAATGAAAATGGATACTGGAAATATACTGATCCAAGAAAAAGATATTAATTTTTCAAAAGGACTTCTTTATTTGTTGACCGACCAGCCTCAACTGGCCGTCGATGCATTTGAGCTGGCCAATGAAAATTTGGTTTGGGACGACGTGCAATGGTATTTGGCGGGAGCATATATTAAGTTGAAGAAATTTAGCGAAGCCGAAATAATATTGAATAAACTAAATAACGGAAATAACCCGGTATATAAAAACAGGGCTGGACAGGTTCTGCTGGATTTAAATAAATGAGGAGTGGGCATAATTCAATTAGCTGATTATCAGCCACAAAGGCACGAAGATGAATAATGCGTGAATTTAAAACTTTGTGCCTTCGTGCCTAAAAACCACGATATATCGGCTATTATTTATGCCAACCCCTCATTTAAATAAATAGAAAAAACTTGCCAACCCCCAAACCTAAAAAAATGCCCCCCATGATAATTCACGGAGGGCTTTGGCATTTCAGGTGTTTATTTAAAATCCAAAATACGTATGGGGTAGGACACTTAATTCCACATTTATTAATCCAAACACGGCCCTGACAACGGCACCCCTCCATGCACCACATTGTTCACCCCACAGTCAATGATGGTTATGTTGCCACCCCCTATGTTCACGGTATTGTTGGCTGAGGTGGGTGTGAAAAAGCCAAAAAAGTTATTGGTGGCCTGTGCCAGTTCCATATCAATGGTATTGTTCCCACCTTCGTTGTTAGAAAGTGTGTTGTCGTGAGCTCCGTCAACTGCTATGTACCCCCATACATTATCCGTAGAAGTATTATTGGTTATATGCCATTCATTCCCTGGAAATTCAGAACCTCCAGTTCCTGTTCCCAAAGGAAGACTGCCTTCGGGCACTTTGCAAAGTATAACCCCCATCAGGTTATTGGTTGTCGTGTTGTTAGTACAGGTTCCTTTTCGATCACAAGCCCATATTCCAAAAACACCAACCGATACATCATTACCAGAAATATGGACAAAATCGCCGTTGACTACTGTAACTCCAACTCCAGCACCAGTACCGACAATTGAATTGTCATTAACTCTTGCATGATTAGCCTGCTCCAAAGCAATAGACCAATCGAAACCAGACATACTATTATCCTTGATTTCTACATGGGAAGAATTTTCAACCCCGATGCCAATGACACTACCTCCGCTGTTCTCAATTTCAAGGTCGGATATTTTCGTTCCATTGGCATCACTCACCAGCAGCCCAATAAAACCATTCAACGACAAAACAGCATCCGACTCTCCGGTCAGTTTTATCTTATGGTTGATGACGAGTGTTGCATCTTCCGTATGCGTCCCTGTCAACAACTTGATCGTTTCATTATTTTTTGCATTGTTGATGATGTCCTGCAATTGGTTGGTGCCGGGCTCCACTGTAGTAATGCCCCTTGAATCAACAGATGAAACATCGCCTCCCAGATAAGGAGGCACTTCTGGTGGGGTAAAGTCAATCCCTGCCAAGGTTGGCATTTGAATGGTTGTCAGTTTTTTTTCCACTTGGAGGTCTTGGTGGATTTCGTCTTTGGAGCAGCCAAATAACATGGCACTCAACACGGCGAATAAAAATAAATTTTTCATGTTCATTTTGAGAATTTTAAAAGGTGAATAAATAATTTTGGCTTTTTGAAATATTGCTAAAAAAGGGTTTGTGATTTTTAGTAGTTTTTTGGCCAAAGCCTCCCCGGCCCGACACGTGTCAGGTGACGACTAAATTTTTTGATCGGCTAAAAGGATATGATGTGTAGTTTTTTTTGCAGCACCAACCTTTAGTGCGCAGCAGACTGGAAGACAATATTTTTGCAGCTTTTAGAGGAGCAAGTATGATAACAAATATTGAGAGTTTAGCTAATTAGGATGGGCGAATTTATAGAGGAAAAAGTATTGCGCCAATTTAATATATATGGGCTTGTCCTTTGAAAATCAAATTATTTTCATTTTTAATTTATGTTTAATACATTGATTTAAAGTTATTTAATTTTGAAATTGAAATTGAGTATGTCCCTTAAAAATTAAAAAACATATTGGGACAGGCGAATGGTTTAGGTTAAATTTGCCAAAACAACAGAAGTTCGAAAACACTTAGCTCGACCCAAATGAAAAATATAAAACTATATGCCCTATTTAAAATACTTTCAAAAGAAGAACTGAAAGCAGCAAAGAAATTCTTGCATTCCCCTTACCACAACACCGACCTGCACCTGCCGAAGCTGTTTGATTATTTGTGCAAGTATTATCCAAAAATGGAAAGCCAATTGCTGAAGCCACAAGCACTTTCCCAATTCATGTTTCCTCATGAAGAATATAATGAAAAAAAAATAAGAAGCCTCCGCCATAAATTGACCCAAGTATTGGAATCGTTTCTCATTGTCCATTCCCTGCAAAGCAAACCTGCCACAAGCCGTCGGCTGCTCATAGAAACATTCCAACAACGAAAAGCTTTATCCTTGGCCGAAAAAGAAATTGTATCACAAATAAAGCGCACCCAAAAAGAAGATGGGCAAGGCGGCATCGAGTATCATCAGGAAATGGCTTGGCTCAACAGGCAATTATATTTTCATCCCAGCACCGACCGGTTTCAAACTGACCACCCTTTGCTTTTTGATGCTATTGAGCATTCGGAAATATCGTTTGCCCTGACCGTGCTGTGCCTAGGCTCGGAAATGAGGATTCGGAAAAAAATACTCAATGATGGGCAAACCTCTCATTTTATAGGATTGGCAAAAAATATCATCCGGGACCATTTTGCTGATAAAAACGATTTGATAAAATTGTTTTTAAAACTTTTTGAACTTGCCTCTCGGCAAGAAAACATAAATTATGTTCAGGAATTAATAGCAGAGTTAGAGACCCAATATAAAAAAAACAACGTCGAACGTTTTGAGCTTGGCATTGCATGGAACATATTGGTCAATTATGCAATTGAAAAATCAAACCAAGATTGTAAAGGGCAATGGAGCAGTGTTTTATTGGACTTGTATAAAAAAGGGTTGGAAAACAAATGGATATTTGATCATTCAGAGTTGGATACCACCAAATTCATTAATATAGCTCTGGCTGGTGCAATGGCAGGAGAATTGGACTGGACAGGTCATTTTATAAATAAATTCCAACCTAAGTTGGAAGAAAATGGGGATGGGAATTTTGTGCAACTTTGCCTGGCATACTTATTTTATCATCGCGGCAATAAAAACAATAAAATTGGTAATTTTAATGCGGCACTTTCAATTATCAAAAAACTATCTGGAAAAGGAGAACTGTTTGATCTTAGGTTGCGCTCTTTGGAGTTAAGAATTTATTATGATAGTGCAAAGGAGAATTCTTTTACTGTGCAATTTATGTTGAGCAAATCTAAAAATTTCAAAAACTATATTACGAGACACTCAAAGACTTTGTCTAAAGCAAAACGGGATTTTTATTTAAATTTTATTATTTATTATGAAATGATTGTCGAGTATATGCTTGCTTTTAAAAAAGAAAAAATCAATAAAAAAGAACTGATTAAAAAGATAAAAAACGAGCCATTACTTGCATCCAAATGTTGGATGTTGGAAAAAATGGCGGAATCGTAAAACCCCGCCATAGTTTGTTTTTATTTTAACTTTGTAATATGTCCTCTATGCCAATAAACCCACTCGACCCAGACGGACAAATACTTTGAAAATAAAAAGTATAGCTGCCTGCTGTCAGGTTGGCAAAAGTGTGGGAAGTACCTTGCACAGTGGTTGTACCACCAACTGTGCCATCTGCCTTTTCGAACCACACCTTATATCCGGTAGCTCCCGAAGCAGCATTCCAGCTATAGGAAATGGAAGAAGTGGTCTGTCCTGTCCTTTGGACATTCGTCACTTCCGGGCAGGTAGAAACGGTGGTTTCCATATTGGAAGAAATGCCCAAAGAAAAAGGCAAAAAGAACAATAAAACAAAAAATGATTTGAACATAGCACAATAGTTTTGAGGCCTGTAATAGTGCTTACAGGTATTGTTAAAAAAGATAGATTGGCCAAACCGTTAGCTTGTTTGGAAAAAGAAATTAGATTGTTATATGTGGGTGTTACCTTTTGCTATGTATGGTAATACCACGAACCCTAAAAGTGTTACCTGTTTTTATAAAAAACAATGGAGCAAATTTGAAGGAGGGAGGCAAATAGGAGCTATGAAAAATGTTGTATATGCTTGTCTATATGTTTCATTTCGAATTTTTCAAGGCGCAATAATATTTCTGTTCCTAAATTCAGATGGGCTTATTTTTTCTTCTTTTTTGAAAACCTTTGAAAAATGGGCATGTTCCTTAAAACCAACTGCATAAGCTATTTCAGCGATGTCCTTGTCGGTATTTTTCAATAAATCTTTGGCGAATGTGATGCGGATGAAATGGGTATATTTCAGAGGCGATTTACCCACCAGCAACATTAATTTCCTAAATAGTTGTGATCTACTAAGATTCATGGCATCTGCAAATTTTGCCACGTCAAATTCTTCGTCATTAATATGAGTCAGAATTACTTTTCGGGCTTTAAACAAAAAACTATCTCCTTGGGAGGGAGTGTCCGACTTTATGGAAGAAATTAATCGGAGCATTTCTTTTTGCAATTTTATGTTACTTGTTTTTTCTTCTTCAAGGGTTTCAAGAGCAGATTGGTGAGCCAACCGAATTTCACGAATTTTCAAAGTAAGCCCTATTGAAAAACAAATCACCTCGAAAAGAACACCTATTTTGAAATCGTAAAAAGGTAGTATGATATTTTTATTATCACTATAATAAACTCTCCATGTTCCACCTTTATAGAAAAGAATTTCTCCTCCGAACATATCGTCCAGCAATCCGAACATTCCTCCCAGAACGATGAATATAGTTCCAATCAGAATGACAAAGCTAAACCGCGTTCTTACTTTCCATAAAACACCGGTGATAAAATAAAGGGCTATTATGAAAAGTACTATCCTCGACCAATTAAAAACTATGAAGTGAGTGCTGGGGCCCAAAATCCCATATATAACAGAATGCGTCACAGCCAAAAAAACAATTACCAGCAGCATTCTATAAAGAAGTTTTGAGTGATCGGAGCTATGTTTGGGAAGGTTAAGAAAATTGTTTACAAAAAGCATATAGGCAATAATTATCAGGCAACTTAACGGTACTTCCGTGGCGTAGAACCATTGGCTGAAATAACTGAAAAACCAATTGTAGTGAATATGTTGGTATTCAAATTTTCTTAAATAAAATAAAAAGATACCCAATAAATAAATACCATAAAATAGGAACATCCAACCTTGACGGCGAAACGCCAGAAATTGAAAAAAAGTAAACAGCAGTAAAAAAATAAGGACGGCAAAAAAGACACAATAGAATATAACCCTTGGCATTTGGGCTGTTTTTAGTTGTTGCCTTCCTTCCTTCTCTTGTTTTGACGAAACCAATTCCAAAGTAACCCATTGAGAAATACTTGACTTGGAAAATCTTCTTATGTTGACAAAAAAAACACCTCGTTCACCAGGCTTAAGAGAGATGGGAATAACCCTTTTGTTATCTGGAAAAGCAAGCCTTTTATATGGGGTAATTGGGCCAGCAACTTTTTTGTCCCATTGTCCATTCTCAGTTTGCTTATACAGTTCCATTAAATCGGCATAGTCCGAAAATCGGAGCATCACTTTAAGGGGTTTAGAATTGGACGGGTTTTCCAGTTCGAAATAATGCCAATGGTTCGTTTGCCAGTCGCCTGTGGTTTGAAACGATGGGGCTGCTTTTCCGAAAAACTGCCCCCTTTTTGCAAACAAGGTATTCACATCGAGTTCCCCCAATGTGTCGCAATACCACTGTGCATGTTTATGGAAATTAAATGAGCTTAGGTTAGTGTTTTGCCCGAACGAAGTCAATACGGATGAAAATAAAATGATAATGGGGGTAATAAGGTTATTCATAAGTGTTTATTTTTCACTCCACGGAATCGACCAAAAAACGAATTTTTTATTCTGGTTTTATTTTTCCAAACCTAGGTTGTACATTTGACCAAATTATACTAACACAAGATCATATATGTTAAATTAATCATGTGGACATTGGCTTTTTTTATTGTTTTTAGCGACACATCAACTAACAATTCATTGTCGGTCATTAAAGGTTTTGTGCATTGAGTTCTTAAATGGATCGAATTATTGATGCACTTGGCTTTTACAGCGTATAAAACCAGAATCAAAATCAAAGTAGGGTAAGAAGGGTCTGTATGGCTGAGAGAACCTTCTCAACCATACAGACCCTTTTTTCATTTGTCTTGATTTTGAAAAACTAAACTGTTACGCTGCCAGGAATCAGGCCGAGCAATTGTTACAACCATTCAATCAAATTGATCCTTCCACTAATCCTATGTACCTCAAGCAAATATTCAACACAAAAAAGATAATACCTCTCGTTTTATTTGTTGCTTTTCCAGCATTATTATTTTATAGTATTTCTCTGTTAACCCTCAACACAGCGGGATTTAAAATTTTGGAAATATTGAGAGACCCGGCCCAACAGACCGGGCAATCAAGTTTTCTTGGTTTTGTATCCAATATTGGTGTCTGGCTATGGGTTTCTTCTGCGGCAATTTGTTTTTTCATAGTTGCCGCTGGAAAATTGGCGGTTAAAGATGGGTACAGAACGATGCTTGTTTTGATCGGTATTCTGTCAATGCTGCTGGCCATTGATGATTTCTTCATGATCCATGACAGGTATTTAAGTCAAAGGGTATGCGTCCCTTTCTATGCAGCTTTTGTAGGAATCCTATTGGTACGATACCACAAGAAAATATTGGAAATAGATGGTTTTTCCTTCTTGTTAGCTGGTCTATTACTTGCCATGTCCGTATTTACAGATCTAACCCAAAGATATAACCCATTGGGTTATACAGCCAGTCAAATATTTGAAGAAGGTTTTAAGTTTGTCGGTGGGGCTACTTGGTTGTATTTCAGTAGTCTCGTAGCTGTACACAGCCTGCTGCCTCCCCCTGCTACCGACCAACTGAAGGATAATTTGGTTGAAGAGAAAATAGGGTTGGATGAAGTTTTGAATGGTTAAGAATCCAATGAAAAACCTTGCCGTCTGTATAGATGACCAACCTGTTCCAAAGTTATATGCTTGTCAGTGCCGCCTTCCTTTGACCTTGCCTGGTTACCACTTTCAAGACATCTCATCAAAACTTCCATCCAAACGACGGTTGGCCAAACCTTCATTAACCCTTGATCCTTATCTTTGCAACCTTTTTAACAAACGCCCCATCTATCTCAGGGCAAAAGCAGCGTTATTTTTAAAAAATTTCTAATGAAAAATATTTTTTTTCTCTTGTTAGTCACCTCCCTGTTGTGGAGTTGTAGCCAGAAAACCTATCAGCCTATTTTGCTCCCAGCAGAAGTTGATTTGGATACGATGGTTGTTACAGCACCCCGCCCCGATAATTTTGATGTGGTGGATGAGGTAAAAGAACCAGAAGATTACCAGCTTCCAGTTTATAATCCCAGTTATGAAAGGAAGCATGATCTGCTCCATACCAAATTAGATTTGCGCTTTGATTGGGAAAACGAGCAGGTACTCGGCAAAGCCACTTTGACACTGAAGCCCTATTTCTATTCTACTAATAAAATCACCTTGGATGCCAAAGGTTTTGAATTTCACAAGGTCGCCTTTGAAGGTTCGGATGTACCCTTAACCTATGAATATGACAGCCAGCAGGTTACTATAGATTTGGGAAAAACATTCATCCGCAATGAAGAATTCAAACTCTTTTTTGACTATACCGCCACACCAAGTGAATCAGGCGGTAGTGATGCCATTACTTCCGATAAGGGCTTGTTTTTCATCAATCCAAGAAACGAGGAAGCTGGCAAGCCGCAACAGATATGGACACAGGGTGAGACAGAAAACAATTCCCGTTGGTTTCCTACCATTGATAAACCCAATGAGCGCTGCACCCAAGAAATGTACCTGACCGTGGATGACCGATTCAAGACTCTTTCCAACGGCCTGCTCATTTCTTCCAATAAAAATGGCGATGGTACAAGAACGGATTATTGGAAAATGGACATGCCGCATCCGCCCTATCTTTTTATGATCGCCATCGGGGAATACGCGGTGGTAAAGGACGAGTGGAATGGTAAATTGGTGGATTATTATGTGGAACCAAAATACGAAGAATATGCCCGTGATATTTATCCGCACACCCCTGAAATGTTGACCCTGTTTTCCGACCAACTCGACCTGCCGTTCCCTTGGCCAAAATACTCTCAGGTAGTTGTAAGGGATTATGTTTCCGGTGCAATGGAGAACACAACGGCGGTCATTTTTGGTGAATTCATGCAAGGTACTGACCGGGAATTGATCGATAATTTGCAGAATGAAAAAGTAGTGGCGCACGAGATGTTCCACCATTGGTTCGGCGACTATGTCACCTGCGAAAGTTGGTCGAACCTGACACTAAACGAGGGTTTTGCCAATTACGCCGAATACCTCTGGCTCGAACATAAATATGGCCGCGATGAAGCAGACTTCCACCGCTTACAGGAAGTACAAGGCTACATGGGGCAGGCACACCAACAAGGTACACACCCCCTCATACATTTTAGTTATGACGATAAAGAGGATATGTTCGATGCCCATAGTTACAATAAGGGAGGGCTGGTACTGCATATGCTTCGATACATTGTTGGTGACGATGCCTTCTTCACCGCTCTGCACAAATACCTCGAAGACAATGCCTTTACCGATGTGGAAGGTCACGAGCTGCGGATGGCTTTTGAGGATGTTACCGGAACAGACCTTAACTGGTTCTTCAACCAATGGTTTTACAGTCAAGGCCACCCCGAACTGGAAATAGACTACGATTATGACGAGGAGAAAAAAGAGGCCATCGTAACAGTAGAGCAAGTGCAAGACCCCGACAAGAACCCACCTATATTCATCTTGCCTGTTGCCATAGATGTTTATGCAGACAAGAAAGTGACCCGCCACGAGGTAACGGTTGACCAACGATTGCAGACTTTTATTTTCCCTTCGGAAACTGATCCTGAGGTGATCGTCTTTGATGGGGAAGGCTTGTTATTGGCAAATGTTGACGAGCCAAAAAGTGATATTGAATACATTGCCCAAGCTGAAATAGCCCCCAACTTTTTGCACCGCATCCAGGCCTTGGCCAAATTGGCGGAAAGCGACCTGCCAGAGAAAAAGGGAGTATTTGAAAAAGCACTCAAAGACCCTTATTGGCTAATCCGCATGTTTGCCGTAGAAGAAGTTGACCTGAACGATGACACCAGCCCAGTCATTGAAAAAATGATCGTGAACGACCCTCACTCAAATGTCAGGGAGGCAGCTATGGCCAAATTAGCTTCCTCCTTTGACGAAAAATATGCAGATGTGGCAGTCAAGGCCATTGAAAACGACAGGGCGGTCAAAGTCATATCGGCAGGGTTGCAAGCGCTTTTGAGTTTGGATAAAGAAAAAGCATTGATCTCTGCCAAGAAATTGGAGGGCGAAGACAGCGAAAGCATCATCCTCACATTGGCTGATCTTTATGCCCAAACGGAAGACCCCACCCATTTGCCTTATTTTGAAGAAAAATTCGATAAGGTGAGCGGTTTTGCCCAATATGGGTTCATCGAAAGTTATGCAGCCATTTCCTCCAAGGCCGATGCAGCCAGCATCACTAAAACAGCCCAGCGCCTTAAAGGCGTTGCAATGGACGAGGGCAAAATGTTCTGGCTGCGCTTCCTTGCTACCAAAAGCATCAACGACCTTCATGCTGCCCTTTCTGAGCGCATGACCGATGCAGAAGAAACCGAAAAAAATCCTTTGGCCGAGAGTGATGCCCAACTACTTTCTATGCTCGAAGAAATAAAGGCATGGGAAACGGATGTACGGGTTAGCGGCATGTACGCCAGTTTCCCCGACCCGACTCCCAAACCTTGATTTCAATGACAAGAAAAAATGCAGAATGGATTTCGACTTCCATTCTGCATTTTTTTTATTCACCATTCACCATTATTCATTCCCTATTCGCATCCAACTTCAGCAGCACACAAATCATCAATGTAAACCCAAGTAAAGAAGAACCTCCCTTACTGAGGAAAGGAAGAGGTATGCCAATAATGGGTACAAGGCCCATCGTCATGGCAATGTTGACAAAAACGTGTATGAAAATAACACTTGCCACACCATAAGCATACAATCGGTTAAAGTCGGAACGTTGGCGTTCAGCAATGAAAACGATTCGGGCTAATAGTGTCAAAAACAAACCCAGGATAATGACCACTCCCACAAAGCCTTGTTCCTCTCCAATGGCACAAAAGATAAAATCCGTTATCTGTTCCGGCACAAAATTGCCCTGGGTGATCCGGCCTTGCAGATAACCTTTCCCAAACACACCGCCTGCGCCAATAGACATTTTTGAGTTGTTGAGGTTATAGGCTTTTTCCTGCAAGTCTGCTTTATTGGGCCGCAACCAAACCTCAATCCGTTCCTTTTGATGGCTCTTTAAAAGGTTTTCAAAAGTAAAATTGGCCGCAAATGACAAAGCAATTCCAAATAAAAAAGAAGAAACCACAGTCAGATACAATTGCTGCCGTTTTTGTGCAAACCACATTCCGACGCTGGACAGCACCAACAAAATGGAACAGACCACCGCAGCGTAAAAAAGATATCCTTGTTGGATGCCGAAAGCGCATAATGCAACCAAGCCTAAAAAACCAAGTAACCAGTTGCGTTTCTTTTTTTTCTGGCTCCATGCCAGTATCAAAAGACCTAAAACGGCTAAGCCTACAGCAATGTTAATGGGAGGGAAAACAAGCCCCAGAATAAAAACAGCAGCAATGCTAAACCCTAAACCAAAAACCCACCCAGGGAATCCTTCCCTATATAAAACAATAAAAAATGATAGAAAAACGATGGCCGAACCTGCATCAGGTTGAAGCAAGACCAGGAATAGCGGAACAGTAAAAATCAATATGGCATAAAAAGTAGTTTTGACGGATCGTAGGTTATTCGTGTAAGAACCTAGGAAACTGGCCAGCGCTAAACAGGTTCCAAATTTCGCAAACTCGGAAGGCTGCATAGTGATCCCCGATCCAAAGTCAAACCATGAAGTAGCACCTTTGATTGTTTTACCGAAAATCAGAACGGCAACGAGCGATGCCATGCACCCAATATAAATGAAACTTGAAAACGTCGGCCAAAACTTAGAGTCTATTGCATAAGTAACCACAAAAACAGCCAAAGCGATAAACACCCAAATCAGTTGCTTCCCGACAGGCGTTTTTAAAAAATTGAAAAAGCCCGGCTCATATCCTTCCTGCCCATACCCAACAGTATAAATCATTGCCCAACCAATGGCCACCAAGGCCAGATAAATGGAAAAGGTGAGGAAATCAATGCCTGTACTGCTCGTCCTTGGTCGCATGGATATGGCGGACGACGGACGGCAGACGGTAGATGGTGACGGTTTTACCGTCCACCATCTACCGTCCACTGTCCACCGATTAATCTATATATTCTACTTTTCGGAGGAAGCGGAAACCAACGGTTACTTCAAAAGTGGTGTTACGGATGGTGCGTTCGCCAGTGGCACCGCTCGTTCGGGTGATAGGGTTATATGTGTTTATAGATGGTTGCCTATATTGATTAGAAAAATCAGGATTGATCGTAAATTCTAACAAGGCACCTACCATTTCGCTCAAATCGAATTCGAACCCGCCTCCAAGTGTAACACCGTAATTGATTTTTCTTACAAATCCATCTGTTGGAAAAAAAAGAGTGCTTGTTAGTTCATTTAATCTTTCATACTCATCGAGGTTGGTGCTGATCGTATAATCGCCCCTTAAGCCAAATAAGTAATGCCATGTGCTGGATTCGCTCAAATAGTTTTTCATTTTACCGCCAACGGTCAGAGATATGTTATTGAAAATAAACTCTTGAGTCGGAGCTCGGAATGGTTCGTTGTTTAAACCAATGAAATTTCTTCCCCGAATGGCGCTCCCTTTTCGGTGCAGCCCTGCTTGTGCAAACAGTGAAACACGCCCTGTCTCGTCAAAGCTTTCGATAAAAGCGATACCGTGGTATTTGACGAGGGGATCACGTTCGAAATTGTTCCAACTCTGTGTGCCAAGCAGCAAGCCGCCTTTTACTCCAAAATAAAAACCGCCATAGTCCTGAGCTTTGGAAGTAAAACAGGCGAATGCAAAAAGCGGTACTATGAGTAATGATTTGATGTTCATTTTTGTAAACAATAATGTAGAAAAATTAAAAAGCAATTTGAAGTCGCCTTCAAAATGAGCAGCAAAGATAACAGCAATGCTATACTTAACCACTTTAGGTTTTCCTAAAATCGAGATGGGTAAAATAAAGAGCTTCCAGCACTCCAAAGTGCTGGAAGCTCTGTCCCTGCTTAATGCTCAAATCTTTGTCACCCACAATCGAGGACTGCCGATCTGTTATACTCATTTCACCTTCAACACTTGGCCGATGCTCAAGATAGTGGATGTCAAATTGTTCATCCGCATCAATTGGTCAACCGTCAAGCCATTGCGGCGGGAGATACTGTACAGGGTATCCCCTTTTACGACCGTATAATAAACATCCGTAATGGGAGTTGGGCTAGGCGGCGTTGTGGGGGTGTTGGGGTTAGGAGTAGGTGGGTTAGAATTAGTGGTTGGTGGCTTATTGGGAGGGGTTGTCGGGTTCTCAGGGGTGATATCATCATCCATGAAGTCATCATCGCCAGTATCAATTAGGACGGGTACTTTTTCTGGTACAGGCTCACTTGATAAGCGGGGGCGTTCTCCATCTTTCACCTTGCAACCTTTGAGCTTTATTCGTTCATCAGGTTGTAGTTGGGCACCTTCAGGAATTCTATTCCTTCGGTAAAGTTTTTTAAGCCTTATCCCATATTCTTGCGAGATGTCGAACATAGTCTCTCCCTCCCTCACGTAATGCCACTTTTTTTTGCCGCGGAACCGGTTGCGTTTTGGCTGAATGAAAATACGGTAGTCGTCGGCCAGTGAATCACCGACAGCAGGCATGTTTTCGTTATATCTATTCAAAGCATTGACGCTGACACCAGTTTTTAAGGAAATTTCTTGTACGGTGATCTTGTTTTTTGCAAACACCACTTTTGCACCGTTGATTTTCCGCAGGTCCAGCCCCGCAATGGCATCGTCTTCAGGCCTATCAGGGAAGGCATTGTTTCCCATTTTATCGTACTGATGCAAACTATAAGTCTCGATAATATTGATCAGCTTATTGTCGTAATTGCCTGCGGTGGCGTAACCTGCTTTTTTCAACCCTCTAGCCCACCGTTTATAGTCGTTGGTTTGTATGCGGAAAAGAAAACCATATCGGTGCGCTTTTTTGGGGTCTCGCAAAAATTCAGAGTGGGCGATATAAGAATCAACAGCTTTGCGGTAAGACCTAAAGCAAGACTTCTTTATGTTGCCAAATTCATCGTAATCATCGTCTTCCCGGTGAAAAGTTTTTCCTTTCCAATTGCTTCCACACTTCATTCCAAAATGGTTATTAGCCTTTCTTGCCAACGTACTCCTGCCAGCGTTGGACTCAAGAAGTGCCTGTGCCAGTTTGATACTAGCGGGGATGCCAGCCCGCTCCATTTCCTTGATAGCAGTTTTCTTATATTTTTCAATATAATCGAAAAATTCACTGCTCTGGGCCTTAGCGACCGATAAGGAAATAAGTAATATTGAAATAACCAGAAAAAACCTATAGATCATGAGGCAAATTGTTTTGGTTAAACTTGAGCGTTAGAACGCCTGGATGACATGGTGATTGTATAATATGCCCTTATAAATTGGTTTACAAAGGGCTAATGTACGGAGTTTGAGCGTATCTTCATTGGAGCGCAAAAAATCAGGAACAGCCGATGCTTGTTCAGGTGAAAATTTATGTGTTGAAACCTGGAGAAAATTTTTTCATATTAGTTAAAAATCATATTTTAGCCTCTTGTTTCAAAATGGTGTTCGAAATTTGACTCTTAGTCAATAGAATACCAATCAATTCCACACATTTACTTTTAAATGATGCTGCCAAACCAAAAACCAAAAACCTCCCAAACCATTGTAACTAATTAGCGATTGCTTTTTTCGCCTGAACCAGAATTTCAATTATGAGCTTGAGTACACAGACCCGCCGTTATGTTTTCGTTGAATACAACGACCTTTTTGAAATCAAATTCAAAAAACTTGAGAAGGTTGCAACCAGAATTTTTGTTTTTATAGAAGCTTCGCAGGAAAGTATCCCCCTTTCCTTGGTTCGCCAGACCCAAAATATTGGTAAAAACCTTCGTTGGATTGTAGTAAACAAAGCCGCTAAGGGCAAGCTCAATTATCATATCGCCTTCATCATGGGCAAACTCCACCAAAAACTGGAAAATGATATAGAATTTGCCATCGTATCCGACGACCCAGATTTTGATGCACTCGTATACTACATCAATGAATCCGGAAGGAGCTGCATTTTGGTGAAAAGGAAAGGTGAAGAAAAACCTTCGCCAGAAGCCCAAATGGACTTTGAAGATAACCTAGATGGAAATTCCTATGAAACGGTTGATATTCTTGCAGGCAGTGACCGGATAGACGTTTTGGTGGAAGATGAAATCATTAGTAAAACTGCAGAAGAAACTGTCAAGCGGTTGATCCGTTCGGGCAACCGCCCCGCCGAGGTCGAAACTCTCAGAAATTACATAAATTTGCACTTCCAGCAGATGTCCCTCCACGGCCATATTGACCGCATCATTGAAAGGATGGAAGAGGTCAAAGATATTGAAGTCAGGGAACAGGAAGTGGTTTACAATTTTTGAGAGACAAACCTGAGAAATGTGTTTTTTGAAATAAGCATATTCTCAACCTTTCATTTTTTGTTCAAATTGACAGGATTTAAGGACAGGTGCATTTTTGATGTGTGGCCTAAGTTGTTGATTTTTGCTGGCACAGCCCCTATCGTCAGGGGTGTAATTTTTTTACCAAAATCAGCAAAATAAAAACTATGCAATCCGACGACATTGATCTTATCATGATGGCTGCCCAAGAGGGAATGGACAAAGCCATTGACCACCTCAAACACGAACTGGCCAAAGTCCGCACCGGAAAAGCTTCCACTTCTTTGGTCAACGATATCCGAGTCGATTATTATGGTTCGCCCACGCCAATGAGCCAAGTGGCTAATGTATCAACCTCTGATGCAAGAACTATTTCCATCCAACCTTGGGAAAAATCCATGCTTTCCGTTATAGAAAAAGCGATTTTTGAGGCCAATATTGGAATCACTCCTAGAAATGATGGTGAAAAAATTCATCTTGCAGTCCCCCTCTTGACGGAAGAACGGCGTAGGGATCTTGTAAAACAAGCAAAGCATTTAGGCGAAGAAGCCAAGATTGGCATTCGCAGTGCCCGGCACAAGGCCATGGACGCCATTAAAAAAGAAGTGAAGAATGGATACCCTGAAGATGCAGGCAAAGCAAGGGAAAACGAAGTGCAAGACAAGGTAAATGACCATTCGAAAACTGTAGATAATCTGGTAGCCGCAAAAGAAAAGGATGTAATGACGATTTGACATGCTTCCAAAATTTGTATTGTTAAAAAAGGGACAGCTTTCAAAAGTTGTCCCTTTTTTAATAGAGATATATAAGAAGGATGTTGAAGAAAAACTCAGCCACTTACGGAGCAATAATGGCATTTGCAGGCGCATTGCTTGTATCTACTAAAGCGATTATTGTTAAATTGGCCTATCAGCATGAGGTGGACAGCGCTTCCCTTTTAATGCTCCGCATGCTCTTTTCGTTGCCATTCTTTACCGCTATAGCTTGGCACTCCCTTGTAAAAAAACCAAGACAATTGGAGGTGCTAAAAAGTCCTTGGCCGCTACTGTTTTTTGGGCTGATGGGCTACTACTTAGCCAGTTTTTTTGATCTCGCCGGACTACAATATATTGACGCCGGGTTGGAGCGAATTATCCTTTTTACCTACCCGACTATCGTGGTGTTGATTTCCTTTTTTTATTTAAAAGAAAAAATTACGTTGCCACAAGTTGTAGCTATTCTAATTACTTTCCTGGGTATTGGGTTAGCTTACAAAGGCAACATTTCCATCAATGAAAATGCGAATGCAACGAAAGGGGTTTTGCTTGTATTTTTGGCGGCGCTCACTTACGCCATTTATTTTATCGGTAGCCAAAAATTGGTTGCTATGATTGGAACGCGATTATATAATTCACTGGCTATGATAATCGCTTCCATTGCCATTGTCTTTCACAATAGTTTGCTGAACGGCTGGAATCTTTTCGACTTTTCTCCAGCTGTTTATTGGTGTGCATTGCTTATGAGTACTGTTTCAACTGTCATTCCTTCTTTTATGATCGTGGAAGGTATTAGGATCATTGGAGCGAAAAACAGTTCAATTATTGGCACTATCGGGCCGATCTCAACCATTATTTTAGCGGGTGTGTTTTTGGGCGAAACAATTTCCGTTATGCAAGGGGCGGGTACATTGGTGGTTATCGGCGGCATTTTATTTTTGATCCTAAAAAAATAATTGCAAGGAATGATCCAAGGTTTCCATCATACCGTACTTGTTAAAAAACGAGGTAATTGGATATAAAAGCCTACATAGCTTCTGGGATTTTAGAAATGTATGTGCTGGAGCAGACATCGGAAAAAGAATCGAAAGAAGTTGAAGTCTATGTAAGGAAATATCCAGAGATTGCGGCAGAACTAAGAGATGTTCAAAATGCGTTTCTAAAAATTAATTACCTAAATGCAAAACCCATTAAAAATAATTTATTGAATCGCATTTTGGAAAAAATAAATAACTTGGCTTTTAAGATGAAAAAATTAAACGGGCACAATTTAAATGGCATGAATTAAATTTGCTCATTGTTTTGTCCGAAATAAATAACTCAACAAATTAAAACACGCTATTTTAAAAGGGCAAACTATTTAATTATAGTTTTGACTTAAAACCATCGGCAAACAAAACCGCTATTCAGTTTTGACAAACATTCAGGCCAAAATATCGGATGAAGAAATAATCGCCTTGTTGAGAAAACAGGATAAACAGGGTATTAGCAGTCTATATTTAAACCATTCCCGTTTATTTTATGGAGTGATCTATCGTGTTGTAAAAAATGAATTTATAGCTGAAAATGTTTTACAAGATGTTTTTATAAAAATATGGCAAAACATTGATAGTTACAATCCCTCAAAGGGCCACTTCATGGCTTGGGCCATGAATATTGCAAGAAATGCTTCTATTGATATGGTTCGCTCAAAAGATTATCGAAACAACATGGTGACGGATGGAATTGAACCTGAAACAAGCCAACATCATCATTTTGAAATAGATGTGGACAATATTGGTTTAAATGAAACGATTAAAAAATTACACCCTAAATACCAGCAATTGATTGAATTGCTTTATTTTGAAGGATACACTCAAGCAGAAGTGGCAGAAGAATTGAAGATCCCTTTGGGTACTGTAAAAAGCAGGATTCGGAGGGCGTTTCAAGAACTAAGAATTATACTGAATTAATGTTTGATATAGAAAAATATATTGCATCTGGTATTTTAGAAAATTATTGCCTCGGACTGGCATCTTCAGAAGAAGTGGCCAAACTAGAACATTATTGCCGACAATACCCTGATTTAAAAAAAGATTTAATTCTTTTACAAAAAGATTTAATAAATTATACGGGACAATATTCTAAGACACCACCAATTAATGCAGGACATAAAATATTGAATAGAATTGAAGAGCTGAAATTAAATTCAGAAACGCTTTCCAACGATAAAAAAAGAATTAAAGAATTTATTGCCATCTCTGATTTTTCTAATATTGACAAATGGCAAAAATTAATTGGACATATCCAACCTCCTGAGAAATACGAAAATATTCATTTTCATAAATTATATAAAAATGATACCCAATTACAAGGCATCGTATGGTTCAGAAAGGAAATAGAAGAAGAGTCACATGATTCCCTTAAAGAAAAATTTCTGGTATTAGAAGGAACTTGCACTTGCAAAGTAGGAGGGGAGCACATAGATATGGTGCCGGGATCTTTTTTGGATATACCATTACATACAAAACACGAGTTAATGGTGACATCGAAGACGCCGGTCAAAGTTATTTTGACAAAAGAAAAATTAGCAGCGTAAAATAAAAAAGGAAAGGCCGAAGATTTAATCTTCGGCCTTTCCTTTTTTATTTTAAATGTAAATTTATTCATTCCCCCACACCGGCAACCTCCCCGGCGTATAAGGTGCCTTCACCGCTTCCAATTGCTGCTCCACTTTTTTCCAATCCACCTCTGCCACTTGTCTTAGCTGCTCCAATGCCGATTTAAACTCCTTGCCCGCAATCCGCTGCTGCTCCTTTTGCGTAGAGGTTGGTGCAGAGGTCGAAGACCAAATTTCATAGCTCATGCCAAAGACTCGGCTGGAAAGGGAAGGGAGCTGCGGTTTGTCAATAGCAGATGCCACATTGTCGCCGAAAAACGTTTTTTGTAAACCCTTCAGTTTATCCTCCAAGGCTTTTATATCGGCAAGCAGGTCAGGCGAAGTTGAGGTGTTTATCGCCTTTCGGATATGTCGCATCGCATTGTTCATTTCTTGTAAATATGAGGTCGCTCCTTGAAAGGCACGTTCTAATTCTGCAGCTTTATTGATGTATTGATCCAGTGCCAATTTGTCTTCTGCGGCCAATGTTGATCCACCCAAAGTTGATAAGGTAAATTTTTCATGTTCTACCAGTATTGTTTCTACACCGTTAATGACCTTTGAAAGGCTCACAGTGTAATTGCCGGGCATTGCCAGTCCGCCACCTTCAGGTGGTTGCCAAGGTAAACGTTGGCGGGGATTAAGCCGCACAGGGTCTTTCGATGGATAACGACCATCCCAAACAATGCGGTTAATACCTTTTGACAAGTTCGTTTTCAAACGATTAGCATTTTTACCCCACCTGTCATAAATCGTAAAAAGCAAAAAAGGTGGTTCTTCATTTCGTTCTGCCTCCAACTCCTCGTAAGTCGGATAACGGATGTCTTTACCATCCTTAATCTGCTTTTTCTCCCACTCCTGCCGTTTCGCCTTTAGCGTTTTGTAGTCGTCTTTTAGATAATAGGTAAAAGTGACGCCAATCGGCGGGTTCTCTGCTGTGAAGAAGGAGTGGCCTTGGAAACCTTTCCCTGTCGTATAGCCATAAGGCGAGGCTTCAATGAAAACAACGGCACCTTTTATCGGTAAAATTTTCGCTTCGTCTTTCAGGTCGTTTTCAGTCAAATAGCGTAGCGGCGAATAATCATCCATCACATAAAAGCCACGTCCGAACGTACCAAGCACCAGGTCATTTTCCCGCTTTTGAATGTCAATGTCACGCACTGCGATGGTCGGAAGTCCACTGCTCAATTTTTTCCAAAAACCCCCTCCATCACGCGTGAAAAAGCAGCTGAATTCCGTACCGACAAAAAGTAGGTCGGCCACTACGTGATCCTCTGCTATGGCATAAGAAGAACCCCGCTCTGGCAAATTGGAAGAAATATTTCTCCATGTCCTTCCCTTATCACTGCTCTTGTAAACATAGGGTTTGAAGTCACCTCTTTTGTGGTTGTTGAAGCAGGCATACACCACGTTTTCGTCATGCTGGCTGGCAAGCAGCATGTTCACATAGGTCATATTTGGCACACCAGAAAAGGAGCTGATTTTTGTCCACGATTGGCCTCCGTTTTCACTGATTTGTATTAGCCCATCGTCTGTCCCGACGTACAAGAGGTCTTTGTTTAAAGGGCTTTCGCAAAAAGCAACGATAGTTCCGTATTCCGAAGTTGAGCCATTTTTTGCCACGGCGTCAATGCTTTGGATTTGCCCCATCACCTTCAAGGTATTGCGATCAATCTGCCTCGTCAGGTCATCGCCAAGAACTGTCCAAGAGTTGCCTTGGTCATCGCTACGGAAGAGTTTGTTGGCAGCGAAATAGAGGCGCTTGGGCACATGAGCCGATACTTGTAGTGGCGCGTCCCAATTCCAGCGGTATTTGTTTTCGCCCTCCCGCGGCTGAGGTTGGATGCCTGTCATTTCACCGCTTGCTTTATCAAAGCGGGTCAGGCCGCCATATTGGTACTGGGCATAAACGATGTTCGGGTTTTCTGGATCAATGGCACTTTCGAAGCCATCGCCAAGTTGCGTTACAAACCAATCGGCATTTTCGATGCCATGGCCATTACGGGTGCGGCTGGGGCCACCCATAGAGTAGTTATCTTGGGTGCCGCCATAGATATTGTAAAATGGCTCGGCATCGTCAGTGACCACTTTGTAAAATTGGGTAACAGGGAGGTTTGCTTTAAAATCCCAGGTTTTGGCATGATCGAAACTTTCATAAACCCCGCCGTCGCAGCCGGCCAATAGGTAGTCCGTATCATTCGGGTCTATCCATATAATATGGTTGTCTACGTGCTTGTACTCTTCACCCAACTGTTGGAAAGATTTGCCGCCATCGTAGCTGATCATGTTCCAGGTGTTCATCGAATAAATGATGTCGGGGTTGTGTGGATGGCAATAGATTTCCATATAATAATTGCCACTCGTGCTGTGCCCACTCTGCTTTACCCAACTCGCCCCCCGGTCGGTGCTTTTGAAAAAACCGCCTCCTTCCGTTGCCTCCACAATTGCGTAAAGAACCTCTGGGTCGGCAGGTGAAATGGCCAACCCGATGCGCCCATTATGCGGCCCACCCGGTAAACCTTTGGCCGATTTTGCCCATGTCTTTCCGCCATCGGTTGTTTTATAAATGGTACTGCCCGGTCCGCCACCTACATAGGTAAATACATGTCGGCGTCTTTGGTAAGCTGCCGCGTACAACACATCTGGGTTGCGGGGATCCATGATGAGGTCAGTGACACCTGTATGTTCATCCAACATCGATTCGCCTTTGTCATTTTTGATGACCTGTTCCCATGTCTTTCCACCGTCTGTTGTTTTGTACAACCCTCTATCACCACCTTCCTTCCAAAGCGGCCCAATGGCTGCCACATACACCACGTCCGAGTTGCGGGGATCAACGATGATCTTACCGACATGCTCTGATTCTTTTAGCCCCATATGCTCCCAACTCTTTCCACCATCATTCGATTTGTAAACACCATCGCCATAAGCCACCGAGCGCTGGTTGTTGTTTTCACCCGTACCGACCCATACTACGTTGGGATTGTTCGGATCAAGGGTCACGCAGCCGATGGAATAAGAACCTTGGCTATCAAAAATAGGCTCATAGGTCGTTCCTGCATTGGTAGTTTTCCATACCCCGCCGGAAGCAGTCGCCACATAATAAGTACTGCGCTTCTTCGGGTGAACAGCAAAATCACTGATACGCCCCGATGTGACCGCTGGCCCAACACTGCGCCATTTGAGGCCAATGCCGAGGGTGTCCAGCATATGCTTG
This sequence comes from Saprospiraceae bacterium, assembly GCA_965222975.1. Taxonomy (GTDB): domain Bacteria; phylum Bacteroidota; class Bacteroidia; order Chitinophagales; family Saprospiraceae; genus UBA6168. Next base: position 242,880 of record CBDCVJ010000087.1, on the reverse strand, counting down.
GGTTCGTCTTTTTTTTCGTCCTTGTCTTTTTTCTTCTGGGAAAATACGTTGCTTGAAAATAAGATGGTAAATGCCAATATCAGGCTGAGTGCTCGTTTCATAATTTCTGCTTGATTATAACTATTCAGCAGAGATTGTTTTTTGGAAAAATTTTCAATTTTTCCAAAAAACAATCTGCCCCAACAAGAGAGAGAAATAAAAAATTTCATTTTTTATTTCTCTCTCTTGCCATACTAAATAGTTATCTTGAATTTGATTAAGGACGGGAAGGTAGGGAATGTCGGGAAATTGTAATAGCAGATTTTGGTCAGATTGGGTTTGTGAAGTGGCAGTCTTTAGTCCTCAGCCAAAGGACACTACTTAATCTATTTATCACTATTACACATCGGGGCAAGCTGTAACGGGTGAACCATAATTCATAAGGAGGGAGGAGTAACTCTAAACCAGCAAGGTATGCCGAATCATAGAGAAGTACTTTTGCAGGAATCAGTTATAGAGCCGTTACTTGATCTTCCAGGCCCTATCCTTACCTTTTAATTCAAATTTTTTGGAACTGGCCATAATGCCAAAAATAATTCCGGTGCCCAACTGTACGCCAGCCGACCGCCACAAATCTTTTCGGCTATCTTTCTCCGAAATAAAAATGTTATTAACTGCCGTAGCAACGGCTGTAACTATCAATATTCCGCCAATTGTTGCAAAGGCATTTTTCCGTTTTTTGCTTTTTTCCGATTTATAATATTGGATAGAGAATATATCGTCACGGGCAATGTTGCCGTAATTGTTTCCCAAATCAGAAACAATTCCCTTTGCAATCTTCGTATCGTTTGCCATTTCCCTTTCTATATATTGTGTTAATTGCAAGTGGAGGCTGTCCTCTGTCACCTTCAACAGGCGACCCCAGTATTCTAAATAATCACAACAATCACTTTGGAGATCGGTTTCCCCGTCCGCTAAAATTATTTCGTAAATGCCGCCGGGCTTGAAGGTTTTTCCTTTGCCGTCATTGGTCAGGGTGAGAGTTTGGGTGGATGCGGTTGTGCTTAATAAGCAGAGAACAAATAAAAGGATTCTATATTTCATAATTTTAAGTTTTATTTGCAGTACTTCTTTATTGAAGCCCTAATACCTCTCAACTTACCCTGAAATCTTTCCACTTCGGCAACAGCCTTTTTCTTTTTACTATCCAATTCATTAGCCTTTACATTTTTAATTAGAGCGTCTTCCTCTTCCCCCAACAAATCTTTTTTAACAGTTATTTCCAACAACTGCTTGGAAAGAGCAATATTTTTTTCTTTCAACATTTTTATTTTATCATAAAGGTGTTGTGGTGCATTAAGGTCGGCAACTACAAAAGTTTTAATTCGCTTTTCAGTTCTTTCGATTTCCGATTGATTCACTTTAATGGCGTTATTAATTGGATCCATTGACTTGCTTAGTGCATTATTTTCTTTTCGTATTTCCTTTAACCTCGCATTTCTTCCACGACTTACCCAATTGTCATATTTTTTCATAGCGGCATTGCGTTTGGTTTTTGCCTGATTTAAAGAATCGGTATTCGCTCGCTCCATATTTTTATAAAAAGTACACCATTTACCTTCGACGGGCCATTTTACATCGCTCAGTTTTTCAATACAATTTTCACAAGCCTGATCTTTTTCGATATTAAACCAACTCCTGATTTTTGAAAGTGATTTAAGATAATTCTCGTATTCTGCTTTTACTTGGTTGGGTGTTAAATTATTTCGTTTCCCAGTTTGCGTGCCTTCGTTTCTGGCGATATCTGCTAAATGAAGCTTATTATATACCGGTTCGAATTTTCCATCAACACATCGCATCATGGGCCAACAAGTAATCGTAACCGTTTCGTGCTGAACTTCCCAATAAACATCCTGTTGGCTATTGTTCATCAGGCCACCCACGCCACTGAGGCCATTGGCTGCGGCACTCAAAGCACTCAGGTAAAAGGTGGCGACACTGCTTATGTCTGTAAAATCGGTGCCTCTTGGATTCACTTCAGCGGCCACGACTTGCTCGCTCATAGCCCATCCAATGCCCTCCAGTTTTTTCGTTATATAATTTCCCTTGCGAAATTGGCCTGGTGCAGAATAAACGGAATAACTATTTTTTCCAACATTTAAAGATTGAACAATAGCACTGCTCATTAATGCCCATGCCTTTGGAGGAAGTGGTTTTTCAAAACTCGGTTTTTGAGCAAAAAAAGGCTTGTGCTCGGAGTGCGGAAAAAAGTAAGTGAACTTTATAGCCTGGTCTTTTAAATATTTTATTTCATTTTCTTTGCAATCTTTTTCTTCTTCCGTATTGTTTGCTATTTCTTCGTCTTCTTCTGGATTCCCTAATTCCGCTTCCGGCAAATCACAATTACCCACTGCAAAAACCAATCGTTTAAGAAAAATGCTGCTTTTAGGGCCGTGAAAACGAATTTCATAGCAACCCTGTTTTTCGGGTACTTTAAAACTCAATATATTTTCTTCATTTCGGTAATAATAAAACGAGGAGGATAAATATCCATCCTGCCCGGTATATTTATTAGGGGAATAATTATATACACCTATTCTACACTCTCTATGCAATTCAACCCCGGAAGTAATTTTAACCTTAAATTTCTCCCCCGGAATAATTTCATTCGAAACGATTTCTAATTTTATTTCATCGGGCGCAAAAGGCACCACTTCAAACGCAGCCCTGGATGTGGCTTCTGATTCACTGATCAGAATAAATTCATATTTTCCTGTATTGGGAGCTGTCCACTTCATGGTGTAACTTTCGCTATTCTTTACACTACTATAAGTTATGTAATTATTATAGTTGCCTTTATCCGCTTCTGCTTTCGAAAACAGACCAATCCAGGTTCCCTTTGCTGGTGCTTGATTGGTCATAACATCTAATTGAATTATTTGCCCCGGCTTGTACTGGTTTTTCTTTAATGCAATTTTTGTTTGTTGTGCAACGGTACTATTTTGAATAATAAAAGCCAGTGCGATAAAAAGGAAATATATTTTTTTCATTGCATTAATTTTAATTGATCCAAGTTACTATACACTTTCGCAATTCCTCCCCCCAGCCCCCTCCAAAGGGGGAGAGGCAGCGTGCTAAAATCTAAAAATAATAGCACAATATTAGCTAAATGAACGGGCCTATCTCCCCCTTTGGAGGGGGCTGGGGGGAGGAATTGTAGGCATTTGAAAAAGTGTATAGTAATTTAAATTGGTCATAAAGGACTTTTGAAAAAAGATTGAATCACTTCGTTGTAATTAAAAGACTTTCTTATAAAACTCCATTAGACGTCAATAAGAACACAGATGACACGGATTTAACAGATTTACCCAGATTTTAATTAGAGGCAATTTTAAAATCCGTGTTCCTATTATTGTCATATTTTATTCAATTATGTTTTATCCCGGGGCAGCGCTTCCAGCACTCGAAGTGCTGGCGCACTACTTTAATTTAGCTACCATTTTTAGTTCGATAATTACAAGAATAATGACGATTGCAATTTCGAATAAAAAATAAACCCAACCCAGAGCTGTTAATTGATGGCGATGATAAAATGCCAAACCTATTGAAATAAAACAATATGCCAGATTTGCAATAGCAATAATTTTCAAGTATAGTCCTTGATTAACCCGAATCCGAAGGTAGGTATAAAAGTCGTAAGCTGCAAAAATGCATGGTAAGAAGGCAAGAAAATATAGCGTGTTTCGAGGCATGCCAAAGATGTTTTCAAATTTTACTAAAACCACGCCTAATAAAAAAGCGGAAAGTAATGCTCCAAAACCATCAATTAAAAATAGCTTTTGGGGATTTATTTTATTTATTCTCATGATGGACACTTTTCTCAACAACCTCTTCTGAGGTTAAACCAAAAATGGGAGGAGTCTTGACACCGAGTATTGCCAAATATATATACAGTTGGCCTCTGTGATGTACTTCATGTTCTACCATTGCCCGCAACCATTTCCATAAGGTTATTTCGATTCCCGCAGCTGCGACAAACATGCCATTCTCCCGTCACCGTGCCCCATTTGGCCCGGCCCTCCACAATACCAGTTGGCAATGGCCCCTTCACCTACCCGGACTGTTATCCCCCTCCCGACCAAACCCCTATTATAGCCGCCCCAATTTGTGGTGCGGTATTTATCTTTTTTCCCAGCCTCTGTTTTTTCAACTGGTTTGGATGCTATCTTTGCCATAGGTCAAGGTCTGTAAATTTGTTTTGTGGTAAAACCGAAAATACAAAACTTGATCTTTCTTTTTAGATTGATTCATGCAACAAAGCCGTTGGTGATATAAAATCAAAAAATACCTACTGAATTTTATTTGACCAATTTGGCAGGCAACATTTTTCTATGGCAATAAACAATTGGCAAAATGAATATGATGTTTCGTTACACCATTTGCCAACAGGAATTTATTGTTGGAATATACAAATGAGGGGTGGGCAATTGGGAAGTAGTAAATTATTAATGAATGGTTTTTGGTTTTTGGTTCTTGGTTTAGTGAAAACCAAGAACCAAAAACCAAAAACCCCAAACCAATCAAATGCTCGAAAGGTCAATCATGCCTACTATTCAGGAAATTGGCAACCTGACAGTGCCACGCCCAAAGGTGTGGCATTTGAGCAATGGGGTGCCAGTTTATGAAATCAACTTAGGCACACAGGAAATCGTAAAACTGGAACTGGTGTTTTTTGCAGGGCGCCCTTTTGAGAAGAAAAGGTTGGCATCCCGGTGTGTGCCAGCTTTACTGAAAGACGGCACAAAAAGTTTTTCTTCCGCTGACATTGCAGAAACAATGGATTTCTACGGCGCTACTCTGTCCACTCCCTTCCACATGGATACTTCCAATGTGCTTTTGTATTCTTTGTCCAAACATTTCGGAAAGGTATTACCGCTTTTTGCAGAAACCGTTTCTGTCCCATCATTTCCCCAAAAAGAATTGGATGCATTTATTCAGCGCAACCAACGACGGCTTCAAGTTGAACTGACGAAAAATGATGTGCTGGCCTATCGGAAATTCACTGAATTAATTTACGGGGAGGAACACCCTTATGGCTACAATAGTGTCCCGGCAACTTATGCTGCTGTCACGAGGGATGACATCATGTCCCATTTCACAGAAAATTTCACCACTGGCAATTGCATTATTTTCCTGAGCGGCAAGATCACGCCTGCTATTCGAGAACAGATGGAGGAATATTTGGGCAAGGCCATTTTGCCAGGAAAAAAAAGAGAGGTTGCCCCGCCTGTTCCAAATTCCAAACCCGAAAAAGTCAGGTTGGACAATGGCGACAAATTGCAAAAAGCCATACGGATCGGCTGCCGTTCATTTACCCGGCACCATGAAGACTATAATAGCATGTATGTACTGAACACTATTTTTGGTGGTTATTTCGGATCGCGCCTAATGGCCAACATCAGGGAAGAAAAAGGCTATACCTATAGCATATACAGCAGCAACGAGTCCATGCTTTTTAATGGATATTTCAATATTTCTTCGGAAGTTGGGAATGATTTTGCCGAACCAACAGTGAATGAAATTTATGCAGAAATGAAAAAACTACGGGAGCAACCTGTCGGCGCAGAAGAACTGGCGATGGTCAAGAACTACTTGCTCGGTTCTTTCCTTACCAACCTCGACGGGCCATTTAATATTATTGAAGTGGTAAAGACTTTTGTGCTTGAAGGGATGCCCGTTTCAAAGTTTGAGGATATGACACAGGAAATTCGGAACATTACGCCAACGCAAATTCAGGAATTGGCAAATAAATATTTAAACAAAGAAAACATGTGGGAAGTGATTGTTTAATATGCTGTTTTTGATAAAATATTTGGTTCTTTGACAAATCCCGTGGAATTGGCCAGCGGGATTAGCGGGTCACTTCAAGTGCCCCGCTAATTTGGACTAAATTACGGGGGCACTTCAAGTGCCCCCGTAATGCCTCCACGGATTTGTCAAAGAACCAAATATTTAAAGCGAAGAAAAAACCTTATACCTTAGTTAAATAAATGCATGCAAATTCCCTATTTCTTCTTTTATTTGCGCGGTTTTATGATGGGAGGTTCATATTCAAAAAAAAGTCATTTTTGCTAAAGTTCGGGATGTAACGTTCGTTTTTTGATGAAAAATAAGATCACGCATTAAAATAATTTTTCATTAAAAAATAATGCAGCCTTACCTAAGCCCCCTCCCTCCCTGACAAGAAAACTTGATAGAAGGGATATTCGAAAAAACAAAAACGAGGTACAAGGGATTAATGAAATTTTTCAGCTTTTTTACACAGGAATTGGCCATTGACCTTGGCACTGCGAACACGCTCATTATGTGTGACGGCAAGGTCGTAGTGGACGAACCGTCAATCGTTGCCAAGGACCGCCGCACCAATGAGACCATTGCCGTTGGCCAAAAAGCCATGCAGATGCATGGCAAAACCCATGAAAACATCAAGACCGTCCGCCCATTGAGAGATGGCGTAATTGCAGATTTTCAGGCAGCAGAAGATATGATAGCCGGCCTGATAAATATGGTGGGGAACAGACGCCGCTTTTTCTCCCATTTGAAAATGGTTATCTGCATACCATCAGGAATTACTGAAGTGGAAAAACGAGCCGTCTTTGACTCGGCCGATCATGTCGATTCAAAGGAAACATATTTGATATACGAGCCAATGGCTGCCGCCTTGGGTATTGGCTTGGAGGTGGAAGAACCTGTTGGCAACGTCATCATTGATATTGGAGGTGGTACGACGGAAATTGCGGTGATCGCTCTTTCTGGCATCGTTAATGACCAGTCGATCCGAACTGCAGGAGATGAATTCACGGCAGATATAGTTGACTATATGAAACGTGCCCATAACATTTTGATTGGTGAACGTACTGCTGAGCAGATTAAGATTAATGTTGGGTCGGCCCTCCACGAACTGGAAGACCCGCCACCCGACTACGCCGTCAATGGGCGTGACCTGATGACCGGTATCCCTAAGCAAATCACTATTTCCTACCATGAAGTCGCACAGGCCATTGACAAATCCATCAGTAAAGTGGAAGAGGCAGTCATGAAGGCATTGGAGTCAACCCCCCCAGAGTTGGCGGCAGATATTTATAAAACTGGTCTGTACCTAACCGGCGGTGGCGCATTGCTGCGCGGCCTCGACAAAAGGCTCAGTCAAAAAACCAAACTGCCTGTCCATATTGCGGAAGACCCTCTAAGGGCCGTTGTACGTGGTACAGGTATCGCTTTGAAAAATACCCACCGCTTTTCTTTCCTGATCGACCGCAAAAGCGTTTGACGATTTAAATGGTTGAATGGCTAAATGGTTGGAATGGTTATTTTTGCGTAAAGCCATTTAACCATTCCAACCATTTAGCTATTTAACCATTTTTCATGTTCAACCTGATACAGTTATTCCTTCGGCTTAGCGGCTTCTTTGTGTTCCTATTGTTGGAGGTCATCTGCTTCACATTGGTGGTAAAATACAACCAAACACAAAAAGATGTTTTCGTGAACAGTGTAAACAGGGGAACGGGATTGCTGCACAAAGCTTCTTCAACTTTCAGTCATTATTTTTCTTTGGATGATGAGAACTACCGACTGGCCCGGGAAAATGCCAAATTGTTGGAAATGATATACAACATGGGCATTGACACTACAGAATATATTGATACCGCCTTCCATGAAAACAACGAACCGCAATACGTTTTCCAAGTAGCTAAAGTCATCAAGAACACCATCAATAACCACCACAACTATATCATGATCAATAAAGGCTCGGACGATGGGATCGAACCGCATTCGGGCGTCATTACCAACGACGGGGTGGTCGGCATTATCGTGAAGGTTTCCAAAAGAAATGCTGAGGCCATGTCCATTTTGCACCGTCAAACGAAGATAAGCGCCAGTTTTAAAGGAGAGCGTTTTCCTGGGTCGCTTGTGTGGGAACACCGGGAAAAAAACACCCATCTATTTTCATTGCTCGACATCCCAAAACATGCAGAAGTAACAGTAGGTGATACTATAGTCACAAGTGGCTTTTCGAATATTTTCCCAAGCGGGCTCATATTGGGCACAGTGGAAAATGTAGAACTAAAGCCCGGAAAATATGCTTATGATATTACCGTAAGATCTAAGATCGATATGGCCAACATCCAATATGTTTATATTGTAAAAAATCTGTTTAAAAAAGAACAAGAAAATTTGGAGAAGGCTGTTATGGAAGAATACAATTAAGGCAACCTGTATAAAACCCCAAATAATGAATACATAAAATGAACAGTGTAATCCTTGCCAATATTTACCGTTTTTTTGGGCTTGCCCTGTTGCAGGGGCTAGTGTTCCAATCTGTAGGTTCAGGCATGGAAAATTTCCGTTACTTATATGTCATTATATTCCCCATATTTATTTTGCTGCTCCCCATGCGAACCCCTGTCCCGCTTGTCATATTATTGGGTTTTACGATAGGGATTTTTGTTGACATACTTTATGGCACATTGGGACTTCATGCCAGCGCAGCTGTTTTTACAGCTTATGCCCGGTCGTTTGTTTTCAAAATATTGGAACCAAGGGGAGGGTACAATGTGAACCTCAGCCCCACTGTTCAAAACCTTGGCCCACAATGGTTTTTGAAATATTCCTCGATGATGATGTTCCTGCATTTGTTTTTTTATTTTTCGGTAGAAGCATTTACCTTCGTTTTTATCGTTGATATATTATTGAAAACTGTTGTCAGCTTTATGGTTTCCATGCTGTTTTTGTTGATATTTCAATTAATATTTAATCCGAAAGAATAATGTGCCGGAAATTGATTTTTTGGGCCTTGATAAATTCATATGGTCAAAAAAATTTAGGAAAGAGTTTTACTAAATCTCTGAGATTTAGCAAAACTAGGGAACCTTGGCCGATTTGCTAAATTTTAAAAATTTAGCAAATCTTTTGACCAAGTGAAATCACTTAGAACCGATTTTGTTTGTTTGAAAGAAAATTCAAATAAAAAAAATCACTCATGCTATTTCAATTTTATTTAAAATGTGAATTAAGGGTTAATTCCATTTTTCCAAATAATTATTTTAATAAACCCTGATTCAGCTTCATAAAAAATCAAAGTGAAGTGATGCGCCGCAACTGCTGACTGCCAACTTAAAACTGCTAACTGAACAACCATGCCAGCGCTTTTTAAAAATAGGCAATATAATATCCTCCTAGTATTTGGGACAGCGATGTTGATCCTCGCATTCAGGGCTTTTCAACTACAGGTATTGGATAACAGGTTTAAGATTCAGGCAGATGCAGTGGCCATGAGCAAGCAGACCGTTTACCCGGCGAGGGGGCTCATATTTGACCGCAACCGCAAATTGTTGATCAATAATACGCCTGTATATGATCTGAAGGTCGTTTACAATCAGTTGAACCCGGAAATGGACACCCTCAAATTTTGTGAGTTGTTGGACATTCCAAAAGCCTCTTTTAAAGAAAGACTTAAAAAGGACTTTAAGAGCATCCGTTACCGCAAGCACTTGCCCTTTGATTTCATGAAAAAGATTTCGCCGGAGGTATATGCGAGGCTACAGGAAAGTCTGTACCAATTCCCCGGTTTTTTTGTTCAGGCTAGGAACATCCGAAGTTACCCTGTCCGCCATGCAGCTCATGCTTTGGGATATATCAGGGAAACAAAGGAAAATGAAATCGGTAAAAATGGCTATGCCTTGGGCGACTATATTGGAGCAGCAGGGCTTGAGCGGGCATATGAACCAGAACTGCGGGGCAAAAAAGGTTGCGAATACGTATTGAAAGACAATCTCGGCAGGGACGTTGGAAAATTCAACAATGGCGCAAAGGACACCCTCCCAGAATCGGGACTTGACCTGATTTCAACGCTGGACATCGACCTACAAACTTATGCGGAAGAGTTGATGCAAAACAAAATCGGCGGCATTGTGGCCATAGAACCGAAAACAGGTGAAATTCTAACATTTGTAAGTGCCCCAACCTACGACCCTGGCATCATGGTCATTGGCCAAAATAGGGGTGAGGCATATGCCGAATTAAAAAAGAATCCTAATGACCCCGAGTTCAACAGAGCCATTATGGCTTCCTACCCTCCTGGGTCTATATTCAAAACACTCGTTGGACTGATAGGAATGCAGACAGGGGTCATCACTCCAAAAACGGGCATTAGTTGCCCCGGTTACTATGTAAATGCTTCCAATGATATTAGGAAATGTAGGGGGCATCCTTATCCTGCCAATATAAGCATTGCCCTTCAATGGTCGTGCAACGCTTATTTTTTTAAAACCTTCCGCGATATAGTTGACCAATATGGCTATTACGAATCAGACCGGGGGTTGGACACCCTCACCAAATATTTGAATGCCTTTGGTGTGGGAAGGGAATTAGGGGTTGATTTTCCGGGCGAAAAAATGGGCAACGCCCCTACTTCTGAACTTTATGATAAAATGTACCCAAAGAAATTGGGGGGGTGGCGATCACCAACCATTATATCGCTCGGCATCGGTCAGGGTGAAATGGAACTGACCACTTTACAAATGGCCAATCTTGCAGCTATTATTGCCAATCGTGGCCATTATTACACTCCTCATTTCGCAAAAGGTTTTTTGGAAAATGACAGTTTGATACAAATACCCGAAAATTACAGGCAAGCCATTAAAGTACCCGTCAAACCTGTTTATTTCCCACGCGTGGTGGAAGGTATGCGGCTGGTAGTTGCTGCAGGTACTGCCGTCTCTGCATCCATTGCCGACATTCCTTTGGCAGGTAAAACCGGCACTGTGCAAAATCCCCATGGGGACGACCACTCTACTTTCATTGGTTTCGCACCCGTTGACGATCCCAAAATCGCCATTGCCGTTTATGTTGAAAACGCGGGCGGGGGGGGGCGTTTTGCCGCGCCGATCGCCAGCCTGCTCATCGAAAAATATATCAAAGGGGAAATATCGAATAATAGAAAGTGGAAAGAACAACAAATGCTCGATGCCGATTTGATAGAGGAAGAGTTGCCGTGAATTAGATAAGTAAAATTGAGTGAAATGATAATTTCAGCCATAGTTGCAACTGCTAAAAACAATGTGATCGGAAAAGACAATAATATTCCTTGGTATTTGCCAGCCGATCTAAAATATTTTAAGAAAACAACGTTAGGGCATCATATCATCATGGGCCGTAAATCATTTGTTTCCATTGGAAAGCCATTACCAAAACGAACGAATATTATTATTACCCGCGATCCATTTTATATTGCCACGGGCTGCATCGTAACACACTCGATTGAGGAGGCATTGCATATTGCCAAGGAAAATGGGGAAGAAGAGGCATTCATCATTGGCGGTGGGCAGATATACCAGCAGGCTTTTCCTCTTTTGGACAAAATATATTTGACCGAAGTGGATGCTGAGGTGGAAGGGGAAATCTATTTTCCAAAAATAAATGAGGATGAATGGAAAGAAATTAAAAAGGAAGCCCATGTACCCGATGAAAAAAATGAGCATGCCTATGTTTTCAGAGTGCTTAAACGAAAATAATTAAGATGATAAGAATTATTTACAATACACATTAGTATTATAGAGTGGGCACAGTAATAAAAATATCCTTCCCCTTGTTCAAATGAATTGGAAGATATCTCCAGTGAATTAAAAAATATTGCTGGATTTTTCTACCCGCCTTAGTCACGCACATTTCATTTAAATAACTGGGAATAAAATAATTTGAACAATAGGTAAAATAATTCCCTGTCACAATTTGCGTATTTTAAGGAATTATTGATGCCGTTTTCGCTTGCATATTTGTTTCACAAACGAACTGGTAGTCTTCACTCACACATTAAAGCAAAAAAAATGAACACTCTTAAAACAATCTTCATCTTCGCCCTGGTTACTTTCACGACCATCCTTTCAGCCCAGCCTGACAACGCATTGAAGGCGTTGAATTTCAAGATCCAACAAGTTGATGTTAATACTTACGGTGTTTTTGTGAAGCCAGAAGGCATCACGCCAAGCGAGCGCACAATCACCGGTTCTGGTCAAGTGACCATCGTTGCCCCAGTTGATTTTGCTTATGCCAACATGGAGAACCACGGTGGTACCTGGATAGAAAATGCAAGAGTAGACGCTCCAGTCGAAGCTACTGACAAAGCATATATCTCATTTGGTTTTGTAACCGACTTTCCAAAGATCAACATCTACCCAAATGAAGAAACGTTGTTGTTCACTTTCACAACAGATGAAGAATTCAACGGTACTTTCGACCTGATTGACAATAATAACGACCCATTCATGACGCCTAATTCGTACGGCACTAACCCTGGCAACGATCTCGGCATCATCGATGCAGGTGCTCAGGGAGGCCTTCAGTACTATGCCTATTCTAACAACTATGAAGGCAACGAAGTACAGGCTGTTTTCACCAGCAATAAGAAAAGCAAGCGCAACAAAAAAAATAATGCAGCACTAACAGCTGCACAACCAGAATAAGAAAATAAAAAAAGAGTGTTCGAAAAAGGGATGTTGGCATTGCCAACATCCCTTTTTTTATTTTATGAAAATTCAAAACCCATTTGCACATTGAATCAATAAAATCCATTAAAACTCTGTAATAAAATAAATTAAAACTTAGATCGGGTACTTGAAAAAAATACCCGCTCAAGATTGGAAGCGATTATTATTGCTGTTTATGCAGGCGTGTCGTCTTTATCTCTCATCGACTTTTTTAATTCGTCCATTTTTTCATTTACGTTTTTCCATTCCTCTTTTGCTGCTTCGCTCAATTTTTCTCCGGTTTCTGTCACTTTGGCTTTTGCCTTTGCCAGCAGTTCATCTGGATCACCAACATGTTCAGTGAATTCTTCTTTGACTTTTTCGGTGGTCTCTTTTAGTAACTCGGAGGCTCCGGCCAACCCACCTTCGGCGGCTTCTTTTACTCGTTCGGTGGTCTCAGCGAATGATTGTTTGGCTTTTTCGACCAGCTCGGAAGGCTCCCCAAAATTTTCTGTGAAATCTTCTTTTGCTTCGGTCAGTTTTTCTTTTGCCTGCTGGGCCAGTTTTGCGGTATCTTCTGATACGGCTTCCACTACTTCCTGAATGTCTTCCGAAGCATGGTCAATTGTTTCTTTTGCTTTGCCAATGATGTTTTTCAGAAAATCTTTCATAATAAAATTAGTTTAAGGATGATGAGAAGGAAAGGTTTCTTGCTTCATTCAGTTTCCCACTAAACACCTAACCCTCAATACAAGATCGACGATCGAACTGCCAACTGCCGAACTCAATTGACCTTCTTCACTTCCTCCAAAGAATACATCAGTCGATTGATATCCGTGGCGTTGAGGTGCAGGGTACCTTTTATGGTAACTGGGTCGGCAGTGTATGGAACAGGTTCGAGGGAAACAACTTCCATGACCGTTTCTGGCCCTGCGCCGCCACAGAAGAAACACATGTTGTATGGATAAGCAGAGAAGATAAATTCCTTGTGGCTTTTATAACCTTCCACAGGAATAATGTAGCCCGTGATGGTTACCTCTTTCCCTTCCAACGCCAGCACGTCCTGACTGAAAACAGGAACGTCAATTTTAAAGCCGAGCATTTCATCGTACTCCTTTTTATAAGTGATTTTGGAAAGCGTCTTCCACATGCTGTTGCCAGAACTGCTTTGAGCAATCAGCGGTGCAGAAAGGGTCAACAAAAAGAGGCCTGTCAAAAAAATCAGTAGTTTTTTCATGGTGGATTTTTTGAGAGGTCAGAGGTCAGAACGCTTCGCTGTCAGAAGTTAGACAAGTATAGTCTAACTTCTGACAGCGAAGCGTTCTGACCTCTGACCTCTTCTTTTCAATACAAAGTAACGGTACTTATTGTTTTGCAAAAAACGGTTGTTGTGAAATTTACAAGTTGCCGGGTAAATAACTCCTATTATGACATCGGCAGTACGGAATAAGGAGTTAACGTTTTCTAAAATCTCATACGCCGTTGTTTCTTTTTAATGAAAGGGTGTTACAAAAATAGCCATTGTTTCAAAAGCTAAAATCATGCGTTTCTATTACTTTCTATTTACCACTCTTTTTTGTAATTTTCTTTTCCCCGCAATTTCTCAAGAAGTGGATTCTTTTATTATTGATGAACAGGACACTTTGGTTGTGTCCATTGATTTTGATGTTTACCACCTTCGCCACGATCACAAGATCGGTAAAAAGGCCATGCCATTTGATGCAGTGGATTACAAGGGGCTGCGACACCGATCTTCCAGTTATTTGGGAAAAATACTCATTGTCTATTTCTGGAATGTGTGGAGCTGGGATGTTTGCGAAGGTCAGACTGAAGCACTGAACCACATCGCTGAAAAATACAGCGATGTGGTAGCCATTGTCTCTTTCGTCGGCGAAACAATCCAACTAGATGAATTTGCCTTTTTACAGAGCCATCCAGTTAAATTCCCTATCATTCCAAATTCAAGGGAATTTGGCTTTGAATATCATGGATATAAAACAGGTATTCCCGTTTTGTTTATCATTGATGAAAAAGGGTATTGGCGGAAAGTAGTGTTTCGGTCAAATGACATTGAAGACCAGCTAAAGGAAATGTTGAAGCGGTAATACAGTCCCCTTATTTTCCTTTCTTTGCATCTCGTTTTTCAAAAATATAGAGAGTGCAAAACATCTCCGAACAATACCAACAACGCCAGCAGCGATTTTCTCAAGAAGCACTGGTGCTTCGAAAAAAATATGACCGCTATTCCATGGTACGGCTGGCCGTGTTTTTTGGGTCGTTGGCCATTGCTGTTTTATTGGGAACGGTGCATTGGTCGGCTTTGTCTGTTTTCATATTGCTGTTTCTCGGCGGCTTTTATCGCCTTATGAAATGGCACACAAAAATGCTCGCTGATGCCAAGCACCTCGAACGGCTCGCCGAAATCAATGCAGAAGAAGATAAGGCGCTCCAACATGATTATTCCATTTTCCCTTCTGGTGAAACCTACCTCAACGTTGACCACCCCAATGCCCTTGACCTCGACCTCTTTGGCGACCACTCCTTTTTCCAATATTGCTGCCGGGCAACGACCGTGATTGGACGTGACCGATTGGCCGAATATTTATCAAAACCTGCGCCCGTTGAAGCAATAACCGACCGCCAAGAAGCCATCACTGAATTGAAAGACATGCTCGACTGGCGGCAGCATTTTCGGGCTTACGGCAGTGAAGTAAAAGATGACCCCAAGCACATCAGAATGCTGAATGATTGGCTACAGGACGAGGACATGGTACGTGGAAATCAGTGGTTGAAAGCAGCATACCTATTTGCCCCTGTGTGGTTTTTGATTTGCGTAGCGATTTGGATTTTCTACGTGCCGTGGCAAATATTTTTACTGCTTTGGCTCATCCCGCCAGGCATAGTTTTAAGCAGGACAAAAGAAAAAGTTGACCGCATTCACTTGCGAACCACTTATGCGGATGAAATGCTTTCCCGTTATGCCGGCTTGCTGCAACACATTGAAGGGCAACATTTTTCCTCTAAAAAATTAACTGCACTACAAGCCCCGCTCTTGCCAGAAGGCCAGCCCGCCTCCAGCCACATCCAGCGGTTGTCCTACATCATTTCCCAACTGAACGTGCGTTATAATTTATTCGCCATTTTTTTCAATATTATTATGCTGTGGGATTTGCGGTGGGTGTTCCGTCTGGAAAATTGGAAGGCACAGCAACGTGATAATTTGCCTGTGTGGTTCGAGGCTTTGTGTGAGTTTGAAACACTGGCCAGCTTTGCCAACGTCTGGCACAACAACCCCAATTGGGTTTTGCCGAAGGTCAAAAAATCTGCCGAGTTAGGGTCGAAGGAATTGGGGCATCCACTCATACATGTTGACACTCGCATCTGCAACGACCTCTCCATGCCCATCCGAGGCCATATCAAATTGGTGACAGGCTCGAATATGGCAGGCAAAAGCACCTTCCTCCGCACCGTCGGCCTCAATATCGTGCTGGCACAAACGGGCAGCCCTGTATGTGCAAAAAAAATGGAACTGCCACCCATGCAAGTTTACACGAGCATGCGGACAGTAGATGCCCTGCACGAAAGTACTTCTTCTTTTTATGCCGAATTAAAACGCCTGAAAGTAATCATAGATGCCGTTAAAAAAGCAGGACAGCCTGACAACAGCCAACTACCCGTTTTCTTCTTATTGGATGAAATTTTGAAAGGCACCAACTCTGTTGATCGGCACACGGGTTCCAAAGCCCTCGTCCAACAACTCATCCATCTAAAAGGCGGCGGGCTCATCGCTACCCACGACCTCGAACTCGGCAGCCTCGAAGCGACCTCCAATGGCGCTATCGAAAACCTCTGCATGGAAGTGGAGGTAAAAAACGGTGAACTGGATTTTGACTATAAACTCAAAAAAGGAGTAAGCAAAAGTTTTAATGCGACACTGCTGATGCGGAGGATGGGGATTGATGTGGAGGTGCGGTAGCGTAGCTAAGTAAACCACTGTCTTTTCCCTTATTTTTATTTGCTAAAATATAGACAAAAATACTAGTCTAAATATCACAACGTTTGAATTCCTTTACTTTTAGCTGTAATTTCTTTTTAGGCAACTTATTCGCACATGACACCAACTATCCGCCTATTATATATTTCATTTTTCTTTCCTTTTTTGCTCTATTGGCAAAGTAGCCGCCAAATTCATTTGGCGGACTCCGGTCATCTCGCACAACATAGTGAGCCAAATAAATTTGGCAGTTACGATAACTTCTGTGCCCAACAACTCATTCACGAAAACCTCTGGCAAGAACACCCTGAAAAAAAAGAAAAGCACCTCGCCTTTGAGCAGCAGCTTTATGAATATGTAAAAAAGAAAAACAATGGCGGCGGGTTGGAAAAGGCCGACTTCACCCTCCCCGTCGTCGTCCACATTATCCACGACAATGGGGCAGAAAACATCGGCGATGCGCAGGTCATCGCAGGCATGCAGCATTTGAACGATGCCTTTGAAAACATCGGCTATTACGACCAAGGCACCGGTGTGAATACAGAAATTGCCTTTTGTCTCGCCCGCCGTGACCCCAATGGCAATGCCACTACAGGTATCACCCGCGACGTTTCCCCGCTCACTGATATGATCCTTGAAGACGATGACATCACCGTGAAAGACCTCAACCGTTGGGATCCTACCCAGTATATCAATATCTGGTTGGTGCGGGAAATATGTAGCAATGCAGTAGGCTGCGGAGTGGCAGGCTATGCTTATTTCCCTACTTCGCATGGAGGGGCTGAAGATGGCATCATGATGGAGGCTAATTGGTTTGGCAGCGACCCTGGCAGTTCGAGCGTGATCGTGCATGAGATGGGACATTACCTTGGCGTTTATCATACCTTTCAGGGAGGCTGCCCCAACAATGATTGCCTTGCCGATGGTGATCGGGTCTGCGATACGCCGCCGGACAATTCCACAGCTGCAGTAGCTTGTAATGATGTGGTAAACTCTTGCAATACCGATACTGACTCTGGTTTCACAACAGATGAAAACGATATGTTTTGGAATTACATGGATTATGGCGATTGGGATTGCTATTCAGCATTTACGCTAGGACAGACAGACCGCATGGTTTTTTCCATAGAAAATGTGCGGCAAAGTTTGCTCGATTCAAAGGGTTGCCTTGATCCTTGCACGATCCAACCAGCTGCTTCCTTTTCGGCGAATGTGACAACTTTAGATGTCGGAGGAACAGTGAATTTCACCAATAATTCAATCAATGCAACAAGTGCCAATTGGACAGTGGATGGAAATGGTTTTGCAAATACCATCAATGCCAGTTACACTTTTAATCAAGTTGGTTATTTTGAGATATGCCTTCAGATCGGTAATGCTGACCCAAATTGTTCTGATGAATTTTGTTTGGAAATAGAAGTAACCTGCCCAGTGGAAGCGGAATTTATCACTGACAATTTTTATCCCCTTCCCAACGAGCAGGTCAACTACACCAACCAGAGTCAAAATGCCAACCAATACGAATGGGAAGTAGACGGAACGCCCGTCGGAAATTCCACTAATTTCAATTGGGCATTTCCAAACGAGGGCATTTATGATGTCTGCCTCATCACTGGCAATGGCCTTTGCGAAGCGGAATTTTGCCTGCCTGTTTTTGTCAGTTCCGATCCTGTGCTGTCGGATGAATGCGATACTTCTTTTGTGAAGATATTTGGTACAATAGGTTTTAGCGAGGTAACGAATTGCCTCGCCCTTGCCCCTGATGGGGGAGTATTTTATGCAGGAAGCCGAGATGGCCAAGCCATGATCTCTTTAGTTGACTCAAATTTGAATTTGGTGTGGACGAGGCAGTTTGATCCTACTTTTAACGCCGATGATTTAATTAGAGAAATAAAGGTTGACAGTGACGGGTTTTTAATTGGCGTGGGCCGGGCTTTAGAACCAATGAACAATGTAGAGGCATTTGTTTTCAAGTACGATTGGCAGAATGATCAAATCCAATGGATAAATGAATTGGACGTAGGCGACCCTGCCGGTGAAGGTTACAATGACATTG
Source organism: Saprospiraceae bacterium (assembly GCA_965222975.1). Classification (GTDB taxonomy): domain Bacteria; phylum Bacteroidota; class Bacteroidia; order Chitinophagales; family Saprospiraceae; genus UBA6168. Next base: position 224,327 of record CBDCVJ010000087.1, on the reverse strand, counting down.
TGGAAAAAGCACCTGGTGAAAATTATTACGTAGTTGGGCGAACAACACCTCCTGGCTCGCCATCAGAAGAAGATCAACTTCTAATGGAGATTGATAGAAATACCGGACAGACTATTTGGGCTGAAACTTTTGAAAGTACCATTCCCTTTGTAAATAGTCGAATGCATAGAACTGTAGTTTATGGGAACTCTATTTTTACTTTAGATCAGCTTTGGGGAAGCGCTGCTTGGTCAGGCACCCTTTCCCGTTTTCAGTTGGACGGCCAACACTTGTTTACCAAATATTATTTGACGGAAATCCCACAAATGCCGGGCACAGATTTCAGGGCTACAGATTTGATAGTGGACAATGACCTGGTGATTTACGGTTGGGGTGTTTCTCCGCAATTTGGAGACGGACTGATTTACCTTTTCCGGACCGACCAAAACGGCTCGCTTGAATGGGCAAAGAGATATCAATTACCAACCAATATGAATGGAACGTCAAATAGAGTGTTGAACCTTCCCGACGGCTACCTTTGTCTTGGTAACATTGCCAACCCTATTGAAAGTGCTTTCATTTTTAAAACTGACAAACAAGGAAACCTACAATGGAGTAAGAAGTACGGAGAGGGTAATGTGGTAAGGGGTGTAGATGTCCTTTGGCAAAATGGCCTGATTCATATTGTGGGTAACACTCAAATTAATGACCCAGCAGGAGATGTTTTTTTGGCAAGTCTCACTCCTGAAGGGGTTCCCATTGCAAATGACTCGTGCAATCTTTTTGCGGAACAGCCACTCATTAAGACAGATTGGGAAAGTCCTTTTGAAGGAGATTTGGAATTATCCAATATACCATTTGTTGCAAATATTTTTGTTAATCCAGGCTTCACAGAAGATGTAACGCTAGAGCAACAGCTTTTCTGCGAGGTCATTTGTTCGGAAGACAGCTGCGATTTCCGCCCAGATGCCCAATTTATTTCAGGCTCGCCCATCTGTGACGGCGACAGCCTATCAGTACAACTTACTATTTGCAACATCGGCAATTTCGAACTACCAGAAGGAACACCAATCATTTTTTACGATGGAAACCCCACTACTTCGATAGCACCTATTTGGCACACAGATGTGACTACCCAAAAAATAAAAAGGGACAGTTGTTTGTCTTTTGAAATAAAAATACCCGCTACCAACAATGAGGAAATTTTTGTGATGATAAATGACGGCGGTACAACGCCCTTGCCTTTTGATCTGGCGGATGAAAATGATTTCCCAAACACAGCAATAATCGAATGCGACTATACGAATAATATTGGCAGTTTTGAAATAAATTTTAGCCCCCCCCTGCTTGACCTTGGCCCCGATTTATTAATGTGTGAAAATGGCGTGACAGTACTTGATGCTGGTCCTGGTTTTTATAGTTACCGTTGGCAGGATGGGGATGATGAACAGACGTATACGGCATTTTTTCCCGGCGCCTACTCTGTGGAAGTAACTGATAGTTGCGGCGGCGTTCAAATGGATGAAATTACCATTACCGTTGACCCTGCGACCATTGTTGATTTGGGAAATGACACACTCGTATGCGAAGGCGACACCCTACTAATTTCCCTAAACGGTTTTGATAAATACCAATGGTTTCCCAAAAATATTCTCTCCTGCGACACCTGTTCCAATGCTGCTATTTCGCCCGTCCCTAATGACACTGTAGAGGTGACCGTCGTGGCCAGCACCGACCTCGGCTGTTACAGTGTGGACACTATAAAAATCGGCACAACGATACCTGTCCAAACTTATGACACGCTGCTTTTCTGCCCCGGTGATACAGTCATTTTATTCGGCGAGCCTGTCACAGAACCGGGCGACTATTTTGGCGTTTTTGACCGGGAAATTGGCTGCGATTCCACGCATACCATTTCATTAGAGTCCATCGCCGACCTCGTGCTGGTACTCCCTGCCGACATCACCATGGAGTTGGGCGACTCCGTGCGGCTGAACCCTGTGACAAATGGCCAAAACCTGATCTGGCAGTGGTCGCCTTCCGTTGGCCTGAGTTGCAACGATTGCGAACATCCCTTTGCTCGTCCGTTTGAAACGACACTTTATACTTTATTAATTACCGACGAAAATGGTTGTGATGCAAGTGATGAGGTATTATTGACCATAACTAAAAATAGGAATGTATATATCCCCAATGCCTTTAGCCCAAATGGTGATGGTACGAACGATGTGTTCCACATATATGCACGGGGTGATATTTCCCAAATCCTTGAATTTAAGATATTCGACCGTTGGGGCGAAATGGTCTTTGCAGATGAAAAATTTCAGCCCAACGACCCGGCTCATGGCTGGGACGGTGTTTTCCGAGGCAAAATAATGAACCCTGCCGTGTTTGCTTATTTTGCAAAAGTGGAATTTGTGGATGGAGTGGTGACGCTGTTTAAGGGGGATGTGACACTGATGAAATAAAAGAACATTTGTTATGCGAATCAGGGGTTGAAAATTAAAAACCATTGATCTTCAAGAATTTAAATCATGGTGATTTTGAAAATCACCATGATTTCATGCTCCAATCAACTGAAAACCAGTCAACTAATTCAACCCCTGATTCGCATTCGTTATAAATAGCAAAGAGGGCTTGCCGGATTCGGCAAGCCCTCTTTGCTTTGGGGAAAGGCATTTTAAATATTGCCTTTATCCTTTTCGTATCGTTTAATGTATTCTTCAACCAAGCCACCCAATATATCTTTCAGATAGGCTTTTTCCAAGCGGGCGATCTTTTTGAGTTTGACGATTTTTGTTTTATCAAATGTGACAGTCAGACGTTTTACACCATCCTTCCGGTCTTCTTTTATATCACCTGACTCTACAGTGCGTCGAATCAGCACATCCAACCCTGTCATGGGTCGCCGAGCTTGGTTTTGATATTTTGATTTACTTGCACCAGCTGTAGCTGCTGCCTTCTCTTTTTCGCGTTGCGCCATTTTCTCTTCAAAACTCTCCTGTAGGGCTTCTTCGAGCAGGGTATCAAGGTCGGTGGTAAAATTTTTTCGGGAAGAAGTCCTCCGTTTGGCTTTGACAGCAACAGTACCCGCCTCGTCGGCTGGTGCTCCCAGAAAAGCAGTCCCTTTGCCGCTAACATCCTGGCTGTCAGTGCTAAAAAGGCTTTCAAGGCCATCGGTGAATTTCTTCTTACTCAATGTATATCAGGGTTCGTTAAAAAAATAATTAAACCGGAACTTCCACTCTTGCCAATATTTCTTTGCAAAGTGCCATGTAATCCTGTGCCCCTATGCTGTTGCGGCTGTAGCTGAAAATGTCTTTTCGCTGGGCGGGAGCTTCAGCCAGTGCTACGTTGTCGCGGATCATGGTTTCAAAAACCTTTTCTCCGAAATATTTTTTGATAGTTTCTACTACATCCCGGTTAAGGATTTTGCGGCCGTCGTACATAGTTGCAATAACACCTCCAATCTCCAATTGCTTGTTGAGGCGGAAGCGCACCTTGTCAATGACCTGTTTGATCTTGGCCAAACCCTGCATGGCAAGGAATTGTGTCTGCAAAGGGATGTAAACATAGCGGCTGGCTGCCAGTGCATTAAGGGTAAGGAGGCCAAGTGAGGGGGGACAATCTACAATGATATAATCGTAATCCTCCATCAATGGCTCAAACAACTCCCGCAGGATGTATTCTCTCCCTGCCTCGTTGATGAGTTCCATTTCAGCACCTGACAAATCCAAAGTGGACATGACAATATCAAGGCCTTCTCTGATATTATAAGGTTCCAGTTCAGACTCGCCCCTCATGGCTTCGTAGATAGTATTGGGCTGGCGGGGTACGCCGAGCGAAAGGGTTAGATTGGCTTGTGGGTCAAGGTCAATCAACAGAACTTTTTTGCCCAGCTCTGCCATGCCTGCACCAATGTTGATGACACTTGTCGTTTTTCCGACCCCTCCCTTGTGGTTCAAAAGTGAGATGACAATTCCCATATAGTTCGTTTACCTGATTCTATGGTTTTGGTTTGGGGTTTTTAGTTTATGGTTTTTGGTTCGTGGTTTCGAATTTTCTTAATCCAAAAGCCCAAAACCCCGAACGATAAACCAAAATCCTCCAAACCTTTATGCTTGCAAAAAACGGAAGCATTATTCTGGGCAAATTTAGTCAATATAATCGGTCTTTTAGATTTGAGTTTTCCACATCTTTGCTGGAAAGCACTTCCCCTTGATTTTTCTTTCCATAAAAAAACAAAACGTATTGATCGTTAAACCATTGCAAGATTTGACCGTTAGCTTTTGGCGATTTTATAAAAACTAAAACATTTGCCAACTTTAATGTAGTCGCCAATACCTGTCCCACATTTACATTGAGGCCTCATTTGGCGGCTACATTGTAACTTGCGGCTTTTATTTCAAAACAAGCAACAAAATGATGATCTCGAAAAAAATGGAGGCTGCCTTGAACGAACAGATAGGATTGGAAGGATATGCCTCTTTCCTGTATCTGGCTATGGCCGTTTGGTGCGACAACCAAGGATTGACTGGCTGCCACCAATTCCTTATGCGTCAATCTGATGAAGAACGCATGCACATGATGAAAATTTTTGAATACCTCGCTGATGTGGATGGGTTTGCCTTGACACCTGGCATCAGCGAGCCGCCTAGACAGTTCGAATCAGTGCAGGAAGTTTTCAAAACGGTATATGCTCATGAGCAAAAAGTGACTAAAAGCATTAACGAACTTATTGCTATGGCTTCCGAAGAAAATGATTATTCAACAGAAACTTTCCTCCAGTGGTATGTCAACGAGCAGCGCGAGGAGGAAGCCCTGATGCGGAATGTTCTCGACCGCATCAACCTCATCGGCGACGGCCCGCAAAGCCTTTACTTTATTGATAAGGAAATGGAAGCCATCAACAAACAAACTGCTGCTGCAGAAGCCGCTGAATAAGGTGCTGGTTTTTGGTTCATCGTTTTTAGTTCCTGGTTTGGGCTAACCAAAAACCCTGAACCAAAAACCAAAAACCAACCATATGAACGTCTGGGATTATTTTAAAACCCTTTTTCGGGAAGCGGAGGAAAGCTCTTCTTCCAAGCCATTGATCCACGAAGCGATTGAGAGGGGTGAAAAAGAATTGCAGGCATACCAGAAATGGAAAGAATCCCTTGATCACCGACGGTCCATTGATTGGCTGAACGACCAATATGCCATTTGGCAAGTGTTGCCCAACGATATTGACGAGGCCATCCTATTTTTAAACACCCCCTCCTCCAAAGGTTTTGCGGTGCATTTTCAAAAATCAAATTTTGACCATAAAAATGCCGCTCACTTATTTGATTTTCTAAAAGAAAAAGTACTCACTTTAAACTACCGCCCACAGGTATCTGATACCCGCACCTGGTCAAGTGAAAATACAGTCCAGACAATGGACAGGTACTACCTCAAACCGCGCACTTCCAAAACGACGGAAGGCAAAATCAATCAACTTTTTGGCAACATTACCATCGAACTGCTGCACCGCGATAACACTCCTTTCAATTTGAAATTTCGAGCTACTGCATACAATGACCGCCTTTATGAACCTGCCTATGATTTTCAACTATTGATGAATGGAATACTTGGATAAACAGTAAAAACCTCAGGATGCAATAGCCGAACCACAGAGGCACTGAGAACCCACAGAGAGTTTTTCCTTATTTGCCGAAGGCAAAAAAACCTCTGTGGATTCTCAGTGCCTCTGTGGTTCGGCATAAACAATCCCCTCCGGTTAATGAAAGGCAAATGACTTGCATCATTTTCTATCTTTGCGTTCCTATTGAGAAAAATCAACGATGGTAAACCAGAAGCGGCTTTCGGTTTGTGGTTTCCAAATCCTCAACATCATCATTAATGTACCCGGATCTTTCCTACCTCTTCCACGACCTTTTTGGCACCGAACCCGACAACTGGACTTCCATTTTTAAGATGTTCGGCGTCATGCTTATGTTCGCTTTTTTGACGGCGGCTTTTTTCTTCCGGCTGGAATTGAAACGCATGGCCGGACTGGGCATCTACCAACCGACCAAGGTAAAGGTTATTTATGGCCAGCCGGCCAAGGCAGGTGAGTTGATCTCCAATGGCATATTCGGGTTCATTCTCGGTTTTAAAGGGTTTTACATCTTTCAAAATTTTGCGGAATTTCAGAATGACGCTGCCGCAGTACTGCTCTCGGCAAAGGGGAATTTATTAGTTGGAATTGGATTGGCAGCATTATTTGTCGGCCTCATGTATTGGGAAAGAAAAAAGAAAGCAGCGGCCAAACCCACCTCCGAAATCACAGATGTATATCCGCATGACCGCATCGCTGATTTAACGATGATGGCAGCCATTGGCGGTATTTTGGGCGCTAAAATATTTGCCATATTGGAAGAACCCTCTGGTTTTTTTGACGATCCTATCGGCACTTTTTTCTCTGGCAGCGGGCTGGCTATTTATGGCGGGTTGATAGGGGGGTATTTGGCCGTCACTTGGTATATGCGGAAACATAAAATACCATTTTGGCCTACTGCTGATGCGGTAGCCCCGGCACTCATCTTTGCATACGGTGTCGGGCGGATTGGCTGCATGTTGGCGGGCGACGGGGATTGGGGCATCGTGGCCGGGGCACAACCAGATTGGTGGTTTCTGCCCGATTGGATGTGGTCTTATGATTTTCCCAACAACGTGAACAATGCCAATACAGCTGATGGATTTCGAGCTGCCATGGGTGGTTTGGTGGAAGGCTGCAATGAGCAAGTATTTAATGCTTCGAGAACCTACCCGATCGAAGACCGCTGTGCAGAGGCTTGCGGAATTCGCTATTGCCACTTCATCCCGGAAAAAGTTTTTCCCACCCCTTTTTATGAAGTCATCATGTCATTTATGATTGGTGGGTTTTTGTGGGCCATTCGCAAAAAAAACATGATCGCCGGAATGATCTTTTTTATTTATTTGATATTAAATGGAATTGAGCGTTTTTTTATTGAAAAAATACGCGTGAATGTGACCTATGACTTTTTGCCTTTTCAGCCGACCCAAGCTGAAATTATTTCTTTACTACTTATTGTTGTTGGGATTGCTGGTGTAGTATGGTTGAGGAAAAAACATCGTATCCAAAAGGAATAACACCGGCATAGCCATAGGTATTTAAAATATTTTGAAATATAATTTCCAACTCGGTTTCAATACATCCTGAACCCACAGCGGGGTGTCTTGAAAAAAGTAGGAGCAAGAACAACCAAATGCTCCCACTCCTTCCAATCTTTTATCCAGTCCTTTGTAAAACAATGGGCATGCCATTGATTTAACTGACTGTTTTTCAATTTTTTATAAAAAACAAAAAAAGATGCACCCTAAATACGCATCATAAAGTCGGACAATGCCTGTCCAATACTGAACAGTTTAAAACAATTTCCCTTTCCCATTTGGTCCAAAAACCAATACAGTGCATCTTTTAATTGTTATTCCCTTTTTGGGTTTTATTTTTACCAAAACAATTACGAACGCAACCATTTAACCATTTATTCATTCAATTATTTAACCATCCATTTCAAAAAATACCAACCCATGAGATTAATAATCCTATCCATTTTACTCATTGACCTCCTTGTGCCGAATGAGGGTTTTGCCCAAGAAAGAAAAAGGGGGATACAATCACCGCCCTTGCCATTTACAGTAGTGCCCGATTTTGAATTGGAAAAATCCAGTGTTTTTAGCAAAGGGTTTACGGGTTTTGCCTTGTACGATCCTGAGGAAGGAAGTATGTTATATGAATTTAATGCCGACAAATATTTCACTCCTGCATCAAACACCAAAATACTTACTCTTTTCACCAGCCTGAATTTATTGGGAGACTCCATTCCAGCATTGCAGTACAAAAAACAGGGTGACCTGATGATCTTTTGGGGCACAGGTGATCCATCGTTTTTGAACCCACATTTATCTCCAAACACACGTGTTTATGATTTTTTAAAAAATCGGACGGAAACGCTTTTGTTCTGTCCGGCCAATTTTAGGGACAGCCGTTATGGTGAGGGCTGGATGTGGAGCGATTACCCCTATTCCTACCAGCCTGAAAAATCGCCTTTTCCAGTGTACGGCAATGTGGCACATTTTGTCCAAAACGATACGACAAAAGGGCTAGAGGTTTCCCCTGCTTTTTTGAAGGACTACCTTTTCCATGACCCCTCCCTGCATGAGGATGACTACATAGGGCGGGCTGAATTCGACAACCAATTTTCTTTCAATAATTATGCAGCGGGGGGCGGGCATTTCGATTGGCAAGCACCTTTCCGCATCTCGCCCGAGTTTTTTGTAAAAATATTGGCAGATACCCTGCACCGACCTGTTAATTTGTTGGCCGAGAAGAAGATGCCTCCTGCTGAATTGGAGATTTTATACAGCACCAAATCGGACAGCCTTTACCTCCCCATGATGCAGGAAAGCGACAACTTCATCGCCGAACAACTGCTGCTGCTTTGTTCGGAATGGAAATTTGGCAACATGAACACCAAGCAAGTCATTGATTACGCCTTGGAAAATTTCATGACCGACCTGCCAGATAAACCAAGGTGGGTGGACGGCTCTGGCCTTTCGAGGTACAACCTCATCACGCCCCGCAGCTTGGTGGGCATTTTGGATAAAATACAGCAGAAAATCTCACAAGAACGTTTGTTGGAAATTTTCCCGGCGGGAGGCATCTCCGGTACCATTGAAAACAATTACAAAAATGGAGACGAACCATACGTATTTGCCAAAACAGGTACACTGCGCAACAACCACTGCCTCAGTGGCTATGTGAAAGCGAAAAGTGGCAAATTGCTGATATTTAGCTTTATGCACAACAACTATACAATAAGCACCAGTGCATTGAGAAGAGAAATGGAAAGGGTATTGAGGCGGGTATATATGGAGAATTAATCAGAGTGAGTGCGAAAATCAAAAACGCCTGCTCCTGAATTCAGGAGCAGGCGTTTTTGATTTTCGCACTCACCCTTATCGCATCTTCGGCCTTCTGCGTTTACCTCCCGGTTTCATAGGCATGCCACCTTTTGGCATTTGGCCCATACGCCGGGCTGCTTTCAACTGCCCTCTGTCTTTCACTGCTCGTTCAAATTGTTTGATCTGGTCTTTGAGTGCCGGTTCGGATATGCTCAAACCCCTCAGTTCCTTTAAGTACAATTTGACTTGGTTCCAACGCTCTTTTTGGGCAGCAGCTCCGGCGAGTTGCAATTTCACAGCAGCCTTTTCATTATCGGTTGGCAATTCAAGTGTTTGGGCATGTTTGAGGTATTTTTCTGCTTCTTCGTTCCTGCCAAGGCCTTGGGCAATCGTCCCTTTCATAATGTAATAGTAAGCCCGGTTGGAAACATATAACCAATTTGGTTTCCACGTGAGGTCAAGCCGTTTTTCTGCGCCGAGGTAATCTGTTTTCTGCATAAACAGGGCAGCAGATTGTACCGTACCCAACAGAAAATAGCCGATGAGCAAGGCTACTCCAGCCAATATGAACGGAAACGAATACCAAAATCCAAGGAAAAAGGCCATGATCGTACCACCAATCAGAAACAAGCCGATCAATGCAAAACGCAGATAGATGTTTATCGTGAACATAGTTGTTGTTTTAAAATAAGGGCTGCAAAAGTACGAAATAAAACCACAGCCGAGGATTTAGGAATTGCCAATTTGGGCGATTGATCCTTGCCAGTAACATATTTAAAAATGTGAATTTTAAAATAAAAATAATAATAATGTGAAGGGCTTGCCCAATTCATAAAAAGCTGGATTTCAATATTTTAATAAAAAAGTTACATTTGCCCTTTGTGAAAAAAATAGGTGTCGGCCCTCTCTTGACCGAACAATTTTTTTGACTACCACATTCCTTAACCGAAACCGCTAAGTATTTAAATACCAAACACTTCTGAACATGCACTCCCCCGGTTTTGCTGGCCAGAAGTCAAAAACAAGTCGAACTATGGATACTACGAACAATCCAAGGATAAGCGGGTCCAAACAAACGCCACCAACACAGAAATCGGCCATCCCAAGTGCTCCTCCACCGAAAAAACCGAACAATGCCCTTTTACCAATTTTACTGACTATTGGTTTCCTCATGCTGGTCGGTGTGGCATGGCTTACTTATAATAGCATGAGTACCACGCGTGCTCTGGAGCAAAAGGTTGCTGAACTGCAAGAAGCAGAAAAACTCAGAGCTGAACTCGAAACCCAGTACAATGAGGCTCTTGCCGAATTGGATCAACTCAAAGGTGACAATGAGCAGATCAATGCGCTTATTGACCAACAAAAAATGGAACTGCAATCACAGAAAAACCAGATTGCCGTCCTGCTCAGGGACAAGCGCAAATACGATGCAGCCCGCGCTGAAATCAGAACCCTGAAAGAGAATTTGGCCAATTATATCGCCGAAATAGAACAACTTCAGGCCAATCAGGAAATGCTCGTTCAGGAAAACAGCATGCTCAAAAGCGAACGAGACAGTCTTACCCTGACACTTCAGGCTAAGCTTGGCGAAAACGAACAGCTAAATGAAGCAAAGGCGCAGTTGGTCGTTGAAAAAGAAGAGTTGGCCAAGTCGGTTGAAATAGGCTCCATCATAAAAGTGAAAAATGTGAAAGTCACTCCCCAGAAAGTCAAGAAAAGTGGAAAAACTGCTGACCAGAAAGCAGCGAAAAGAACCGATCAGTTGAAAGTTTGCTTCACGACTGTTGTCAATGATTTAGTAACACCTGGTACGGAAAAGTTTTTCATCCGTATCATCAGCCCCCAAGGGGAAACGCTGGCGATTGACGAATTAGGCAGTGGCACCATTACCGATAGTGGGACAGGGGAAGAAGTGCGTTTCACTCAAGTTGCAGAATATGATTATGTCAATGACGAAACACAACTGTGTTTCAATTGGAAACCAGATATGCCTTTTCAAAGCGGCCAATATGATGTAGAGATTTACAACAAAGGTTATATGGCCGGCAATGGAAGTTTTAAATTAAAATAAAACGAAAAAAATGACATCATCTCCGATGGATAAGAGTAATCTCTATCAGTTAGCGTAATGTCAAGCTGGGCCTTTCTTGCAAGGTCCAGCTTTTCGTGTCTAAAAAAAAATCGGCGGCGTCTTTTATGACGCCGCCGATTTTTTGGTATTACGGTATTTATTTGACGATGACCGCTTTTTTTGAAGTTCTTATTTCTTTTTTATTTGCTTTTAAAATCAATTGACAAATAATCATGCCTGTGGGTATTTTATTTTTGTTTTCCCAATAAAAACTATTTATTCCAGCATTTATAAATCCAACATTAAATGTATCTAAACAGACGCCATGAAGGTTATATATTTCTATAGTTACATCTCCTGCAAATTTTGTGTTGAAATAAAAAGTAGCACCGCGTTGAATTGGGTTGGGAATTATTTTGTCAAAATAAAAAGTATCTTCTTCTACTTTTTTTGAAAATGTATTTGTTGTGCAAATTTGACTAAAATCCTGACAATAAGTACGCTCAGGCAAGGTACAATCCAATACAAATGGGTTAGGCCTTCCTTCTTGATATTGCGCTATCTTCCATGTCCGGTCCCATTCTTTTTGATCCACGGGGTCGAGGAAATGCCAGGCACAAAAAGTTTCCCGTTGTGATTCAAAATACGACGGATCTTCTGCATCGGCAGCATCTTTGTACATCGTATAAAAATACATCATGGCACGGGCGACATTTCCCTTATGTGCTTCTGGTGGTTCAAAAAAGCCATCTTTTTTCTCGGAATATAAATCAATATTATTGACGGGAACGGAAAATATTTCCTGATCAAGGTAATACCAATTTTCTGTTTCGTTGTCGGGTATTTCCGAAAACGGCAAATTGCCCCGGTCATTATTTACATCTTCCCGTGCTGCATATAAATGGTGCATGTCGCCTTCGGCAAACCCATCTGCACCGAGGCTTTTGGGGAAAGTATGCTCCGTATTAACACCTTTATTAAATGCGTCTTGGGTGGGATCTTCATTTGGGTCGAGCCATATTTTATATCCAGTGTAAACGCAAGTGAGGCTGTCATTTTTATTATCCACCACGGCAAATAAAGTGTCCCGGTTATTGGCTTGGTTGGGGAAAGCAATCAATTTATATTTACTAATCAGGCTGTCCAATAATTCAATGCCCATAAGGTTCGGAAATACGTCTTGGTGCTGGGCATTTATATTTTTCAAAAATAATAATAATAAAGAAAAAAGGAGTATTTTTTTCATAAAATAATTTTTACAAAAATACAATTAAATTCAATCCAGCAATTCTGCCAATTTTCCCTGCAATTCTTTGCTGTGCAAATTTTTCGCAATAATATACCCTCTCTCATCAATTAAAACATTAAAAGGAATAAAAGTAGCATTATAGGAGGATGCTGCTTCCGATCCCCATCCTTTTAAATTGGAAACGTTCGGCCAGGGCATTTCATATTTTTCAATGCAGGCTTTCCATTTCTCGCCTTTCGAATCAACGGACACCCCGAATATTTCAAAACCTTTTTCATGGTACTTATTATAAGCATCCATTAAATCAGGCACTTGCCGCAGGCATGGGCCGCACCATGATGCCCAAAAATCAATTAAAGTGACTTTTCCTTTTGCCTCATATAAACTAATTAAGACTCCACTGGAATCATTTTCCGAAATGGAAGGGGCTTGAGCACCAATCGCTACCTTTTTGTAACGGGCTACTTTATCTTCCATCACTTTGGTCATTTTTAAATTGGGATGCACCTCTTTAAAATCACTGACCAATTTTTCCAAACGAGCGACTTCATCGTCGCCCGTCCAACGCAGCACAGTTCCAAATAATGCAATAGAAGTGCCTATATTTTTTTCCGTAAAATCTATTAATTCTTTTCGATGTTCGCTACTGGCTTTTACATACGCCTCTACCGCCTTAATTTCTTCGGCAGGGTTACTGTTGGTCTCGCCTGCTGCGCGCATGGCATCGTAAGTGGGTTTGATCAAACGGGTATTCGATTCAGCCCGAAATTTATCATAGGCCAATAATTTTTCACTATCGGGCGAGCCTTTTATTTCAACATGACCTTTGCTTTTTCCTTCTGCATGCAATTGGATATTTTCTTGCCCCGCATCGATGGCGAGCATAACATATTGTTTGCCCGGAAAATCCACTCGGAACAAATCGGGTTCCATAAAATCAAATTCCAGTTGATAACTTTTATCTGCATTAATAACCACTGTGTCAATAGGCGTTTTTTTCTGCAAAACTGGATCAAATAAAGAAAGGACAACTTCTCCGTCTTCTCCTGGATTGACAACGTTTCCGCTGATTTGGTAAGTTGAGTTTATTATTTCTTCTTGTGCTTTATTCTCACAATTGAAAAATAAAACGGAAAAGAATAAAATGGATAAATAGGTAAAGTTCTTCATTGGTGAATATTTCTGGTAAAGTTGGGAAAATAAACAGAATTGCAACTGTTTAGTTTTTTCACAATTGATCTAACCTGTCGTCATTTTACCAGTTTCCGGTGAAAATAACCTTGTCGCATTCGGTACACCCACTTTTGCCCTTTACTGATGGCAGGCACACCCAATATTTCTTTACATGATGGGCAAATTAAATTGGGTACTTCGTTTATTTTTGAAAAAGGGCCGTTTAATTTTTTAATCAAATTTTCAGGAGCTGCAATATGGGCATGGTATAAACGCAAAATGCCTTTTCCAGCACCATATTTATGATAGGTCAAAACATACGCTTCGCATTTACCACAATGTATATTATATATTTTGTATTTTTTGCTCACAAAATTTTAACCTCATCATTTAATTTAATAATTGATTCTCCCTGCCCATCCTTCAAAAAAGCACGGACGCCAAAATTTAATTGTTTATCTTTTTTTCGGTATTTGCCCAAAGTGGCCAATGGTTCATCTCCCATTTTTTCGCCCGTGTCCTGATCAATGGTCGTCACTTTGCAGCGACCACATTTTTTGTATTTTTTAAAATGAATATCGCCTATTTTAAATTCATCCCAATCATCTTCACAAAAAGCATCACCACCAGAAAAAACAAAATTGGGCCGAAAGCGGGTCATGGGTACAGGCGTTGCCAAGTGGCTGTTTAAGTCTACCAGAGAATTTTCACCAATAATTAAAAATGGCGTGATGTCAGCGAAACTGGATATTTTATCAGGGTTGCCTTCCATGTTTTTCCGAACCGCATTTTCCACAATCCGCACCAGTTGACAATTCTGTTTAAATATTTCACTGAACCAATTATTTATTTCATCCGACATAGCAAGGGCCTCCACTTTATCTTTCCAAACCTGTGTTGTGATAATCGGGGAGTCTGGCGCTTCAAAAGGAATATTTATTGAGTCATAATTTTCTCCTATGTAATTTGTGGTAAACCCATTTTCCTCCCATTTAAATTTAATCCTTGCCATTTGCGGGTAATTGCGCTGGGTCATGAAATTGCTTTCTGCATCCAACAACAACCAACGGCGGTCATATTGCAACCCGACAGGTAAAACGGTTGCTTCTGTTAGTGAAATACGTCCCATAGATTTAATGGGGTAAATGTTTATTTCGGTGAGTTTCATTTTTTTATTTTTGAAAACCTTTGTTTTAATAAATTCAAATATGCTTTTTTGTTTTCTTTTGTCAAAAAACAAATCTGGATCAATTTTTTCCACTTTGGGTATGCTTCCAACAAATCCATTTCTGTTTCTTTTATTATCGGCTCATTTAATTGCAGGCGTTCTTTCCCCAAATAATCAATTAATTCCCTTCTTTTAAAATTCCTTTTTTTGCCAGCCAGCGACAATGCCAATTCTTCCTCCGCTCCACCCAATGCCAAAGTACTGTTCAATAAATCATAAGCAGGGGAAAATCCGGTTTTGTTGTTTTTAGATATTAAGGAGAAATTTTTCAGGTGCATATCCTCATTTCCTGTAAGAAAGGAAAATAATATCAAGCGGAAAAATTTCACTTTTTCAATTACCGGGAACGTGCAATATTCTTCAATCAATTTAATTAATTTTTCCGTAGTAAAATCATATTTGGTATCCCGTGTTTTTCCAGATAGTTGGGCAAAATCTTCCACCGCTATTTTTTTATTCCGCCCCTCCCGGTCAAAACGTTTTATAAAATAACTGAGGCTCCCGTCTTTTCCATATATCATTCCATGCAATGGGGTTTCAATACCCACTATTTTTGCCATCCGCATAGTCACGTCCTCGTTTTCCGGCAATTTGGGATAGGTGTCGCTCTGAGGTTTGATAATATATTTTCCATTTATGTCAACCAATTCAAACCTGTTTTGCCGGATATTTAAAACCGCACTTATTTTTGGTTGCACACCCTGTATGGACATCCGTTTCATACGGCGGGCAGCTTCCTGTCGCTGTTCTTGTGCGGAATAGGGCAAGTCTTCCAAAGTTGCCAGCGACCTATGCAGGAGCTTCAAGCCAGCTTCCGAATATTTCCCCTTTGCAATGGGTTGATATGAAATGGGGCACCTATTCATCGGCTGATTGTTTTACCGTTACAGCGCCGATCAGGTCTTCCCCCGTAGCCAATAGTTGTGAAAAAAAATCCCCCTTATCAATTTTCAGTTGGCGCAATAGACCCTCCAGCATGACCCCTTCCGGAAGTAGGCCCTCAAAGA
This sequence comes from Saprospiraceae bacterium, assembly GCA_965222975.1. GTDB lineage: Bacteria > Bacteroidota > Bacteroidia > Chitinophagales > Saprospiraceae > UBA6168. The sequence goes on along the minus strand of CBDCVJ010000087.1, from coordinate 208,668 downwards.
AAGGCGGGAAATTTTCAAACGGAAAAACCTTTCCCGCCACTGGCATGGTCAGCGAAACAGGTGGCCCGTGGTAGCCCTCTTTATAACGAAACTGATAATCTTTACCAGCTTCCACTTCGATCAACCAACCTGCGTGGTCGGTATGGACAAAAACATCAGCTTTTCTCACGTCGGATCTGATTGATTAATTAATGGGCTTTCAAGTTTGATCTGTATATTTAGCACCCGCAAAATTTTCAACAAGGTGTCGAGGCGAATGGTCTCTTTGCCATGCTCCATGTCGTAAATGGCAGTCTTGCCCACCCCGGCCAGTTTGGCACAGGCCACCCTTGAGAGGCCGCTGACTTTCCGGTGGTGGACTATGGTTTTACCAATCTGTTCTGCATTCATTTTTACCGCTTTGGCAGTAAAAATAGGGGTTTATTTGAAGAAGGTTTATTTTTTTAATAAATAAAAAGAAATATTTGCCGCTAAAGCGGTAAATATTGCCGTTTAATTTTATGATTGAAAAAAAAGAACTGAATATTTGCCAATAATTGCCGCCGAAGCGGTAAAAAATGATAGCCATGAAAATAATTGACCTGTCTAAACCCATCCAGTACAACCCCGGCGACCCTTCTTTCATGAAGGTCAAAATAAAGCACAAGCCACACAAAAAGGCCAAATGGCTGCTCCGCATTTTTGGCCTGCCTTTTCGTTTGTTCCCAAAAGGGTTCGTCGGCTGGGCGGACGATAGCATCCAGAAAATGGGCGTACATTCCACCACCCATATTGATGCACCTTGGCACTATGCGCCTACCTGTGAGGGCAAGCCCGCCAAGACGATTGACGAGGTGCCGCTCGACTGGTGCTATGGCGAGGGCATCGTCATTGACATGAAACACAAACCCGATTTCGAGGCTATCACTGCCAACGACATTCAGCAATTTTTACAAAAAAACAAACTGGAAATAAAACCTAAGATGATTGTGCTGATAAAAACAGGGCGAGATGAACACATGGGTACAAAAAAGTTTTTCACCAACGGCACGGGCATGAGCGCAGAGGCAACCGAATGGCTCATTGACCAAGGCGTCAAAGTAATGGGCATCGATCAATGGGGCTGGGATTTGCCCTTGCCCTATTTAATTAAAAAAGCAAAAGAAACGAACAATTCTGAACTGTTTTGGGAAGCACATTTGGTGGGACGAAAAAAAGAATATTGCCACATGGAGCAATTAACCAATTTGGATGCGCTGCCTTATTCTGGATTTAAAGTGGCGGTATTTCCTTTGAAAATTGTGGGGGCTTCTGCTGCGCCAGCGAGGGTAGTGGCGATGATGGAGAATTAGCGCCCCGCCAATTTATCCACCCTCGCCTGTGCTGCTTCCAAAGAAATGCCCTGAAAATAATCACGCACTATCGGTATATCTGGATCATTGACTACCTGCACAAAAGCCTTGGGGCGCTGGTTGTCCGCATTGTCCACGGCGATGTGCATTTTCACCCAAACAAAATCTTTATATTCTGGAAGCCAATTGGAGAGCCAACCGAAATATTGGGTTTTGTGATCGGGATTGTTAAAGTTTTCCACATAATCATTAAAACTTTTCTCACTCAAGCTTACCCACAGCCCATATTCCAAATCCTGGCAATGCTCATTTACTTTTTGGAAAAAAACACAACGGATAAAGCGGTCAGTTTGGTTGCCGTGCTGAATAATGCAAAGGTCGGGCGTGAGGTGGGCCTTTTTCCTTTCATCCTGGCTCATTTGTGCATAGAAATCAGGTGCTTTGAAGGTGAGGGCAGGCCAGCCTTCGTGTTCTTCGTTACAATTTTCGCAGAAGTAGGTCATGCAGTCAGATTTCCAGTTTTAAAATATTCCTCAAAATTAGTCAAAATTGAAAATGTGATCCACCTTTTTACCTTTGCCCCCATGAAGATCAACGAACTAAAAGTAGGCATGCTCGGCGGCGGCCAATTGGGGAAGATGCTGGCCCTTGCTGCCCACAACTGGGATTTGACCACTTGGGCCTTAGACGGCTCTAAAACATTTCCGGCAGGGCCGGTAGTATCGCATTTTGTGGAGGGCAATTTCAACAATTACAAAGATGTATATGCCTTTGGCAAACAAGTGGACGTGCTGACCATCGAGATCGAACACGTAAACACAGAGGCATTATTAAAGTTAGAATCAGAGGGCGTAAAAGTCCACCCATCTCCCTCTGCATTAAATATCATCAAAGACAAAGGGCTGCAAAAAGAATTTTATAAAAAAAATAATTTGCCCACCTCTCCCTTTAATTTATGGAAAAGCGGGGCGACGATAAAAAATGCCATTCAATCGGGTAAATTAAATTTTCCTTTTGTGCAAAAATCAAGAGAGGCTGGTTATGATGGCAAAGGCGTTGCCGTCATTAAATCAGAAAAAGATTTAAATTTAATTATGGACACGCCGTCCATGATCGAAGAAATGGTGGATATAGAAGTGGAAATTGCCGTCGTCGTAGCAAGAAATGAAAATGGGGAAGTAAAAGCATTTCCGCCCGTGGCGATGGAGTTTAACCCTATTGCCAATTTAGTGGAATTTTTAATTTGCCCTGCGAATTTAAATAATAAAATTGCAGAGCAAGCGGAAGCATTGGCCATTAAAACAATTAATGCATACAATATTTGCGGCCTGCTCGCCGTCGAATTATTTTTAAATAAAAATGGTGAATTATTAATTAATGAAGTTGCCCCTCGCCCACACAACAGTGGCCATCATACGATTGACAGTTGTTATACTTCGCAATATGAACAGCATTTAAGGGGTATTTTAAATTTACCATTGGGCAGCACAAAAATGAAAACCGCATCCGTGATGGTGAATTTATTAGGAGAGCCCGAGTTTACTGGCCCGGTGAATTATGAAGGTTTGGAAGAATGCCTAAAAATGGAAGGGGTGAAAGTGCATTTATATGGAAAGGCAATCACGAAACCCTATCGTAAAATGGGGCATGTGACTATATTAGACACTAATATTGAAAAAGCAAAAATAAAAGCGAGGCGGATGAAGGAAATATTGAAAATTAAAAGTTAAATGATCTTTTTTCGTTTCCTCTTTTTTTCATTTTGGAAAATGACAAAAGGGTTTTCGAGGCACTTAATTTTTTTTAAAAAATAATTTCCAAAAAACCATTTCAGCCATTCTAACCATTTAATTAATCATGAAAAAAATAGCCAATTATATAAACGGAAAACACGTTCCACCCAATTCCAGAAATTACATTGATAATTATGACCCCTCCATTGGAAAAATATATTCGTTAATTCCTGACTCCGATGTATCGGATGTGGAGGCCGCCGTTGCAGCGGCAAAAAAGGCTTTTCCTAAATGGTCATCCTGTGGTACACAGGAACGCTATCGCATTATGAATAAAATGGCCGATCTGATTGCCGAAAAAAAAGAAATATTGGCGCAGGCGGAGAGCCGGGATTCGGGAAAAGCCATTTCGCTCTCGCGTGCAGTGGACATTCCGAGGGCGGAAGCGAATATCCGGTTTTTTGCGACGGCCATTTTGCATTTTAGTTCCAGTTCGCACCAGATGGAAGGGGTGGCCATTAATTATACGTTGCGCCAAGCCATTGGCGTGGTGGGCTGCATTTCACCTTGGAATTTGCCGCTGTATTTGTTTACCTGGAAAATAGCGCCCGCCCTCGCCACGGGCAATTGCGTGATCGCCAAGCCATCGGAAATCACGCCGATGACGGCCTATCTTTTATCGGAAATCGCCATCGAAGCGGGGATGCCGCCGGGCGTACTGAATATCCTCCACGGCCTCGGGCCGAAGGTGGGGCAGGGCATTGTAGAGCATCCCGGAATCAAGGCCATTTCGTTCACGGGCGGCACGGCGACGGGGCGGATACTTGCCCGCACGGCAGCGCCCATGTTCAAAAAACTGTCGCTCGAATTGGGCGGCAAAAACCCAAATGTCATTTTCGCCGACTGCGATTTTGAGGAGGCCATCAAAACCACAATGCGTTCGTCTTTCGCCAACAATGGGCAGATATGCCTCTGTGGGTCAAGGGTTTACATCGAGCGGCCCATTTATGAAAAATTCAGGGGCGAACTGGTGCGACGGGCAAAAGCACTCAAGGTCGGCGACCCATTTGCCGATGATACGGTGCAGGGGTCGCTTGTTTCTAAGCAGCACCGAGAGAAGGTGATGGGCTACCTCGAACTGGCCAAAGAGGAAGGCGGCACCATCCTCTGCGGCGGTGAACCCATCTCCCCCGGTGGCGATTTGGACGGTGGTTATTATCTCAGCCCTGCTGTGGTGGAGGCCTTGCCGAATCACTGCCGCACCAATCAGGAGGAAATCTTCGGCCCGGTCGTTACCCTGCAACCATTCGACACAGAAGAGGAAGCGCTCGCCCTCGCCAATGGCGTGCAATATGGCCTCGCCTCCACCATTTGGACTTCCAATATCCAACGGGCGACCCGCATGGCAGAGAAAATTGAAGCGGGCATCGTCTGGATCAATTGCTGGCTGTTGCGGGATTTAAGGACGCCTTTCGGTGGGGTGAAAAATTCGGGCGTTGGGAGGGAAGGCGGCACGGAGGCGCTGCGGTTTTTTACGGAAGCAAAGAATGTGTGTGTGAAGTATTAGGTCGGTGTAATGGTATATCGGTATTACGGTGTAACGGTATTATGGTATAACGGCAGTAGTGCTTAACCGTTACACCGATATACCGATATACCGCCTTAAATTTCAAACGCTACCGTCCGCACACATTTTCCACCGAATTTATTTTCTAAAATCATTTCCTGTGCGATGGGCATTTCAAAAACCTGCTGCATATTTCGGATAATTCCAGCGGGTACTTTTTTTATTTTAAATTGATTTAATAAAAATGCCTGATTAAAATTTAAAAAAGCGGTTTGTAATATTTTATTCAACTCATTTCTGTTTTTCACTCTTTCCGCATTTAAATTAAATCTGTTATTATTTTTTATTTCCGATAAATTTAAAATTTCGCATAAATCAACAAATTGCTTTTCCGTGCCCACGGCCAATATTATTTCCTTTCCGTCTTTTGTTTTGAATATATCACCATACGGCGAAATGTTCGGATGTTGTGTGCCCATGCGCTGGGGGATGTGGCCAACGTTTAGCCAATTGGATGCTTGGTTGGCCAGCGAGGCGATGGCCGATTTGGCGAGTGACACGGAAATATAACTGCCCTCCCCTGTTTTTTCTTTTTTTAACAATGCAATTAAAATAGCCTCTTTCATTTGGTGCGCTGCTAAAATATCAATCAGTGCAACGGGCATTTTTACGGGAGGCCGATCAGGCTCGCCGTTCATAAATAAAAAACCCGTTTCGGCCTGCAATAAAACATCGAAGCCAGGCGTATCATCATTGTTACCAAAGGCCGTTAAATTGGCATAAACCAAATCGGGTTTTATTTTTTTTAAATAGTCATAATCCATCTGCAATTTTTCCGCAGAACTGCTTTTGAAATTGGCGATGACAACATCAGCTTGTGTAATTAAATGGTGGGCCGCCGCTTTTTCTTTTTCAATGGAAAAATCGAGCATGATGGTTTCTTTCCCCCAATTGGTGCTATGGTAATAGGCAGAGCAATTGGTTTTCTCATTTTCCTGTGGGAGTTTCCATTTGCGGGTCACATCTCCGCCCGTTTTGCTGTTTTCTACTTTAATAACGGTAGCGCCGAGTTCCGAAAAGAACTGGCCGACGGCTGGGCCAGCAAGCACGCTGGCAAGTTCGATTATTTTTAAGTCTTTGAATATTTGGTTGATGTTCATATTTTCATTTTAAAAAATCCCGAATATCTCTGCACAGCGCCGCCGTGTATGCGTTGGAAATGGAATAGCTGGCCGCATCGCCTAGGGTGGGGCGCTCGGCCACTTGGTCGGCTTCTTCGCCCATATAGCGGCCATCCAGTCGGCCAATTGTTTTTCCCTCATTCCGCAATAATTCTTTTTGAAACCTCGGGATTAAAACCCGCAAATCGGAACGCTCAATATATGAGGCATCGAGGCTCGTGAAATAGGCCATTTTTTCGGCGATTTTTTTTTGTTTTTTTCTGGTAAAAAATTGCCCCGGTACAGCATGCTCGGTAGTAAATGATTTTGGGGGAATGATCGGCTTGTATTTCGCTTTTTTTCTTGAGCAAAAAGACTTATGAAAAAAAGGAGAAGGGATAGGAGTAAAGCCTTTTTCATGGTTGCTGTTTTTAAGGATCAAATGTAGGGCTAAAAAAATCAACCCAATCATTCCTCTTCCTCTAAAGCCACTGCAACATTTTCTGGCTCGTCATTCAACATAATCCAAAAATTGTTCGAACCCTCACCCTGCACAATGTCCAGCAGTTGGAGGTTGAGCATTTCCAATAAAGCTAAAAAAGTAACGATGGCATGGATGCGGTTGTCGAGCCGCATGAACATAGATTCAAAATCCGTTTTTTCGCCAAGGCGTAATTTGGAAAAAATATACTCCCGTTGTTCGGCAATGGTATAGTTCCATTTTACGATGGTGTGGACGACGCGGTTCTTATCCTCGTCCATCCGCTTGACCAAACGCTCGAACGTTTTCAACAACCTGAAAAGGGTCAGGCTTTCTAGTTCCATATCTACCAAAGCTACGGATGCAATCTTCCGCAACTCTTGTGAGACATTGCCCCTGGGCTCGCGCAAGGCCCTTTGTTCTTCCAATTGGCGCATCTCATCCAAAATAGATTTATAGCGCTTGTATTCCAACAACCGGCGGACGAGTTCTTCCCTTGGATCAATTTCGTTGCCTTCTTCATCAAGAGGTTTGCGGGGAATGAGCAGTTTGGCCTTGATACGGCAGAGGGTAGCGGCTACCAAAATGAACTCACTGGCGAGGTCAACGTTGAGGGCTTCCATGTGCCGGATGTATTGGAGGAAGTCATCCGTGATCTTTGCAATGGGAATGTTGTAAATGTCCAATTCGTCCCGCTCGATGAAAAACAGGAGCAAGTCGAAAGGGCCTTGAAACTGGGGGAGTTTTATGGTATAGCCAGCAGTGGCGGCAGCGTTCATTTTAAATGGTTGATGGTGGACCTTTGATGGTGGACGATACCGTACTATTGCCCACCATCAACTCTCTACCAGTTTCTCAAGCGACGAGTGATTCGGCGTAAAGTGGAAACCGCTCCATGAATTCGTTCACTTCTTTTTTGGTGTGTTGGATAAATTCGCTGTTCCCGATATTGTTGACGATACCATCTATCCATTCCACAGTTTTTAGGCAATCGGTCTCGTTAAAGCCCCTTGTCGTGACTGCAGCTGCGCCTATTCGTATCCCAGAAGTAACCATTGGCGATTCGGCATCAAATGGCACCATGTTCTTGTTGACGGTAATATCAGCTTGCACCAATGCTTCTTCCGTTTGCTTGCCCGTAACACCTTTTGAGCGCATGTCAATCAGCATAAGATGATTATCAGTGCCACCAGAGATTACCTTATAGCCCTTGTTGGTAAAAGCCTTCGCCATCGCTTGTGCGTTGTTGATGACCTGTTTGCAATATACCTTGAACGAGGGCTGCAATGCCTCGCCAAAGGCCACTGCCTTGGCAGCGATCACGTGTTCCAATGGGCCACCTTGCATGCCGGGGAAAACAGCACTATTGAGAATGGACGACATTTTCTTTACCGTTCCTTTTTTGGTAGTAAGCCCCCAAGGGTTTTCAAAATTTTTACCTATCATGATAATGCCGCCACGAGGGCCACGAAGTGTCTTGTGCGTGGTGGAGGTGACAACATGACAATACTCCATAGGATCATTGAGCAAGCCCGCTGCGATGAGTCCCGCGGGATGTGCAATGTCGGCTAAAAGTATTGCGCCTATTTTATCGGCAATTTCACGGAAGCGCTTGTAGTCCCAATCGCGGGCATAAGCGGAAGCGCCACACACGATGAGCTTGGGTTTTTCTGCCAAAGCTCTCTTCTCCACCTCGTTCATATCAATAATGCCAGTTTCTTTATCCACTCCATAAAAGGTCGGACGGAATAATTTACCAGAAAAATTGACTGGTGAACCATGCGAGAGGTGTCCGCCGTGGGCGAGGTCGAGGCCCATCACAGTGTCACCCGCTTTGAGGCAGGCAAGGAAAACAGCAGCATTGGCCTGGGCGCCTGCATGGGGCTGCACGTTAGCATATTCAGCACCAAACAATTCCTTGAGGCGGTCAATAGCCAATTGTTCAATTTCATCTACTACCTCGCAGCCACCATAATAGCGCCTGCGGGGATATCCTTCTGCGTACTTATTGGTGAGGCAAGAACCCATCGCGTCAAGGACGGCTTTGCTAGTGAAATTTTCGGAGGCGATCAACTCGATGCCATTGCGCTGACGTTCGAGTTCTTTTTCGATGAGGTCGAATACGATAATGTCTTTAGTCATTGTTTATGTGTTTTCCTGCTGGAGCGAATCGAAAGGTTAATTCTTTTATAACCATTGAAAGGCATCTAAGGAATTTTCATTCAATGCAACTCTTTAGACCGACGAGCCAAGAATACAACAAGCAGGTTTGGTTCTCTTTTCCAAAGAACACTTAATAATGCTCTCCTCACAATTTTTAAAAAAACTACAGAGAAAATGATAACCTTCCTTACTACTCGCGTATTAATAGCTTTGTGATCCGTACAGCAATCGGTAGGGAATGAAATTTGCAAAAACAATCCCCCGGCATACGTGGTTTTAGTATAGCGAAAATCCATGCGCCGGGAAAAAGAACGGCAAATTTACAATAAAACCTGTTGGATTTTCTTTTTAACCTTGCACTTCCCATTTTTTTGAATATGCCACAACCTTACTTTTGTATGCACCGAACTTGATCTGTATATTTGACCACTAAAAATGATCAATTTCAGGGGTTTATTTTTATCAAAACACATACTGGATGTCGAGCAACAAACTAAAGTTATTACACTCTTCCCTGCTGCTACTGGCGGCTTTCCAATTATATGCCAAGTCGGAGAGGTTTAGGGTGGTGTGGCAACATGACCCAGCCACCACAGCGGTCATTGGGTGGGATCAAGTGTCAGGTGAAAACCCAACCCTACACTTGGACATCAATAACTATGGAAACGATGCCGGCAGCTATGCTGTAAAAAGAAAACCCGACCATGTGTTGGCAGCAAAAAACATGAACAACCATTTTGTCAGATTGACGGGGTTGTTGCCCAACAGGACTTATTATTTTTTGGTAAAAGACAGTGAAGGCCAAAGCCGCCAATTCTTTTTTACTACTGCACCCAATACTTCCGATGAGCGCCTTTCTATCATCGCTGGCGGTGATAGCCGCAATTATCGTAAAGCAAGGCAAGACGCCAATATATTGGTAGGGAAGCTCCGCCCACACTGTGTGATGTTCGATGGTGACTTTACAGCAGGGGACTCAGGGAAGGAATGGGTGGAATGGCTAGATGACTGGCAACTGACCATTGCCAAGGATGGCAGGATAACGCCAATTATCCCCGCAAGGGGCAACCACGAAGAAAGCAATGCCACTATAACAGAAATATTTGACATCCAATCGAAAAATATCACTTACGCGCTGAACCTTGGTGGTGACCTTCTCCGCATTTATACCTTGAATAGCATGATCCCGATCAGGGGCGAACAACAGGAATGGCTTGAAAGAGACCTGCGGCGCAATTCACCAGTTCAGTGGAAAATTGCCCAGTATCACCACCCCATGCGGCCTCATACCCAAAGGAAATCGGAAAAACACGACCAAGTCGTTAACTGGGCACCTTTGTTCCTGCAATACAATATGAACGTAGCCATTGAATGCGATGCCCATGTAGTCAAGGCCACTTACCCGATCAGACCGGGCAATGGGGCCAACAGTGCCGAGGGATTTATCCGCGATGACAATGGAGGAACGGTCTATATCGGAGAGGGTTGTTGGGGAGCGCCTCTGCGTACCAACAACGATAATAAACCTTGGACACGTGCCAGTGGCAGTTTCAACCAGTTCCATTGGATTTTCGTAGATGAGGACAAAATCGAAATCCGTTTTGTCAAGACCGACGGTGCTGACCGAGTCGCTGACATTGACCCGCGAAATATTTTTAAAACTCCAATTGGCTTGAATATTTGGAGTCCTCCAGCGGGTGATGTTGTCACTGTAACCAAAAGCGATCCTTCCATGTTCGGTAAAGGGGAAGAAATCCTTGCTGCCCGTTCGGGAGTTGATCTAAGCAGGGGAGCCGTCATCCGGCAAGCCCCCCCAGTGGATGAAACAGCAAACTGGGAAAAATGCCCCAAGCTAATGGCAGATGCTGCCAGTGGTGATGTAAAAGTGAAATATGCACTCAGCAACAAAAGCAATGTCGTCATTCGGATCATCAATAAAAAACTACAAGAGGTTTCCAAAATTGAACTTTCCAACCAACCTTCCGGCGAATACCTTAAAACAGTCAGGACTGGGCATTTGCCCAAAGGGAGTTACTTGGCCATTGTGAAAGAGGATGGGCGAGTGGTCAGACGATATCAAGTATTGAAAAAATAGTTATTGACGAAAGAAAAATGGAAGGTACAGTCAAATGCTGACTTAGGATTGAGTTTGCTCGACCATTTAATAGGAAAAGCGGTACAGAAAAAACCTGTACCGCTTTTTTTATTTAATGTTATAAGGGCATTTTGGTTTTCATAAAAGTCAAAACTACCCTGAAACACATATATTAAAAGGTCAATCCGACTTTCGTGTAAAGGAACATACCCCTTACACCAAACTGCTGCACCCGGCGGCTGAACAAAAACCTACCAGAGCTAACATTGGAAGAATGCTGATGCATGTCCGGATAAGTATTGGTGAAGTTGTGGGCACCTAAAGTCCATTGGACATTGTCAGTGATCTTATAAGCCACTTCAAGGTCGGGAACTATTTTAGCACCGAACACTTGGTCACGGCTTTCCTTCTCTCCAGTAAAGCTATTCGTTGGATACTCAGAAGGATCACCACCATCAGCAGGATGGATATAGGTGATTTTGCCAAAGCGGGTTAACCGCAACAAAGCGCTGAATTTGCCGATTTCATACAAACCGGAAAGAGAAATCTTGCTGTTCGGTTGAGCAACTTCGATACGGGAAACTTCTTCCCTGTTGAAGAGAACATTTTCTTTGCCCTCCAATAATGGAGGCGTATTGATGACTGGGACACCATCTTTTTTATCAACTTCCGTATCCGTGAAGTTACCAGCGAAGGTCAAAGTAAGGTCTCCATTATCTGTAGGTATCCGATAAGAACCGACAATATCCAAACCTTTTGTTCTGGTAGAAACGGCATTGGTGAAGAACTGGGCAGCTCCCGCACCAAGCGGAGTCAGGATATCACGAGCGAATGTGCTATCAGCTAATTGTTCATCAGGTGAAAAACGGCCTGATATAACGATACGATCCTTTATATCAATGATGTAGCCATCAATGGTAAAGGCAAAATTGTCGTTTACACGGCCAGTGAACCCAAGGCTATAGTTGGTGGAAGTTTCCGCTTTCAAATCAGCGATGCCAAAAGCTTTGGCTACTTTGCTACCATTATTGAAAGTACCTACTTGTACGGGTACCTGATCGCCCGTTAAAGGATCAGCAATAAATTGGGTGCTTAGGTTATTGAAATAAACTTGATGCAGGGATGGGGCACGGAAACCAGTGCTGATAGACCCCCTCACACCATACTGTGAGCTGAGCTTATAGCGGGATGCCAATTTCCAGCTCAAATTGCTTCCAAAATCGCTGTAATTTTCAAAACGACCAGCAGTTGTTACCACAAATGCATCGGTAAATTCAAAATCAAGTTCTGTATAAAAACCAATATTGGTCCTGTTCTCATCCAAAGCATTCTGTGGCTGAAAACCTGGGAATACCTGAATACCGGCAGCACCTCCAACTAAGGAAGTACCTCCATCAATCGGCCATTCATTTTCAACTCCACCTGCTACATAAGAGGCTTCCTCTCCATTGAAGATTTGATAGTTCTCATTGCGGAATTCAGCACCAATACCAATGTTTAAAGGAAACCCGACTTCCACCTCACGAGTGAAGTCCACGTTGCTGGTATTTTGAGCATATGAAAACCCTCCGGCATAAGCTTCAGTCGGAGAGCTTGCCCCTAAAGATGCATTGATTGAATTTTTGATGGTAAAATCAAATGCATTCTTTCCATAAGTATGGCTAAAGTCAGCTTTCCATTCTCCAATGTTCGAGCGAAGTCCAACAGTGACTGATTGATCATTTACATCAGAATCAATTGCCGGGGAAAAACCATCAGGGTAAATCTGTGGAACAACCCGGGCCTGAGTAGATGGAAAACGATAAAAACCACGAGCCAGACCATTGCGGATATTCAACCCTAATGTGCTGTACAGCTCCGTACCCTTGTCATTTACTGGCAAGTTGGCGTTTAACATGATACCCGTATTTGTCACAGCAGAATTACCAATTTGCATGACCTGCCTATCAGCAAAATCATATTCATCCCTTACTTGCTGGAAAAAAGCATCTTCACTTTTTGCATTGTCATAACCATCTGGGTAAATAGAACCTGTGTAGTTACCAGAGCGGTTTGTAGCTGACCTGTCAGAATGTTCGATTGTGGCATTCAAAAACCCACCGTTTTTGCCAAGACCAAAGCCGACGTTTCCAGAGAGTTGGTACATACCGCCATCGTTGTTATAGGTAGGAATTAATTCTGAGGGTACGTTTCCACCATCCGGGCCGCCAAAGGCGTTCGGCAAACTGAAACCAGTTTGTAGGTTGACAGATGCGAAATTTGGTTTTTCCTTTAGAATAATGTTGATCACACCAGCGATGGCATCAGAGCCGTACTGAGCGGCAGCCCCATCTCTCAATACCTCGATGCGGTCAATGGCAGAGGCCGGGATGGAGTTGAGGTCGGTACCGACCGTACCTCTACCAACAGTTCCGTTTACATTCAGCAACGAACTGGCATGCCTTCTTTTTCCATTGATGAGCACGAGGGTCTGGTCAGGGCCAAGGCCACGCAAAGCAGCTGGATCAATGTGGTCTGTTCCATCGGAAATAGTTTGTGGTGTACTGTGGAAAGAAGGAGCGGTGTATTGAAGGATTTGAGTTACATTGGCTTGAGCGGAATGCTGCAATTGTTTTTGGCCAATCAAATCAACGGGAACGGCTTTTTCGAGATTAGTACGCAACCTAGTACGTGAACCAACAACTGTTACTTGTTCCATTGCTAACCCCGGGTTCAAGCGAATATCAAATTTTTCGGCAGTGCTGACAACTTGCAACTCTTGCATATTGTAACCAGCGTAGGAAAACTCAAGCGTAAAAGGTGGCGCCTTGGAAGTGGTCAATTCAAAACTTCCATCATTATCGGTCAACGTCCCGATAAAAGTACCTTTGATCGTTACACTTGCCCCGATCAGTGGATCTCCATTGTCCCCATCGCTCAAACTGCCTTGGATAGTTGTCTGCGCAGACAACCCTATCGATAGCAATAGAAAAGCCAATAAAAGAGTAAGAGTAAAAAGATTTTTCATTGTAGAATAATTTAGTTATGAGTATTGAATGATAAAACCTCGGCAGGTTGATACCGCTACCGGGTTTCAGTTTTTCCATCTGCATCAGGGAAGTGAATGCCGTTTAGAATTATGTTTCTATGAAATTGAAAATGGATACTTTGGACAGTTCATATACAGACCAGAGTGACGAGGAAGCCTTAAACAAGGGAAGAATATTTGCTTTGAGACTTTAGATGGGATTATTTGATCAAACAGTTTTAAGCTGTAATAACTCGGTGGGTAAGTAATAGCCTTAGAAGAAAAAGCAAGAAAAAATTATTCCAAATTTGAAGGTTTATGTGGTGGGAAATTAAAGAAATGAAACGTAAGAGTGCTTCTACATTCAACGCCAAATAATTAGGCATTAATCTGTTGACTGTTAGGGGGTTGCATTGAAAAGCCCCTTTTAATTACTTTATGAAAATGGTAATTACCGGCTGTTAGCTGTTAGTTGTTAGTTATTGGCTACACGCTGGCCAATTGCTAAATTATTTATTTCAGTCAACAATCCTTTTAATTCTTTCTCTGTCGTAAAAGGATTCATGATCGTTACCCGTAAATATAATTTTCCTTGTACTCTTGTTTGTACAATAAAATAATTTCCTTCTTTTATGAGGCGCTCTCGAATTTTAAAATTAATTTTTTCGATTTTTTCTTCCAGCCAATTTTTGTCAAAATACCGAAAACAAACAATATTCGATTCTGGATTTTTTAATAACGCTTCAAAATTATTTTCAGCATTAATTATTTGGGTAAATATTTTTGCCAGGCCATATAACCGATTCACATTTTCTTCGAATATAGCCGTTCCATATTTTCGCCACAACGCATATACCCGAACACTCATAAAACTTTTGGTGAGTTCGAAGGTACGTTTGCCGAAATTGTACCATTCGTGACTTTCATCTTTATTCCATAAATAGGATGCTTTTTGAGAAAATGTTTGATAGGAGTGTTCAGCATTTTTAAATAAAACAGAAGTAATTAATTTTGGCGTCATAAGCATTTTATGGTAATCCATGATGACGCTATCAGCTCTGTTAATCCCATTTAATAAATGTTTGTATTTTTTTGAAAATAAAACACAAGCGCCATGCGCCCCGTCCACGTGCAGCCATATTTTTTTTGCTTCGCAAAAATCCGCTATTTTATTTATCGGATCATAACTGCCAGTAGCAGTTGAACATGAACTGGCCACTACTCCAATTATTTCTATATTTTCTTTTTTTGCTTTTTCAAAATATTGATTTAATAAATCCGCTCGCATTTGGTAATGTTCATCAACGGGAACAGTAACAACGCCCTTACTACCCATACCCATTACTTTCACTGCCTTTGCCACTGAATAATGTGCTTCGGATGAAACCATAAACGCATATTGTTTTCCCTCATACCCATTTTCCCAAATATCGTCGTTTATCATAACCTGTCGGGCACAAAGTAGTGCTGTTAAATTTCCCAACGTGCCCCCCGATGTCATAAATCCATCACAGTGATCGCCCCAGCCAATGAGTGCTCCCAACTTTCTTGATAATAACCTTTCCAACACTACACCAGAGGTAGCCTGCTCATATACCCCCATGCCCGGGTCAATTGATGCGCCAAACAATTCGCCCAAAGCTGCCAAGGGCGATGCCACGGAAGTCTGATGGCCGAGGTATTTTCTGTGATGCATATGGATGAGGTCACGGAGCATATTTTCAAAAAAAACAGATTCGTCCTGATGGGGAATATTATTTACATCCTTTTGCCAGCGTTGATATAATTCTTCCGGTGGTGTATAATTCAATACTTTTTGGCTCGTATTTTCTTTTTTTATTTCCGTAAAATAATCCGCCAATAAATCTATTAATTGGTGGCCTTGTTGACGAAAATTTTCAGGGTCGTATGCTTGATGAAGGAGATCAATCATGTTAATATTTTTTTTGCGGAAAGTTCGGTTTTTTTTAAAATAGGCCATTAAATTAAATGATAAAAGCCCTACCGAAAAAATCCGGTAGGGCTTTTAAAAAAGAACCCTTTAAATAAGAATTATTTTTTTAGCAAGTCTCTTATTTGCTCGAGCAATACAATATCAGCGGGAGGTGGCGCTGCTTCGGCTGCTGCTTCTTCTTTTTTCTTCATCTTGTTCATACCTTTCACTACAAAAAACAGTGCAAGTGCAACCAGTAAAAAAGCAATCAGCGAATTGAAGAAAAGCCCATAGCCCAAGGCAACCCCTCCTGCTTCTCTCACGGCTGCGATGGATTCCATATTGACACCTGTCATATCAGCAGGTTCTTTCAGTAATACAAAAAGATTGGAGAAATCTGGCGATCCAAAAATGGATGAAATGACTGGCATTAGTACGTCGTCCACCAAGGATTTGATAACAGTCCCGAAAGCAGCACCGATCACAATACCGACAGCCATGTCAAGCATGTTCCCTTTTGCAGCAAAGTCTTTGAATTCTTTTAGCATAGTAATCTTGTTTAAAATGGTTAAAAATAATGTTTGTGTAGTTCCGACGAAGGTATCAATAAAAAGCCTCTATATAACAGTATCCTTACAAATATTTTTTAAATATCTATTTTTTAAACAGTTCATTATCAATAATTAACGCTAATGGTCCATCGATTGAAGGCCAAATCCTTAAAAGACCTAAAATAAAAAAAGACCGTACCTGAAAACAGGCACGGCCACAAATTATAATCTCATGAAAATTTAATCTTAGGTAATAAAAGGGGTAAAAAGCCCCCCGATCAAGATCGGGGGACGAAAGGGACAGGTTCGTGGGATAATGGTTGTGCGATAAAGTTTCAATCGGTTCGGGAATAATCGGTTTTTGGTTAAAAGTCGGTATCAAATCCAAAGGTTAGGAAAAAGGTGTAATCGGTCTGTCACTAAAGTAATCGGTAAAAAATTAGACGGCGTGGCAATCGGTTTTAAAAAAACGTAATCGGTTTAAAAGATAGATTTCGAGCAGAATAAAAAGGACTTGCATTCTTTCATTCAGATTTTAGCAAAACGGAATTGGGTGTCTTTATCGCACGATTATTTTCCCTGTGTTGAGCAGCAGGCCATCGCCTTCCAACTGATAGGTGTACATCCCCACAAGCAGGTTGTCCCTCGTTAGTTGAAGCAGGTCACCAGAAGCTTTCTCCTGGCGTACCAAACGTCCGCTCATATCGAACACTGTCAATGTCAAATGATTAAATCGGTTTTCTTTGATTTCAAATACTATAGAGGAGGTAAAGGGATTGGGATAAGCGTTTACTTCGACGCCCGGCGCTAATGGCCCAGACACATCTGTTACCAATATTTCGAGCAACTCAATGGTATCAACGATGTGCGTATAAGTAGCCGTTTGCACGGGTTCGTCGTAACCTAAAAAGACAGCGGCACTGTTCGGGATTTCGGTTCCTACCGGGTTGTTCGGTTTCTGAGAAACTTTAAATTGTACAAACCCAATGGAGGCAGTGTCGCCGCCCGGAGAGAGGTTTAAGTTTTCAAAGGTGAACCGTAGGACACCGTTGCTGTAAGTCTCGAACTGGTAAGGGTGAGAGCTTGCCCCTGGTACGACAGAGAGCAGTTCGAGGCTTTCCGGCAAGGTGTCGCGGATCACTAAGCGCTGGATGGTATCAGTTCCTGAATTCTGAAAATAAATGTGGTACTGAATGGGGGTGTTTGCTGGAATTAGATTGTCCCCGTTTTCAAGGTAGCCCTTGGGATAGCTTCGCATAAAAATGTAATCGGTCGGACTGATAGCTTCTTGTACGTCTATGGAAACGAACGGGTCGTTTTCATCTTCCTGTAGCTCGGTAAAGAAACCTGTGGAAAAACTTCCAGAGGTGGTACAGCCTTCTATGGCTATGGTCGGGTAGCTGTTGCCCGGGTGGCCGGGGGCCTGTTGGGCAATCAATCGGTAAGTACTTCCATCTGCCAAAACGGCAGTATCTTTTTGTTCTCCTGCACTGAGTTGGAAATTTCCTTCGAATCCAAGTATATGATCTTCAATCACAATGAAATTTAAAGAACTGGTCATGTTTCCGTTCCCTGCATTTTCGATAGCAAACCTTACAGAATCTACATCACAATAGCCATTTACTCTTATATGTGACATGTCCCAGCCCGTTGTAGGCAGGCAAATGCTATCAGGAAGGATATGAGCATTTACGGTATAAGCCTCAAATGGCACCCCATTGCATGATGATTCGGCAATGAAATTAAAGTTCCCACACTCATCAATACCTAGCGAATCAAGGTCGAACACATAGAGACTATCTGGTGTGAACGTAAAAGGGATGGATGCTCCTGTCATCGTAAGGTTTTCATCAAGGATTATTTCAATACTTGGGTCGGCTACGCCTTCTGTCCCGTAGTTGCAATAATCCACGGAATAGCCAATATTAGAGCAGTTTTGGGCGACAGGAGCAGACACATCCACTTCCATTAGGGGACAGAGCGTGTCTTTCAGGATAGAGAAATTTCTCGTTAGTGTATCATATTGGGAATTGAAGCTGACATTATAGGCTGCCACGCATGATTCCCATAATTCGTTTTTGACAAAGACCGTAACGGAATAATCACCTTCGTCTAAGGTTATGTCGTAATTGCCCTCTCTGTCAGAGGTGCCGAAAAAGGTGTTGGTGGCAGATTTGGCCGTAACAATCCATTCGTTCAGGCCTTCTTCGCCAATATCCAAGTCACATTCTTCGTCCTCGTCAATAAAAATTTTACCGTTCAGATGGTTGGTGTAAACATCACCGTTTGCATTGGCTTTGATGAAAGTGACGTCGTTGAAAATGACCCCGAACAATGAGTTGTAACCTGTAATCGCAAAACCTCTATCAGCAGTTTGAATTAAGCTTTGGGCTAAATCAAAATGGCTTCCTCGCCCAATTATTTTACGCCATATTTCATTGCCATCTGCATCGAAACGGGTAAGAAAAGCATCGGAATTGTCCGCATCTATTTCCATGACTCCAGCAAACACAAGATCTCCGTTTGGCATTTTTATCAGATCATAGGCTTCTGCGCCCATTGTGCCAGTAAAAGTTTTTGACCAAACTTCTGAGCCGTTCGGGGTGGTTTTTAGTAAATAAGCTTTGGAGTCGCTGATGCCGACTGTGGCAAAATTGCCATCGTCCATAGCTACTATGTTTTGTCCCTCATCAAATTGTGAAGTGCCGTATAAATTCTCCCAAACCTTATTACCAGCAAAATCTATTTTCAATAGATAAAGGTCGGTAGAATTGCTGGCTGTACTAAAAGCACTTCCTGTGATCAAATAACCATCTGTTGTTTCAACTATTCCCCTTCCGTTGTCGTTGCCAGACGTACCATAAGCGTTGCTCCATTGTTCGTTTCCGTTGTCATCCACTTTGATGAGGTAAACATCATCCCCCCCATTTCCAGAACTGGCCGTCTTCCCTAAGATCAGATAGCCCCCATCGTTCTTTGAAGGAATGATACGCCAACCGGAGTCGTTTTCCATGCCGCCAAACTGCTTGCTCCAAAGAAGGTCGCCCCGGTTATTGATTTTAAGGAGGTAAACATTTTTTTGAAAATCTTGTGGGACATTGATAATTTCTCCGGTAATCAGGAAAGCATTGTCATCTGTAGGTATAATGGAATGCCCCCTTGAAATATGCCCCTCATCGTAAACCCTTTCCCATATCCTTCTTCCGTCCACATCTGTTCGGATAACATAAACAGCGGTATTGCCCACTCCAAAACCCTCAGTGTATCCAGCGATGAGGTAATCCCGGTTTTTAGCCTGGATAATGGAATTCCCCCAATCTTCACCAGTGCTTCCAAAATAGATTTCCCATCCTTGGGCATTAGAAGCAGTAAAGCATAACATGACCACCGCTGCCAAGAGCAACATTTTCTTCCAACCTAAAAAAGGCTCGAATTGAATGGGGAAGTATGTTATTTGCTGAGTCATGGGCAGATGAAACCTGTCTGTATTCGTTGACGATACAAATGTGGGAACTACTTTCCCTGAAAACAAAGACAGAAAATAGCATTTGTTGAACAGAAAGAAGGGGAAATTGATAGGAAAAGAAAGTAATATTTCTAAGAAACGCTTTATTTTACTGGTATTCTTGTTCAATCTGTACCTTTGCATTTGTTGACGAAAAAATACTTTGTTCATCCATTTTTTCATGGAAAAAAGTAATCTAATATCCATATTGAGAACTTTTGATAAAAAAGAAGTTCGGGAATTCCGCAAATGGCTCAATTCTCCGGCACATAACCAACGACCGGATGTTGTTGATTTGTACGAGTATTTAATGGCAGGGCAGCATTTATTTTCTGAAAAACATTTGGCCAAAGCTCAGGTGTTCAAACACATCTTTCCCAAAAGAACGTACAATGACGGTGAAATGCGACAGTCCATGCACTTCCTCTTCAAGGCGGTTGAGTCTTTTCTGGCCTATAATGAACTGTTCAAAGATCAAGTGCATTCTCAGACAATGCTGGCCAATGTCTACCGTCAACGGCAATTACCCAAGTTATTTAAAAAAGCAATGGATGCCAGTAGGAAGATCCAAGAAAAACAACCCTATCGCAACCACCAATATTTTGAAAATGAATATGCGCTCCAATTTGAACAATATAGTTATTTAAGCGGTTTGGGACGGGATGTGCCTTTAAATCTTCAGGAAGTATCAGATGCCAACGATATTGCTTTTTTGACTAATAAATTAAAACTGAGCTGTATTATG
Organism: Saprospiraceae bacterium; assembly: GCA_965222975.1. Lineage (GTDB taxonomy): Bacteria > Bacteroidota > Bacteroidia > Chitinophagales > Saprospiraceae > UBA6168. The sequence continues at coordinate 188,397 of CBDCVJ010000087.1, read as the reverse complement.
CTCTCTCATCAGGCTGTTTTCAAAACAGACTACAAAATGCACCTGCTTGACGACGTTTTATTCAACACAGAACGAGACAAGAAGTACCTTGATATACCTGCCATCTCCATTTATTATTATAGCTACAAAGCCATTTCAGAAAAAAAAAATGAAGAACATTTTGTGCAGCTGAAAAAACAGATAAAAGAACATAGTGACCTCTTCCCTTCGGATGAAATCAGGGTTATTTACTTATTAGCCATCAATTATTGCATAGGCCAAATCAATGCTGGTAAGTTAAAATATTATAATGAGTCGTTTGAGCTGTACGAACTTGGTATGCAAAAAAATATTTTTATTGAGAATGGGGTCATTACAAGATTTACCTACAGCAATGCTATTGTTGCTGCACTCAACCTTGGAAAGTTTGATTGGGTTGATAACTTTATTACCGATTATAGTCAGTTTTTGGAAGAAAAACACAGGGAAAATTACGTCCGCTTCTACCGGGCACGGCTTCACTTTGAAAGAGGAGAATACAATGAGGCAATGCGCCTTTTTGCCCAATACGAATACGATGACATACTAATGAGTCTCCATGCTAAAACCATGCTCATGAAAATGTACTATGAACTTGATGAGTTCAACGCCTTGGACTCCTTGATTGATAGCATGCGGACTTATATCCAACGTAAAAAAGTGATGGGCTACCATAAGGCTGTTTTCAAAAACCTGCTGGCCTATATGAAAAAGTTGTTAAAAGTTTTTCCAAATGATAAAAAACAGATCGAGAAACTGAGGTCAGAAATCCAAACCGCTGATCCGATCATGGATAGGAAATGGCTGCTCGAACAACTGGACAAAATGTAAAATCTTTTCCGAATTTTGCCACTTAATAAATCACTGTCGAACTAAAAATGAGCAGGCGCAACAAGCTACAGAAATTTGCAGAAGTCCTTTCTTTCCCCAACGTGTATGAAAATTTCGATTCTTCCAACCCAGTCCTCACAGGAGAAAATGGCGTGGAGGTAGAGTTGAAAGGGAAATGGGCCAAGCAGCATTTTAACAATGAAAACCCGATCACCCTGGAACTGGCCTGTGGCAAAGGCGAGTACACCCTCGGCCTCGCCCAACAGTACCCCAACCACAATTTTATTGGTGTTGACATCAAAGGGGCCCGCATTTGGAGAGGGGCGAAAGAAGCATTGGAAAATGGCCTAAATAATGCCGCATTCCTCCGCACCCGCATTGAGCAAATCTCCCTTTTCTTTGAAGAAAACGAAGTGGATGAGATTTGGATCACTTTCGCTGACCCTTTTCTAAAGGAGGGAAAATCCAACCGGCGTCTGACCTCGCCCAATTTTTTAAGACACTATAAAAAAATATTGAAAGACAATGGAATTATACATTTAAAAACAGATGATCCGACCCTTTACCAATTCACGCTCGATACCCTCGCCGAGCAAAAAGATTATCAACTCCTTTACCACGACGACAACATTTATTCAAAGCCACTCCCTATCCCCGAACTTGAACTGAAAACCTTTTATGAAACGAAACACCTCGCCGAGGGGAAGACTATTAAGTATGTGCGTTTCCAGTTAAACAAGCAATTGAAGGAAATTGGGAATTGAGAAATTGGAAATTAGAAATTGTGCAGTACATAAAGAAGTTGCTAATAATTTCCAATTTCAAACCCAGCTGAACTTTTATTGAAAATCTTTAGTTCTTTCCGTACTTTTGCGCCTCCTTATACACAATGAGTTGTAATCCTATGTAGAACATCTCATCAACCAGATTTAAGGTCCCATAGCTCAGTTGGTTAGAGCACCTGACTCATAATCAGGGGGTCCAAGGTTCGAGCCCTTGTGGGACCACGTTTCAAAAAACCTTGACATGCAATGTGTTGTGTCAAGGTTTTTTTCTTTTCTTGACCTTTGGCATCCAATTCAAAATAAACAGACTTAATATTTAGTTTTGATCTTATTGAATTTCCAAAAAACCATTCTCCTTATTCCAAAGTTCAACCATGCAAAAACTATTTTTTATTCTTAAAGAAATGATAAAACATATAAATAAAAATTATTGGAAGGTAAATTTCAACGTGCAGCCTTTCTACTTTTTACTTTCTACTTTTTACTTGATTTCATTTTCCCAAAATATAAATGCACAAGTCATTTTTGGAGAAACCATCCAAACCCTCGAATACCGTCTTCAGCAAGATAGCAATCTCCTTCCCCAATTGGCAGACCGTTTTTCTGAAATAGACACTACCTTAAATCTCAACCAACTCAGCCTGATCTATTATGGATACGCCTTGAGTTCTGAATATGACCCTGTGCGGGAAGAACGCATATTGGATGCAGCCAACTCATTGGGACGGCGGGAGAAATATGAGGATGCCATTAATTTGCTCGATCATTTCTTGGAAAAAAACCCCGGATGCTTGGCGGCCTTACTGGAAAGAGCCTATACTTCCTGGCTGGTAGACGACAGCCTCGGCACTGTAAATGGCTACAAAAAATATTACTCACTCATGGAAGTGCCCCTCCAAAGCGGTTCTGGCAATACGGCTGAAGATGCCATTGTCGTAAGCAGTGTGCGTGATATGGAATTAGTGCTTGATAAAAAAGGCCATTACATTACCGGCCAATCGTTGATCCAAAAAAATGGCCACAAAATATATATGGTCACCTGCGCCACTGAAGCTGAACCAAAAATGAAGAAGGTCTTCTATTTTAACGTGGACTTACCGTTGAATAGATGATATCTGTTGATCGTTGGCAATTGGCCAGTAGCAATAGCCAACAACCATTTTAAAACTACCCCCCTGAACCATTATCTTTGCCCCCCAATCAAAATAACTAATACCCATTTCCTAATACCTTCTTAAATGCACTCCTTAGACATAGAAGCCCTCAACCAACAGATTTACCTCGACAGCGCATTTGTAGAACAACTCAATGCAGAAACTTCCAAAGTCATTGTCGGCCAAAAAAACATGATTGAGCGGTTGCTCCTTGGTCTGCTGACAAAAGGACACATCTTGTTGGAGGGGCTGCCAGGGCTTGCAAAGACGCTCGCTATCAAGACGCTTTCTTCTGCTATTTCAGCGGACTTCCAGCGCATCCAGTTCACCCCCGACCTGCTGCCTGCGGATATTATTGGGACAATGGTTTATAACCAAGCCTCTTCTCAGTTCGCCGTCCACAAAGGGCCGATCTTCGCCAATTTCATTTTGGCGGATGAAATCAACCGGGCGCCCGCCAAGGTGCAGTCCGCTCTGCTCGAAGCCATGCAGGAACGGCAAGTAACCATCGGCGGCGAGACCTTTAAATTGAAAGAGCCTTTCCTCGTACTTGCAACCCAAAACCCCATCGAACAGGAAGGAACCTACCCCCTGCCCGAAGCACAGACCGACCGCTTTATGCTAAAAGTGAAAGTGGGCTACCCGACGAAAGAGGAGGAACGGGAAATCATGCGCCGCAACTTGAATGATGATGATTTTGGAAATATCAATGCGGTAATAAGCCCTGAGGTTATTTTAAAGGCACGGCAATCAGTGAAGAAAGTTTATATGGATGAAAAAATAGAGCGTTACATCCTCGACATCGTTTTTTCGACCCGCGACCCAAAAGATTATGGCCTCTCCAATCTTGAGCCATTGATCAATTACGGCGGTTCGCCCCGCGCCAGCATCAACCTTGCGCTGGCAGCCAAAGCCTTGGCCTTCCTGCGCCGCAGGGGTTATGTGATCCCAGAAGATGTTAGGAACATTTGCCATGATGTGATGCGGCACCGTATCGGTTTGACGTATGAAGCGGAAGCGGAGAATATCACGGAAGAGGATATTGTTAGTCAGGTTTTGAACCGGGTGGAAGTGCCGTAACAAAACGGGCATTGGTTGTTTTATAAATAGATTCTTTGAGGGTTACACTCATCCCCTATATGGAAGATTACAGAGAATATTTACAAGTTAAATTAAGAAAGCCATTAGTGCCCAATAAAGAAACCCATATCAGTCTTTGGGTAAGCAAAGAGCGAGAAGCAAAATTGGTATCGAATAATATTGGATTGTTTTTTTCGATGAAAAAAATATTCAAAGACACAGAAGGCCCTTTTAATATTAAACCTCAAATTAATTGCGATTCCATCATTAATGAAAAAGAAAAAATTTGGGTAGAAATAAAAAGAAATTTTGTCCCTGACCGACCGCATCAATATGTGACAATTGGTAATTTTTTTAATAATGAAAATACAGACACTATTACTTTTAAAAATTACACAGCCAGTCCATTTAAACCTAAATACGCTTATTATTTAATCGACGATGTTAAAATATGGCAGGAGGTAGACACTGCTGGCGTTTATACTATTGATGAAAAAACAATTGAGCCGGGCAAACCTTTTGAGTTGCAAAATATTTTATTCGAATTTAATAGTGCCATATTGGATACGGTCTCTTATTTTGAATTGGAAAAATTAGTGAGATTATTAAAAGAAAATAAAAAATTGAATATAGAAATACATGAGCACACTGATAGCAAGGGCGAAAAAGATTACAACCTAAATCTTTCGGAAAAAAGAGCAGCATCCGTTTATCAATTTTTAATTAAAAAAGGAATCGAAGCCAACCGAATGAATTTTAAAGGATTTGGTGAAGAAAAACCAATTTCTGAAAATGATGATGATAAAAACAGAAGGGTTGAATTTTTTATTTTAGAAAATAAATGAGTCAATTTTGTTACATTTTAATAAATGCAAATTCAAAACGCCTGTTCCTAAAATAAGGAACAGGCGTTTTGAATTTTTATTTGAACCAAATAATAAATCTACCTTCTCGTTAACCAATCATACATTTCTTCATAGTCCTTTGCTGATCGTTCCCATGAAAAATCTGCCTGCATGATCCTTTCCCGTAATCCATCCATCACCTCTTCATTAGCATACACACGAGTCGCACGGTAAATGGCCATGGCCGCATCGTCCACTGTGAAGTGATCGAATCGGATGCCCCGGCCTCCATTTTCACCAATATCAGGAATGGTATTTTTCAATCCACCTATGCTTCTGACAATAGGCGCTGTGCCATAGCGGCAGGCGTACATTTGGTTGAGGCCACAAGGCTCAATGCGGGAAGGCATAAGGAGGAAATCGGAACCTGCATAAAGCTGATGGGCGAGTGCTTCATTGTATTCCAGCGATACATCAAAATAGCCGGATAGTTCGTTTTTCATTCCAGCGAAAGTATCCATCAATTCCTTATCACCTGTACCTAAGACGATGAACCCAGCCCGAACACCACTGCCCAGCGCCCTGCGGATAGTGTCCGGTATGAGGTCGGCACCTTTTTCCCGCACCAGCCTGCCGATGAATGTGACAATGGGCAAGTCGGGTATGAGGCGGAATTTGTCGAGTAGTCTATCCTTATTTTTAGCTTTATAAGATTTGACATCTTTTCCATCGAAGTGGTGGGCAATCATGGGGTCGTTTTTAGGATCCCATATTTCCGCGTCAATGCCGTTGATGATGCCACGGGCCTTGTGCATCTCGCTATTGATGAGTGGTTCCAAGCCATTTGCATCATATTTCAATTCATCAAGGTATCCTGGTGAGACGGTGGTCAATTGCCAGCAACATTTAATCCCTGCCGCCAATGGGCAGATGGTATCGCCCCAATCCAATAAAGGTCTGGCCGCTGCATCGAAATAAGGCAGTAAGTCGTAATTGTTCCAACTGAAAGCACCATTATATGCGCCATTATGGATAGTAAAAACAGTCGGCATGTGCCGCAAAGACTGGAACTCACTACCGTGTTTCACTAAAAAAGGAATCAGGCCCACATGGTGGTCGTGGCAATGGAGGATTTCAGGTTTCCATTGCATGTCCACTACCCATTTCAGCACGGCTTGTTGGAAACAGAGATAGCGTTCCACTTCATCGCCATACCAGCCGCCGCCGGGATCGCCATACACACCGGGTCGGTCGAACTTCCCGGGAATGTTGGCAACGTACAATGGAAAACCGAGGTTGGCAGAAGTCAACTCTTCAATGGCAAACCATACATATTCATTTCCCAACTTAATGTGCTGCGAAAACACCTCCCGGTACTCTTGTTGGTTCAGCCACTTCGTCCCAAATTTTGGCATAATAACGGAGGTGCTGACCCCTGCTCGATTGAGATAGATAGGCAGTGCGCCTACTACGTCGCCCAATCCACCAAACTTGGCAGCAGGGTAACATTCCATGCTAATGTGTAGTACTTTCATATTTTTTAGAGATCAGACCTTTGAAAAAATTATTTCTCAAAAAACAACCACTTAACGGCTTTGGGGAATTCCTCCCCCCAACGGCTTTCATCGTGGCTGCCTTCTGGGTCAAATGACATGTTGAATTCGATTTTTGAACTGTTCAGCCCTTTGCGTTCGAGGGCTTGCTTGAGACGTTTGATGTTCGGCAGCATTGTCTTGCTTTCCTTGCCGCCTGCATAGAGGTATATTTTTGTATAGAATGGATTGAAAAAATCAATGGCTTGAAAATAGATTTTCGGCGATAGCCAAAGCGATGGGGAAAAAATCATCATCTTGCCATACACCTCTGGATAAATGAGGCCACTGTAAATACTGATAAGACCACCCATACTGCTACCACCAATGGCCGTGTTCTGTCGGTCAGGACGGGTACGGAAATTTTGATCTACATAAGGTTTCAGTTCTTCGGCCATGAAGCGGGCATATTGTCTGCCATAGCTGATGCCGAACTTGGTCACACTTGGAGGGGAAAATTCCCTGATGCGCTCTTCTTCTGCATGATCAATGGCTACCACGATAAGGTCGCCCATTCCTTCTTTTGTAAGGTCGGCCATCCTTCGATCCACATGCCAATTGCCAAAGGGGGAACGGTACTCGAACAAGTTTTGGCCATCTTGTAAGTAAAGTACAGGGTAGCGTTTTCGCGTCAGGTCATAGTCATGTGGAAGCAAAACAGCAATTCGCCGCTCCCTTCCAAGCGGGGGTGGTTCCACCTCGTGGCTAATGATTTTTATTTTAGGTAAAAAAGGATTGGTCATGGCCGATTCGCACTAGGCAGGTTGCACCGGGCAGTGGGAAGTATTTTCACTTATTCGCTGATGCCGACCTGCGTTTCCTCCCCACCATAAGCATGCAGGGATGAATTAAGCGCCAAAAATAGGGAAACTAAAAAGATTACTACAATGACCTTTTATCAATAGAGTTTTTCAGGCAATAGTCTGGCTTCTTTCTTTGTCCCTGATCTTTTTGATTTCCCCAAAAGCACTCTTAACCCATATAAACCAAACAATGATCAAGAGCGGATAAACCACCACTACTCCAGTATTGTAATACATGGCGTCTGCCAACTCAAAATGATGGAGGTGCATGATTGCACGAGTCATACCACAACTCCAACATTCAAAATCGAAAAATAATCGTGATGGGCATAGGATAATGCCCCCTTCCTTGTCGAAAAAATCAGATGGCAATATCCATAAAACAAAAGGGGCAACCAATAACAAAATGAGCCAAGGCCATTGAACGAATTTGCTTTTGAACATATTGACTTAGAAATTGGGTCAAAAAAAACAAGCTGAAAACCAAGGTGCGGCTTCCAGCTTGTTTGAAAAATGACGGTTAGGCATCAATAGTATTCGTCCATTTTGACAAATGCATGAATAACGCCTGGCAGCCAACAGAGGATGTAAAGCAACAGGCTAACCCACCAATTGTTGCCTTCCCAATCGTCCATAATGCCCATGAGCAACCATGCCCAACCTAATATGGCCAACACGATGTAAAGCCCTTTTGGGATATCACTGCTTTTCTTTGTTCTCTTCTTGACGATTTTCTGTGCTGCTTTCAACTTTAGCGCTTTAAAGACACCAAGTTTTTTCCCAGTCATCTCCTCATATTTCTTAGGAGTAAGGGCGAGGAATTGGTCAATCCCTAGTTGTACCATATCAGGTGAAAGAGCCTGCACCTCTGGTTCAGCATCAAAATCGCTGACCATGAGGGCCTTGGATTCCACTGCTGCATTGATGCTCGAAAAACACAACAGGAAAAGAACGAGAGTAAAAAGGTTTTTCATAAAGTAGATATTAATGGTTTGATGAAAAAATCAAGGGAATCTTAAAAGATGGTTCTTCTGGGGTTTTGATGGGGAGAAAAGAAAATAGAAGTTTCTATTTTCTTGGGGCTAAATGAATTCATTTGGTCACAAGTTTTTAAGAACGAGTTTTACTAAATCTTCGAGATTTAGCAAAACAGGGAGCAATGTCCGATTTGCTAAATTTTGAAAATTTAGCAAATCTTTTACCAAATGAAATCACCTAGAACCATTTTCTTTCCTCCCATAAAAATCCGTGAGGAACCAAAAAACTTGTTCCTGTGATTATTTAGGATGGATCAAATATATAACAACCTGTTTGTTTTAAAAGAAAAAACAAAAATACATATAGAAGATAAACCGAAATAATTTCATCCCCTATGTGTGTCTGTTACTATTTTGTTAAGAATTTTGACCGTAATCAAATAGGTCGGTTTTACGCCTTCCAGCCCAAGGGCGCCAGAAGCAAGGGTATGGCCTGATACCAATGGGTTGTCCGAGGCGTAATAGGCATACCGCACCAGCACATCGCTATTGATGCTTTTGCGGATTTTGGAAGCTGCCTGGATGGCTTTTTGATAATGTGCCCCTTCCATCTCAAGGCCAATGGCCCGCCAAGAGGATTTGAGAAAATAACGGAGAATGTCCTTGTTCTGTAAAGAAGTGCCAAGTACGGTTATCATTGGGCCTTCACAAACGCCCAGCCCATTTCCCTCAAAATCTTTTTTTGAAAAATCGTTTTCCAGCGGGTAATTGTCAGCAGTGCCCTCAAAGACGTGTGCCGTCGGCACCATGATGTCGCCTTTTCCGCCCATTAGAATACCTGCCTTGCCCATGATAGATATGGAAGCAAATTTCAAGGGCATCTTTTGGTCTGGTGCCGGTTCATATGGCTTGAGCAACTCGTCCATTACTTCGTAGGCCTGCTCGCCAAATGCATAATCCATGACGATCAAAATGGGTCTGCTTTTTTCAATAAAATCACTGTCCCAATTGATCTCTGTGGAAAGGGTATTGCCATCAATAGCTACTGTATCAAAAATCTGTACGGTCAGATTGGTACCAGTATCATCCTCCAATTGGTGCATACCATTTTCAAGTGCATGTGCCTCTACCCTTTTCCGCCATTGCTTTTTATCCGGACGGCTCAATTCGCCAGCCAATTCTTCTATGTTCATATCCGCCGCCTCTTCAATGGCCGCATGGGCATAGAGCGCATTCATTACACTATGAGGATTTGAACTGATGACGTGCAGTGGCCTGTTGAGCCAATTTTTTTTATGTATAAATGACTTTATGTTATTGGCCCAAAGTTCCCCATACACATGGTGGCCAATCTTTTCCCTCAGTGCAGAAGAAAAAGTTATTTCCCGGTCATTATCGTCCACAGCTTCTTCAATGGCCAGTTTTCCCAAAAAATAAATGATGTGGAAAAGGCTGTTCACTTGCGAAGCTTCCGCAAAATTTTTCACGGCCTCATAAGTTTCTTCAAACGTCCGGCCGATCAAATTCGCGAGATAGGTGCTGCCCACCTCCTTGCTGAACGGCTCGCCTGTCTTTTCTTGGGCAATGATATTTTCGAGGTTGAGGAAGTCCCTTTTTTTCCGGTTTTTGGAGTCCAGACTATTGAGGCGTATTTTTTCCGCTTCAATATAGAGGAAGGTCAAATGGGTCAGCACGTCGTAAATATCGCTTCGACCTTTGGTCACCTCAATCAGCATTTGCTCATCATCAATGCGGTAACAATTGCGCCGACGCTTGGAGGGCACAATGGGGTCGAACCCCGATTTCTCAAACCCTTCCCTGCTGATAAGCCTGATATATCGGCACTCCTCTATCCCTATTGGAAGTCGCTGGAATACATATAACAAGCCCTCTAGTTCAACCCTTTCTGGATCAGCGATGTCTCCATATATCTCAGGGCGAAGATCCATTATCGCATCTATCATGGCCTCGCCACTAACGCCCAAAGGTTTATACCCCCCCCTGATAAAGAGATGCCGCATGGCAATATAAAGTCGCTGAATGGCCGCTCTGGATTCTTGAGCACGGGTACGGTGGAGATTGGAAGTCATATTGTCTACTGGTTTCGCCTTCGTTGCAAATGTGCATCAAGTTGAATTGTTTTGTGAACATTTAGTTGAATTTGCTGTCTGATTTACCTCCTTCTTCACGTCCAATCTTTCCCGCACCGTCTTTGGTTTTTCAAAATTGATAAGAGTATTGATAGCCTATACCCGCTAACGGGGGCGTCTACTTTGATGTGGTCAGCTACCATTCTTGTTCGCATATCGATAATAGCTTAAGGGCTTGGTCAAGCGAAGTCGATGGCTCTGTTTATTTCCGCCATTCCGACAAATGCATTGATGGCATGCTTGGCATACAGGCTCAAATGCGGAGTGTATTGGAAAAATATGGGTACGAATGGCAGGCAGGTCACCCGAACAATAATCAAGAATTAGTTTGGTAGTTTTTAACAGAACACCCACAAGGTTTTCTCCATAAGACCTCTGTAGGAGAAAATCTGATAGGTACAATTCCTCATTTCTTCAAAGATGGTTACTCCTCAAGTGCTTCTGCTGCTGCATTCATGAGTTCCATGATATCCGGACAGGCTCTTTTGAGTGCCTCATTTGCCCTTTCTTCATTCTTTGCCCCTTCCACTACCCCATATTTTTCTTCCAAAGCGTACACACAATTTTCGCCATCTTTCTCTACTTGCTCTATATGATCCCGCATGGCAGCTATTTCATCTTCTTTGCCTGCTTCAGCTAATTTTGTTAGCCTTTCTTGCATTTCGAACATAGGACGCATGCAATTGCAAAAGCCTTTCGCCATTGCATCAAAATCAATTTCACCTGAAACCGAGGGTTTCTCATTTTCAGGAGCTTTAGGTTCTTTGCTACCACACCCCAAAAGCAAGAAACTGGACACCAATAACAATGCTGATAAAATATTTTTCATGTTTATGGTTTTAATAGCTCGACAATGTTATGTTTAAAAATTTAAATGCGAAAAAGAAAAACACGCATCTCTTCGAAGACCATCTTCCATACCTTAGGCTTGAAAAAAGGTTCATACTTCAAAAATCACAACTTAACTTTGTCAAGATAAAAGATCGGTAAAGGTGGTGATAAATTTTGGTTTACCAAGAAAAATATCATTGCTGTAAATGTTCCATCGCCTCCCGGACATGTTCTGTGGCCAACAACTGGGAGTCGAATACATGCTGGACAATACCATTTTTATCAACAACGTATGTCACTCTGCCGGGCATCAATCCAAACATACTGCCCGGTACTCCAAGCAATTTTCTTACTTTATTTTTTTCATCACTCAACAACACAAATGGCAGGTCATATCTTTTGGCAAAAGATAAATGAGATGCTGGGCTATCGGCGCTTACACCGATTACCTCGGCATTGAGTCCTCGCAGTTCGGAATATGCATCCCGAAAACTGCATGCCTCAGCAGTACAACCAGGCGTATCATCTTTTGGATAAAAATAAAGCACGAACGGCTTGCCAAAATATTGGTCAATCGAAACCATTTCACCGTGCTGGTTGGGAAGGGAAAAAATTGGCAGTTGATCGCCAACTTGAACAGGTTTATTTTTCATTTAAATTATTTTCAGTATTTGATAAGTGGTGTCGAGCAGCTCAAAAAATCAGTGGTTTAGGTCAGTGAAAAAAATTTCTTCCCCTCTCTTCTTGCATTTTTTGCCCCAATGAATTTGACGAAGAACCTATATTTCTAAAATCAAGGGACGAGTATTTTTAGTGCATTTGGTATTATTCCGATTTCTGCTGGCACTTGCCCTAAAAATTCGCCATCTGCTTCTGCCCATATGGGCTCACCGTCAAATGATTTTATTTCGATATTTTTAGTTTTATAAAATTTGACTTTGGGGTGCCATCCTATTTTTCCCAAATAAAACAATGGAGAAACAAGCAATACCACTAAAGGTTTTATTTTTCCGGCAACGGTCAACGCCAGATTCCCGTCACTGGGTTTTGCATGTGGCACCAATTGCATTCCCCCACCTGAATAACGGCCGATGCCGACATTGACCGTTAATGTTTTACCTTCCTTTTTTTGGCCGTCGAACAAAACTGTTAATTCCGGTATTTTATATTTGAACAAACAACGTGCGGTCATTTCCAAATAAAAAAGCGAATTGAAAAAAGTAGCGGTCACTCCCTCCGCTTTTTTTGCTACATAGCCGTCGTATGAAAACCCAGCAACGTTTAGAAAATACCGTTTTTCTTTTTTTTGATTTTTATGAAAAAAAAGAAAACCAATATCTTGATATACCGTTTTTCCTTTTTTAAAAGAAGCAATCCATTTTGGAAATTTTTTGGGAATGCGATGCGTTTTTATCCAATCATTGCCTGTGCCAATGGGCAGTAGGCAAAAAGTGATTTTATCAGGAGGGCATATGGTTTGTTGAAAAATGCCATTTATTGATTCATGAGCCGTTCCATCACCGCCAACTGCAACAATATGACGGCAACCCTTTTCGATGGCAGCCATTGTCAACTCGGCAACGTGCATTTTTTTTTCAGAAAACAATACATCAAAAGAGGTATCTAATTCCGATAAAACCGTCTCTATTTTTGGCCATTGTTTTTTCACCCTGCCGCCTCCAGCTGTGGGATTTACGATAAAACACCATTTGTTAATTTCACCCATAATCAAGTTAGACGATATAATTTCATAAAACCATCAACCAAAATACATCTCTTACAATGAAAATTTTAATGGTTTGCCTCGGCAATATATGCAGATCCCCATTAGCTGAAGGTATTTTGAAAAAAAAGATAGCAGAAAATGGTCTTGACTGGTCTGTTGATTCAGCTGGCACTGGTTCTTGGCATATCGGGGAGTTGCCCGATCACCGTTCCATTTCTACCGCCCATAAATATGGGATAGACATCACTGACCAACGGGCCCGCCAATTTAAACCTGCCGACCTTGACCGCTTCGACCTCATTCTTGCCATGGACAGCAGCAACTATCAGGATATTATTCGGAATGCTTTATCAAACGAACAAATAGAAAAAGTACACCTCATCATGAATTTTCTGAACCCCGACCGTAACCAAAATGTGCCAGATCCTTATTGGGACGACAATGGTTTTGATCAGGTTTATATCATGCTGGATAAAGCTTGTGAAAAAATATTGGAACGATATATTGCAGAGTGACTTAATATGCTAAAAGCAATTGGAAATAAATATTTATAGCTATACTATCATTCATTAAGGGCAAAATTTAAAAAGCAGTAAATTATTCTATTAAATATTTCTTTAATGCCGTTTGGTGGAAAAACTCCAGTAGTAATTAAGTAACACTATCATTTAATTAAATAGAGTTTGGTTTTTGAAAGAATAAAGATTAACTATCAATTTTATATTATCCGAATATAGTTAAATAAAAGCGGCAGGTATAATTTAGATAAAACACCAAATTCACTTTTTCACCATAGGGTCGTCCAATCTGTTCGCCATTTTCTGAATGGCATCAATGATATTGTCTAATGCTGGTGGATAATCAACATAATTCACATTCAAATTGTCCTTACCCCAGATGGCAACTGTTATCACTTTTTTCTGGTCTCCATAAGCCACTGACAATCGCAGTGGCACAGGTTTTGGTTTTTGGCTTTTGCGTTTCATGCAGGCTGAGTCAGTACAATCGTAGGCACGTTCCATTTCAAAAAAACCCTGTTTTACAATGTAATCTGCGAACATTTCCAACTCCAGTCGAGGGATATATTTTTTAGTCACAATCAATCCATGCTGAACACTTTGAAATTCTTTTATCAACCGACCATCCGATTTAATCATAATAAAATCTTTTAACACAGGATCAATGCCGCCATAATAGCCCCCCCCTACTAATTCAACATTAATGTAAGTGAGTTTTTCTTCTGGTAAATATATTTCCTGCAATTTGTTCCTTTTAAAAAGCTTTGACAAAAAGCCCCTTTTTTTCTTTCTGGTTTTGGTAAATGGGGCATTTGGGTCGTCGGCTTCAACTAAGACTTCGGGCAATTCATTATCGGGTTTTGGAAAAGGGGCATTCTTGGTGTCAACCCTGACAAAATGATATTGGTATTTTCCTTTGCTGTTTCGTTGGGTAAATTCAAGAACAAGGACGGACTTGTTCAGTTGCACAACTTCAAAATTGTCGACATTTTTAAAGCTATAATTTAAAGTACTGCCATCCAAACTCCATTCTCCGAGGTTCAAGCGGTCGTTGAGAAATTCTTGGTAGGTGTAATCGTAACGGAAGTAAAGGTAATAATCGTAATTGTCCTCGGCCTTATGGATAATGATATTGGATTCGGCATGGAGGGTATAAGTGTAGTGCCACTTAGATTCAACCAACAAACGTTCATCAGGCTGGAAGAAACTGTCGCTCCCCTTTTGAGCCAAGGCATTTATAGAAATAAAAAGAGCTAAAAAAATTAAAGCCCTTTGTAAACAAGTTGTCAGCATGGGACAGGTTCATTAAGTTTTCTCAAAAATGACAGGAAAGATATATAAGATTTTTCTACTTAACAAACGGTGAGCCAGTTCGGGCCTCTACAGTTTTACAGTTAGCAATTGGCAGTCATTCATTGTAAAAAGCCTTCTCTGTATCTACATACTCTACAAAGCAAGAACTAAGTTGATAATAGGTTGATAAAAAGTTAATGAGAGTTGAGTTCAACTCTCATTAACTTTTTATCAACCTATCACAGTTTCACATAGGATTTGCTCCTTGGGTAATAGTTGTTTGCAACCCATGGAGATGGACGAGAGAACATTAAAGTTTGAAGCCCAGTGTCAGCATAAAACGATTGCGGTGGTCTTCGATACTGACAGGTTGCTCAAGATCAATATTCTCAAGGCTCAAAAGGTAAGGACGGTAATCAGTTTGGCTGGACAACCGCTTATAGGCAAGATCTATAAAGAAACCTTCACCTCTATAACCGACCCCAAGACTAAGTGAGCCATTTTTATCTTCGATATCTGTGTAAGGGGAAGCATTGAGAGAGTAACCTGCCCGTAACCTGAAAACATCAAAGGCATATTCCCCCCCGAACCTGATATTTAGTGCCGATTTCAATTGAGTGTTGATCTCTCCATTCACCTCTTCCTCCCTCGCTTTATCGCCTTGGTCGGAAGTTTGGTTGAAATTGAATTTTGCATTGGTATAGTCAACATATTCTAACTCAGCGCTAATGAATCCTTGTTTTTTAATAATGACACCTCCACTGCCGATAAAGCGCCAAGGAGTGCGCATGCGATACTCAAAAGTGCCGTCGGGGGAAAAGCCTTCGCCCCGGGTCGAGCCATTGGCATCCTCAAACCGGTAAGAAAGTTCGGTAGAAAAAGAATCCTCCAGCCCAAAACTGGTCGGTGTATGAATAGCAGCTCCCAAGCGTACCATCTGACTCATGCGGTAAATGAAACCTACTTTGAAATTGATGCCTGTCCCTTTCGTTTTTAGGCGTTCGGTAAATTCAAGTTCTTCGAAAAAAGGGACTCGGTCGTTCTCATCAGTTTCTTTAAAAACCTTGGTTTCTTCATAATTCAGGATGGGCACACCAAGAGTAGCACCGATCATAAATTTTTCATCATAATTACCGGCATAGGTGAAGACTAATTCATTGATTGAGCCTTTGCGGTTTATCTGTTGCGACTTATCCACCAAGAAACTGCCGGGGAAAAAGGAATCGTCCAAAAAGTCTGTCAAGTAAGCAGGGATTTCATTAGGATCATAATCATACAGTACTCCTGCATCGAGGGCCACTTGCGCTTCATATTGATCCAATTGTCCATCGGGGAGTGAACCTGCTAATTCCCACCAACGGTCAGTGATAGAGCCAAAAGAAGAACCTTCAAAATAAGCGTTCTGGTGGAAATTGGCCATCCGGTTCACACCAATTCCAAAAACGGCAGTGCGCCACTTTGAACTGAGCGGGCTTCCCGAAAACACGACACCAATATTGTTGAAATTAAAATTTGATTTATTGTCGCTATTGATAGAATTGTCCTGCACTTCAAGAATAGCATCCACGGAGGAGCGTTCGAAGGTAGGCGTAAAAGTGAATTCAGAACGACGGAAAGCGGCAGCCCCCGCAGGGTTGGTACTAAGTACCGAAAAGTCAGCTCCCAAAGCCCCTATTGCCCCGCCAATACCTACCGAACGAGCAGTCCCTCCCACATCCAGTAGAGAGTAACGCACGGCGTCACTAAGCACCTGAGACGACATATTCAGTGAAAAAGCAAAAAAGAAAGAAAGGCTTAGAATGAGTTTATTCATCATTTTTAAAAAAATATTTTAGGAAAATAACTGCTTTAAAGATACAAAAAAAGTGGGTGGGCTGTTTACCAACCCACCCACTTTAATATTTATAAAAAATCAGTTTTTCTTTATCATTAATTACCTCTACGAGACCTAGAGGGAGAGCTGCTGCGGCTACTTCCTGAAGAACTGCGGGAACTTCCGCTACTCCTCATGCTGCTGCCTGAGGATGAACGGTTGCTTCTTGAAGAACCACTATTGAAACTACTATTGGAGCGGCTGCGGGAGGAACTCCTATTAATACTGCTGTTGGAGCGACTGCGAGAAGATGAGTTATTCAATCCTCCAGAACGGCTACGGGAAGAACGATTGTTGTAGCTTCCAGAGCGGCTAGGCGAGGTACTCTTGCTCCTATCCATACTGCTGCGGGAAGAACTTGCACGAGTGCTGCGATCTGTCCTTTGAGTACCCAACTTTGAAGAACTACTGCGGCTTGAACGATCAATATCCGTCCGGTTGTTGCGCGTTTCATTTCGGCTAGCCCTGCTTCTATTGGGGGAGGTATTGGTACGACTACGATCAGATATAGTGCCACGAGACTGATTCGTGTTTGTATTACGGCCGCGGGTAGTCCTACTACCAGAAGTAGACCTTCCAGCATTAGGGTTTTCCGTTAATAGAGTGCCACGGCTATTGCCATTACCATTTGGCCGGCTACCGCTTACCGTCCTCGCACCATAGTAGTTGTTATTTGTGGTGTTATTATAAACATAGTTGTTATTGCCCCAAGAAGGCGGACAGTAATAATTGCCATAGCCACCACCGCCACTATAATAGTTGCTATAGCCTCCATAACCATAGTTATTTCCATAATAATTGTTATAACCAGCATTCCAAGGGTTATTCCAACGACTGGAAGGACGGTAACCCCAAGGACTGTAAGAAGCATAGAAGTTCGGGCCACTCCATGAATTCCACCCAAGTCCCCAGTTCCAACGATTGGCCCTGTTGTAGCGCCTCCAAGAATTGTAAGAATAGTAGTTATCATAAATCAATACAGTCGTACCTGGTGACCAAAAAGGATCATAATAAGCCATATCCACATAAACTGGGTCGTAATAGCTGAAGCCATAATATGGACGGTGGAAACGGCGGATTCGAGAGGTATATTGATAGTTATAATCGTCGTCGTAATATTCGTATTCATCGTCGTCATAATCATAGTCATCTTCATCATACGTATAGTTGTCTGACGATGAGTCATCGTAGTAATAGCTACCATCCGTGTCGGGATCATAGTACAGGTCGTCATACTGAGCCATGGACAGGTTCGACCAGCCAAAAGCAAAGAGTGCAACCATTAAAGCATACATTTTATTCCTTTTCATTTTTCAAATAATTTTTAAGTGTAATTACTTCGACTCTCCAATCGAAATTGCAGACACGAATTTATTAGCTTTGTGCCACATTTTCTGTTAAGGAGCAGCTAAATTTCATTTTTTGCACTGTTAAAGTCTTTAATGAAACTCAATTTAAAGACGTTCCGTTAAAAATTAGTCATTTAAAAATTTCTTAAAAATATAACTAATACATCGAATTCCAGCCATTAGAGCTGGATTTTGTGTTAAAAAAGCCTTTGTGCTTACGATCCTTCGAGCATAAGCCAATGGCAAAAGCATTAATAATCCATGGCCAAAGTAATTACTCCCAGATCAGAAGATTATTCAAAATGGTATGTTGACATAGTAACAAAAGCAAACATGGCAGATTATTCTGCCGTGCGAGGATGCATGGTCATCAAACCGCATGGTTTCGCCGTTTGGGAAAAAATGAAAGACCAGCTCGACAAGATGTTCAAGGACACTGGGCACGTCAACGCCTATTTTCCGCTTTTCATACCAAAAAGTTTCTTGAGTAGAGAAGCCGAACACGTTGAAGGATTTGCCAAAGAATGTGCAGTCGTCACCCACCACCGATTGAAAGCTAACCCAGATGGCAGTGGTCTTATCGTTGACCCATCAGCAAAATTGGAAGAAGAACTGATTGTCCGCCCTACTTCCGAAACTATTATATGGGACACTTATAAAAACTGGATCAATTCCTACCGTGACCTACCGTTGCTCATCAACCAATGGGCCAATGTGGTTCGTTGGGAGTTGCGGACTCGTTTGTTTTTGCGTACTGCCGAATTCCTTTGGCAGGAAGGACATACTGCGCATGCTACCCGCGAAGAGGCAGTTGAAGAAGCTAGGCTCATGCAAAAGGTATATGCCCAATTTGCAGAAGAATGGATGGCCATGCCAGTTGTGCAAGGATCAAAAACCGCTAACGAGCGCTTTGCTGGAGCTGAAGACACATTGGCCATTGAAGCGCTCATGCAGGACGGAAAAGCTCTTCAAGCAGGTACTTCCCACTTTTTGGGGCAAAATTTCGCCAAAGCTTTTGATGTCAAATTTTTGAATGAAAACAATAAAGAAGAATATGTCTGGGCCACTTCATGGGGTGTTTCAACTCGCTTAGTCGGTGGCCTGATCATGACCCACTCGGATGATGACGGGCTGGTGCTTCCACCAAAATTAGCCCCCATTCAAGTGGCCATTGTGCCTATCCCAAAACCACGTACAGAGATCAATGAGGTGGCCGAAAAGATCATGAAAGAACTCCGTGCAAAAGGCATTTCTGTGAAATACGACGTGGACATGAAAAAACGCCCTGGGTTTAAATTTGCAGAGCATGAATTGCACGGCGTACCTATTCGCCTTGGTATTGGTATGCGTGATTTGGAAAATGGACAAGTGGAAGTTGCTCGACGTGACACAAAGGAAAAGAGCAATCAACCGCTCGAAGGCATAGCGTCTTTTGTTGAGAATTTATTGGTCGAAATTCAAACCAACCTGTTCAACAGAGCTGTACAGTTCCGTGCAGAACACACCACCACTGTTGACAACTTCGACGATTTCAAAAATGCACTGGATGAAAAAGGCGGTTTCGTCTCCGCTCATTGGGACGGTACAACGGAAACGGAATTGAAAATCAAGGAATTGACCAAGGCAACTACCCGATGTATTCCGAACGATTTTGAAGAAGAATCGGGAAAATGTGTGCTTACAGGCAAGCCCTCGAAAGGAAGGATACTGTTTGCAAGGGCTTATTGATTGAAAAAAAATAATCGCAAAATGGTTATAATAAGAGGAACAGGATGCTCTGCTTCCTCTTTCTTTTTATCCAAACAGAATGATTCTGTTTTAAACCCAATATCCTTACCTTCGCGCCGCTTTTCAAAAAAGTGATACATGCAACAAGTTGTTTTCAAGGATTTGGGCAGAATTTCCTATCAAAATGCATGGGATTACCAAGCACAGATAAGGGATGAGGTAATAGCTACCAAACTGCAAAACAGGGAGTTGAAAAAGCAGGGCAAAGGACTGATGCCGATCCAACATTACCTACTGTTCTGTGAACATTCGCCTGTTTATACTTTAGGAAAAAGCGGCTCGTTAGGAAATTTGTTGCTCAATGAAAAAGGCTTAAAAGAAAAGGGCATAGAGTTCTTTAAAACCAACCGGGGCGGCGACATTACCTTTCATGGACCAGGTCAAATAGTCGGTTATCCCATTTTTGACTTAGACAATTTTTTTACCGATGTCCACAAGTATGTTAGATACCTGGAAGAGGCCGTCATCATGACTTTGGCAGACTATGGAGTGACTGGTCAACGAATAAAAGATTACACTGGTGTATGGCTTCCTCCCCAAGGGATGTTACCCAAGCGGAAAATCTGCGCAATCGGTGTTCACTTGAGTCGATGGGTCACCATGCACGGTTTTGCATTTAACATCAATACAGAATTGAGCTATTTCCGACACATTATCCCTTGTGGTATTAGTGAAAAAGATAAAGATGTAACCTCACTGGCTTATGAACTAGGACAAGAAATTAACATCCTTGAAGTTAAGACGAGACTAAAAAACCATTTTGCGAAATTATTCGGCTTTGAGTTTGCAAAGTAAAAGTAGGATATATTAAATTGACAGTTTAACTTTTGGCGTTTTTCAAAAACATACACGTGAACACAAATACCCTGTGAATCCGTGAACACATGAAAAAAGATATTCCTCAATATAAAGTGGCTGATCTGGCCATCGCGATTATTCCAAGAGTGGAAAATGGCATTCAAGACAATGATCTATGGGATGTGTTCGTCCTCAACATGAAAGAAGACCCCATTGAGAATGTACTGGTTAATTCTAAAGGTTACGGCGAAATAGAAGGTGAACCCATGCGTACCACTACTTTGCGTCATTTCTTCAATGAGATTGGACCTCGTTCCGCTATGCTTTTGGAACCTATACAAACCAAGCTTTTTGACCTTGCCAACGAATTTTGGATCAGCTTTTCCTATGAAGGGTACATGTATGATAAAAAATATGTATTTGTTCGGGGAAGCATTAACGAAGACAATTTTACTCCTATCCCATTATTGGATAAAAGAGGGGTCATGATCAAATAAATGGCATCAATTATATATTACTCTATATCTACAAGACGGAACTTCCTTATCATTATTCCTTTTACGAAGCGGAGAAACAATAATGAAGCTCTCTAGGGTTTTCATTTGGCCTTAAAAAGCGCCGTTTTCAGCCTCAAGCCAAAACCCTAGGCAGCTTCAATGTTTGTTACATAAATGTACAAGATTGAATAGAGTATCAAACTTCTATTAACCATAATGGTTCTTGGTGGATGGATAATAAATTGTTCCCACTTTATGACATGCTTTTGTACATTAGGAACAACAACGCCATCAGCACTAAAACAGAAATGCCTACCACCGTAAAAAACTTCTTGGAATCACGCTTGTCAATAGCTTCTCTCCTTTTTTTCTTTTTTACCGACATATCAATTAGATTTTAAGATGTTGAGACCATTTCCCCCAAATAGGCTTCATTTGTTAAACGTTAAATTTGAGGCGTAATTTAAAAAATTTGATTTGAAAAAAAGAATACTCAACTGTTTAGAATGCAAAAAGGCGAGCCTATATAATAGGCCCGCCTTTTTGGCAATTCCACTGAGGTGTATTAAATATTAATTGCTTAATACACGGAATTCAGTACGACGGTTCTGTTGGTGTTGTTCTTCGGTACAATCAACACCATCAATACAATTGTTCCGAGGACGGCTTTCACCATACCCTTTTGCAACCAGGCGGCTACGCTGTATCCCTCTTGAAACAAGATAGTTGACAACTGATTCGGCCCTTGCTTGAGATAACGATTGGTTCGCCTCTTTAGAACCACGAGCATCAGTGTGCGAGCTAAGCTCAACACGGATGTTTGGCTTGTCCCTCATCAACTTCAAGAGCTTATTGTCAATGATACGACGTGATTCAGAAGTTAAACGGGCGCTACCAAATTCATAAAGGATCGGAAGCACATTATAGTCTGTTAATGTACATTCGATTTCTTCCCAGACAGCAACGCCACCTGCATCTTCCAAAGTAGTGATGGGTATGTTATCGTATTCAGCAGGGACTTCAATTTCACGAACGTCTTCATCTTTCACAAGAACACGTTTGGTGATGGTTTTGAATTCCGCTGGAATTGCGATTTCCTCGACACTAGCATCTTTGACAAGCTCTTGCTTAGAAAGAGTCATCGTTTTGCCGCCACGTGGAGCCTTGGTGTAGGTAGGACCTTTTTCAACCGTTTGTGAAGTAATCGTCCTGTACTCCGCCGGGTGTTCAACGTAACATAGAACCATGCAGTCACGTGGGTCATTGGATTGGCAATTTTCCATGGAAGACTGATACTCCCAACGGGCAACCTTTGGACGAGACTCAATGGTTTCTGTTTTGACGCCAAGCTCTGCTTGAATGATTGTCACTTCATTGTAAGGATCTTCAATTTTGATTTCCTCAGTGACAGTTTTAAATTCAGCAGGTACATAGACATACCTCTTGGAGGCAGGCTTTACCATGATCGATTCTTCGACAGTTTTGTATTCAGCAGGCGTCTTTTCCAAACGCTTGTATGCTGGCCGGATAAGCATCCGTTTTTCATCTGTTCCATACTTTTCAGGGGTAACGCAACGAATGTAACATTTCCCAGGAACAGGATTTGCTGGCAGGTTATCTTGCCCAAAGGCAATACTACCTGCCATAAGTAATGATAAAAGTAAAATAGCTGGCTTTTTCATACACGAAAAAATTTTTTTTTGTTTAAAAAACAACGGATCAATAAAAAGTTTACGTAGATTGAATTGACTGGGTTTGCTGAAGCTTTTATTCTTTATGTTGGAAGGAAACTTGGCAAATGTAAAAATAGGTTTACTATAACAAAAATATTTCGGGAAAAAGTATCTTGAACTGAGCCAATCTTTCCACTTGTAATCAGACATATAAAAGAGGAAAAAGTAACTTTAATGAACCAGATTAATTTTTTATCGCTATCATCAATCCGTCACGAATAGGTAACAATATATTCCTAACCCTTTCATCATTCATGACTTTTTGATTGAATGCCTCTAGCATTTTTGTATCCGTATCCCTTTGAACCATGCCAACTTTTCCGCTCCAAAGAACATTGTCAGCTAAAATGACGCCCCCTGATTTTACTTTATCAATGACTAAATCGTAGTGTAAATGGTATTCCCGTTTTCCGGCATCAATGTAAACCAAGTCAAATTGTTGATCTATTGTTGGAATGATACCCTGTGCGTCCCCTACGTGCAATTTAATTCTATCTTCAAGTTCTGCTAAATGAAAATATTTTTTTGAGATATAAATCACTTCAGGATTTACTTCTATGGTATGTAGTGTTCCATTTTTTCTCAACCCTTTCGCAAGACAGATCGTCCCATATCCGGTAAATGTGCCAATTTCTAAAATATAACTTGGGTTTATCCATTGACTTATCATGGATAGAAAAAGCCCTTGGAGGTGTCCAGTCATCATTTGTGGTGAAAGTGTTTTCAAATAGGTTTCCCTTTCCAATGCCTTCAATAGGTCATCAGGAGGTGTGGATTGCAGTTCACAATAAGCAGTTATCTTTCTTAAGTCCAAATCAATTTGCCAATTAGTTTAAAATCCCAAACATACACCAAAAAACAAAAGGGGATAGTTGCGAACCAACACCATCCCCTTTTATAGTGAAAAAAATTGCTGCTCAAGCAAGATCTACTTGCATTGCTATTTTTAAAAGCTCAACCATATTTCCTACTTCTAATTTTTGCTGAATATGCTTTCGGTGAGTATCAACAGTCAGTTTGCTGATATTTAAATTGATGGCAATTTCTTTTGATGTGTAGCCATGCACGATAAATTTCATGATTTCTTTTTCTCGCTCGGATAAGCGTGCAACCCTTAACTGGCATCTGAGTTTCTCATTTTCTTCTGCTAGTTGTCTTACTGCTTTATCACTTTTTAATGCGCCACTCAGTTCATCTGCAGCCCCCAATGCCTCATGGACTTTCTTAAATACCTTCCGATGAAAAGCCAGTTCAGCAGAAAGCGCTTGGTTCTGTTGCCTGAGATATGAGATTTCAGTATTCAACTGTTCACTAGATTTGGTCTGTTTTATCATCTGATTAAAATTTTCCTAAATGAATAGTTTTAAAATACCTCCCTATCTGTTTTGCAGATTGTCAACGAAACAATTGACTGCCCATGACGTAATTTGCTTAATTATCCACAATTGAGTAAATTGCGGCGCTTTTTTCCAGAAACCGTTTAATTAGGACATCCTACCTTTTATAGCTAATCGGCAATTGTACCATTAGTTCCTTTTGCCAGCCTTTATTTAATTGCTGGAATCCTCCTCGCACCTATTTCGGTTTCTGAATTTCGTAGTTGGCACATTTGTAATATCCATAATTATGCATTTATACAAAAACTCATTCCCATGAACAAACAACAACATATCAAAATTTTTATCGCTGACGATCATCCTGTCATCGCCCACGGAGTAAGATGTATGATTTCTGATCACCCCACAATGACTATTGTAGGAACGGGCATTTCGAGCAACGAGCTGTTTCAGTTATTGCCTAAAGCGCTTCCGACAATACTGTTGCTTGACCTTAACATGCCAGGGTCAGATTTTTATGATAACATTGAATGGGTCAAGAAAAATGTTCCGTGGGTCAAGATTATCGTTTTTTCTGGCTATTACACTCCCGACCTTGTTAAGTCGCTCCTCAATGCTGGTGTCAAAGGTTATGTGGCTAAAGAATCAAAACCTGCTGAACTAGTTGAAGCTATTTTGACTGTTTCCAAGGGAAACACTTTTGTCGTCCCACCTGCTAACGCGAAATCTGACAATGGCTGTCAGCAACAACAAAACGGCATGCAAGACAACTTTCGTAAAAGGCTCTCTTTATCGCGCCGTGAACAGGAAATCCTTGAATTGATAAGTAAAGGGCTTAGCAGCCAAGGGATTGGCAAAACACTTTACATCAGTAAGCATACCGTTGAAACACATCGAAAAAATATTCTACGGAAACTGGATTTCAATACCAGTACAGAGCTCGTCAAGTTCGCTGTTCAGCAAGGTTTGGTTTAACTTAACTGTACGTTTAACCTAATTGACAGAATCTTATATCCTCTTTTCTGCTAACTAGGCATCAAATAAGTCCCATCAGCTTTACCGCCTCAGGACATAAGCATGTACTTGTTGTTTGTCCAATTCTTTTACAAGTGAAAATGCTTGGTTTTTGGTATCATATGTTTGCACAAATACTGCATAGAGCCCATTTCGCTCTTGCTTTACAATATTAGCTTCGAGGTAACCTTTTTCCATTAAAGCGGAAACCCTTCTAACGGCATATGCATGGTTGGCGAAAGTACCAGCAATAACGGCATATTCACCTTCTTTATAGTATTCATCTTTCAGCGTTTCTTCTCTTTCATGCGGCGTATCAGTATTCGCATTTACAAGCGATTCAGAGGCTTGACCGCCTTTATCTCTACTATTTTCTTGCTCATCTTCAAAAGAAGTTGTAGCAGCATAGACTTCACCTTCGGATTTAGAAGAGGCTATTGGAACAACTCCCTCCTGCGAGGCTCCCATTTCAAGAATTTTTATTTCGGTTCTCCTATTATACTGATGTTCCGATTCAGCGCAATTAACTCCGTCCACACAACGGTTGCGGATTTGGCTTTCCCCATAACCAACAGGTTCAAGACGCCCTTTATTGACCCCTTTAGAAGCAATATACTTCAAAACACTTTGAGAACGCCTGAATGACAAGTCCTGATTATAGGATGTTCCTCCACGGGAATCAGTATGAGATGCAAGTTCCAGTCGCATCCCAGTAAACTGGCTTAGCAAGCCAACTACTTCATCAAGGTCTGGATAAGCATCTGGCCGAAGTGAAGCGTCATCGAAATTGAAGTAGATGTTAGGCAAACGGATATTCATGCCTGCATAGATTGGCGAACCACCCAAGAACAGCGGCAATTCAATCTTGCTATTTGCTTCATTGCATGGGATTCCCTTTGTGCTAATAATCCCTGGAGCGGATGTTACTCCGTCTTTTTCAGCATAAACAGAATAGGTACGATTGCAATCAATGCAATATTCATAAAAACCTGTTGCATCTGCATAAACAGATATAGCCTCTTTGGTGTCAACGTCAACAATTTTAACGGTGGCACCGGACACTGGCGTCCCCATTCCTTCTCTCATCACTTTCCCCGTAAGGGATACACAATCAACCGCTTTTTGCAAGGTAACCTTAATATTATCAAGATCAGTTTCCGGGGTGATCACGACATATTCGGGAATATGTCCTTCCTTCGATATTTTCACAACATAATTGCCCCTTCTAAGTGGGATATCTGCTTTGCCATCTTCACCTGTTTCTGCCGTTTCTCCAAGTTCATCCGCATTTACGTCAAGTACAAAATTCCCATCGCCATCGCCGGGGCTTAATTTAACCGTTTCTGAAAGTGGAATATCCTTAAAATTGATAGCACTGACCAAGGCACCTTCCATTGGGTTTCCGTCTTCATCAAAAACTACCAATCCATCCAAGTTTTTACCCGTAGCAGCAATAGGGGAAGTTGCATCGCTTTCTATGTAAAACTTGTATATGTCATCTCCTCCAAATCCGCCTACTCGATCAGATGAGAAATAACCATTTTTATTGTCCCTATCTACGATGAACCCAAAGTCATCAGCCGGAGAATTAAATGGCACACCAAGGTTGTAAGGTGATCTCCATTCTTCGGAAATAGTGTCCTGAGAAGAATAAAAAAGGTCAAGGTTGCCCAGTCCCCCATGTCCATCAGAGGCAAAATAGAGGGTTTTATCTGCAGCTATATATGGAAAAACTTCGTTTCCCGGTGTATTGACTTTTTCTCCAAGATTAATCAATTGTGCCCACTTGCCATCTGTTCTGTACACAGCATACAAGTCCATCCCACCATACCCTCCCGGTACATCTGAAGAAATGAAAATAACATCTTCATCAGGGGAAATAGTCGGGTGGCAGTAATTATAATTTACATTGTTGAAAGACAGCTTTTGAATATTTTCCCAAACCTCTTCATTTTTACTGGCCGCATAAACCTGAAGTTTTTTATAACCATCAGGCGCTTGTTCTTGACTTTCATTTCTGGTAAAAAATATAGTGCTAGCAGTTCGGTCAAATGTGACAGGGCCCTCATGCAACCTGAATATCAGTTCATCCGCGAGCGGTTCGGGCGAGTCGAGAAAACCTTCCTCATTTCTTTGGGCACGGTAAATAGACATAATATTTACTCCGCCTATGTTTCTGTCTTTCACGTTAAAAATCAAGCTCTCATGCCTAGTTGAGATAAGTACAATCCCATCTTTGTAAAATACAGGGCTAAATTCGAGTTCATCAGAATTGACCCCACGTTCATTGCTTACAACGACCAATTCTTCTGAAAGAGGAATCTGGGCAAACATTCCGATATGGAATGAAAGCAATGAAAAAACCGATAATGTAAAAATCTTTTTCATAGTTGTCCTAGTGTGTTTCTGTTTAAAGACACCCAATTTCAAGTGGGGGGAGTCAAGAAAACAGGCACCTGACTTCTGAATTATTTTTTCTTAAAATATCGGGGGTTCTCTAGGTTTCCCTTTTCGTCACGTAAATCATAACGAACTATCAGTTCTATTGAACCAGAAGAGTAATCCTTTATATCTGACAGAACAATGTCATAAGAAAGACCCGCACCAATTTTTTGATTTAGTTGATAAAAAACCAATAAGTCCACACTTTCACCGACCTTATTCGCTCCGCCGCCGCCAGTCCTATAGGTCAATCCACCGGTTATCATTTTTTGATAACGCGCAGAAAAGTTAATGTCGGCATCAACCGGCGCGTGGTCAACCCATTTGATCAACATATTTGGCATTATTTCAATGTCGTCGTTTACAGGGATAACCCCACCTATGTGTATATATCTGTGCGGGAATGCTTTGGCTTGTTTATCAACTAAATCATTAAAACCGAGATTGTTGGGATAAATCTGTGGGGAAGAGGCTCCGAAGTAAAAAATGTCTTTATAAGTGAGGTATAAACCTACTCCAACATTGCCTGAATACTTATCATCGAACTCTCCGTTGTTCGCCGAAGGATCAACTTGAGATACAGTAACGACCTTTGGATCAGAAAAATCAATGCCAAGATACTCCAAAGTAGCCTGTAATCCTAATCTTAAGTCGATTTCTTGCGTGATCCTCAAGTTATAGGAATAGGCTGCCGACCCAAACCAACTGTATGAGATGCCGATTCCTTGGCGGGAAATCGTCCCACCAACACCAGCGCGCTGCTTCATGATAGGTGTTTGAAAACTTAACACTTGCGAATTGGGGGCACCTTCAAACCCCATCCACTGGCTTCTATGCAATCCTGTAAACGACGGGGTATTACGGCTGCCCACATAAGCAGGATTGTACATTTGTTGATTGTAAACAAAATTGGTAAACTGTTGCTCCTGCTGGCTAAAAGCGGTAATGGAAAACAGGAGTACTATGGCGAATGTCAATATTTTATACATATCTTATATTAATTGGCCCTTGACACAGGCCGTCGGTCATCGGCAAAAAGCCAATGGCCAACGGCCTGTACCAATAGCTATTTTTAGCGATGTACCATCACGAAACCCTTTTCAGCAGGTGTTGAATTATCGCATTTGAAAACATAGAAATAAGTGCCGTCTGGAACATCTTTGTCGTTATAAGTTCCTTGCCAAGTATTATCATAAGGAGCAGCCTCAAATACTTGATCTCCCCATTGATTGAATATAAACAACTGATTGTTTGGGCAACCGCCGAGTTCTAAGCACGACACCACAAATTCATCGTTGATACCATCTTGATTTGGCGTGATGACTGTCGTGGCAATACATTGATCAATCGGATACCTTACAAGGATCTCCACTTCGGCTATGCTACAAAGATCTGGGCACTCATCGAGACATATTTCATAGAACATGAAATCTGTTTCCCTGAAACCTTCATCAGGTGTATAAGTGAAGACTCCTTCACCATTGTAGGACACATCACCGTGAGCAGGCTGCTGTTTGACAGTAATTGTATAATTTCCAGTAGCCAATGAATCATTCGCAACGACATCAAAACTTTGCGGTGCATCAACAATACCTACTACCGTTTCATCATTAGCAATAGGGGATGTAAGGATGCTCACCAAGGTATCATCGCTTGAAGTACAACCATCCATCTCTACCAAAACTGAATAGGGTGTAGCCGCAGCAACAACGGCTGTTGTAGGACAACGTTCATTTGAAAAAACGTTTCCAAATGGATCAGTCCAAGTATAAGTAGCTCCCAACATATTGGGTTCTGCACACAATTCTATATCACCTCCCTCACATGCAGAACTTAACAATTCAGCAGTTACTTCTCCTATCATTCCAGTCACTTCTAACTGCAAAGTACCGATACTGATACACTGCCCTAAAGAACCTGTCACCGATACAGAATAAAGGCCGGAACAGCCAGCGGTAATATTTGGTATTTCCAAAACATCGCCTGCCTGAACGCCACAAGGACCGTCCCACACATAGGTATCGCCTACAGCAGAGGTGGATAATGTAACTGTGCCTGTACCATTCACGCAGGTTACATCTCCATTAACTTCAATTGGAACATCCAATGGCGCTTCTACAGTTACTGTCACAAAAGCTGTATCGGACATACATCCGTTAATATCATACAGGACACCATAAGTTGTAGTAACTGGCACTTGGGTAGGATCTCCTAAAAATGCACAGGACGCTGGTACACCGTCAGCAAAACAAAGCGTGTTTGCACCTGATGGTACATTTGTCAAAAACATTGTGGTAGAACCACCCATACAGATCACGTCATCTGTAATTTGTAATGCAGGTGCAACAGGTTTATCAGTTATATCCAAGTCAATATCCAAAGACGTAGAACATCCGATGGGGGATGTAGCTGTTAGTATATATAGGCCATTGCAATCTGAATTTACATTGCTCAGGGTGAACATGGAGTCCACTTGTGTCGCAGGGCAGTTACCGTTAACATCAAGAGACCAATTTAACCCTGCCATTGTGTTCATTGGAGCAATAACAATATCAGTCGTTCCATCAACACAATCCATGTTACCTAAAACCATCGAATCTAAATCAAAGGATGGGAAACCTTCTACAATAACTATCCATTCAGCAGAATCGGAGATACACCCGCCTTGAGTCACATAGTAATAATAGGTATAAATTCCGGGGCCAACAGGGTTTGCTTCATTGTCATGATTATCAATATCAATTAACCCTGCATCTGTAAGGTTAGGACTGGCGGCCCAATGATATTCAATGTCTGGCCCAGCAAATTCTTCTCCATCAAGAACAATCGATTCTCCCACACAGGCCTCAGTCATACTTCCCGTAAGGTCAGGTGTTTTAGGTACTGTACTGATTTCTACTAAAACAGAAGCTGTAGCGGAACAACCATTGCCTGTAGTAGCAGTAACAGTATAAGTACCTTGTATTGGAGCAATGACCGTAATCGGGTTTCCAAAGAAAACAGCACCACCTGGTGTATCCCAAACATAATTCGCAATGCCTGTGTTGGCAGTGTCTTTAGCTTCAAGCGTTAAGTCTGTTCCAGCCGACGCACATAGCAGGTCGTTATGTTCTATCCCCAAATTGGGCATTGGAAAAACCGTTACATCAACCTGTGCTGTCTGTACGCAGTTGAATGGAAAGGTAATGGTAACAGTGTAAGTGCCCGACATGGCTACCGTCATACCAGTTTGGGTAAAGGAAGATTGGCCTGAAATTAAATTTCCTATCGGATCTCTCCATTCATATATAGCTCCAGTATAATCAGTGGTAGAAAACAATACGTCTTCTCCTTCACATGGGTTATTTGGAAACGCTATTGCAGTTGCAAGGGGTATTTCTTCAACTGTTATATTGAAGCCGCAAGCAGATTGGTTACCATTTACATCCGTAACCAAATAAGTCAATGTATGCATCCCAGCCTCTACGGTACTACCTGAAGTAGGGCCACTTGTTTGTGAAACCGCAGCTATTCCACAGTTATCCATCGTCGGAATGCTATTGTAATTCAACAATAAACTATCACAGGCAACCGCTTGGAAATTATTAATAAATCCTGACTGATCGTCAACAACACTGCTGTCAACAAAAATCAATATGTCTTCTGGGCAATCGACTACTGGTAGTTCGTTGTCCTCTACGGTTACGGTAAATATCCGATTGACAGCATTTCCATTGACATCTATTACCGTACATTCTACATCATGCATTCCTACAGGGAAAAAATCTCCAGAGGCTGCATCGCAGTGAAAAGTATCAACGCCACAATTATCATCTACAATTATAGCTGGCCATGTTACCACTGCACCACATTCACCGGGGTCGCTATCCACATTGATATTGCCAGGAAAATTATCCATAGTTGGAAACTCACTATCTAACACGTTTACAGTAAAAGAACAGACCGTAACATTCCCTGAACCATCCGTAGCAACTGCTTGAACGTTTGTTTGGCCAATCTGAAAAGTACTCCCTGATTGTGGTAGCACGACAAAACTCACGACATTACAATTATCACCTGGACTGATAAAAGGCCAAGTAACAACTGCCGAACACAGCCCCGGTTCATTAGGCACAGTGATATTGCCAGGGCAAGGATTCAAACTTGGTGGTTGATTGTCCCTAACCGTAACCGAGAAAATACATTCAGTAACATTTCCTTCGAAATCTGATGCCGTATAAGTAATAAACTCCGACCCAACAGGGATGAAATCACCTGGAAGATAGGGAGTCGATTCGAGGAGCAATACCCCACAGTTATCTTCGGCAGTTGGTGGAGTCCAAGTGACCGATGCTCCACAAAGATTTTGGTCATTGTTGACCATAATATTTGATGGGCAATTGATGATAACTGGTGGCTGGGTATCTCTTACCATTACTTGATATGAACAGGTCGCAACATTGTTTGCTTGGTCGGTTGCAGTAGCTGTTATAGTATTGTCACCAACAGGTATCAAATCACCAACGGCAAAATTGTAAGACATTGTGACACCGGGACAATTATCAGTAGCTGAAGCCAGCTGAAAATTAGCATCAAATAATACTCCACAGGAATCAGTCGTATTATCCAGATCTATAGTTGTCATCGGACATGTGACAACGGGATTTTCTTGATCTAAAACTGTTACCGTAAAACTACAAGTTGACGTATCATTCGTAACGCTGACAGCAGTATAAGCAACCGTTGTAATGCCCACATTGAACGCTTGCGTATCAGGTACACTATCAGGGCCGCTACCAATTGTACTGTCTGTCAACACATAGTAAACTGTATCCAAACCAGCAATAGGATCAAGGTCAGGCGCATCGGTATTCACAACAGCGAAACATTCACCAACATCTGCCACTACCGAATAGTTTGGTGGGCAATCAATGTCAATGATAATAGACTCGACAATATTTACATTGAAGGAACAGCTATCAATATTCCCAGCAGCATCTTCAGCATAATAGGTTACAGTGGTAGTATCTACATTGAAAGAAGTTCCACTGGCATCACCATCTCCGTCGCCCACTGTTGCTCCAGTCAATTTGTAATACGTAGAATCCACACCACAATTGTCGCTCAATGAATCAAGTCCAATATCAAAGATCATGGTGTCCATAACTCCACTCGCAACAAATATGGTTGTATCAGATGGGCAATCAAGAAAAGGTGCTTGCCCGTCATTGACGGTTACCATAAAGTCACAACTACCCATGTTACCACTTAAATCAATTGCTGTACAGGTAACAGTTGTACTTCCTGTTGGAAAAAACGCCCCAGAAGAAGGGCTGCACATAACCGTATCCACTCCGCAGTTATCAGCAGCTGATGGCATAGGCCATGTAAATTCTGCATTGCAACTATCAAGTCCTGTCGTCAAAACTGTATCAACAGGGCAAGTTATCGTTGGAGGTGTGGTATCCCTCAACTCCACTAAGAAAAAACACGTATCCGAAATAATCCCAACGGAGTCCAATGCCACAACGGCAATGGTTGTATCCATAGTTATTAATGCTCCGGGAGGTGGAATTTGAGTGATTTTCAAATCATTAATATTGGTACAATTATCATCGAATATTACCAACGCTGTAAAGTCTGGTAAAACAGATTGGCAATTGGCATCGGCGATGACAAAGGTATCAGGGAGGCATTGGACGAGTTCAGGAGCAAGGGTGTCAGCCACGATTACATTTGTCATACAAACATCGGTATTCCCACTGCCATCCGTCACGGTCAAAGTCACAGTGTTATCTCCAATATCAGAACAATCAAATGAATTGACATCTAAACTCATGGTGATACCAGGGCAATTGTCAGAAGAACCATTGTTCAAATAGGAAGGATCAATACTGATCATTCCCGAAGCATCAAGATAAACAGTTGTATCAGGATAGCAGTTCGCCACAGGGTCAGTCTGATCGTCAAGGGTAACTTTGAATGTACAGGAAGCCATATTACCGACTCCATCTGTTGCTTTCAGTTCAATATCCGTTTCCACAGAAATCGTAGTACCTGATGCCGGCGTCTGCACCATAGTCAATTCCATAGACATAGAATCTGTACAGTTGTCGCTAAGACTTACAGTCATTCCAGTGTAGTCGAGAACTGTTGCTTCGCAGTTAGCGTTTATGGCAACTATTTCATTGGGTGGACATGTGATCATGGGATCGGTCACGTCAATAATACTCACATCGAAAGTACACATGCCCATATTGCCAGCTTCATCTGCGGCAATCAACGTTACGGTCGTCGTAGTGCTGATAGTAGTACCCGAAGGATCGGTCTGAGTCACTGTTATATTAGCTGGTAGCGAACAATTGTCACTCGGTGTGCCCATCCCTGTATAGTCACCAAGCGTACCCTCACAAGATGCATCAGCATCTACCGTTTGTGGCCCGGGGCAAGTAATGGTTGGATCAGTCACGTCAACAATGCTGACGTCAAAATCACACGTACCCATATTCCCAGCTTCATCTGTGGCAGTTAGGGTCACTGTTGTTGTTACATTGATAGTGGTACCTGAAGGATCGGTCTGAGTCACTGTTATATTAGCTGGTAACGAACAATTGTCACTCGGTGTGCCCATCCCTGTATAGTCACCAAGCGTACCCTCACATGACACATCAGCATCTACTGTTTGCGGCCCGGGGCAAGTAATGGTTGGATCAGTAACATCAACAATGCTGACGTCAAAATCACACGTACCCATATTCCCAGCTTCATCTGTGGCGATCAAGGTTACAGTCGTCGTGGTGCTGATTGTAGTGCCCGAAGGATCGGTTTGAGTCACCGTTATATTAGCAAGAGATGAGCAATTATCACTTAGAGTGCCCACTAATCCTGTATAGTCATCAAGAGTTCCTTCACATGAAGCGTTGGCATCAACGGTCTGG
Organism: Saprospiraceae bacterium; assembly: GCA_965222975.1. Classification (GTDB taxonomy): domain Bacteria; phylum Bacteroidota; class Bacteroidia; order Chitinophagales; family Saprospiraceae; genus UBA6168. The sequence goes on along the minus strand of CBDCVJ010000087.1, from coordinate 154,046 downwards.
TCTAGTGGACAAGTAATGGAAGGAGCTTCATTATCAACAACTGTTATTGTAAAAGAACAAGTGTCTTTCTGTCCTTGGCTATCTGTTACGATGAAAGCAATTGAGTCTTTCCCTACATTGAAGAAACTACCCGATGCTCCGCCTATTTCTTGCATAGGGATTGGATCTGGATTATCGCAATCGTCTGTAGCTGTAATGGTTGGCCAAGTCTCTACCGCTCCACACATACCAGCATCATTATTAACTACGATGTTAGAAGGACAGTTATCTATAACAGGTGGATCGTCTTGAATATCAACGGTTGAATTTTCCAACATATATTCTCCCGGCATTAATGTACCACTCGTATTCGCTATATCAATGGTAAAACCAGGTACATCCGTTATTGTAACATTTGTAGGTAAAGCAGAGGCATTTAATAGGTTGAAATGCAAAAGAAACAGTGTGTCGCCGTCGTTGAGATCCTCACCTGCCATACCATCTGAGTCAAACCATGAAAAACGGAATTCACCACTGGATGCATTCAATGAATTGTAAATCGCTGTAGGATGGCCAGTGGCATTTAAATTATCAACAGAATCTACATACTCTAATATAGTTTCATCCCACACAAGGGCAAATTGGATACTGAACATATCCACGAAATTGGTGACCGTAATAGGTATATAAAAATCAAACTCATTGCAACCAAGATCAACATCTTCAGCCGTAAAAGTTACGGCATTAGGGTTTGGAGGAGCAGGATTTACGGTCACATTGAAAGTACAATCCATGTCATTGCCAACATCATCAACTGCCGTGCATGTAACTGTTGTTGTTGTATTTACCGGAAAAGAAGAACCAGAAATAGGGTTACATGTAACAGTAGGTGGGCCACAATTGTCGTTAGCAACAGGAGCAGCAAAATTGACTACGGCTGAAGGCTGCCCTGAACTGGCAGTAACCGTAATATCTGGAGGACAAGTAATCGTCGGATCTTGTGTATCCGCTACTGTCACACTTCCAAAAGTTATATCAATGTCGCCATTAGGGATAACACCGCCAGCAGTAGCAATTTCCATTGAAAACCCTGGAATGTCTCCAAAGAATATATCTGAAAAATTATTCATTGTGTAATCCCCAACTACATTGAACTCAAGAGTGAAAAGAACTTGGCTACCCAGAGGGGGCCCTGGTGGCGTATATCCCGGCGGGGGCACTGCATCAAACCATGAAAAGCGGAGTTCCCCATTGATGACATTGAGGATATTGAAAATTGGTGGGTTGGGAAAAGGCCCTCCTGTTGCGCTTACGTATTCTAAAACGTCCGTATCCCATGTGACCCCAAACTGAGCGCTAACAATATCATTAAAATTTGTGGTTGTAACTTCAACGGTTACAGTAGAACCCTCACAAGCAGTAACTTGCTCCCCAGTTATCGTTAAGTTTTGAGATATTATATTATTAAAAGGGGTGAGGAGACAAAAAACAGTGAGGATGAGTAATATCTTTTTCATTCGAAAAGATTTTTGTGATTTCGGTTTCGGGAAAAGCCTGAGTGGCCTTATCCTCAATTTTTCAAATTGTTAAATTAACATTTTCCGTTATCCTTCTCCTCCTGTTCAAGGGAAGAGAAGGACTAACGGACTAAGACAGTGGGTATCCTCTATATAGAAAGATATAGAAGATTCAAGCCTACTAAATTTTTAAATCACAAGAAAGAAAGCCTGGCAACTAGTATGCTCAATGTTGCCAGACTTTCGTTTGCATTAATCTAGTAATATCATTTTTCTTACAGCCTGCTGTGTAGGTGTTTCAAGTCGATAGAACAGTACACCATGAGCAGGGAGTTCTTCCCTATCCACAAATACTTGGTGATATCCTGTGGTGAATTGTCCTTCGATAACTTTAAGCACTCGGCCAGAAGGCTCAAATACGGTCAAGGTAGCTTTGCTTGCTTCAGGCAATGAGAACCCTATGGAGGTCTTGTGGCCAAATGGGTTTGGACGGTTTTGGTAAAGCGCAAAATGACCAGTTTGAATCTCACCTGTTGAAGTAAGGCTTTCAAATGTCAGATCCACGCCCATGATAAAACCATCAAACTTGGCAACTTCTGGTACTACTATATCATCAGAAGCAAACAACATTTCACTTAAAACACCTGACTGCAAAGCAGTAAAATTAAGTGTGAACAATTCAGTTCCATCAGCAAAAGTCACTGGATCAAGGTTATACCAACTTGCAGCCAGTTTTCCATCAGCCACCATGTCAGTATTGAACACAGCATTTGTCAATCCATTGGCTGAAGTGCTTGTCAATTCGAGTACTCTTTCATCAAAGTTCAATGTCGTTTGAATTGAGAATACACCGTCAAAGTCATTCGACATGAATGTCACACTAATAGCTTGGCCTGCTTCAACTGATTGATCTGAAATACTGAAAATGAAATCTTGTCCTCGATCATCATTACCGTTACCATTAAATAATGTAGTAGGAGAAGACGTACAGTTGATATCACCTGTTTTGATACCTATGAAATTGGCATCTGTGATATCTGAGGTGACATTGGTGTAAGACCTAAATTCATCAAAACCACCAACAAATGGATCAGGTGGAAGAATCGGGAGGTCAGGTACGAAACGCCAAGAGGTATTACCATTTACAGCGGTATTGAACACAGCTATTTGTTGAATCAATGCAGCGTCAAACGCTGTGATTGAATTGTTTCCATTAGCGTCGGCAGCAATCCTTGCATATGGACTCAGGGATGTAGGACAGCTAGCGGGCATTGGCAAACCAGCTGAGAAAAAGTGGACACACGAGGCGTCCAAAGTTGTGACGCCATTATTCCAATTGATATCCTTCATTGGTTCAATTGTCACATCGGTACCACTTGGAGCTGAAAAGCTATATGCTCCTGTACCTGGAGTTGAACCACTTGGACTACCAAAGAACGAATAGTCTACATCAACCAAATGTATTGGGTCGTTACCACAGGCAGTCTCGCGTTGGAGGGTACCGGAAATGGTCACAGGCGCTCCAGGGTTCAAAACTGTAACGGTACCAGATAATCCAAGAGATGGAACAATACCAGAAGTTTTGCCTACCTCATCATTGTCAATTGTAATAGGCGTAGAAGAACCAGGAGTACCAGTAAGGAGCACATTGAGATTGAACGCAACATCGCCATCTGGAATATCTGTCTCTAAACCAATCCATTGAACATGCACAGTTGTAGAATTTACAAAAGTTGCTAGGAAGCCAAATGCCAGGCCTGGATCAACGGCTATAGCTCCGGGAGCCACGAATTCTGCTACAGCACCATCAGTTATATTGAAATCCATTCCAAACGAAATGATGTCCTGAAAGTCAGAAACCACTACTGGTACAGGGATCAACGCACCATTTGTGCCAGAAGCATTCACCACATCAAACAGGACGCCGCCTATTACAGTGACTAAAGTCATGCACGAATTGTCATTTCCTGCTGCATCAAACACTGTCAGCGTCACTGGCACAACTCCAATGTCGTTAATATCAAAAGTTAGCGAAGTACCAGATGGATGCCCAGGGGCAGACAGCATGTAACTCGTTATTGCACAGTTATCAATACTGTTTTTATCTATATCTGGAACGGTGACTATAGCAGTACCTGTATTATCTAATTGAACATTGATGTCCGACTCACATTTAGCTACTGGATCTTGGTCATCAGTCACTGTCAAATCAATGATGTGTGTTTTGAGGTTATCACACTCATCTCTCACCCAGAAAGTAATAGTGTAATTGCCGGGAGGATAGTTTCCTGATGCGTCAGCAAGTCCATTGCCTTTGCCATACAATGTGCTGGCGTTGTTAGTAATATCTAATGCACCATTATCTGTACACATGTCGGTAAAGGCAGCAGAAAGATCTAAATCGACCAGTGGTGCACAAATTCCCATCTGCGGCAGCATGGTCATAGTAGTTGGGAAGGTCGTAGTTGGAGCCGTTACGTCTTGAGTCCGTATTATTTGGATTTGTGGAGCAGCTTTGTTGCCGCAGTCGTCTTCCAAAGTCCAGATACGGGCGATACAGAATTCACGTGGACAATCAAATGCGGGAACGGGACAAATATCTTCATCAATGTAAACGAAGTTTGTAATGACCGTAGTGGCTTGATTGGCATTACCATTTGACCTTTGCCTAAAGCCAAATGTATCTCCGCTAAATACCCTCACAACAGCTCTTCCGCTTCCGTTAATTGTTGTCTGAGCCCCATTAACATAGTACCTGAATTGATCTCCATTATCTCCTATCTTATTATAATCGAACATAATCCAGCCATCAGCAGGGATAGTAGGACCATATTGATATTGATTACTATTCCCAGAAGCAGTGAGGTGGCTTCTCATGGTTAAGGACGTTGATAGACCATTTTCCAAGAGGGGCAAAGCAGGTGGTCCGGGAGGAATCGGGCTTATTGTAGAAACCCAGTTACTATGTCTGAAATCATAGATGGTCGAAGACGGAGTCGTATTCTTTTCGTTCCAAGCAAAATCTTTGAATGCTTCGTAATCTGTTGGAATTGCTTGTGGTGTATCACAATTATCGAACTCATCGGTAACGTCACCACTTGCTGTTAATACTCCTTCCTGTGGAACATAGCAAATATCCAAGCTCCAGTAGGTGATAGCCCCTCCATTACCGTTAACTCCATCACTTACACGCAAAACCCAAGTACCATTGATAAACTTGCCGATAAAGTCAGCTAGCGAACCATCAGGGTCATAAGCATTGCTTTGGTCAGTCGGAGGGCAGGGTACAGAACCTAAGGATAAGCCGCCATCATCAAATGCCAGATCTAAATCTTCATAATTTCCGCACAAACCACTAAACAAAGCAACAACTTCTGTAGGTGAATGAACGCCAGGCACAAGACCTGGTACATAATATTCCAGATGCGCTGAAACATCACCAATGAAAGTATGGGATATTTCAACTTGTACATTTACATCAGATACTTTACCATTTGCTGGGACATTCACTGGAATGCTGGATCGCTCCGTTGGTGTGCCTATATCTGAAATTGCAACATCTGTATCATTGTCGTAAAATACACAAGTATGGTTAGCAACTTGATATGATTCCGGACAATCCAACGTAACATCACCAGGGGCAGTAAAGGTTGGAGCAGTTACATCTTCTACCGTAATAATCTGATCACATTGATCCATATTGTTTTGTCCATCAGTTGCCTTCCATGTCCGAGTAATGGTATAGGAGCCTACACATAGTATGTTATATGGTGCTGAGTCCATACTATCAATCTCAATTTTAGGACAGTTGTCTGTAGCAGTGGCAAAACCTAGTAACCCATTTATATTTGGGTCAAGGCTATCATCACATTCAATAGTTACGTTAGAAGGACAGGTAATAACGGGGTCTTCATTGTCCTGAATAGTGATAGTCGTCGTACATATAGCAGAATTCATGTTACAATCAGTTATCCTCACCGCTACATTTCTTGCCCCTAAGCTATCACAATTGTAAACGGCATTAGGACCCCAAGGACTACCATCCATAGATACCTCTCTAGTGAGTACACATGGATTGCAATTATCTGTACTTCCAAGACTTACCGACATAGCAGGCACAGTAACCATTCCATCAGAACCCAACGCAACGGATACAGCATTACAAATAGCTAAAGGCGCAATATTGTCAATAACATTGATGGCGTTAGTGCATAATACAGTATTAGTAGTATTATCCAAAATAGGAGGTGGGTTGTTATCAGTCGGATTTCCGCTAGGGTCATCTACCCAAAGTCTGACGGAACGTAATCCAATGCTATCACAATCATAGGTAAGGCTGCTTTTCCATGTGCTTGTACCGATGTAATTGATTAAATAAGCAGCAATGCTGCAGTTATCGGTACTTCCAGCACCAACTAATGAGGCCGATACACTAACAGTACCAAGTGCATCTAAATAAACATCAATAGGTGTTGAAGGACAAACAGGGGTAGGATCGGTAACATCCCGAATAGTAATGGATTGAGTACAAGTTGCCGTTTCTGCATTCCCATCTGCGTTACTATCGAAGGCTGTAAGAGTATATGTTAAAGGGCCATTTCCTCCAAATCCAACATTAACATTGCTACAATCATAAGTAAGCTTGTTGGCTGTCCACATTACGCAACAATTATCAGTACTCCCAGCACCCAATTTGGTCATATAGCTATCAGTAAGTGTTAGTGACCAAGAGTTTAACGTACCTGGGCCTCCGGATATCACATCACTTATAGTCAATATCCAGTCCCCTTGCATATTTTCACCATCGAAAGCAGAAAGCGAATTTAGAGGAATACTAGTTAAACCAAGGTTAGGAGGACATAGAGGATCTGTACCTTCATCATCGAAGGTGATATCAAAATTAGGACCACCACCACTACAGTCTTGATCATATAACAAAACTGTAGTTCCTTTCGGGGAAGTTAAAGAAATTTGCAAGTCCTCTGTCCATGTATGAGTGATATCGACATAAACATCTAAGTCACCTACAAGTGTAGGTGTCGGCACATTAACAGTGGTTGTTATTGTAGAAAGATCTGGAATCGCTATTCCTCCAGGTCCTGGGTAAGTCGTTTCTGCTGCTGGGTCTGGATCAGGGTCAAGTAAATTCAGAGTACCTGTCGTGGCGTCAAGGTCAAACGTAACGGGGTTACACATGGGTACCGGTTTTGTCACATCATTGACCCATACGGTTGCTGTGCAAAAGTTTGGATTACCATTTCCATCTCCCACTCTTAATTCAACAAGGTTAGGTCCAAGCTCAGCACATGTGAAGTTAAGTGGTGCTCCGACACCGCCGAATGGGCCTGAAGTCCCTTTTCTTAGTCTATAATTTACAAGTGGCATCTTACAATTGTCTTCACTTCCATTATCAATAAATGGAGAGCCATGTGTACTAGCCGGATAAACATTTGTATTATTCGGAGAAGGACCTGCCGGTAAATCCAATTCGACCGTAATATCCTGACATTGAGCCACTGGAGGCAAGTCATCTACGACAGTAATCTTAGCCAAACATACTGGTGGATTGGATGCATTGCCACCTGCATCAAGCACTCTAAATTGAACATCGTTGTCACCCTGATCTGAACAATCAAAAGTCATTGAATCAAACCAAGGCGAACCGCCAGGAGGGGCTGGGCGAATTTGCCATTGAGTCACCCCACAATTATCAGAGCTAGGGCTTAGGGCATCGTCCAGTTCCACACCCATCACAGTTCTGTTACCGTTTGCATCAAGACTCACAGTAATGTCTTGGCAACGAGCTTCAGGATCAATATTATCGGTAACAGTCAAGGTTACTGTGTGAGTAGCTGTATTTCCCTCATTATCTTCTGCTGTATAAACAATCTCATAAACACCGACCGGGTAAGAACCATTGGCATTACCATTATTCTGAGCAGGGTTATCCAAGACTATTACACCACCAGGCGCAATACTGATAACATTTATTATAAAGGAAATACTAACAGAAGGGTCACAGTTATCTGTAGCACTGCGGGTGAGCGCTGGTGCCACTATCGGAGCAAAACAATCCACAGTACCTATATTCTCCATTGTAGGTGCTGCAGCAAAAACTGGATTAGTATTATCTTCAACTGTTATACTAAATGGTACGTTTGTATTTTGCACACCATCACCATATGTGATAACAGCATTCGTCATTCCCAAAGGCAAAGTTGTAGGAAATGCATTAGGTGAACCTGTCGGGACACCTGTAACCGGGTTGATATTGGTCGTCGACATAGTACCGTTAGGATAGGTAAACTTGACGCGGTAAATCGAAACATCGCAATTGTCAGAAATAGTTGGGAAACTCAACCCTGATACCGGCCAAACACATGAGCCGTTTACATACTCGGTGGATGACGATGGAAATGCACCGTTAGGCTGTGGCGCTTGTCCATCTGTTACTGTCACAGTGGTGGTCTTCGTAACATCGTTTGCTCCACCATCAACAGCAAACCAGGTTATTGTAGTTGTACCAACATTATATGCATGACTTGCAGTCAAACCTGGAAAAGTCCCAAGAAAGCCTAATATGTTGTGATCCAACTTATGAGAAGTTGATAAACTCCCAGGGCAATTCTCAGTTACGATAGCAGTAAGTGTTTGAAACGAAGCACAAGTATTAGGGTCAGCAGGGAAGGTTTGGTCAGCTGGTTCTGCCAGCAAGGGATCTAAATCATCAGTGATGGTTACAGTGAATTTAATCGCTGCGCTTTGTGAGCCTGGCCCTTGATCGTCCAAAGTAACCCATACTGTAATAACATGGCCAACATTGGTACAATCGTAAAATGAAGGGTTTGGAAATGCCATTGTGGCACCAGAATCCATCCATAAATCCAAGTCTGCTCCATTCGCTGGTAGGCATTGGGCAAATGAACTTGTAACAAATGGTTCGAACAGAGTGCTGTTGATAGCAGCAGAGCCATTCACATCAAGCGAAAGGTCGAACATGGCTGGTCCTCCGTAACCAATATCGCACTGAGCGCTTATGTTCTGAGATAAAAGGCAACAAAACACCGTTGCCACCAAACCGGTCATCATTCCTTTGGACATTCGGGGAATAGCCTGGAAGAACCGTTCGAGGGATTGTGGTGAGCAAGTTTTAAAACTTGCAGAAGTGTTAAACTTTAGCATAGTAGTAGGCTTGGTTTGTGAAAAGTTTGTTAAAGCTATTGGCTATTAGATTCTACCTGTTGACTAATTCCATAAATGGCAAGCAGCTAACGGCAAACAGCTAAAGATAAAATACCCAAATGGCCGGGCGAACCCCGTCCATATTTAAATTTGTTTTTTGTTCAGAAGGCGCAAACAAATACAGGCGCACTTTCTGGTTCCGGTAAGATGTTTTTTGTTTTTGTTCAAAATCTTGGTCAAAGACGGAAATACAGAAAGGACTGTGTCCTAATTACTTGTTCACGGGAATAGTAGTGCGGGAGACCACGAAATTTGCTGGTAAGTATATTCGGATTAATCGGTTTCAGGTATCGTTGCGAGTCCATGTTCACGGGATTGTAACGGGTCGGACGACTAATACAGATAGGGCCATCCTGAATCGGTTTATGTTCATGTATGTCAAATGCCTAAATACGGCAAACGATTTATTTGCTGCAAAAATAGAAAGCCCCACTCGGGCAAACATCCCTATATTTAGGTATTCTAAAGGAATGTTGAAAAAATATACAAATAAATAAAATGTGGCACAAGGTGCTAAGAATCAATTATTTAAACATAAATATAACATATTATTTGTATTCAAAAATATTATATTTTACCTTATCATTCCAAATTGCTTTTACTCTCAATTTACCTCTGGCCGCTCCCAATAGCTGAAGCCATTGGGGATTTTCGTCTATAAACTCGCTCCGGCAAATAACTGTCAATTTATTTCTTTGTTCTTACACAAATCCTCTATTTTCACCCACGTTTAAACAAACTACAATACAAACTCAAGATGAGGTATAAATTTATCTTTGAGTTTGAAACAGACTCCTTTTTAATCCCCAACTTATGCACTTTGGTTCAAAAGAAGAAGAAAGGGCGATGAAAAATTACATCGTCTCACTACTTATCAAGCAAGCTCAATCCGATGGTAGTTTCACCAACTTCGAAAAAAAATACTTAGTTCATGCAGCCAGATCTCTTTGTCTCTCAGACAATGAAGTGGCAGCTATCCGGCATGCGCCAGAAGATTATCTCATCGCACCTCCTCCCGACGAGAGCAAAAGAATGACCATACTATATTACTTACTCTTCATGATGCGGGCTGACCAAAAAGTAGATGTTGAAGAAGAAGTGCTCTGCTATCAGGTTGGCTTTCAGATGGGTTTTCGCCAAGAGATGATCACCGATTTAATCCGTTTAATGAAACAGTATTTGCTAGAAGACATACCGCCCAACGAGATGTTGGAGAAGATAAAGCCATATTTGAATTAATAGGAGGGGTAAGCCATTTTTCTGCCAAAGCCCCGATACCAGACTATTCAGCAACTTCCTTCAATCCATGCGCGAAACATCATTTATCCGTCAGAACGAGGCAAAATGGAAAGAGTTTGAGCAAATTCTGGCCGGCGAACGCCATGCCCCTGAAAAACTCAACGATCTGTTCATTCAAGTGACGGACGACCTGTCATATGCCCGTACTTTTTATCCCAACCGTTCAGTAAGGGTTTACTTAAATGGCTTGGCGCAACGTGTTTTTTTCAAAATATATAGAGGCAAAAAATCGAACCGCAACCGCTTGACCGTATTCTGGTTGGATGAGCTGCCACTCCTACTTTATCAAGCAAGGCATGACCTGTTGTTCGCATTTCTGTTTTTTGTAATGGCGATGACCATTGGCATGTTATCCTGTGCCGCCGAACCTGAATTCCTCCGCACCATCCTTGGCGATGTTTATGTGGAAATGACGAATGAGAATATTGCATCTGGCGACCCGATGGCTGTTTATAAACAACGTGGAGAATTCAATATGTTTTTAGGCATCACGCTCAACAATATAATGGTTGCCCTTATCACATTTCTTTTTGGAATTTTTTACGGCATCGGCACCATTGGCAGTTTATTGTTCAATGGGATCATGCTCGGCACGTTCCAATACTTTTTTATCGATAAAGGTTTGTTCCAAGAATCATTTTTGGCGGTTTGGATGCATGGGGCTTTTGAAATTTCGTCCATTGTCATTGCAGGGGCAGCAGGCATCACGATGGGCAAAGGACTGGTTTTTCCCGGCACTTTGTCAAGGATGCGCTCCTTTCAGCTTTCTGCACGGAGAGGAATGAGTATTTTGATAGGGACTTTGCCACTCTTTGTCATGGCAGGTTTTATCGAAAGCTTTATGACCCGGTATACCGATGCACCCGACCTGTTGAGGGCTTTTTTCATATTCATATGTTTAGGTTTTGTGCTTTTTTACTTTGTGGTTTTCCCAAGGCTGCGGGTAAAAAAGGATGTTGTTGATTTGCTAAAAAACCAAAAATTAAACCCTGATCATGTTCGGGAAATTGATTTCACCAACACAAAAACTACGGGTGAATTATTCACCGAAAGTTTCCTTTTTTTTAGAAATAATTTCCGCACAATTGCATGGACAGCAGTCGGTGGCGCAGCCCTGTTCTGTGTTGGTGCATTCACCCTTTCTAAAGTGGGTATTACCGAATTATTCGAATATAAAAACTATATGTTCGGCACCCTGAGAACACTGCCCCAGTTTTTTGCTAATGAAAACCATGACTGGCTGTTTGCCATAACAACGATTGTTTTTACCATGATGGCATTTACTGTTCATACGCTAGTGGAGTGGCAGGCGCCTAATTTTGAGGATGAAGGAAACCGACCGACCGATCCACGGTTGATTCACACTTTTAATTTTTTTAAAGTGCTTTTTGTGGTTGTGCTGCTCAATCTCATTTTGCAGATAGACAATGGACTGGCCGTTTTACTGTTTGTGCTTGGTCTGTGCTATTTGCTGATGTGGTCGCAAATCATGGTGTCGGAAGGTGCCAGCATTTTTAATGGGTTTGTACGTACAAACAACTTGGCCTCTGGGAATTACGGCCCGATGATAGGGCTTACTTTTTCTCTTTTGCTTTGTGGGATACTATTCTTTTTTATCCTCGATTCCGGATTCTTGCTGTATGGAAATAATCTGCTTTTTATGCTGCTTGATTACCTCAGCATGAACTTCCTGTTGGACGATGCACAGTCAGCAATATTTTTTAGCATCACGATTACGTTCATAACAATGTTTATTTTACTATTGGTGTTTAGCCTGTTAGCATTAGGTAGCGGTCTTCAATATTTTTCAAATCTAGAAGTAAACGAGGCCAATTTTTTACGGGATAAAATTCAAGGCATACATCGACGGCAAGAGATAAAGGGCTTAGAGCGGGAGTGATCAAACCCTCCCACACTTTTCTTTTAGCCATTTCTTTTCAGCTTTGTCCAATTGCGATGACAATTTTTCATACACCTCTTCCTGATAAGCATTCAGCCAAGTCTTTTCTTCTTTTGTCAAAAGGTTTTTCGCCACTAATGATAGGTCTATAGGAAAAAGCGTAATTGTTTCAAATTTCAAAAATTTACCAAATTCCTTTTCTCCATCTTCCACACAAAGAACAAGGTTCTCCGTGCGGATGCCATATTTTCCAGCTTTATATAGCCCCGGCTCATTGGAAGTCATCATGCCTGGTTCAAATGTAACATTGGCTCTCGGTGTGTGCGGAACAGGAGAAAACCCTTGTGGTGCTTCGTGCACATTATTGAAAAACCCGACGCCGTGGCCTGTGCCGTGGCCATAATTGTATTGATGTTGCCAGAGATGCATTCGGGCAAAAGTATCGAGCTGCACACCGGTTGTTCCCTCTGGAAATTTTGCCAAAGCCAATTGAATATGGCCTTTCAGAACAAGGGTGAAATCTATTTTTTGCTCACGTGTTGGACGGCTCAAAGCGACGGTGCGAGTAATGTCAGTCGTACCATTGAGATATTGACCGCCGCAGTCCAGAAGAAGTATTCCTTTGTTTTCGATGTTAGCACATTTTCCTGCTTCAGGGCGGTAATGGACAATGGCCCCATTTCCCTCGTAGCCAACGATGGCATGGAAACTCTCGCCAAAATAATCACCTCGGGCACGACGGAATTCGATGAGTTGTTCTGCTACCTCAATCTCAGGTACGGGGCGTTTTTTCAATGTGCTTTCCAGCCAACGAAAGAGTTTTACTAAAGCCACTCCATCTTTTATCATCACCTGTCGGAAATGTTCGATCTCTTTTTTGTTTTTAATTGCTTTTAAAGGTGCAATGATATTCGAACCATCTTTTATCCTTTCTTTTTCAATGGCATTATAAATTTGATTGCTGGTCGAACTTTTATCAATTAATATCGCGCTGCTTTTCGGCAACTTTTTCAGCGTACTTTCCAGACTGGTGTAAGGCTTTAAAATAACGCCATCCTTATTTAATTCTTGAACCAACTTGGCAGGAACTTTCGATTTATTGATAAACAGCCACGCCTTCTTCTCGCCAACAATGGCATAGGCATAAAACACTGGATTGCACTCCACATCAGCACCACGTAGGTTGAATAACCAAGCGATATCATCTAAAGTGGAAATAAGGTAGTGGGTTGCGCCGTTCATCTCAGTCCGCACTGCCTTTAGTTTTTTTATTCGGTTGGCTCCAGCATATTTTACTGCATGTTCAAAAACGGCTTCTTTTGGAAGGGTTGGACGGCCTTTCCAAATGCCGGAAATAAGGTCAGTTTCTGAATCAAGCACAAATTTTTTGTCATAAAAAATCTTGGCCATTGCTCTTACCTTACCTACTGAAAAGAGCCTGCCATCAAAGCCTATCTTGCTTCCTTCCGGCAAATTTTGCTTCATCCATTCCCGATGTTCCGGAGTGTGGGGAATATTTAGCTTGTGCAGGCTTACACAAGTCCCTTTTAATTGCTCTTCGGCTTGAATAAAATAACGGCTATCTGTCCAAAGACATGCATGCTTAGCTGTAACGACCACCGTGCCTGCCGAACCAGTAAAACCGGAAATCCACGTTCTTGACTTCCAATGATCAGCAACATATTCACTTTGGTGAGGATCGGAAGAAGGGATAATGTATGCGTCTATTTTGTGGTTTTCCATAGCTGCACGCAAAGCAGCAATTCGTTCATTGATGGTCATTTAAATTGATTTAAACGTGTGCCGGAACCCCAGTTCCGTTAGCTTGTAATTATACACGGAACTGGGGTTCCGTGGTATGAGGAAAGGCAAATCTCGTTTTCAATTTCCAATCAACCAAAAAAAAGAATGGTTTTCAATTTGTTAGTTGAAAACCATTCTTACGCTATAAATCCTATCGGACTGAAATATTAGTTGGCAACTGAATCAGCCGTTCATAGAAGCCAAGAACTCGTCATTCGTCTTTGTATTGATCATATGCTTCCTCATGAATTCCATGGCCTCCTCCGGTTTCATGTCGGCGATATGTTTGCGGAGGATGATCATGCGTTGCTGGGTATCCCTATCAAGCAGAAGATCATCTCTTCGAGTACTTGACCTTGTCAAGTCAACTGCTGGGTACATACGCCTATTGGCGAGGCCACGGTCGAGTTGGAGTTCCATATTACCTGTTCCTTTGAATTCCTCAAAGATAACGCCGTCCATTTTCGAACCCGTATCAATAAGTGCTGTAGCTAAAATAGTCATGGAGCCTCCATCTTCAATGTTTCGTGCTGCACCAAAGAATTTCTTTGGTTTATGAAGCGCATTCGCTTCCACACCACCTGACAATACCTTACCACTGGCTGGGGCTACGGTGTTGTAAGCTCTTGCCAAACGGGTAATGGAATCAAGCAGGATCACCACATCATGCCCACATTCAACTAAACGTTTTGCTTTTTCCAAGACAATGCCTGCAACCCTTACATGGTTGTCAGCCGGTTCATCAAAAGTAGAAGAAACGACTTCAGCATTTACATTACGTTTGAAATCCGTTACCTCCTCTGGACGTTCATCTACCAGCAGGACAATAATGTAACTATCAGGATGATTTTTGGCGATGGCGTTGGCCACATCTTTCAGCAAAAAGGTTTTACCCGTTTTGGGCTGCGCAACGATCAACCCACGCTGTCCTTTGCCAATAGGTGTGAACAAATCTATCGTTCTTGTGCTCAAATCCCTGCCAGTGGGAGAAGTACACAAGTTGAATTTTTCATTGGGAAAGAGAGGGGTGAGGTAATCAAAAGGCACCCGGTCACGAATATCCTTAGGATCAAGACCATTGATTTTAGAAACCCTGAGCAGCGCAAAATATTTTTCACCTTCTTTAGGGGGCCGGATTGCACCTTTTACTGTATCTCCCGTGCGGAGTCCAAAAAGTTTTATTTGGGAAGGAGAGACATAAATATCATCTGGTGAAGTGAGGTAGTTGTAATCCGAAGAACGGAGGAAACCATAGCCATCGGGCATCATTTCGAGGATGCCTTCACCTTCAATAATACCGTCCAATTCTATATCAAATTTTTCAACAGCTGGCTCGCGCTCTCTTTGGTTGTCGTTCATATTATTGGAGGAAGAATCTTGGTCGCGATCGCGATAAGACCCTCTTTCTCTGGTATCTCTAGAATCCCTGTACGAACCATCATAGTCATCGCCCCTATCCCGTCCTCGGCCATATCGGCCCTGGTCACCTTCGCGGCGGCCATACTCTCGTCTTCCGCCGTCATCATTCCCTCGAGCACCGTTTCGCTGGTAAGTCCTTGGGGGCTGCTCTTTTACTTTTTCAATAGGTTCAACTTCTTTTTCAGCTTTAGCTACACTCACTTCATCTTTTACGAGTGCCTGGGCATCAAGGATTTTATAAATAAGATCTTGCTTTGCTAGTCTCCGATAGCCAACGATGCTCATTTGTTGGGCTATGTTCCTCAACTGGGGAACTAGCATGTCATTCAATTGCAAAATGTCGTACATGATAAAATGTTCTTTTAGAAAAATTGTATTCAGTATGTGATAATTGGGTTTGCTTGCAAATCCAATCTTTTAAGAGTGGGTATGTGATTTTGAAAACAGTATAAATTTCAGGAATACTTACTGAACTGAGTTCAGGCAGAATCAATTGGAGTTTTGTTATTTGAACTTGAAGTAAACTGGATTTATACTTAAAAAGTGATGATTCATTCTTTCTAATGAATGGCGTTTATCATAGTTGATTGGGACATAATTATGGAAGGTATAAATGAAACTTCGCCCTTCTTGCTATTCAAACGTGCAATGCACTGGTATAAAATTGCGCTGCGTTCCTCTTTTTTATCAAACTTAACACTTATGTGATAGTGGGAAAAAGTCGAAGGAGTCGTAGATCCAAAATTTTTAGCTAAGATATTAGACCTAAACAGAACGGTGTGATTGACGTTATGGCGCAAAAATACGTTTTACTTTCTAAATTCAAATACTACCTTTGCCAAAAATTTTGCGAAACATGCTTTTTTTATTCATAACTACCTGATTTCTCAGGTGTTATAGTTGAAAAAATATTAGCATTATCTCCTTAGATTTCTCAGGCCAATCGGTATTTTGATGGTAACTTGAAAAGTTTCAGGAAAAAACGAACCATCTTGCTTAACCTATTTTTGAACTAATTTTCAACGTTTCCCTTTTCTTAAACGCATCAATTAAATCTTAATTGTAAAACTAAAAATCATCAATGCTCAAACTTAACTACCTCCGGACCAACAAGGAAAAAGTCTTACAAGGTTTGAAAATCAGGAATTTTTCTGAGGAAGGCCTCCAAATCGTCGATGACATTCTGTCGATAGACGAAACACGCAGGAATACTAAGACCCAAATGGACAACAACCTTGCCGAATCCAATCGCCTTTCTAAAGAAATTGGTAGCCTGTATAAGCAAGGTAAAAGTGATGAGGCCAATGCTTTGAAAGCCAAAGTGACCACCCTAAAGCAAACCACCAAAGAGCTGGAAGCTCAAATGAATGAAGCGGTGAGCAAAATGGAGGAACTCTTACTAGCCGTCCCAAACATCCCTCACGAATCAGTACCTGCCGGAACATCTAGTGACGACAACGAAGTCTATCGGGCTTGGCCCAAACCCTTGCCCCAACTCGGGGAGCAAGCCAAACCTCATTGGGAATTGGCCACTGAGTACAATATTTTTGATCTCGAATTGGGCGTGAAAATAACAGGAGCAGGATTCCCTGTCTTTCGCGGGAAAGGGGCCAGGCTCGAACGCGCGCTCATTAACTTTTTTTTGGACGAGGCTGCCAAAGCTGGGTATGAAGAGATTATACCACCTCTCATGGTTAATGAAGACACAGCTAAGGCAACTGGCCAGCTCCCGGATAAAGAAGGCCAGATGTATTACGTAGAAAAAGATGATTTTTACCTAATCCCTACGGCTGAAGTTCCCGTGACCAATATCTTTAGGAATGTAATTATGGGTGAAAAAGACTTCCCCGTTAAAATGACAGGCTATACCCCGTGCTTTCGAAGGGAGGCGGGTTCTTATGGGGCACATGTCCGTGGCCTGAATAGGGTTCATCAATTTGACAAAGTGGAAATCGTGCAGATCGCACACCCTGATACTTCTTACCAACAATTGGAAGAAATGCTGAACCATGTGTCTGGTTTGCTCGACAAATTAGAACTACCCTACCGCATACTTCGCCTGTGCGGTGGTGATTTAGGATTCACGTCTGCTCTGACTTTTGATTTTGAAGTCTGGTCGGCGGCACAAAAGCGTTGGTTGGAAGTCAGCTCCGTTTCTAATTTTGAAACCTATCAAAGCAACCGTTTGAAGGTTCGTTTCAAAGATGAAAACAATAAAAGCCAATTGGCTCATACCCTGAATGGAAGCGCACTTGCATTGGCCCGCATTGTTGCTGCTTTGTTGGAAAACAATCAAACGGAAGACGGAATTAATATTCCTAAAGTATTGCACCCCTATACGGGGTTTGCAAAAATTGAAAAATAGTAATAACGAATTTGTTTCCAAAAAACTATTTATTTAATCCGAATAAATATCCATTATTTGTTCGGGTTACTTTTTTCACCTTATGGCAAACATCCAAAAAGAAAAAGCAATCATTAAAGAACAGATTAATGATTCCACATTTATTGCTGTTTTGGAAAACGGCCATGAAATGGAAGTAACAATCGCTGGAAAAATGAATGCGATAAAAAAAATTATTTTAAACGAAGGTGATCAGGTTTGGGTAGAGTATAGCCCCTTTGACTTAAGTAGAGGCATCATTCCAAGAAATGCAATTTTTTCAAATAAAGAAAGTACCAGACTAACATGAAAAACATCCGTATCTTACAGATTGGCCTCGGCCCATTGGGCATAAAAACCGCTCAATATATTGCAGAAAGAAAAGGCTTAAAAACAATTGCTGCTGTTGATAAATCCGATGCATTGATCGGAAAAGATTTAGGCGAATTGGCACTGGGCAAAAAAAATAAAACAATTATTAAAGAAAATATTGCAGAAGCCATCAAAAAACAAAAACCAGACGTGGCTGTCTTGACGACTGTTTCCGATATGAAACGCATTACTCCTCAAATAGAGGAAATTGTTTCGTTTAGAATTCCAGTTGTTTCAACGTGTGAAGAATTAAGTTTTCCATACAAAACAGCAAAAAGATTAGCTAATAAAATAAATAAAGCTGCCATTGAAAATAATGTTGCTGTAATTGGAACTGGCGTAAACCCAGGTTATTTAATGGATTCACTGCCAACAATATTGACCGCTGTTTGTCAAGATGTACTATCAGTAGAAGTCAATCGGTTTCAAGATGCAAAATATCGTCGTATTCCTTTTCAGAAAAAAATCGGGGCTGGTCTGACTTTAGAAGAATTTGAAAAAAAAATAGAAGATGGTTCTTTGCGTCATGTCGGACTAACTGAAAGCATGCAAATGATCGCCCATCGCATGGGTTGGAAATTGGATCAAACAGAGGATATTATTTTGCCAGTAATAGCCACTAAAAAAATAAAAACACCTGCCATGACCATACCTAAAGGATATGCAACGGGTGTACGCCAAGCCGGCAACGGATATGTAAATGGAGAGATTAAAATCAAATTAATTTTTCAGGCCACAGTGGGTGAGAAAAAAAGCTACGATGAAGTAATTATTAACGGAACACCCAATATACGCTCTGTAATTGATAGCGGGGTAAATGGCGATGTGGCTACCTGTGCTATTACTTTAAATACCATCCCGCAGTTGTTGCGTGCAACGCCCGGATTGAAAACAATGGTAGATATTCCACCTGTTTCTTACTTTTAGTAAAAATACAAAAACGCTTTTTCCTTATTTTGGGAAAAGGCGTTTTTGTATTTGCGCATGTATTTAAGTTTGTATTTATTTAGAGCCTAATATTATCTGTAATACCACCTGCAATTTTCCAAGGATTCCATTTATATAAATCAATTGTAAAAGAAATACGTTTGAAAAAATTATCCTGCCCATCAGCATTCAGCAAATCTTTTAAATGTTTTGAACTGACAGCGGGAAAATGGATGCCGATGGCACCGTCCAATGCTTCCAAAGTGAATCCGAGTTGATACCATAGTTGCCTTGATTTATCATCATTTGCAGTTAATGTACGCGCATCTCTGTAATACCCTAAATCAAAGTATGGTTTAATAGGCAAATTCAATGGCAGGTTTTGAGGCAGGTCTGATTTTAGGTTTATAGCAAAGACATAGTTATTACTTCTTCCTTGTTTATTGGAACTTCCAAGAGCTGCTTTCATCCCCCCTTCCCGTTCTGTCACCTGCCTGGACAAAAGGCCGGAAGTTTCTGATCTACCAAAATACAATTCATCCCATTTATAATCATTAAAACCTTGCCCGGTTAAGTTAATTGAGTTGGGAGAAAACCTGTCTCGGGTTCTAAAGTCGTTTTTTAAAAAGCCCCCAATGAATATGCGGAGATCTAATTTTCGTTTTTCATCATAGTAGTAGGAACTTTTCCATTCGATATCTGCTCTTAAGTAATCTTCTCCGTTTGGACTAGATAAATCTTCTATCATTGAATGCTCCAATATTACTTTAAGTTTAAATGGGTTTATAACTCGGCGATTTCCTATTTCCCAGCTTAATTCATTTAGGATCCTTTTGTAGTTTATTTTCCCAATATATATTTTGGTCACATCGTTAAAATCTGAATCTTCTTCTGATCCTAATATACTCCTAAATTGAATAGTCTGATAAAAATAACTAACAGGAGATCTCTGCAAATCAATTTTCACAGAAGGTACAATGCGTTGATATTTATACTTCGTTTTGACAAAATTAACCGAATCAACGTCTGTATAAAGGCGACCAGTTTCTTCAAAATCAAACGACTTCGATGAAACACCCAAAGTTATTTTTTTTATTTTCTCCTGTTTTGGAAAAATATTATACTGGATATTTCCCAAACCTACTAAATTGGAAGAATTAAATCCATACATGGGTACAAACTGCCATTCCCATCTTTTTGCAGGTACCAATCCATTGTGCAATGCAAGCCCCAGCATCGCACCATCGTATTTATTATAACCCAATGCTGGCCAAATATTAACAGTACTTTTCCTACTATTTTCGACTGCCCCCATAAACCCTAACCGAATAGGTTCAAATCTTTTAAATGCACCAGATGTTTTGATATTATTGTTTTTTCGGTTGACATCAAGTGTTATATTTTCTGCATCTAAAATCAATTGGTCATAATCGCCTTTAGGAAAATCAACCTCCGTTTTATCTGAAAAACCATTGTACCATTTTGTCTCTACTATCTCTCCGTTTTTTAATCCTGAAATAGGGAAGGGTGCATTTATCTCACCAAGGTTTTTCAAAGACACAAAATGTCCATTTACATTTTCACCAATATCATATATCGCATAATCCAGTTTTTTACTGGAATTAATATATCCATCAAAAAACCAACTTAAATCCTTTCCACTTTCTCTTTCCATTAATAGGCGAAAATCCTCAGGGTAAGGATGCTTGAATTTCCAAGTATCGTAATATAAGTGCATGATGCGGTCAAATTCCGCTGTACCTAAATATTTTTCTAAATGTCCCAAAGCTGTCCCTGGCTTCACATAAACGCCCAGCCCATAATTAATCATTTCAAATTCATTGGAATGCGTTTCGGGGGCTTGGTCAAGGTTGCGGCGGGCATTGTATAGATAACCAATCTCAAAAACATCCTCGTGAGAATGGTTCATTAAAAAAGCGGGAATATCCAAGTCGGCACGAGCGCCATAATATTTCCGCATATATCGGTATTCGTAATAACTGTTCATCCCTTCGTCCATCCATGCATGGTCTCGTTCATTCGATGCTAATATTCCGTAAAACCAATTATGCCCCACCTCATGAGTAATGACATCATCGAGCATTTTCGCATTTCCCGAATTTCCAATAACGGTAATCATCGGATACTCCATTCCTCCACCTGCACTTAATGCACTATGTACCGCAGTAGCCTGTGGCCAAGGGTATTCACCAACCATTTCGGAATAAAATTCCACTGCACGAGCAACATACTCCGCACCTTTTTCCCATAGATCAGCTTCTTTATTGGTAAACATTGCCCAAGCATCTACTTTTTCTCCCGAAGCTAAAGTTGCCTCGTTTTTTAATACATGGAAACGCTTATCAGCAAACCATGCAAAATCATGGACATTTTCTGCGATATATCGGATGGTTTTCTCAGATTTACTTGATTCGGGAAAATCATCATCATTTGGATAAACGCCCCTTTTAATAAATTTTTCTGTTTCCGCAATTTTATTTTTTAAAAATTCTATTTCACTTTCTGTTTGTAAAACACCGGATGCGCCTACGACATAATTTCCCGGCAAGGTGATCGTCACGTCAAAATTTCCGAATTCAGAATAAAATTCACCTATATCCAAATACGGCATCGGATGCCAACCTTTGTGATCATAGACCGCTGGTTTTGGATACCATTGTGTCATTTGGTAGGAAGTTTCAACATGACCAAGGCGGGAAAATGAAGCAGGTATTTTTAAAGTAAAAGGGGTTTTAACATTAATAGTTGCACTAGTCTTTAAAGTTTTTGGCAAACGCAAAACTGCTATATCTGGATTTTTTTCATCAAATATTAATTCCGCTTTTTGACCGTCCACAGTAAAGTCAAGATCAGAATAATAGCCTTTATCATTATCTGGAGAAAAATAAAACTTAGTATTATTCATCCGCAACTGCTGCTCGGCCAAGGCAGTGTTTGTATTTTTAAAGGCATTGCCCCAAAAATGGAAATAAATACTATCCAACCCATCGGGTGAATTATTCGTGTAATTAATTTCAATATCGCCAGAAATAGTATGGTTCACATCATCCAACGTTACATTTATTTTATAATTCACTTCCTGCTGGAAATAATCGTTTTGGGAAAAAATATTTATTGAAATAAAACAAAAAAGTGAGAATAAAAAATACTTCATGGATTTGAATGGTTGAATGGTTGAATGGTTGAATGGTTGAATGGTTGAATGGTTTTTCTGATTTGAGAGAGCTGCCATACGGGAAAAACCATTTTAACCATAAAGCCATTTAACCATTTATTTTCTCCGTTCCTTCTAAAAATGGCACAAAGCGAAAACCGCCCCAATCTTCCTCCACATATTCGTCTTCGGTTTTTTTAATGATGCGTTTCATAACTTGTACATCTTCGCCAACAGGTATGACCATCATGCCACCTACTTTTAATTGTTCCAACAATGCTCCTGGGATATCTACGGCACCTGCTGTTGCAATGATGCGGTCGTACGGTGCAAACTCTTTCAGGCCTTTTGTCCCATCCCGAAAATAACAGCGGACATTTCCAAATATTTTTGTGCTCAATATTCTTTTTGCTTTTAAATACAATTCCTCTTGTCGTTCCACCGTAAAAACCCTTGCTCCCATAACGCCCAAGATGGCAGCCTGATAGCCTGACCCTGTTCCAATCTCCAAAATCCGCATGCGTTTTTCAACCTCCAATAATTGCGTCTGAAAAGCGACTGTATATGGCTGGGAAATAGTTTGCCCCCTGCCGATCCCAACTGGCTGATCCTTATACGCCAAATGGGCAAAAGTACTATCGAGGAAAAAATGGCGGGGCACGGCCATCATAGCGGAAAGGACATTCTCGTCGATAATCCCTTTGCGGCGGATTTTGTCGATCAGTTTCTTCCGCAGGCCCTTATGTTGGTAATTGTCTTCCAATATTATTCGATAATTACTGGTTCGTTTTCTGTTTTAAATTCAGTGCCATTATCCAATTTTACGATTATTTCTATTTTAAATTCAGGGTTAATAGTCGGTGTGTTTTTCAAAAATAATTTAAAGCCATAATGCTGCAACAAATTATCACCCCTACTAACAAATGCATCAATAGATTCATTTTCTCCAACATATTGATCGAAAATTTCAATGTTGGCGTTCAATGTATCATTGGCCATATATTCCATACTAAAATCATTTTTAGTGATAATGGTCATTTCAGCGATTTTTTCCTTTGCACCATTCCATCCATTATCAATGCAGGAGCAGGCTAAGGCACTGTTCATGAAAGAGAAGCCCCACCGTCTGTTTTGTTTTTTATGGGAATAAAATTCAGGGTCAATTTCAAGAATCATGAAATATTTATCAATAGTGGATTTTTCATTGGTCGCCATTAAAACGGCATTCGAAGATTGGACATCAGTAGTGTAGTTTAATAAATTCAAATCAGTTATCCGAAAATACTCACCTTCGATGGGAGGGCAGCTGCAATTGATATCATCGTCAATATCGCACGATGGAAAAGCTATTCCAATAACGAGCAATAAAGTCAAAATGCCCATGCCGATTTTATACCGATAAAAAAGCAACAAATTTTTCATAGTCAATTTATTTAAATGATTATTAATCGTCAAGCTCTTCGATCTCCTTTTCCGAAAAACTATCTACCTGTTCTTGGTTTTTCAAAAAGCGGCACCATTGGCAATTACTTTCTCCACAACCTTCGTAAAATTCCTGCCGCATTATTTTGCCATATGTTTCTTTAATCATTGTTCTCACCACATTAACATCTTCTACTTCAAAAGTGATTTTATGTTTGGGAAAATCACCTTTTTTTAAATCAGGCTCCAGATAAGAAATTTCGGCGCTTACAGCTCGGCGTGGGTTGTTGCGCCAGTTTTCAAACAATAATTTATAAAAAACCAATTGCCGCCAATAATTGCCGCCATTGGGGTCTTTCTTGGTGGGCCGTTTTAATTTTTCTTTTTTATGGCTGCCGGTTTTATAATCCACAATATGAACAGACTGTTTGTCCAAAAAATCAATGCGGTCGATTACTCCAGTTATTGGCACACCTTCCACTTCCACATTTTTGAATTCTTTTTCCACCCACACGTTTCTCGTCCAACTTTTAAAATTGGTGCGTACATATTCTTCCATATATTGGGCGCCCAATTCTAAGCGCCGCTCGTATTCTTTTTTGCTGAAAAACGCTCGATGTTTTTCCATTTCTCCTGTGAATATTTTCACAAAACCCCGCTCAGTTGGAAATGCTTTTGGTTTAGAAGTCAGCATTTTTTCAAAACCCAAACAGAGGGCGTCGTGGAATGCCGTGCCAAAATACGCAGCTTCGCTCGCCAATACTGGCACACGCAATACATTTTCATAATAAAAGCTCAGCGGACACCGCAGGAATTTATTCAACGACGAAACACTCAAAGTAAAATTCTCCAATAATTCCTGAACAACCACCTCATCATGGGGCTGAACAGTTGGCTTTTTATCTGACAAAAGGACTTCTTGTGCAGCTAATAAATCTTCCGTAGCGGCATTTTTATAAGTTAATTTAATGGATGTTCCATTATTAATGTTTTTTGGAAATAGTATTTCATCCAAAAAAACAGCCCGTTGCAATTCTTTTTCTTTTTCATTTTTTGCGGCATAAGAAATATGCAGCGACTCCTTTGAGCGGGTCATGGCCACATAAAACAAGCGGCGGCGGGCTTCCTCCGCATCTTCCTCCCCACTCAATGTCAACGAATCGGGGAATGAAAATTGGAAGTTGCCGCCCCGGCTATTAGGCTCCCAATGGTCTTTTACGCAATCCAATAAAAATACTTTTTTAAATTCCAACCCTTTGGAAGAATGAGCCGTCAATAAATTTACTGCCGATTGATCACCATTACCTGCCGACTGCCGACTGCTCACTGCCAACTGAATCCTATTGGCATCCATGCTTTTAAATAAATCCAACAGCTTATTTAACGTTAAACGAGGCGTACGTTCAGCCTCTTTTTTTATGAAATTTGTGAAGGTAAAAAGGACTTCAATGTCGGTGGACGGTGGACGGTGGACGGTGGACGGTTTGATAATGTGCCGGATGAGGCCGCTTCGGTTAATTAATTTTTCTATAAATGCGGGAAGAGAATAATTGATATAAGCACCAATCATCATTTCAATAAAATTAGAAAAATCCATGAACGACCTTCTATTTTCCAATCTGCACTTTTTCAAAAATTTATCATCTTTAATTTTGTCACGCCAATGAATCGTTTCTTTCTTATTGTTTCCTTTAGCAAGGGTTGTCGAAAATTTCGCCAAGTCATGCGGCGATATTTTCCAAAAATCAAAATGCATAATGCGGAACAATAAATGTTCACCGCTGTAAGATTTATTAAATTCCGTGTTTAAATATTCCAATAAAAGCCGGAGGTTTTGAATAATTGGCAGGTCGAGGATATTGATTGAACGGCGTGTATTATATGGGATATTTTTCTTGTCCAGCAATTCCACTAATCTTTCCGACTGTCGGTGTTTGGAAAAAATAATGGCCACCTCATCCAATGGGAATTTTTCGGATATTAAATCCTCCATTTGCCTGACAATATCCGCTTCCTCATGCAGGCGGTCGGGATATTCCACCACCTTTGGCAATATTTTGCTTTTTGCAACTTCCCTGCTTTTTGCGCTTAATATTTTTTCCAATCCCAAATCCTGCACCGTATTGATAACACGTATTTTATTCTGGGAAATAACCGAGCGGGAGGTATCCAGTATATGTTGGGATGACCGATAATTATCTTCTAAAATAACCAGTTTTAAATCTGATTTATATTTCGCATAAAATTCCGTTATGTTTTTTAAACGTGCGCCCTGAAATTCATATATGGATTGGTCGTCGTCACCGACAATGAATACATTCGGATTTTCCCAATAATCCACCAAGCGGTGCAGTATTTCGTTTTGTGCGCCATTGGTGTCCTGGTATTCATCCACCAAAAAATATAAATATTGTTCTTGGTATTGCCGGAGCAGGGCAGGGTGTTTTTCAAATGCATTCAGCACCCAAAGGATCATATCCGCATAATCGTACCGGCGCATTTCATGCATGAATTCTTTATATCGGACAAACAATTTCGCCCCTTGCCGCAATTTTTCCATGCGGTGTTTTTCCTCTTCTATCAATGCAATTTTTAAATCCCCTTTTTTGAACGCACCTTGTTTTCTTTTGTAAATAAATTTTTCCCTATTTGGCAGATCGTTTAAATATTCGTCTATTTTTTTAATAATAAAATCCGCCGTCCAATTTTCCTTTTTCATGGTTTGAAACAATCCGTCCAAGTGCCCCTCATAAAAAAAGGCATCACCCCGCACTTGTTTCAATATATGGCGGTGCGGCAATTCGTCAATAATCCGGCGGATGATGTCCACCCGTTCGAGGTCGCTAAGTGGTTCCAGGTCTCGGCGGCCAAAGCGCTCCAAGTTGCTTTGGATAATATTGTTGCAAAAAGAATGGAAAGTATATACATGCACCCGGTGCGCTTCCGGCCCAATGAGTTGGAGCAGCCGCTTCCGCATGGCCTGCACACCTGCATCGGTGAAAGTGAGGCATAGGATATTATGGGGCTGGGTGTCCGTCGCCAAAAGGATATGTCCTATGCGGCTGGCAAGAATATGCGTTTTGCCAGTACCGGGTCCCGCAATGACCAACACTGGGCCATCTATCTGCTCAACGGCTTCCCGTTGGGCAGGGTTGAGATGCTCCAGTTCTTGGAGGAATGCTTTGTTGTATTGCTGGATGGTAGCGGACATTGGGTATTAGGGTAATGGGGTATTGGCCTGCAAATGTATTGACTTTGCGGTTTTTGTTTTTCAGGCCATAAAGTTGGGAAATATTGAGTGGAAGGTGGGAAAGGAGCAAAAAATCATTTCAGCAAATCAGTGCTACCACTACTTGGCGTATTGGAAGCATTCACTTTTACCTCCATGAGCAGCGCGATCGACTTTGCCCGATCCTTTGCCAATTGCGCTTTTTCGCCTTCGAAAAGTTCATCCACCGAAAGGTTGAAAAAGGCCAACCACCTTTTGAAATGCTCTTTTTTCAACGGGTATTCGTCGTGGAGGCGGAGGTGAGGCTCCATGGCGTTGCCTTTGTATTTGGCACTGAAAAAGAGAATGGAGTCCCAGAAGTCGACCAAAATTGGAAGGTGTTCTTCCAAATCAATTTTGGCCACTTCCAAAAAGATGGGTGCCATAACTGGATCGGCTAGTAATTTGTCATAAAATAATTCAACGAGTTGACGGAGGTCTCCTCTGGACCGGATGTCTGTTTTGTGGTTCATTGTGTAAAAATAGGGCCTGTTCTTCAAAGATTTCGCCTTAATGCCAAAAAGTCAATCCTTTAGGTCTTTCCCTACATTCGATTTAATACGCCCTTCGATGGCTCGTATTTTCCACTTCGTAAAATCCTTATTCGACTCAAACCCTTGCCCATAAATGATTTCATCCGGTCGACTGACAATGACAAATTTATTGGTGTGTACCTTATCATTTTCTTCTTCCCAGATGAGTTCCTCGGTTTCGAGTTTTTCCCCTTTTTCACCATACCATACCACGCTGTCCTGTACAATAAACTTTGCATCGGCGTCATACCGCTGCGCATAGTTGGCGGTCATACGGCCTGTAACTTCTTGTCCGGTTTTATCAAAAAATTCTATTTCAAGGCCATCAGGAAATTCCTGCCAATGATCACGCTCAGCGATGTGGCGCACCAGTTTCGGCGTAGTGATACGGAGGGTCAAAATAGCGGAATCGCTGTAAAGCATTTCGACTCCTATGGCCGTTTCGATTTTCGTTTCTTCATTGGAAAAAAGGCGATTGACTTCGTTGATGTCGTTTTCGCAAGCGGAGAAGAATATAACTGCAATCAGTATGAAATGGTATATTTTCATAAAAGCAAATTTCAGCAACGGACTATATGGTTCATTTGGTCAGAAAATTTCAGTGCTTGTTTATTTAAAGTATAATTTGATCTTCGTTTAAAAAGAGATTGGCAAAAGTATTTAATTTAAAAGAGTTGGAGTGGAAGCAGTTAGTGGCATAAAGGGCTTTCTTATAAAAATCCCTTATCAGTCATTTTCCTTCAAACCTCCGAGCGGCGGGGTTATTTTACCCCGCACCCCGCTCCAAATTAAATATTTGCGCTGGAAGTGCGGGGTAAAATAACCCCGCCGCTCGGAGGTTTGGCCAAAAAAGCACATTGGATTGCCCCATACTTGAAGGAAAAATTTTTATAAGAAAACCCTGTAGTGGTCAATAAAACCAAACGATAACCGAGTTAATTCCAGTTGCCGTTTTCTTTATTTTATGAAACCTTAAATTGGTCATACGATTATTTTGTTCAACACCCCACTAACTTGTCAATATCTCGTGCCTATCCATTCATTACCGTGGTGAAGTACAAATTTTCTAATTATTTGACTTAGAAGCTGTTTTAACCGATGTAATTTTTGGAACAGTATATTTATTTTTGAATATTTCCTCACTAATTAAGGATGAGTTAATTTAGCATAAATGATCAATTTAAATATCAAGCCCAAACAAACAAAAAAACTGGCCAACCAACTTTATGAACAAATCCTTGATTGGATCATTTCTGGCATGCTTAAAGAAGGGGATAAGCTACCTTCAGAAAATGAACTTTGTAAATCATTCGAGGTGTCGAGGCCGATCGTGCGCGAGGCGATATTGAAGCTTCAGAAAGATGAACTGGTTACCACAAAACAAGGGGTCGGAACATTTGTCCTTCATAGCCCATTAAAAGACTTGAGTCGCTTTGCATCTGCAAACGACATTGCCACTATTTTGCAAAGCCATGAAGTAAGAATCGCTCTGGAAGGAGAAGCAGCTTCCTTGGCAGCAATGAGAAGATCTGATGCACAATTGCTATTTATAAAAGAGGCACAACAAGCCATGACAAAAGACTTTGAAGCGGGCAAGCTTTCCATCCAACCAGATTATGACTTTCACCTAAGGATAGCTCAGGCGACTAATAATGAAATTTTTGTCCAGTTATTGGAAGACATCCATATTGGTTTAAAAAAAACAATGGCGGTTTGCCAAAACCTATCCAGGGAAAGTGTCAAAAATAATATTTCCCCAAACCGAAATAAAAATGTATTGGAGGAACATCAAAGAATATTGGATGCTATCGAATTGCAAGATCAGGAGGCTGCCCGCCTGGCCATGCGAAATCATATTTCCCGAATTAAGCAAAGATTGATCAATGCTCTTCAATAAAGATGACCATAAATTTAATGCTCCTTGATGTTTCCTCCCCCCAACCCCCTCCAAAGGGGGAGATAGATCCGTTCTCTTATTTAACCATTCGGCTGCAACTATAGATTTTAGCAGGTTTTATCTCCCCCTTTGGAGGGGGTTGGGGGGAGGAAACGCAATAGGATTCCTTATTTATGAATACCCATTATAAATATTGATAAATGAGTAATGATGAATTAAATTAGAAAGGAGATAATACTACAACAATTTAATAGTAGCGATTATGCCAGTGTAACTCATATAACTCATAATTAGAGAAAATATGAAAATGAAAAAAAGTGCAATACTAATAGACAAAGAAAATTTATGCGCTTTCATTAAAGATGATTTATTTCCCAAATAAGAAAATACCCGGCAAGAGTGATTTAAAAATTCGCTTGATTTTTAATAAAATCATTTATTCGGATTTATAAAATCGGCTAAGTTTTATTTTTTTTCCATAATTCAAACTCTTCTTTAGTGCTTTCTAAAGTAGCCGGATACAACCCAATAATGGTACGGCCCTCTAAAACTTTTTCCATCACGAATTCTTCAAACAGCGTCATTCTCACTGCTTCTTCGGCAACTGAGTCTGCGAGGTGCGCAGGAATTATCATCACACCGTCATCGTCTCCTAAAACTACGTCGCCAGGAAAAACAGCTACATCCCCACAACCGATCGGTACATTGATATCAATTGCTTGGTGAAGGGTCAGGTTGGTGGGGGCAGAGGGCGTATTATGATAGGAGGGTATATCTAATTCAGCAATTTCAGCGGAGTCCCTGAACCCCCCGTCTGTTACAAGTCCTGCCACCCCTCGCTTCATTAGGCGAGAAGCTAAGATAGATCCTGCCGAGGCTGCCCTTGGGTTTTTGCGACTGTCAATAACCAGAACTGCTCCCGCCGGGCAAGACTCAACAGCTGCCCGCTGAGGATGCTTTGGGTCTTTAAAAACTTCGACTGGGTTCAAATCTTCCCTCGCAGGTATATATCTTAAAGTAAATGCTTCCCCAACCATGGTCGGTTTCCCTAACGCCAATGGTTTTACCCCTTGAATAAACTGGTTTCTGAGACCCAATTTGAATAAGATAGTAGCCACTGTAGCGGTACTGACTTTTTGTAGTTTTTCTCTTGTAGAATCTAACATGGTGTTCTGATTTAAGTGTCACCCAAAAAAGGCTCTATCCCCATAGCTTGTAATTATAGTTGATATGCTACAAACTGCTAACACACTGTCAAAAGTTGAAACATCAATAAAACAAGGCCTTTTATATTAATCCATAACTTAATGGATCAGGCAAATGTAAAAAACAATTGCTACTTGTAAATAAACATTACAAGTAATTAGAATTTACGTTTTTTATGTACTTAATTTGCCAATAGTTATCGGATTGAAAAAGTGCAAATGCCCCTTTAGCGCCTATTGTGTTTAGAAAATGGATGAATATTTCAGGTTCTGCTACAGCGAATTATTGGCGGGATAAACCGACAGTTGATGAATTATAACCGGATCAACCATTTAATCGCTTTTTTTAAATACTCAATCTTACCGAAATGAATAATTTTTTTAAACACTTAAATCAACTGACAACTATGAATAAAACTTTCTTTTTTTTAAGCTTAGTTATTTTGATGATCGCATGTCAAAATAATTCCAATAAAAAAAGCCTTGTGGTAAACGACGCAGCCGAATTGCAAAATGCCATAGAAAATGCAAAAGCTGGGGATGAAATTGTATTGGCTAATGGAATTTGGAAAGATGTCCAAATAAAATTTACCGGGCAAGGGACAGAAAATAATCCGATCATTTTACGTGCGGAAACTGCAGGGGAAGTTTTTATAGAAGGAGAGTCTGATTTAAAATTTGGAGGAGAATTTTTAGAGGCACATGATTTATATTTTAGGAATGGATATACACCTTCTAGGGCTGTTATAGAATTTAGAATAGACAAAGACCAATTGGCCAATCATTGCCGTGTCACCAACAGTGTGATCGAGGGCTTTAATCAATTAAAACGAGATAATGCAGATCTTTGGGTGGCGTTTTGGGGAAGGCATAACCAATTGGATCATTGTTACATTGCAGGTAAATCCAACCGGGGGCCTACCATAAGGGTAAATATAAGCGGAAATGAAAGCATCAGAAACTACCATCAAATAGTCAATAACCACTTTGGCCCAAGACCTCGAAAAGGAGGGCCAAGCGGGGAGACGATACAAATCGGGGTCAGTTCCACTTCGATGTCACCCAGCCATACGATGGTTGCCAATAACCTCTTTGAGAAATGCAACGGGGAAGTAGAAGTAATTTCCAGCAAGACTAATTTCAATGAATTTAGAAACAATTTTTTTTATAAATGCGAAGGCTCATTGGTAACGAGGCATGGCAATTATTGTGTAATCGATGGTAATTATTTTATTGGCGATGATAACTCCAATAATATAGGAGGAATCCGAATTATTAATACTGGTCATTGGGTAACCAATAATTATTTTTACAATTTAAAAGGAGAAAATTTTAGAAGTCCGTTGGCAGTTATGAACGGCATTCCAAAATCCCCTTTAAACAGATATAACCAAGTGACGGATGTTGTGGTGGCACACAATACATGGATCAACTCTACCTCTCCCTGGCAATTTGGTGTGGGTACAAACGTGAGCCAAAAAGATGTGCTTCCTTTATCAGAAATAAGATCAGCCACCCCCATAAGGACGGTTGTCGCAAATAATATTATTTACAATGAAAAAGGGGATAAAAATCCAATTGTGGCACATGACAAAATAGATGGGGTGACATTTAAAAACAATATCATCAATAATCAAAATGTAGGTTTCGAAAAAATAGATGGATTGGAAGCCAATAGCATTCAAATGAATAAAGTCAATGAATTTATTTATGTCCCAAAAGAAAACCAAGCTAATTTGGAATTATATGCAGGTTTTGAATTTGAAACTATAGAAAAAGATATTTTTGGAAATTCAAGGAAAAATAATAATTCGGTTGGTGCTATTTGCCAAAATGTGTCAGACGATCCCATGATTCTTGATAAGAAAAAATATGGCACCAGTTGGTACTCGAATGAAAAGCCAGAGGTCGCAGCACAAACACTTGTTGCTTCTTCCGGTGCTGGTGACCTTTCCACAAAAATTGGTGAAGCCAACGAAGGCGACATTGTTGAACTGACTGCTGGCACGTATGACATTTCCCGTTCATTGGTCATTGACAAAAAAATCACCATACGGTCCAAAGACAAAAATAACAAAGCCATAATTAATTACTCCGGTGCAGAACAAACACCTGTTATTGAAATGCACCCAAAAGGTAACCTTAATATACAACATGTAATATTAAATGGAAATGGTGAACAATATGCTTTTGCCAGCCTTAAAGAAAATATGTCGAGCCTGTACAACTTATATGTATCTGATTGTGAAATCAGCAATTTTAATTATGTATTAAAAGGCATACAAAGAAACATTCGCTGATGAAATTTCATTTACCAATACGATTTTAAAAAATTGTGGGAATGGAATTGAATTATCAGAAGAAACAAACGATAAAGGTGATTATAATGTAGAATTTTTGGCCGTTGATAATTGTCAATTTGACAATATTAAAAGCAACGTTATTGACTATTATCGGGGCGGGTATGATGAATCTACCATTGGAGGAAATTTATTGGTGACCAATAGTACTTTCACTAATTGTGGCAGTCAGGAAGAAAATGGCATTTTGCTGAATACACGAGGTATTATAAATGTGGATATTTCAAAAAATACTTTTAAAAATAATCGGGTGAAACTGGTGGCACTTTTATGGGGTGCAAAAAACAATACCCATTCGGAAAATAAAATTATTAATTCAGGTAAAATAGTCGTGGAGGAAAATTTAAAATTAAAACTGATGTACTAATTGGGGAAGGGGTTTTTATAAAAAATAATTTGACAACAATTGGGGCGCTTGTCATGTTTCTCTTTTTAAGAGAAAACCCTTTAAAGTAGAACTAAGAACCCAAAATATATAACATGATTAAAAGTGATCACAATGCGCATTAATAATTTAATACTTATCACCTTACCTTCAAAACGCATTCATATAATTATTTTTTGCAGCTTCCTGTTTTTAGGTTCTTCCGCATTGGCACAAAAAATACCTACCCATCAAGTGATTCAAACAGAAAACCTTGCAGGGTATTTAAAGGAAGATATTCAAAAACAAATCAGTAAAGATGGAAATGTTACGGAAAAGGCATTAGCTAATTATTTAAGGGAAAAATTCTCAGAACGTTATTTTTACGATTGGAGAAAATTCGAAGAACGGTTCGATGCTTATAATAAAATATATAGCGGAATCCAAAAAGCACATGCTTCAAACGCTTTAGACCACATCTCCAAATATCCGGATTCCACACAATGGGTTTTGCCATTTAATTATCTTAATGGGAAAGCGGTGAATGCGTATGCCCTTCGGCATTTGGCACGCCAGCATAAAATGGTGGACATCGCTTTTCATTATTATTATGAAAAAAAAGACCCCACTTACCTCCATTATTTTGTTCGTCAGGTCAGGTCATTAAATGTCGCTTTAGAAAAAGGGGAGTATGAAAAAATAAAAGATGGCAATGGAGTTTATGAAGCTTTTAGATCAGGTTATCGGGTTTTAAATTGGCTTCGAATCCACAATATGTTTTTGGGCCAAGTAGCATATAATGATGAAAATCAATTAACGACCATCGCCACGCTCCTCCAACATGGCGCACACCTTTATGAGCGCAATGCAAATTTTAAATCGGGAAATCATCAAACCAGAGGGGTGTCTGCGCTCGCTATGATCGCTATTTTGCTGCGTGACTTTGAGGGAACGGATTTATGGTATGAACGTGCCATGGAATTATTAAAGCAACATTTGTCCAAAGAAATAAATGATGATGGTTTTCAATTTGAACGTTCTGTTCATTACCACATGAGCGATATTGGCAACTATTATTATGTTTATCAATTAGCCAAGATCAGTAATATAAAAGTCGATAATTTTTGGGAAGAAAAATTAAAATCCCTTTTTACCACCCTCACAAAAATTGCTTACCCCGACCGATCTGCCCCTGTACTTCAGGATGATACGGAAATTCCTTGGGGGGAGAAGAATGACATTTCGGGTGCATTGACTTTGGGCTATTTATTATTTGAAGACCCCACCGTCGGTTATTTTGCCAATGACCAAGTTGCGTCTAAAATGTATTGGTATTTAAATGAAGCACAACTCAACTTATTGAATGATATAAAAAAAGAACCACCAACATATAAATCTTTGGCTTTCCCCACAACGGGATATTATATAATGAGAGAAGGCTGGAAGCCAACGGATAATATGATGATTATTTCAGCAGGTTTGGATGAAAAGAAACCCGATCATCAGCATGGCGATATGTTGGGCATACAAGCTATGGCAAATGGTAAAGTGATTTTACCAAATTATCAAGTGCGTTATTCATTAAAAGATTTTGATTTTTTTAAAAATTCAATGGTTAAAAATGTGGCACTCGTTGATGATGAAATGCAGGGAAAAGAATGGACTTCTAATAAGGGGGGAAGTGGTTTTGGAAAATTTAAAAAATTACCAAACCCTAACACCATTGCTTGGAAACCTCAAGATGACTTTGACCTTTATGTGGGCAGCCATGATGGTTTTGAAAATATAGGGGTTAAATATTCCAGACAAGTGATTTATATAAAAAATGATTTTTGGATCGTAAAGGATAATTTTCGATCAAGTGATGTTCATACTTATAAACAAGTATGGCAAGGCCATTTTACACATGAGCAACAACCCAATTTAATTCGCTCTACTTTTGACGATGCCAGTGGATGTGATATTTTTCAACTGCGAAAAATAAATGAAGCGGTCAGCGCTGGAACAAGAGGAAAACAATGGACGGTGGTTTCAAAAAACGATGAAAGGGAATTCAATTTTGTCACTATCATTTTTCCATATAAGGGATACGCCAATCGAATTAATGAAGAAAATGAAAACCCCAATTTAAAAGGTTGGCAAATAAATCAATCGGAATGGAAAATAGAAGGCAACGAACCCATTTCCATTTCTAATAATGGAGAGTCGTTTTTCTTTGGCGTTACTAAACTCAATTATAAAAAAGTTATCATTGAATTGGCGAAGGCTACTGATTTATATGTTGCAATGAAAAATGGAAAATTAACGATTCAATTAATTGGAGACAATGCGGTGGAGGTTGTTCATTCAGGAATTAAAGATGGTCGATTAAATGGGAAGGCTGTGCTGAACAAGTTAAATATGTCACCTAGTGATGAGTTGGTTGGTCAGGTTATAAAATAAAACCCATTGAGTGAGCACCAAGAAATAATAAGATCCATTGCCGATGGAGACAAGAAAACATTTCAGCAACTCTATGAATTGTTTTCGGATAAGGTCTATAACACTGCATTAAGTTACGTGCAAAGTGAACCAGATGCAGAAGAAATAACCCAAGACGTGTTTACCAGCATTTTTAGGAATGCTGCAAAATTCAAAGGTGATGCTGCTGTAAGTACCTGGGTTTACAGGATCACCGTCAATACCTCCCTTAACCACCTCAAACGAAAAAATCGATTTTCTTTTTTAAGTTTTGGTCAATCCGAAATAGAAAAACCGGATTTTGAACATCCCGGCATTTTACTGGAAAAAAAAGAAAGTGCCAAGGCTTTGTTTAAAGTCATTGACACCTTACCTGACAGTCAGAAAACAGCCTTTATTTTGAGTTTTGTGGAAGAGCTGCCAAGGCAGGAGGTCGCATATATCATGGAAATTTCACTCAAAGCTGTGGAGTCCTTATTGCAGCGGGCGAAAAAAAAACCTGAGAGAAAAATTAGAAAATTTATACCCAGGCCGAAGGAAAAAGAAATAATCATTGTCTAAAAGTAAAATAGTCATTATGAAAGACGACAAGGAAAAATGGATAGAATCTGTTTTTGATAGTTTGGAAGGCAGCCAACGAGCAAAGCCTGATGCTAGTTTGTTTGCAAAAATTAAAAGGAGAATAGACGCTCCAGAAGCAAAGGTTGTTTCCATGTCACAATGGAGAATGGCCGTAGCTGCTGCTGTAGCGCTATTATTTTTAAATGTTTTTGCCATACAACAATATGCAAAAAGTAGCGAGTTGACTAGTAGTGAAATGGTAACGGAAGGGGCTTCCGATCAACAGCTAATTTCCAATTACAAATTATACGAATGATGAGAAACTTACTATTTTATAAATATGCGACATGGGGGTTACTGATTTTAAACCTTCTCATGATCGCTTTTTTCTTCCTAACAAAACCACAACCTCCACATAAAAAGGGCGGCCCTGATTTTGCAAAAAAAGCCATTGATATTCTAAAATTAGATGAGCAGCAGCACCGCACCTTTTTGCAATCCGCTAAACTGCACAACCAGCAAATGGAGGAAATCAACCGCCAGCAACAGGAAGTATTGAAGCCTTATTTTAATAGCCTTATTAATCCAAACAACAATATTAATGCAGATACCCTTCTCCAACAAGTCCAGCAATTGGAACGCAATAAAATTGAATCAACTTATCAACATTTTAAGGAGGTAAAATCTATTTTAACTGAAAACCAAAAAGCTGATTTTAATGAATTCATGGATCATGCTTTGAAAATAATTTTATTGGAAAAGGAAAAAAAACCACACCCACCGAAGGAATTTTAAACCAGTCTTGTCTAAAGTAAAAAATAACTTGATTTAGAAGTAGGTCTGTTATTCTCTAAACTGTCTTTAAAAGGATACACATAATCAAGCTAACCCTCTTTAAAAAATAAGGTTCGTTGACAATTTTTGCAAAATGGGAAGTCCGAGGATATAAATCCTACAGCCATTTTTGCAAAAATTGTCAACGAACCAAAAATAATTTATGAAGTATTTGTTTTCTACCCTTTTTGGTCTCTTGGCAATTTTAACTCATTCTCAAAAATTTTACGACTTAAACACTATTCAAACTATCGAAATCACATTTGCCGAAAGCAACTGGGACCAATTATTAGATGCGGAGTATGCAGGAGCTGGAGGTTATATCATGGCTCAAAGCGTAACCTTCAATGGTGAGACATTCGATAGCGTTGGTGTAAAATATAAGGGCAATAGCACTTACAATCCAACAAAACAAAAAATCCATTCCACATCGAATTGGATACTTACAAAAACCATAAGTATGAAGCGTATCAGGACATTAAATTAAGCAATGTCGCTAAAGACCCTTCTTTTATAAGAGAAGTTTTGTCTTATCAAATTTTGCGGCAATACATGGATGCGCCATTGTCCAATTATGCCAATGTATATGTCAATGGAACTTTAATGGGGTTGTATAGCAACTCCGAGGCTATTTCGAAAAGGTTTGTCAATAGCCGCTTTTATTCGAAAACCAATACTTTTATTAAATGCAATCCACCTGATGGGGCAGGGCCACAATCGAATGATTTTCCAAATTTGGTTTATTTAGGTCAAGACAGTAGTGACTATTATGATGCTTATGAATTAAAGTCTGACTATGGCTGGCAAGAGTTGATCAACCTCTGCGACACACTCACCAACCATACCGATGAAATTGAAAAAATATTGGACGTGGACAGGACCTTGTGGATGCTGGCCTATAATAATGTATTGGTAAATCTGGATAGTTACAATGGAGCTTTTGCCCAAAATTATTATTTGTACCGAGATGATTATGGAAGGTTTTTGCCCGTCGTTTGGGATTTAAATGAATCCTTTGGACGCTTCAGTATGACAGGTTCTGGCAATTTAAACAATACGACTTCCAAACAGCAAATGAGCCACTTGCTCCATCAAAATGATGCGGACTTTCCACTGATTCAAAAATTATTAAGCGTTCCCATGTACAAGCGAATGTACCTAGCTCATTTTAAAACAATATTATTGGAAAATTTTGAGAATGGCTCTTATTACTCAACAGGACTGGAATTTCAAACCTTAATTGACGATGCCGTTCAGGCCGATGGAAATAAATTTTTCAGCTATGATAATTTCCTCGACAATTTAACTCAAGATGTCAGCGGAGGTGGCCCCGGCCCAGGAGGAGGGACACCCGGCTTAACCAATTTAATGGATGGAAGGGCTGATTATCTTTTAGGGTTAAATGATTTTAATCAAACGGAACCGACTATTTCCAATATTACTTTATCTAACCCTTCTCCAATTGTTAATGAAACAATTGCGATTACTGCAACGATAACAGATGAAAATGCAGTTTATCTTGGTTATCGAAATAAATTGGGTACACCTTTTAATAGAGTACAAATGTTCGATGATGGGGCACATAATGACGGTGCTGCGAATGATGGAATTTATGGCATTGCCATAGAAATTAATAATTCATTTACTCAATATTATATTTATGCAGAAAATGATAATGTCGGCATGTTTTCGCCACAACGAGCAGAGCATGAATATTACACTATTATTGCCAATACCTCCAACCCAATAATAGTTGGTGACTTGGTAATTAATGAATTCA
Organism: Saprospiraceae bacterium; assembly: GCA_965222975.1. Taxonomy (GTDB): domain Bacteria; phylum Bacteroidota; class Bacteroidia; order Chitinophagales; family Saprospiraceae; genus UBA6168. Next base: position 115,346 of record CBDCVJ010000087.1, on the reverse strand, counting down.
TGGCATCCAATGATATAACAGTAGCAGATCAAAATGGGGAATATGATGATTGGATTGAATTGTATAACAATAGCGCTACCACCATTAATTTGGAAGGTTATTTCCTTTCTGATGATGCCAATAATTTAATGAAATGGGCATTTCCTACTGGTGCTTTTATTGATGGGAATGGCTACTTAATTATATGGGCTGATAGTGATGAAAGCCAACCAGGGTTGCATACCAATTTCAAATTATCGGCAGCAGCAGAATCCGTTTTTTTAGTGGATGCTTTCGGCGCCATTATGGATGGAATAAATTACGTGAATCAAACAGCGGATATTTCTTATGGCCGATTTCCAAATGGTGTTGGAAATTTTCAAACGATGAGCCCAACTTTTAATGCTGAAAATAGTGGAACAACAAGCACTTCAAATATAGCATTGGAAACTGTTGAATTAAAAGCAATTCCTAATCCTGCTGACCATTCTTTTTATTTGGAAATAAATGGGAAGGAACAAAAAGAAAGATTGGTTTCTATTCATAATTTGAACGGAACAGCGTTTTATCAAAATGCTATTTCTAAAAACACATGGATTGACACTTCAAATTGGCCAGCTGGCATGTATATAGTACGAACTGAAAATTCTTTTTTAAAAATAATGATTGATTAAAAAGTGTCAGAAATTACATTTGACATTTTTTAAAAATAAAGATGGGAGGCATTTAAAAATAATGCCTCCCATTTATTTTTGGTGAATACCTATTAGGGTTTATTTTAAAATATTACTCTCCCAACTCCAACTTCAAAAACTCCCCCGTAAAACTTCCCTTCTTTTTCGCTACTTTTTCCGGCGTACCTTCACAGACTATTTTGCCACCTCGTCTACCACCGTCCGGGCCGAGGTCAATGACCCAATCGGCCATTTTAACCACATCCATATTATGCTCGATCACGAGAACAGTATTGCCTTTCTCCACCAATTTATTCAATACCCTAAGCAAGTGGCGAATGTCTTCAAAGTGAAGTCCCGTGGTCGGCTCATCCAAAATGTACATCGTGTTCCCAGTGTCCCTTTTGGAGAGTTCTTCGGCGAGTTTCACCCGTTGTGCTTCGCCACCGGAGAGAGTTGTTGCCTGTTGGCCGAGGGTAATATAATCAAGCCCCACATCATGCAGCGTTTTCAGCCTTCGGTAAATTTTAGGCACAGGTTGAAAGAATTCAGCTGCTTCCTCAACGGTCATGTTCAGCACATCGTTGATGCTTTTACCTTTATATAATACTTCCAATGTTTCCCGGTTGTAGCGGCGGCCAAGGCAAGTTTCGCATTCCACATAAACATCTGGCAGGAAGTTCATTTCGATGACCCGTTTTCCGCTTCCTTGACAAGTTTCGCAACGGCCACCCTTTACATTAAAAGAAAAGCGGCCCACTTTATACCCTCGGATCATCGCCTCTGGCAATTTGGCAAAAAGCGCCCTGATGTCGGTAAACACATTGGTATAAGTGGCAGGGTTGGAGCGGGGCGTCCGACCGATAGGTGATTGGTCAATCTCGATCACTTTGTCGAGATGTTCGAGGCCCTTTATTTTTTGATAGGGCAAAGGCCGTTGTAGGCTTTTGTAAAAATGCTTCCGCAGGATAGGATAAAGCGTCTCGTTGATGAGAGAGCTTTTGCCACTGCCGCTAACGCCTGTCACACAGGTAAATGTACCGAGCGGTATTTTCAAGTGAACACTTTGCAAATTGTGGCCATCCGCGCCTTTTAGTTCCAATTTTTTGCCATTGCCTTTTCGGCGTATTTCCGGCACTTCGATCTGGCGCTTGCCGTTGAGGTAGTCGGCGGTGAGTGTTTCTTTATTGATAAATGTTTCAGGAACACCTTCACCGACGAGTTCGCCACCATGCTTGCCTGCACCTGGGCCGAGGTCAATCACATAATCGGCAGCAAGCATGATGTCCTTGTCATGTTCTACTACCAATACAGTATTTCCGATTTCCGTTAGTTCTTTAAGTGCATCTATAAGGCGGTGGTTATCACGTTGGTGCAAGCCGATGCTCGGTTCGTCGAGGATGTAGGTGATACCTGTGAGTTGCGAGCCGATTTGAGTGGCTAGGCGGATGCGTTGTGCCTCTCCACCCGAAAGCGTCCTTGCCGTCCTGTTCAAGGTCAAGTAATCGAGCCCGACATGCATGAGGAAACCAAGGCGCAGGCGTATTTCTTTTAGGACATCTTTCCCGATGGTCAGTTGGCGCTTGCTCAAATGTTTATCCACATTGTTCATCCATTCGTGCAGGATGCCCAAGTCCATCTCGGCGAGTTCGGCAATATTTTTTTCGTGTATTTTAAAATGGAGGCTCTCCTTTTTCAGTCGCATGCCATTGCATTCATCGCAAGTTGTTATGGTCAAATACGACTCTGCCCATTGGCGGATTTTCTCGGAAGAAGTTTCTCTATGCCAGCGCTCCAACTGGTTAACCAGCCCCTCATAACCAAGGTCATATACATGCTCGTGTTGATAGTGTGTGCTTGTTTTAAAAGACTCATCGCCGCCGTGCAAGATAATATCAAGCGCCTTTTTGGGAATGTCCTTAATGGGGGTTTTAAAAGTAAATTTGTATTTCTTCGCTATCTTTTTCAATTGTTTAAATACAATGGTGTCTCGAACCTCGCCGAGTGGTACAATGCCCACACCCTCAATGCTCTTTGTGTCGTCAGGGATCACCTTGGCCATGTCCACAGCATTGATTTCGCCGAGGCCATTGCATTTGGGGCATGCGCCATAAGGAGAGTTGAAGGAGAAGGCATTAGGGGAAGGCTCTTCGTAACTCAGACCTGTTTCCGCATCCATGAGGTGTTTGCTGAATGCTTTCGTTTCATCCTTGTTGACATTCAAAATAAAGATCAGCCCATTGCCCATCTTCAGCGCCGTCTGCATGGAAGAGATGATGCGTTCTTTTCGGTCTTTCGACACCTTAATTTTATCCACCACCAGTTCAATGTCGTGAACTTTGTAGCGGTCAATTTGCATGGCAGGCACAAGTTCTGTCACTTCTCCGTCAACCCGAACAGTTGTGTAGCCTTGCTTCCGCATCTGATCAAAAAGCTCCCGATAATGCCCTTTCCTACCCCTGATGAGTGGTGCGAGCAACATCACTTTTTTGTTGTTAAACTGCTCCATGATTTCCTCCATCATCTGCTCTTCGCTGTACCGCACCATTTTTTTTCCTGTATTATAAGAATAAGCTTCACCTGTGCGGGCAAACAACAAACGCATAAAATCATACACCTCAGTGATAGTACCGACTGTAGAACGGGGATTGCGACTCGTCGTTTTTTGTTCTATTGAAATAACGGGACTAAGGCCAGTGATCTGTTCCACGTCAGGGCGTTCCATTGAGCCGATGAACTGTCTGGCATAAGAGGTAAACGTCTCCATGTAGCGCCGCTGCCCTTCCGCATATACAGTATCAAATGCCAATGAAGATTTCCCACTCCCACTGATACCTGTGATGACAACCATCTTGTTGCGGGGAATGCGGAGGTCAATGCCTTTGAGGTTGTGTTCACGGGCGCCAATGATCTCTATGACTTCGTCGTCGGTAGCAGGTGAATGGTAAATAGCAGGCGTTGGGACACCGTTGTTCTTAGAATTCTTTTTTGCCATGAAAATGTTGTTTGCCGGGTTTTCGAGGGGTCAGGTTGCAGGAGTCAGTAGTTATTAGGTACAAATAAGCTGACTCCTGACCCCTGATAACTGACCCCTTTTTTCCATGTATGTTCCGGCTACGGGCTGGGGTTGCGAAATTAGGATTTTTTAAAAAGAAAATGTGCAGCCAAATTCCAGTTTGGCTTTATTCTCAGCCAAACTGGTGTTTGGTTGCACAAAAAAAGGCCGCTGCCCAATGGGCAGCGGCCTTTTTATTTTGAAAAATGAAAATCTTATTGGCTACCAGTCTCTTTAACCAATTTCACTTTAGCACCTTCTATTTTTTGCGTACTGGTACTTTTTGTAGCGGCTTTTTTTGTGCAGGCAGCTTTTTTGCCTTTGGCACAACAAGCCTTTTTGGAAGTGGAAGAAACTTTGGTGGCAGAGGCGCTTTTTGCTGCTTCAGATGGGGATACATTTACAAATTTGCCCCTTTTGGTGCAGTATTCTACGGCTGCCATAGTTGTCTTGCCGGTCACTGGACACACCTCTTTGCGTACATAAGAAACTTCACCTTTACTGGAAACTTGCTTCACGATGCTGGCATCGGCAGAAGCGGCTTTGTCCATGGTTTTGGAACAAACCTTTGAAGCGTTTTTAGATGCACAGCAGGCTTTGGTTTGTGCTGTGGCGGTAAAGGCGAAAATGCCCATGAATGCGAACAAGAAGAATAATTTTTTCATGTGAATTTTTGTTTAAGACTAATGGTTGAAAATTAATAGGAATTGAATCCCACGTTACTCTCACAGATAAGACGATGCCAAAAATAGGCATAACTGTGAACCCGTGCAAAAGGCTTAACTTCTTTAGATACTTTTTAACTTTTTCTTAGGAAATGAAGCCTAGCGTCCAACAGTGCCTACTACGTGGAAAAAAGAAATTGCTACCTTTGTTTCTACACGAAACAATGATTGAATGAGAGAATAATTGGATGTTAAAATGCTGTTACTCTATTCAATCATCCTCTCATTCAATCATTAACTGCTGAACATGAAAAAAAAATTCCTTCTCATTGCATTTTCCTTCCTTTTGTTCACCCACTGTAAAGTCGTGAAATATACGCCCGACAAATTGCCGACCAAACAAGTCGTTTTTGGCGATGGAGGTGGCTTTGCTGGCATTGAGACGTCTTATATCCTGTTGGAGAATGGGCAGTTGTTCAGGCAAGTAGGTACGGAAGGTAAATATCAGGAACTGAGAGGCATCAAGCCTAAAGAGGCTAAAGTGTTTTTTGACAAAGTGGCTTCTTTGCAGCTCTACAAAATGGATATTGAAAAACCGGGCAACCTCTATTACTTCTTGCAAGAAATCAACGAGGTCATTGACAGCCGGGTGACTTGGGGTGCTGGCGATTACCTGCCTCCTCATTCCATCATTTCCACCTATAAAGATTTAAAGGAGTTTTCTTCCAAACAGGAAATGATCCAACGGAAGGCTAGGGCAGCGGCAGTTGCTAAAACCACAAAAGCAAAGAAGCCCGTTAAAAAAGAAACGGAAAAAACAGGCTGGTGAGCAGTTTTTCTTTTTTCAAAAACACCTTCCCTTATATTTAATTCAAAATCAAAAACACAAGCAATCGCAAATGCGGGTCTCATTTATGTGTGAAACTTGCATTTGGGTCTATTAATCATTTAATAATGCGTCATTTTTTATTCTTAGCACTGGTCCTATTTATTTCCACTTCTCTTTTTTCACAGTTCAAACCAAATTTGCCCAAAGCAAAAAATAAACCCCAAACTTCAACCGAACCACTTGCTCCAGTCAAACCCATCCGTCCAGAGGTGCCATTGGCAGAGCCTCCATTTTTACAAAAAAATAATTTTAAGCCTATTCCATATTTACCTGCCCCTGTAAAAGACCACCCTTCTTTACAGGTTTATGTTTCTCCTGAAACAAATACGCCGAAATTAATTAAAGGTGATTTTAAAACAGATAATAAAAAAAGCATGGCAGATAATATCGACGATTATTTAAACACCATTCAGCCATATTTAAAAATAAAAAACCCAACCTCGGAATTAATTTTAACAAACAAAGATATAAATATTGGTGACGCCTTTGAACACTGGCATTTCCAGCAAAAATGGGACGGCATTCCTGTTTATGGTGCAGAAGCAAAAATTCATTTAAAAAATAAGGAGATTTATTTATTTCATGGCCATGTTTATCCCTCGCCGGAATTAAATGATATTACCCCATTTATTTCAAAAAAAATTGCTGGGGAATTAGCAATGGAAGCAGTTGCTGAATATACAAGTGTAAAAGAATTATCACCTGAAGAAAAACATTTTATTAATGGCGAACAAATAAATGCAGAACTCGTCATTTATCACGTAAATAAAAAACCTGATGATGAAAGGCTTGTTTGGCATGTAACGGTCACTCCTAATTTAACCCATAAATACGCTTATTTTATTGATGCAAAAACAGGTGATATTTTAAACCACTATTCCGAACTCTGCCAAATAGCAGGACATCACTTTACAAATAAAAATGGAAATTTATGCAGTCAGCATTGGGATGAAAAACAAAGTTTAGCCAATACCCAAACGCTAAAAGCCAGCAGCTTGGTAAACGGCCCGGCCACTGCCAACGCCACCGACCTTTTCGGCATCACCCGTATCGTTGATACTTACGAAGTGGGAGGTGATTACTTCCTCATCGATGCTTCCCGTTCGATGTTCAATTTTGGTCAGTCCGACATGCCGGGCGATCCATCCGGTGTTATCTGGACAATTGATGGGCAACACGATTCGCCAGAGAACAGTAGTTTTCAGGCTACCCACATTGTGTCTTCCAACAATTTGTGGAACAACCCAACAGGTGTGAGTGCCCATTACAACGGCGGCTTAGCTTATGAGTATTTCAAAAATAAGTTCGGCAGGGAGAGTATCAACGGGCAGGGCGGCAACATCATTTCCCTGATAAATATCACAGAAGATGATGGGGGCGATATGGACAATGCTTTTTGGAATGGCCAAGCCATGTGGTACGGAAACGGCAATGTCGCTTTCGACGCACCGTTGGCCAAATCGCCCGATGTGGCTGGCCATGAAATGTCTCATGGCGTGGTACAAGCCACTGCCAATTTGGAATATTTTGGCGAAAGCGGCGCACTGAACGAAAGCTTTGCCGATGTGTTCGGTGCCATGATTGACCCCGACAGGGATTTTAAAATCGGGGAAGACATTGCCAATAACAATGTTTATCCAACAGGCGCACTGAGGGATATGGAAAACCCACACAATGGCGGCAATAATATTAATGACAACGGCTATCAGCCTGCCCATTACAGTGAGCGCTACACAGGTAGCCAAGACAACGGCGGCGTTCATATCAATAGCGGCATCCCCAACAAAGCCTTCCAGTTATTTGCCGATGCGATCGGGAAAGACAAAGCTGAGCAGGTTTACTACCTTGCATTGGAAAAATACCTGTTCCGCTCCGCCCAATTTGTGGATTGCCGCATTGCTGTGGTAGAGGCCGCCACTGAGCTTTATGGTAACACCGAAGCCAACGCCGCAAAAGACGCCTTTGCCGCAGTGGGCATTGGTGAAGGCAGTGGCACCAACAGCCAGACTGATGCAGGTGAAAACCCTGGCGATGATTTCATCCTGACGACAGATGATAATTACGAAAACCTTTATCTATACACACCTGACGGTACTGTGATTGCAAACCCGTTGAGCAGTGTTTCTCCGCTCAGTCGGCCTTCTGTCACTGACGATGGAAGCCTAATTGTTTACATCGCAACGGATAATACCATGCGGGCGATCAATATTGATTGGCAAAACAGCACGGCAAGTTCTGCGACCATTCAGGACAGTACGATTTGGCGCAATGTGGCCGTTTCTAAAGATGGCCGCCACTACGCTGCTTTAACGACCGACAATGATAATTTGCTATGGGTTTTCGATACTGGCCTAATGGAATGGGATACTTTTCGCTTGTTCAATCCAACTACTGGCCAGGGTGGCCCAACCACTGGTGATGTGCAATATGCCGATGTGCTGGAATGGGACATTACTGGCGAGTGGGTCATGTACGATGCGCTGAACAAAATCAACACGACAGGCAATGCGGAGATTGAATACTGGGACATCAGCTTCACCCATGTTTGGAACAACGGCTTCAATAATTTCAGCGACGGCTACACCAGCAAATTGTTCAGTGGCCTGCCCGAAGATGTCAGTGTGGGCAACCCGACTTTTTCCAAGAACTCCGACTACATAATTGCCTTCGATTATATTGATGGGTTTAATAATGAGTATTCGCTACGGGCTGCCAATATCGAGCAGGGCGAGGTCGGCACTATAATCAGTGATAATGGTGTACTGACTTGGCCGAGCTATTCTATTGACGATAGCCAAATCGTTTTTGATGCAGAGGATAATATTGGCCACTTTTTGGCCTTAGTGCCTTTGGCAAATGATAAAATATCCGCTGCTGGAAATGCTACATTTTACCTCGATGTGAGGCGCTGGGGCGTTTGGTTCGCCAATGGCGAGCGGGAACTAGTCGATGCCAATGAATTATTTGCCGAAGGCGGCTTGACCATTTTCCCCAACCCTGTTAAAAATAATTTGACCCTGCAATGGACTGCTGAAAAAGCAGGCGAGGCTTCCCTTGAAATATTTGATTTATTAGGAAAAAAAATAAAAACGGAATCGTTTGATATATTTATCGGGGACATGCAACAGACCATAAACACGTCAGATTTGCCGAGCGGGAATTATTTTGTACAGCTAATATTTGATGGAAATAGAAAGGCATTTAAAATTATTAAAAATTGATTAACGATTAAAGGAATAAAGATTAACGATTTTTAGAGAGCTGTTGTCCAAATCAAAAATCGTTAATCTTTATTCCTTTAATCGTTAATCAAAAAAAATCACTTCTCCGCCGCAATCTCCCTCCTCCACTTCTCCTCCCCATCGCTGTTAAAAATGCTGATCGTCATGATCCGCTCCGTTCGTGGACCAGAAAACTCGAGGATGCCAAAATTCCTTTCGTTTACAATCGTCCCATCTACCACCAAACTGTTTTCCCCATCCGATTTATAAATGCCAGCAGTCAATGGTGAAACCGTTAAATCATAAACCGTCGAGCCGCTCGACAATTCCAGTTTGCTCATTTCGGTATGATGGACATCGCCCGTCAGGAAGACCACATTTTTGATGCCCTCCTCGCTGATGCGTTTCAATAAATAGGTCCGTTCCTCAGGGCAGAGATTGGCGTAACTTTCATGCTTCTTCTTTGTGGAAAGTACTTGTCCACCTATACAGACAAATTTGAAAGGGGCTTGACTCGCAACGAGCGCATCGATGAGCCATTCCATTTGACCTCCTCCCAACAGCACTTGCTTGCCAGAGGTGCGCTTGTTCGGGTTGCGGAAAGTGCGGTTGTCGAGCAAGAAAAAATCCATGTCTGCAAATTTGAATGCCGTGGTGATCCCTTCCTTTCCCGGCAGGCCATAGGTTGGGTTTCCCCAGAATAGTTGGAAAACCTCCTTTGCCAAATCTTTATATACATAGCTGCCGTCGCTGTCGTTTGGCCCATAATCGTGATCATCCCAGGTGGCATAGTGGTGCGTAGAGGCCAGCAACGGCTGTAGCTCTGGCAATGATCGGGTATGCGTGTAGCGATGAATAAAACCCGTGCGGGTGTACCAATCCACCTCCCGCAGATAGGTATTGTCGCCGAGCCAGAGCATTACATCGGGCTGCTGCTCATGGATGACATTTAAGATATGGTAGTCACCGCCATAGGGATTGCCGGGACGGTCATATTTTTTTTCATTTACATAAAAACAACTGCCCAGTGCCACTTTGAAGGGTGGTGGGTTGGAGCGCCACTGCCAAAGGGTTTGCGTTTGGAAAGTAGTCGGGTAGTTGAATTTTATCGGCAATCCATTAATGAGCAATTGATATTCATATACCTTGCCCGGCTCCACTTGATCAGCGACCAAATGAGCAGTATAACCTTCCTTTTTATTGGTTAAATAAACATCCGTAAATTTCTTTTCGGAAACGGTATCCTTCTCCCAATAAGCGATCTGCACCTTGGCAGCGCTCTTGGTCTGCACCCATATCATGGACTCCAGCATGTCGGTGTAGCCGAGCATGGGGCCGGATTGGAGGAGAGATTTTTGGGCAGTTCCTTGCGTGATGCATAAGGATAAAATGAATAGGACGAAAAAGTGGCGGGTATGCTTCATGCTTTTTTGTTTTTATTTGGGCGAAGCTAAGCAGTGCAGGGGAAACGGGGTATTCTGACGGGGTGAAATTTCAGTTTAAAGTTGGCTTTGATTTTCGGATTGGGGGTGTTACTTTTGACTTCCTTTCTTTCCTTTATAGCATCCTTTGAGAAGATTTAAGTTCACCTATTATTTTTTATAAATTGATGAAAAAGGGCAAGTGATTATATTCTCTAACCCACTTAATATTAGGTGCTTATAAATTGTACTACTTTCTAAAATGGGCGAAATGGCATTGTCAGAATAATCATTAGACTATTGATTATTTCCATGTTAGCAACAAGAAAAAAAACATAAATAATGGAAAAATCAGAGACAAAAAAGAATCCAGAGTTTTTAGAATATGTATATAAGCTAAATGAGGGTACTGAACTTACAGAGGCTCTTAAACTAAGTTTGAAAGAAATCAATTATATTGATGTCGCTCAATTAAACAGAATTGGTTTGAAAACTTATGAAAAAGATAAATGGACAATTCATAAAATATTACAGCATCTAATTGATTGGGAAAGAATTTGGTGTTTTAGAGCTATAATTTTTGCTCGTGGAGAAGGAACCATCCCAGATGCCCATGACCAAGAAATAATGGGTAAAAATTCAAATGCCGATGAATTGTCAATTGAGCAGTTGGTAAATGAACTTCGAATTGTACGCCAATCGACAATTACGATGTTTGAATCTTTTAATAAAAGAATACTTGAAACAAACTGTAAATTTTTTGAATACGAAATGCCTCTTTTTGCAATTGGGCTCACTATTACTGCCCATCAAATACATCATTTTAACATAATAAAAGAAAGATATATTCCTTTGGACAAATAAATAGCAAATTAACTTTAAAGCTTAAATCCTGTTGCTAACAACGTGTAGCTGCCCATGTCGGCGGCACGGAATTTTATGGCATTTAAAAAACAAGATTCATGCTAATAAGAATCAAATATTAGCACCAATTAAAGGAATTGAAAAATGAAAATAACTGAGATAATTTCATTGGCTGAGAAACCTAAACTTTATGAAAAGGGCACATCGTTTATGTGGACTGACGAACATATCTCAAAGCAATTACTTCAAATTCATTTAAATCCAGACATTGACCTTGCAAGTCGCAAAAAATCAACAATCGAAAAGACCGTTAAATGGATATTAGAAACTCAAAATACCATTAAAAAAATAAACATTTTAGATTTGGGTTGCGGCCCGGGCTTGTACACGGAGATTTTTGCAAAAAACGGACATAACGTTACAGGCGTTGACATTTCCAAGAACTCGATTGATTATGCAATCAAATCAGCAGAAAAAAAAGGATTAAACATTAACTATCAAATTGGAAGCTATTTAGATATTGATTTTGGAAAAGAAAAATATGATTTGATTATTCTTATTTACACCGATTTGGGGGTATTACTGCCAACGGAAAGAGAAACGCTTTTAACAAATATCAATAGTGCTTTAAAGAAAGGTGGGGTTTTCATTTTTGACGTTTTGAAAGATAAAGGGTTAAATGAAAAAATATCACCTAAAACTTGGGAAGCAAGTAATGTTGGTTTTTGGAAAAATACACCGCATTTGGTTTTATCGGAATCATTCTTATATGAGAAAGAAAAAATAATTCTATCTCAGCACTCAATAATTGATAATAGCGGGGATATTGAGACTTACCGTTTTTGGACACATTTCTTCTCTCAACAAGATATAGCCGAAATGTTGGAACAACAGAACTTTAGAAACACTGAATTCCGGGGGGATATTTTGCCTGAAGGTGATTTGTGGAATGGGGACAATGTAATTTTTACAAAATGTGAGAAGTAGAATAATAGGAATAACGCCCTGTAACAATATGTATGGTGCTCATGCGCCCTCTGTAGGCGCACACCATTTGCACAGACCGTTAAAAAACACTAAAAGTCAATCACAACCAAATCAAAAAATTATAATCACCTTAAAACCCCAGCTGTTGCAAGTGCTAAGGCGATTGTATGAGCCGTCACTTGCAACGTGTTCGGCAGTCGCAAGTGACGCTCGCTAAAGCTCATTTAACACTTGAGACAACCGATGTGGAAGGAGAGGAAATAAAATTTGCTGTTGGCTGTTGGCTGTTGGCAATTAGATCTGAAAGCCACAAACAAAATGGAGTTATTTATAATTTTTTAGTCAGTAAATAACAAATAAATTACCCTCTCCTTTATTAAGCTTTGATCCAAAAAAATTACGAATATATATTTGATGACTAAGTTATTTTTCCAAAAAATAAAGTCAATTCTGGATTAATAATTTACCACTCCCCAATTGCCCATCCCTCGTTTGTATTTTCCAAAAATAAATTCCTGTTGGTAAATGGTGTAACGAAACATCATATTCATTTTGCCAATTATTAAGTGGCATTAAAAATTGTTGCCTGCCAAATTGGTCAAATATAATCCAGGAGGCATTTTTTGATTCTATATTACCAACTGATAATTTAAGGTTCCCATTTGATGGGTTTGGAAAAATAGAAACGGTAAGATTATCTAAAAATTCCTCTTCCGTTGATACGGCCATTTCGAAACAATATTTGTCGTTGCTATAGTCATCATCTATCCTAAGATTAGGTTGGGAAGTCCAAAAACATTGGTCGTATATTTCTCCATCAGGTAAATCATAAAAATAAAAATCCAGATTGCTCAACCCAACTTCTTTTTCTTCTCCAGGTTCAATTGAAATATTTGAAATATTTTTCCTTATTGAACCATTATACGGCACATAGTAATTCCAATATCCGACATATATTACAGGGAAGGAGGTCCTTATATCAAATGATTCAATGATTGTTTCGCCATAGTTATGAACAGTAAATATAGGGTTCGTGTATCTGAGCCGAACTATTGTATCATAATTAGGCCCAGGATACCATACTGCAATATAATCCTCGACTATATAATTTCCCAACTCAACACCAACAATTCCGACGTCATTATTTTCAGTATATAAATCGGTGCCGTCCCAAAGGAATTTTTTGAAAGCACTGCCCATAGAAACGATAAGGCCATCTTCGGTTAATTCAAAATTTTTTGGATGGGGAAAATTATTGCTATTTATTTTAAAATTATTTTCAAAAACCAATAACTCATCATAAATATGTATGGTTGAATCTTTTGTCAATAAAACAACCTTGCCATAATCCGCTTCAAGATCTTTAACATCCACATCAGGAAAAACGTTTGTTTCCAATAAATTAAAATCAGGTGAAAGCAAAAAAAGTGAATCTTTTTTTTGTCCGATCCAGCCATTATTATTTATCGGAACAATGCGTTCAAAATTGAAAGAAGGAAAAATAGAAATCGTATCCCCATTGTCTGAAAAAACAAATAACCCATCATTGGATATACTTATTATGCTGTCTCCACTTGTTACATGAATATCTTTTAATTCCCACCCTACACCAACACTCCATAATTCTCCACCATTTGGATCAACAGCAAAAATGCCATCATTGTAATGTCCCCCATATATTATGGTGCTATCGCTTAGTTCACCTCCATACCTACCTGACCAATTAGTGAATATATCAAATACCTCGTTCCATTCTTTATCATATTTAACCAAAGAGGGAAATAAGGAGCCAGCGTGGGCAATTTGTGAAATAATCACGGAACTATCCCGACCTAAAAATGCTCCTTCAAAGTACACATTGTTTGAATTCCAACCTGCATTTGATTGGCCAACCATTTCAATATTTTCATCCATAATAAAAATATTGGCTGGTGTTGCACAGAAGAATTCATGTGAATTCTTTTTAAAAATCTCCCCTTCCCACACCCCATAAAGAGCCAGCTCATTTTGAGAATAAATAAAACCAGAAAACAAGACGGAAAGCAAAAACAAGAAGAGCTTTTTCATGACAGGTTGGTTTTAAGTAAAAAAATCAGAGCGAAACGAGCTGGATAAAAGCCGCCCATTTTTTGAATGCACAAGTTATGTTATTTTAAATCAATATATGGAAGCGATGAGCAACCCAACTGACATATCCCATATTTTCCGTTTTTTTGCCAAAAATAAATATCATGCGAGCACTTCTATTTTCAATTCTCTTCCTCTTTGGCTGCAATGCCACAAAAAAAACCACAACCACGACGCCGGCCACAACCACTGAACGCACTGCACCTTCTACAAGCACTTCAACCATTGACCCCATTGCTTCCAGAACAAAAAACATGAAAGCCTACCCCGGTTTTTTTAATTTTTACTGGGAGGAAAGGCAAGGAAAAATATGGCTGGGAATAGATAAGTTCGATCAGGAGTTTTTATATGTCAATTCCTTACAGGCAGGCGTCGGCTCAAACGACATTGGACTCGACCGGGGGCAGTTGGGGCAAGAGCGGGTCGTCAAATTTTCACGCAGTGGAAATAAAATATTGCTCACCCATGTCAATTATAAATATCGGGCAAATAGCAACAACCCCGATGAGCGCCTCGCCGTGGAAGAGGCCTTTGCCCAATCGGTTTTATGGGGGTTTGAAGTTTCAAAAGAAAATAAAAACGGAGTGCTGGTCGATGCTACCCGATTTTTGTTGCAAGATGCACATGGTGTGAGAAAACGTTTGCAACAAAGGAAACAAGGAAATTATAAATTGGAAGACAGCCGCTCTGCCATTTATTTACCAAGGACAAAAAATTTCCCGAAAAATACCGAACTCGAAGCCACTATTACCTTCGTTGGTGAGGCCAAGGGCGAATGGGTCAAGTCCGTAGTCCCAACACCTGACGTGATTACTGTACGTATGCACCACTCCTTTGTCGAATTGCCTGACAATAATTACAAACCTCGCCACTATGACCCGCGCTGCGGCTTCATCGGCACCAATTATTTCGATTATGCGACGCCGATTGACCAACCCATTGTAAAGCGCTTCATCACTCGCCATCGATTGGAAAAGAAAGACCCCTCCGCAGCCATAAGCGAACCCGTTGAGCCGATCATTTATTACCTCGACCGAGGCGCACCTGAACCCATCAAGTCAGCCCTAATAAAAGGAGCCAGTTGGTGGAATCAGGCTTTTGAAGCAGCTGGCTACCGCAATGCCTTCCAAGTAAAAGAACTCCCCCCTGATGCCGACCCAATGGACGTTCGCTACAACCTCATCCAATGGGTACACCGCTCTACTCGTGGTTGGTCATATGGTGGAGGCGTGAACGATCCCCGCACAGGTGAGATCATTAAAGGAAAAGTAACGCTTGGCTCATTGCGGGTACGGCAGGACTTTCTCATTGCTCAGGGACTTTTGGCAGCTTATGAAAACGGAGGCACACCTGATCCACGTCTTCTGCAAATGGCACTTGCACGTTTACGTCAATTGTCGGCGCATGAGGTGGGACACACGTTAGGCTTTACCCACAACTTCGCAGCGAGCTATAATGATCGGGCATCGGTCATGGACTACCCGCACCCCTACATCACGATGGACGAAAGGGGCAAGGTTGATTTTTCAAAAGCTTACGATGATAAAATCGGTGAGTGGGACAAGCGCATGGTCATTTATGGCTATTCCGATTTTCCCGATGAGGTAGATGAGCAAGCTGCTTTGGAAACAATTTTAAGAGAAAACCAAGAGATGGGCCTACTCTTTATTTCCGACGCCGATGCCCGCCCTGCCAGTGGCGCACATCCCTATTCCCACCTTTGGGACAATGGCAAATCGCCTGCTGATGAACTCCACCGTATGGCCAAGGTGCGTAAAAAGGCATTGGAAAATTTTGGCTTGAATACCATTCCTAACGGAGCACCAGTCGCCGATTTGGAGCGCATATTAGTGCCATTATATTTAGCCCACCGCTTTCAGGTAGAAGCTGTTTCTAAATTGATCGGAGGGGTGAGTTATACCTATACAGTAAAAGGTTTTGAAACAGAAAAAAATGATAGTTGGAAACCCGTACCCGTCGCTGATGACATTCAAAAAGACGCCCTGCTTGCCCTCCTCGAAACACTGGACACCCGTTATCTCGAAATACCCAAGCACATCCGCGACATCATCCCCCCTCAGCCAGAAGGTTACCTTCGAGACCGAGAGACATTCAAAAGTTACACTGGCCTTGTGTTCGATCCAATGGCTGCGGCGGAAAGCTCTGCCGATAATACCATTGCCTTTTTATTGAACCCCCAACGCCTCGCCCGGCTGATCGAACAAAAAGCCAACGAACCCAATCGAGTGATGTCAGTCAATTATGTGATCGGCGAATTGCTGACCCGTGCTTTTTTTAATGAAAGAAAAACAGTTTATCAGGAAGAAATTGCCTGGATGGTGGAAAAATTGGTCATCAAACACCTCATCCGTTTGGCCGCCGATAAAACCGCCAACAAACAAGTGAATGCAATAGCGCTGTATGAACTCGACCGACTGACGCAGGATTTTGTTCGTGAAATGGAAGAAGAGAAGGTGGATGAACGGCGGGCGCATTTGGTGTATATGCTAAATGAGATCAGCCAATTCCGCCAGCGGCCACAAGATTATCAACCTATTAAAACTTATGATATGCCGGATGGGTCGCCGATCGGGTGCGGCGGGCATTTTTGAGTCTGAAAACAATTGAAAATATTAATATAATGTCAATCCATAAATCATTATTCATCTTCGCCTTATTCACTCTTACTACAGGTGTTAATTCCCAAAACGGCATCTATTGGTCATCCCCCATAGAAGTCGCCCCTTCTTCATTTGACGACAAAAGCCCTCGTGTGGCTATCCTTTCCGATGGGTCGCCGGTGGCCATATGGGGCAAGGGCAGCAAAATATATTTCAGCAAAATGGAAGGTGATGAATTTATCAGCCCCGTGGAGATAAATACAAATGGCATCAGCCCCGACATTTACAGTTTTGGGGGCATTGACCTCGCTACTTCTGGCAATAAGATATTTATCGTTTACGAAGATTTCAATACAGGTGTCCACCTTGTCCGATCAGAAGACGGGGGAGCAAAGTTCGAATTACCTGTAAGTGTTTTTGCCCCTCCTGCGGGCCTTTGGGCAACGCTCCCTTCTGTCGGGACAGACGATCAGGGCAACCCATTGGTGAGTGTTCTGCGGGAACTTTCAAATGAAACCCAGGCCCAATATGTACTCATGCGTTCGGATGACGGTGGCCTGACCTTTACAACACCCACTGTCGCCAACGAACCCGCCAATGGCGAATACACCTGCGAGTGTTGCCCTTCCGATATTTATTCGAAAGGCAATGACGTATTTCTTGCATTCAGAAACAACGACAACAACCTCCGTGATATGTGGGTGAGCCGCAGCAGCGATGGCGGCCTCAACTTTACCAACGCCACTGATGTGGACGACACCGATTGGGTTATCCAGGGCTGCCCGATCAGTGGCCCTAAAATAGCACCTCTTGCTGCTGATTCTTTGATAACGGTATGGAAAAGTGGTGCCTCCGGCAGTAACCGGGTTTCATTTAGCACACTGCATAAAGGTACGATGGTAAAAGGATGGGAGTTTGAATTTCCGCAAAGCAATGTTAACAGCGGATTGGATGCGCCCGACATAGCAGGCAGCAACGATACCATTGGCATCGTCTGGCAAGAAACGGGGTTTGGCACAAATTCGACTGACCTTATGTTTGCTTTTTCAAAAACAGGTGCGGGGGGCTTGGTTAATAATTTCACCAACATCACGGAAGCGCCCGGTGTGCAACGCAGCCCCACATTGGCTTATGCCAACGGCTTTTTCCATTTAATATATGCCGATGCATTTGGCGCTCTCATGTACCAAAAAGGGACCATTTCGGAAACAAACCCAACCGAAAATATTTTTTCAAAAAAAATATCATTTAAAATAATTTCCCAACCCATTAAAGGTGATAAAATAATTATTCAAAATAATGGTGATTTAATTAACGATCCGACATTTATTTTATCAAATTTAGCTGGACAAAAAATTAAAGAAATAAATTACGTATCTATTTTTCCTGATCAAAAAATAAATTTTAATACAGGTAGAATAACAAGCGGTATTTATTTTTTACAAATTAATTCTGGCAATCTTTTTTGGTCAGAAAAAATAATTGTGCAATGAAAAAAGTATTAAAAATACTCGGCTATTTCCTTCTATTTATAATTGCTGCCATATTTATTTTATGGTTCATAAATAATGAAAAGGAACCCATCGGGGAAGCCGGCTCCGCCGCCGACCAACTGGCCGAAAAAATGATGGCCTCTGTAAATAAAACCGCATGGGACTCCACCCGATTTGTGCAATGGACTTTCGTTAGAACCGGCAATGAATATTTTTGGGACAAAGAGCGGAATTTAGTAAAAATTAATTTCGATGGGAACGAGGTTTTATTAAATACCAAAAAGATAGCTGGGAAAGCATATCAAAACGGCTCAGAGGTTATGGGCGATGATGCCAACCAATTCATCCAAAAAGCCTGGAACTCTTTCTGCAACGATAGCTATTGGCTAAACCCTGTAGTCAAGGCATTTGACCCTGGCACGGAAAGGAGTATCGTCCAATTGAAAGACGGAGGGGAGGGCTTAAAGGTACAATACAAAACGGGTGGCGTAACCCCTGGTGACTCTTATGTTTGGATATTGGATGAAAGCGGCCAACCAACTGCCTGGAAAATGTGGGTTAGCATCCTCCCACTCGGTGGCATTGAAAACAGTTGGGAAGGTTGGGAAACATTATCTACCGGTGCAAAAGTTTCAACAACCCATACATTTTTCGGGAAGCCAAGGCAAGTAATCTCTGATATAAAGGCGGGAATGGATTTATCGGTTTTTGGGTTGGGGGAAGACCCTTTTTTACCGATACTGTAAATGTTGAAGGCATGAGAACATTTACAGTGGAAAAAGGCAGTCATTTCTCATTCCCCCGTACTTTTAAATTAATGAATAAACCACAGGAAATAATTTGGAATATTATTTTAAATGATGACTGCAATTATGTTATTCGGGAAAAAGATGGTAAGGTCAGCCGTGATCAATACGATTGGAACAAACTCTGTGGTGTTTATTTTTCCTTATTTAATACTCGAAAAGATGCCGCCATGATTGGTTGGAGGTATAATATAGAAAATGACAATATCGAACTTTCGCCTTATTATCATATATCCAAAAGCAGGGATATGTTCCCAACTTTAATTACGGCTAAAAGGGGAGAACCAATTGAAATAAAATTAAATATGGATTATAAGTCAAAAACATATGAATGGGCAATTAATGTGAATGGAAAAACTGCGGAACATGAAATGCCATTTACCCACAACAATAATTTTTGTAGCCTGATCAATTTTTATTTTGGTGGAAACCAAGAGGCGCCACAGAAAGTGAGTGCACAAATTGGAGTGAGTGTGAATTAATATCCCAAAAAACGTTTTCTTTGCATGTATGAAAATTAAGCGCCTTTATATCAATAATTATAAATCATTAGTTGACTTTGAGTTGATCGAGCCGAACCCTTTCTCGGTTTTTGTGGGGCCGAATGCGGCAGGGAAGTCGAATATTTTTGAGGCGTTGGAGTTTTTCCGCTATTGGATTAAAGATGCCTCATTTGCCCCTGAATTATTTGGCAGTTATTGGTCTATACTAAACAAACAGCTTCAACAAAATTCCGACATAATTGAATTGTCTATCCAAATTCAATTTGAGGATGACACATTAAGCAAAAACACTTTTATAGGCACTTCAAGCGATCACAAAATAACAGAAATTTTGAAGACCAAGAAGTTGGTAGATAGTGACAATGATGAATTAAAGGATACATTCGAGAAGATGCATTCGAGAATTTTTATTGATAAAAAAGAATTGGTGCGTATTAAAATAAATGGAAATCAAAAATTAAGAATAGACGCTGCTAACCTTGCCTCTGTTTTGAAAAGAGTAATTGAAGACCCAATTAAAAAAGAAGAAATAATAGAGTGGCTTCAATTACTGATCCCCGAGTTTGAAGACCTTCAAATTAGCAGGGATAACATTAGCGGTATTGATACATTATTGGTTAAGGAAAAACATACCAAGGAGTATTTCAAAAAAGACCTCTTATCGGACGGCACATATAATATCCTTTCCATATTAACCGCTGTTTACCAAAGCGACGAGCCACAATTTCTTTGCATTGAAGAACCAGAGAATGGGCTGAACCCTTATGTCATCCGCACATTGGTGGAATTTTTCAGAAATATATGCGAAGAAAAAGGACATTATATCTGGTTGAATACGCATTCACAAACACTGGTGCGGGAGTTGCAGCCAAAAGAAATTATTTTAATTGATAAAAAAGAAGGGATCACAAAAGCCAAACAAATTCCGGCAGATTTTAAAAAATATAATTTGACGATGGATGAGGCTTGGTTGACCAATGCTCTGGGGGGTGGGCTGCCATGGTAATGCTCGGTTTTATTGCAGAAGGCGATACGGAGAAAAGGATATTGGTTTCAAATAATTTCAAATCAATATTAAATAACTTGGGTTTGCATTTTATTGAAGATGTTGAAAATGCAGGGGGCGTAACGAATCTTGCCAAAGATAAAATAAAATCACTCATCAAAATACAGCAAGACAAAGGGGCAAATAAAATAATCATATTGACTGATTCTGATGGAAAGTGCATTACCTCTGTAAAAAATGAAATTGACCCTGAAAATAAAAATATAATAATTGTCGCCGTACAAATGATTGAGGCATGGTTTCTCGCCGATAAAAATGCTATTTCAACATTTTTCAAAAAAAATTACAATTGTGAATTTCCAGAAAAAATTGAAAGACCTTTTGATTTTATAAGGGAAGAATATTTAAAAATAAATAACAGGGGAATTCGAAATAAAACCATGTTGGGATTGAGAATGATCCAAAGTGGTTTTTCTACTGAAAACGCCGCTACTCACCCCAACTGCCCATCCGCAAAATATTTCATCGAAAAACTAAAATCATTGGCAGAAACGGAATAAAAACCATTTAACCATTTCAGCCATTCCTAACCATTTATGCAGAACAAACAACTCATCGAATGCGTCCCCAATTTCTCCGAAGGCCGGGACATGACCATCATCAAACAGATCACTGACCAGATCGAGAGTGTCGAAGGTGTGAAGCTTCTCGACGTTGACCCCGGCAAGGCAACCAACCGCACCGTCGTCACTTTTGTTGGCGAACCAGAACCTGTCATCAACGCCGCTTTTTTAGCCATCAAAAAGGCGTCAGAAATCATTGACATGAGCAAGCACAAGGGCGAACACCCCCGCATGGGTGCAACCGATGTCTGCCCGCTCATCCCTATTGCCAATATCACCATGGAAGAGACGGTCAAGTGGGCGCACAAGCTCGGCGAAATGGCGAGCAGCCAATTGGACATTCCATTTTATATGTACGAATCGGCAGCTACATCACCGGAGCGGAAAAACCTCGCCACCGTGCGGGCAGGTGAATATGAAGCATTGCCTGAAAAACTCCGCAAACCTGAGTGGAAACCCGACTACGGCCCTGCCGAATTCAATGCACAAGCAGGCGCGACAGCTATTGGAGCGAGGGATTTTCTCGTGGCATATAATGTCAATCTGAACACAACGAGCGAACGACGGGCCAACTCTGTCGCTTTTGATGTGCGAGAAAAAGGACGGGTCAAAAGAATTGGCAATCCGATTACAGGGGAAATCGTCCGCGACGGAAATGGCGAGCCTTTGAGAGAACAGGGAGCATGCAAATCGGTCAAGGGCATCGGCTGGTATATCGAAGAATATGGCATCGCACAAGTGTCCATGAACCTGACAAACATTAGTATAACACCTGTCCACATTGCTTTTGAGGAATGTTGTAAAAGTGCCGAGCGACGGGGGCTTCGGGTGACAGGTTCGGAAGTAGTTGGCCTTGTGCCGTTGAAAGTGATGCTTGACGCTGGTCGTTATTTTTTGAAAAAACAAAATTGGAGCAGAGGGGTATCGGAAGAAGAATTGATCCACATTGCTGTGAAATCAATGGGCATGGACGAACTCAGTCCATTCGACCCAAAGAAAAAAATCATTGAATACCAATTGCGGGATGCTGCGGCCTCGTCGCTCATCAATATGAACCTCACCCGTTTTGCCAATGAAACGGCTAAGAACAGCGCGACTCCTGGAGGTGGTTCAATTTCGGCTTATGTGGGTGCGCTTGGCGCATCGCTCGGTGCGATGGTTGCCAATTTATCGGCAGGGAAAAGGGGCTGGGGCGATCGGTTAGACACTTTTTCCGATTGGGCAGAAAAAGGACAGCAACTAAAGGATGAACTCCTTCGCCTCGTCGATGAGGACACCAATGCTTTTAATCAAATCATGGCTTCCTTCCGATTGCCAAAAGGCACACCAGAAGAAAAAGCTGCCCGCTCAAAGGCTATTCAGGATGCTACCCAATATGCCATCGAAACGCCACTACGGACAATGGAAGTGGCCTTTGAAATATTCGAGTTGGCTAAGGCGATGGTAAGAGACGGTAACCCCAATTCGGTGACAGACGCAGGTGTCGGTGCCCTCTGCGCCCGAGCTGCCGTTCATGGTGCCTGGTTGAATGTGAAGATCAATGTGCAGTCATTGAAGGACAAGGAATTAGCTGCTTCATTTTTGGAAAAAGCGGCTGCCATAGCTAAAGAGACAGATGCTTTGGAGAAAAGGATCAGGGGGATGGTAGAAGATAAGATTTAGCATTCGCTCAACGTCGGCAGGGTTTCGAAACCCTGCCGACATTCGCCCTGCCAATGTGGAAAAGTACCCTTCATTCCACATGAACATTTCCGTAAAATTCCAGTTATTTGCGCCCCCAAATGTATTCCTTGCCCAACCTACCACATTTTAAACGACTTATGGAAAACGACAGCAAAAAAGCGATACTATCCCAAAAATACTTGGAGGTCATGGCCGCCATGAATGGCCATCAAACCATAACTGACCCTACCGACCCTACCGCTATAAATATAAAAGACCTGGCCGAACGGAAATTGCCAAAAGGTAAAAAGGCATACCTGTTTTCCAATCGGGAAATAAAAGGCCACATTTTGCCATACCCCGAAAACCAGATCAAACGGGGCAAAGGCACGGTCAAATTCAGCCTCGAACCAAATATCTATAATTCTATTGTGGAAACAGCTAGTCGCCAACGCCCGACCATCCTTTTTATTTGTGCTTGGCCAAATGACAAAAGTGGTTCGGTGATTTTTTCAAAAGAAGCCATGTCCATGATCTGCACCAGTTATTGGTTTTTGCCAAATAAAAAATCAAAGCCTTCAAATAGCACGAAAAATGTAAACATCGAAATTCCTGACGGACAAATAGTGGACGAAAAAGCTTTTGAAAAAATATTTGATCAAATTTATGTGTAAAGGCAAATGCGATTTAATATGACACTCGAAAAGATAACCGACTATTTAGAAGATAAAAAATGGCAACTCAATAAAGTAGGGGATAAATATTTATTTTATTCACCGCCCGCCAATTTGGGTTTTTCAAAAAAATTCCAATTGCCTGTTCCGAGGAGAAAAAAGGCGGATGACTTTAATAAAGTACTACAGGAAACGGCTGGAATAATTTCCGAAATATATGAGGTAAATGTGGAAGCAATTGCTTTGGGCGTTACTGATTATTTTGATATTTTAAAAAAGGACGCCATTTATTTTAAATTGAGTTCAGACAATGTGATGTTCCAAAAAACTTTGGAGATAAATGATATTTGGAATTTCTTGAAAAATCTCACTACCTCATATACCAATTATATTAAAACAGAATTAAAAAATAATTTTTACACCCAATTGGGCGCTGACAATAAACGGATCAGAAAATTACAAAACAAATTAATCGAATTAACGAAATTGCGAGTGGTAGCACTGGATTACCAAAGTTTCAGCTTTGGAGTAGCTGCTGATACGATGATGGGAAGAACGGAAATACAGCACAAGGAAATACAAAAATGGCGGGAAAAACTGACCCGCAATTTTATGGCGGACGTGGTAGGTGTGGATTATAGCTCAAGAAACGACGTGGAAAGTATTTTGGAAAAATACAGTGAGGATGAAAGAAAGGCTATTTTCGAGCCACTCATTTCTTCCATTAATAACAACAGCGATTTTGTAATCACACTAACGGATAAAAACTTTAAACCTGAAAAAACAATTAAAAGGATTTCCGGTCAAGTAGTTGGCTTTATTTTGCCAAAAGAAGTGGAAGTGGAAAAACCCAAAAAACGCATCGGTTTTTATCAAACTATTATTCCGGTGGATGTCAATAAGTCGGCCATTAAATTACGGGTGAGCGATTTGCAGGAAAATAATTTATTCACCCGGAAATTGGAAGAACTGGATGGACATGTCGATCATTTGATACTGGATGAAAAAAAATTACAACTCAAAAAGAAAATCGATTTCCATGTGAGTTTCGATGAAAAAAATGGTCTGTTTCAAATAATGATTCCCATCATTAACATTCACTTTTCACTAAAAGACTTTAATGAGCTACAACAGGAGTTCAATGAGCAGTTTTCGACATTGACCAGTTATTATTTGAATATTAAAGGAAAGCCCGACGCCCGCAGCCAAGAAATTATTGATTATTTGAAAACGATATTGCCGAAATCGTTTTTTTAAATAGAAGTTTATTCGCTTCTTTTTATCATTTTGGAAAAATCTGTTCACGCAATATTGGTTGCTATTTTTGCATGAACTTATTTCTTAAAAAATGGCAAAAAAATTAAAATCCACCTATAACCATTTCTTTCTCCAACATTTCTATTAAGCATTACACGTACCTAAAGCACTCCCTTTTTCGTTCTTATCAAAAACATATTTTCCATTGAAAAACATCATTTTATTATCCATCCTCTTTTTAATAGCTATTGCTGCCTGCAATCCTGCTCGCCGTGCCCAAAAAACAAAGCTCAAACCCAAATCAGAGAAATTCATCATGAAGCGTCTGCTCTCCAATCAGGTGAATGCCGACTGGTTGGGTACAAAGGCTAAGGTCACCTATCGGGATGAGTATATGCGGGAAAGTTTTACAGCCTACATCCGTTTAAAAAGGGACAGTGCCATTTGGATGAGCTTTAAAAAATTCAGCATTGAGGGAGCGAGGGCACTCATCACTCCTGATTCCGTTTTCGTAATCGACCGCATCAACAACCAGTATTTGGCAAAGCCGTTTTCCTATGCCCAGCGGGAATACCATTTGCCAGTCGGCTATCAAGGACTTGAGGCAATGTTATTGGGCAACCCCGTTTTCTTTTCCAGCGAATCGGAAGCCAGTGTTGACTCGACCCGTTATTTACTTTCACAAAAAACAGATAATTTGCAAACCAAATACTGGATAGACGGGGTCAAGTTTTTATTGCGGGAATTCTTCGTGGACGATTTTCGCAATTCACGAAAATTAACATATATGGCTTCTGATTATCAGCAATTGCCTGACAAACAGAAATTTTCATATTTTCGTCGCTTTAATTTGAACAGCAAAGACTTGGGTACACTACAGGTCGATATTGATTTTTCTAAAGTAGAGATTGATGTTCCTCAACAAATGTCATTTTCGGTTCCAAACAGATATGAGAGGGTGGATTGAATCATTGCTCCGTAGCTGCATTGCTGTATTATTTCATTGCTTTCTGGTTTGGGGCAGGAAGTTGTTGATTGTTGGTTGCTGGTTGTTGATTGTTACTGCGGCATTTGGCCAAAATTCCCGTGAGGAATTGGAGGAAAAGCGCAAGCAATTGCTGCGGGAGATCGAACAGACGACCCGCCTGCTCAAGCAGACAAAAGAAAACCGGGAGGCCACTTATTCTACTTACGTTACTTTACAAAGGCAAATCAACCGCCGCCTCCAACTCATTGAAACCCTCCAAAAAGAAGTCCTCTTGATATTGGAAACGGTGGAACGAACCACTGGTGCTGTCCAAGCCTTAAGTGCTGACGTGGAACGGCTCAAGTCGGAATACGCCGAGATGGTGCGCCATGCCTACCGACAGAAATTGATCCATAACGACTGGTTGTTTGTGCTTTCAGCAACAAGCTTCAACGACGCGTTCCGGAGGTGGCAGTACCTTCGCCAGTACGACCGCTATCGTCAAAAGCAGGCCCAGCTCGTCATTGACACGCAGGAAACCCTCCTTGCTAAGATTGCTACATTAGAAAAAAGAAAAATTGAAAAGGAGAAGTTATTGGCTGCCGAAGAGCGGCAAACTGAAATGCTCGGCCTCGAAATTTCCACTAAAAACCGCATCCTTGAAGAATTGAAAAATGATGAAAGCCGCCTTGCCCGACAATTGAGTGCCAAAGAAAAAGCGGCCCGCAAACTGACCTCCGCCATTGAAAAGATCATCAAAGAGGAAATGGAAAAGGCCCGCCTGGAAGAAGAGAGGGCCACGGCCAATGTCAATGTTTCGCCTTCCCGAAACTCCAATAGTTCTGCAGCCAGCCTCTCCTCCGACTTCCGCCGTAGCCGAGGTGCATTGCCCTGGCCGGTCAAGAACGGGGTCATTACCAGTTACTTTGGGCGCCAACAGCACCCAACCATCAAGTCAGTGGAAATAGTGAACAACGGCATTGATATCCGTACCGACCACGGTTCGCATGTGCAGGCGGTTTTTGAAGGAACGGTCGTAGGTACGCAATTCATCCCTGGGTTCGACTACATGGTCATTTTGCAGCACGGGGAATACTATTCGGTTTATTCCAACTTGCAGGAAGTACGGGTCAGAAAAGGCGACAAGGTCGGCATACGGCAGTCGCTTGGCATCGTCAGTACCGACCGGAAGACCAATACCGCCGAGGTGCATTTTGAAATATGGCGGGAGAAGACCCGGCTCAATCCTACTGACTGGGTGAAGCAGTGATTAGTGATTAGTGACCAGTAACCAGTGATTAGATGAGTTACGTTCACTTTTTTCATTGTGGAACATTTGGAAGAATAAACACCTCCTCTACTAATCACTGGTCACTATTCAACTAGTCACTAACCTCTTGAACTTTTTTATCGAAAACATTGTCTTGCTTTCCCTTCAAACTTTTGGGAAGTTATCCAAATCATTAAAATTTGCACATTGAATAAACCAATAAAACTATTAAACTCCCGAAATATCGGGACAAGCTATCCAACCATTTAATTTCTATGATCAACGACTGGAACGTAAGCGCACAAGAAAAGAAAGGTGTCAGGGAAGAAACGGAATACGCCGTGCTGGTTGGCCTCGTGCATGACCAGCAGTCCGAACAACAGGTACAAGAGTACCTCGATGAACTGGAATTCCTTGCCATGACCGCAGGTGCAGAATCGCAACGCCGTTTTATCCAAAAACGAAATGCGCCTCACCCAAGGACTTTTATCGGGCAGGGAAAAGCGGAAGAAATAAAGGAATATATTGACGAACACGAAGAAGTTAATATGGTCATCTTCGACGACGACCTATCTGGTAAACAGGTGTCTATTTTAGAGCAAATGATGAAAGTCAAGATCGTTGACCGCAGCTCACTCATCCTTGATATATTTGCCCGTAGGGCGCAAACGGCACAGGCCAAAACACAGGTCGAACTCGCCCAATTGCAATACCTACTGCCCCGCCTCCGTGGGCTTTGGACACACCTTGAGCGGCAGAAAGGAGGGATCGGCATGAGGGGGCCAGGCGAAAAGGAAATCGAGACCGACCGCCGTATCGTTCGGGACAAGGTGGCTTTGTTGAAAAAACAACTGGAAAAAATAGACCGTCAAGCCACTACCCGTCGCAAAAACCGAGGTGAGATGATCCGGGTAGCATTGGTCGGCTACACCAATGTCGGCAAATCCACCTTGATGAACCTACTAAGCAAGTCGGATGTGTTTGCCGAAAACAAACTTTTTGCTACCCTCGATACTACAGTACGGAAAGTCGTTTTGGAGCGGGTACCATTCTTGCTTTCTGATACCGTCGGTTTTATCCGCAAATTGCCCCACCACTTAGTCGAAAGTTTTAAATCCACCCTCGACGAAGTGCGGGAAAGCGACATCATCCTCCACGTCGTGGACATCGCCCACCCCAACCACGAGGACCATTTAAAGACCGTCAATGAAACCCTCAAAGATATCGGTGTGCAGGACAAACCCACCCTTCTTGTTTTTAATAAAATAGATTTATATCGAAAACGATATTTCGACGACCTCGTAGATAGGGAGACGAAAGAGGAAATAGAACGGGAATTGCAGTCGAGGCTAAAAAATGAGTTTGAGTATGACAATGTTTTTATTTCTGCGATTGAAAAGGAGAATATTGATTTGTTGCGGGAGAAATTGTTAGTGTTAATAAAAAGGGCTTATCAGGTAAGGTATCCTTATCGGGCACAGGGGTGGTGAGGAATTTTATCTAATCAAAACAAAACTACCAGATTTTATTTCTTCCTTGTCCAATAAAGTATTTTTATATTTTAGCATATATAAATAAGTGCCTTGTGCTGTCCTTGAATCAGGAGTCCACTTGGCGTTCCTATCTCTTCCAGCATATCGCAAACCTCCCCATCTATCAAAAACATTTAATTCTAAAATTTCAAAATATTTTCCTGTTGGATAGAACGCATCATTAATACCATCATTATTCGGACTAAAAATATTTGGGAAATAAATTTTTGCACTGCAATCTTCCATTAATTTAATATTATATTTTTCATAAAACAAGCACCCATATATTTCAGTACCTATTAAATAATCTCCCTCTTTTTCTAATATCAAAGTATCAGAGCGTACGTTATGACCATCAATAAAAAAGGAATCGGTAAACATGCATTCAGGAATTAATTGAATCGGCAAATGACGCATACAGATAGTGGTATCAGGTGGCAAAAAAATAATTTCTTCATTTCCAATTATATCAACAATTACCTCGACAAAAGAAGTATCATACGATTTACATATTCCGTCACTTGTTTCAACTGTGTATGTTCCACTTTCTTGAATAGGCAAAGTGGGTTCAGTCGAGCCATTGTCCCATAAATGCTCAATGACAGGGCGGTTCGATATTGTCTTTAGCTCATGTGATTCATAAGGGCATATTTTTAAGGGTGTCATTTCAGTTTCTAAAACAGGCAATACAAAGATTTTATGCTCATATTCAAATTCGCACCCCAACATCCAAATAGATTGCCTTAAAACATAATTTCCAGATAAGAGGAAACGAAACCCAAAATTAAAAGCACCCTTTAGAATAGTATCCGAGTCAGGTCCGCTTAGATGCCACTCCCTTTCGTTAGCCCAGCGGTTATTGGTATTGGTTGTGAAAGCACTGTCAGTAACACAAATTGTATCTGGAAATTCAAATTCAGGGGAAGGTGGTGTTGGAAATCCGCAGTATTCTTCAAAATACATGGAGGCCGGCTTGATGTCAACATCTAAATCTATTAAATCAGGGGCTGCCATTTCGGTAAATTCGATGTTGTCGGTCTCCAACATGATGTTTTCACTTTTAAGGCAACTGGGGTAATTTTGGCAGCCATTCACATTTCCGGTAGAATCTGTTTTTGCAATAACAGTCCGATTGTATATCTGTCCAGTACTGTCAAATGTCCTAAAAGAGCCAAGTAGGATAGAGCCGTCACTTAGGCTTTCAACTTTTGGTGTAAAATTAGGATATCCTTTTTGGGAAAGAATATTTCCTTCGCTGTCGAGTTCTGCCAAAATAGAAGGAAAAGCACCCTCACCTGAAACACCCAAAATCAAATGGCCATCAGCGGTTTTTGTTAATGGAAGAGCTTAGTATTGAATTATTTTCAGAATAATATACTTTAGACCAAGCGATATTTAAGTTATAATCTATTTTGGTCAGATTTGCATGGTTCCAATCAGATTCAAAAGGAGAATTAATAAATTTATCTGTTTCATCCAATATATAAATGCTATTATTTAAGTCTATGGCATGATTGAATTGATAGCCGTTTATTTTTTTCCCCATTAATAAATCGCCATTACTGGTAAGTTTACCCATATATGAATATGGGTTTGCATTTAATGACCCATGATGTAAAAAAAAATATATCTCCTATTGGATTTTCGACAATGTCAATGCTTGACCCAATAATGGCAGAGCTTATGTCAGGAGAAGCCATTCTCTTTTTCCATAAGATATTTCCTGCAATATCCATTTTGTAGATGTCGTAATATGCATTAAATGTTGTGTCATTCATCGCCGAGTAACATACGATTAAATTTCCGTCATTTGATTTTTTTGATAACGGGAAGATGAAAGCCTGATTGTAGGCTTTTTTTGGACCAATATTCTCCAGTGGCAATATTCGCTTTTGTAATTATAGAGAAGTTGTTTAGGTAAGAAAAAGCAGTACTATGGGGAATAAATATGTCCGACCTTATGTAAATAATATCGTTGATTATACTCGCTTCGTTTCCGGTGCCATAATTAATAGTCATACCTGTAATGTTACCCGGTTGTCCATCTATTGGTAAAATCAGCAGTTCACTTCTGTCTGCAAAAGCAATATTAGATGCCTCTACAAAACCTGCTACCACAGCACCATCTTCATTTTTTGCAATGTTGAAAAGAAAAAGCTCGGAAGGGTTCCATTTGTAGTTGAAATGAAGAAGGTTGAGCGCAAATAAAATTTGAAAGGAATACAATTAGAAAAGCTAAAGCGGAGTGGGAGGTGTATAAGGCTTTGGATTTCATTCAGGAGTTATACTTTGAACAATGGGAATTATAAAGTAGTAATGGATAGCAAAAACCAATCCATTCAAAAGTGGAATAAGGACTTTATTTTTCATTACTAACCATAAATTGTCACACAGAAAGACCAAAGAAACATGAGCATATTTATTTTTATATTTCTAAAAATAATCCAGCAGCGATCCCATCTGCCAAAAATTTTCCTTTCCCCGTTAATATAAAATGATTGTCTTTTTCAAAAATTAATTCCTGTTTTAAATATGTGCTTATATTTTTTAAAAAATGATTTTCGAATTTCATCTCTTTTATTTTTAAAAAATCAATCCCCCACATCGTCCTTAAAGCCGTCATTACATATTCATTATATTTTTGTTCGGGCGTTAATATTTCTATTTCACAATTCAATTTGTTTTCTTTTAATGCCCGCATATATTTTGCATTATTGGCAACGCTCCATTGCCTGCTTTTTCCATTAAAAGAATGTGCCGACGGGCCAATGCCTAAATATTTTTTCCCTCTCCAATAATTAGTATTATGAATTGAATAAAACCTTTTTTTCGAAAAATTGGATATTTCGTAATGTTCGTATTTTTCAGTATTTAACTTATTTATTAAAATATTAAATTGCCGTTCTGCTTGTTCCTCATCCACAGGTTTTTCTTTTCCTTTTTTCACAAAATAATCCAAAGCCGTATTTGGCTCAACGGTCAAACAATAACAGGAAATATGAGGGATATTAAATGCAATGGTTTTTTCAATATTTTTTTGCCAATGAATATCTGGTGTGGTGGGAGAGCCATATATTAAATCAATAGTCAAATTTTCGAATCCAGCGTCTTGTACATTTTTAATACACACCTCTGCTTCGTGGGCATTGTGCACTCGGTTCATGAATTTTAAATCTTCTGCATAAAATGATTGAACCCCAATGCTAAAGCGGTTAATCGGAGTGTTTCTTAGTTCTTTAATTTTTTCTTTGGTTAAATCATCTGGATTGGCTTCGAGGGTAATCTCAAGAGGCGTGAAATTTGAAATTTGAAATAGGGAAATTAATTTTTCAAAAAACAAATCCAAATCACGTTCGCCAAGCAAAGAGGGCGTACCACCGCCAAAGTAAATAGTCTGGATTTTTTTCACCTTCTAAATAACCTTTTTGCAACTCCAATTCTTTTAGCATAGCCCCGACCATCTCCTCTTTATATTTCAGGGAAGTAGAGAAGTGAAAATTGCAATAGTGGCAGGCCTGTTTGCAAAAAGGGATATGGAGATAGATTCCGGCCATTTTGAAAAAGTTGAGGTGGTTGAGAATGGTTTAGGAGGGCTGAGTACTCAGCCCTCCTAAACCATTCTCAACCACCTTAACTATAAAGCGTTATCCATTGAATTACAACAAGATAGTAGCGTTCATTTGCCAATAAAATAATTTGTCAGCTTTGGATTTTGTTTTACTTTCGCCGTTCTAACGAAAAACCGGGAAAGCCGGAGGTTCAAAGTTCCAAGAAACGGGGGAAAAAAACCTTGTTTCCAGAAACATTGAACCTCCTTCTTTTTGGGTTTCAAACTTACTACTAAACAATATTAAAATTCTGATTTTATGGCAAATAGTTTAACGATGATGATTCCATTGATGGGTGTGATAGCGTTATTATACACCTTCTGGAAGTCCTCTTGGGTGTCCAAGCAGGAAGTAGGTACGGAACGGATGGGCCGAATCGCCAATAACATTTCCGATGGGGCAATGGCCTTCCTCAAAGCCGAATACCGGGTACTGGCCATTTTTGTAATAGTCGTCGCAGTACTTTTAGCTGTCAGCGGGAATACACCCAATTCCTCTTGGATGGTAGGTATCTCTTTTATCATAGGTGCCGTATGCTCCGCACTGGCAGGTTTCATCGGGATGAAAGTGGCTACTAAAGCCAATGTACGAACTACCAATGCCGCCCGTAAAAGTCTGGGGAAAGCAC
Organism: Saprospiraceae bacterium; assembly: GCA_965222975.1. Lineage (GTDB taxonomy): Bacteria > Bacteroidota > Bacteroidia > Chitinophagales > Saprospiraceae > UBA6168. The sequence continues at coordinate 82,814 of CBDCVJ010000087.1, read as the reverse complement.
TTGAAGTAGCTTTCGCTGGTGGCTCTGTAATGGGGCTTGGTGTAGTTGGACTTGGTGTTTTAGGACTTGGTACTTTATTTCTCGTATATAGCAATATGTTCGGCACAGAGACGGCTGACAATGTTAATCGAGTGATTACTGTGATAACGGGTTTCTCTTTTGGTGCATCTTCTATCGCCCTGTTTGCTCGTGTGGGCGGAGGTATTTATACCAAAGCTGCCGACGTCGGTGCTGACCTCGTGGGTAAAGTAGAAGCAGGCATCCCTGAAGATCACCCTCTCAACCCAGCGACCATTGCTGATAACGTAGGCGACAATGTGGGTGATGTGGCTGGTATGGGCGCTGACCTTTTTGAATCTTATGTCGGTTCGATCATCGGTACGATGGTACTTGGTGCAGCATTCATTGGTGTAGGTGGATATGAAAACACCAATCATTTTGGTGGATTGAATGCGGTGATGCTGCCATTGGTTTTGGCAGGCGTTGGCATTCTCACTTCTATTCTCGGTACTTTCTTCGTAAAAGTAAAAGAAGGCGGCGATCCACAGAAGGCTTTGAACATGGGCGAGTTCCTTTCATCAGGTATTATGCTCGTTGCCACTTGGTTTATCGTCAAATGGATGCTCCCTGATTCTTGGACTTTCGATGGTTTCGACTTCAGCTCAACGGGTGTTTTCGTTGCTGTTATTTTTGGTTTGATGGGCGGCTTGTTCATCGGGATGATCACCGAGTATTACACAGGTACTGGTACAAAACCAGTAAAGAGTATTGTTGACCAATCACTGACTGGTTCTGCAACGAACATCATCGCTGGGCTCGGCGTGGGCATGCAATCAACCGCTATCCCTATCCTAATTTTGGCAGTTGCTATTATCGGTTCTTATTCTTTTGCTGGACTTTACGGTATTGCCATCGCTGCAGTAGGTATGCTTTCCAATACAGGTATCCAATTGGCAGTTGATGCTTATGGGCCGATTTCTGATAATGCAGGTGGTATTGCCGAAATGGCTGAATTGCCTAAAGAAGTTCGTGGCCGTACTGATAAATTGGATGCAGTTGGTAATACAACTGCTGCCATTGGAAAAGGGTTTGCGATTGGGTCTGCGGCTTTGACAGCCTTGGCACTTTTTGCTGCTTTTATTACCGCTTACAACCTCAGTCATCCAGATGCCAAATTGACTTCCATCAACATCACCAGCCCATATGTGATGGCTGCGCTATTTGTTGGTGGCATGTTGCCATTCTTGTTCTCTGCCCTTTCCATGGGTGCCGTTGGACGTGCAGCGATGGATATGATTACAGAGGTACGCCGACAGTTCGCCGACATTCCTGAACTGAAAGCCGCCCTTGCAGTGATGAAGAAAAATGACGGTAAGGAAATGAAAGACTGGAGCGCTGCTGATAAAGCCACCTTCGAAGCTGCCGATGGAAAAGCCCAATATGGCAAATGTGTGGAAATTTCCACTGCTGCTTCTATCCGTGAAATGGTGCGCCCTGGCCTCTTGGCTGTATTGGTGCCAGTAGTAGTTGGCTTGACACCAGGTTTGCTTGGTCTCGGCAGCCAATTGGGCGCTGAAATGTTGGGTGGTCTTTTGGCAGGTGTGACGGTTTGTGGTGTATTGATGGCCATCTTCCAATCCAATGCCGGCGGTGCTTGGGACAACGCCAAGAAGATGTTTGAAGAGGGCGTGGAAATTAATGGAAAAATGTACTACAAAGGATCTGACCCACATAAGGCCACCGTTGTTGGTGACACGGTGGGTGATCCTTTCAAAGATACTTCAGGTCCTTCCCTGAATATTTTGTTGAAATTGATGTCAGTGGTTGCGTTGGTTATTGCGCCACTGCTTTAAATAAGAATACCACAATTCATTAAGCGAGCACTAAACATACACTTATGGGTTAAGCCTCGGCAGTTTTGCTGGGGCTTTTTTATGAGAAATAATAAAGTATGCAAATCAGGGGTTGAAAATCAATGGCCTTTAATTTTCAACCCCTGATTCGAATAAAGTATTTTTGTTAAATATAAGTAAGTGCTTGGATAAAAATAAGTTACAAATAAATTTGTAACTTATTTTTATCCAAGCACTTACTTAATTTAGCTATGAAAAATAAAATGTTACTTGATAAAAGCAGGTATAGGTAAATAATAATTTTAATAACCATAGCTTTTACAATTGTTTAAATTAAAACCCAATAAAGAAATTTATCCTTAAGATACTGCCACCTATTTAATATGGGAAGTAGTATATTTTATCTTGACAATATTTAAATGGTATTGGGGAAAACAATAATGAAATATTTATTCATGTTACGATTTTCAAAATATAAATCCGTTTTCAGGCCTGAGAAGAAGAGGGGTTTCGGAGAGAGGTGTGTTTTTTTTTCACATTCAAATATTTTAAACATAACATTGTCAAGTTATAAAAGAATTAAATATTCTCTCACTGTGTGACAATTAATAGCTTCCAAAAATGATTTAATCCTCTATTTTTTTCCCATTTTTTTCGGAAGAATTTATTAAGCGCCCTCCTATTTTTCCAACTCTTCAAAATAAAATCATAAGTAAAAATAAATACAATGGATTGGTAACGGGATGAAATGGACCCATCCTCGCTAAAGCCAAATAAATTTTCGGGGGTAATATGCCCGAAATCAACCAAGCGACCGTTGGTTTTTTTTCGGCCAAAGGCGTAGTCAAGCCCAGCAGAAAATTGATTGTTGCTAAAAGTAAAAAACCCACCACATGACAAATGGAAAATACTCGGGGAAGTACTTAAAAAACTCAGCGTCTCTAATTCCTGATCCACCAAGCGTTGGTTGCGGTCGGTACGGAAACCGAGTATGAGGGTTGACTTTTCACTGTATTTCCTCTGATACCCAAACGCTAAATTAATGATCGTCCGGTTTTCCGTACGCACTAAAGTTGTCTGATCGTTTCCTCCATTGGCGAGGCCATTAAATGGATCATCCGTGTCATTGATTACAGTGTAAAGCGGGATTTTCTGAAAATATTCAACCGAAATGGAAAAACGGCTTTTTTCTGCTTGCAGGTCAACGCCCATACCGACCGACCATGGGGTTTTGTAATTTTTTAATTCTGCACTTACCAAATTTGAAACGAGTTCGACATCTCCTGTCTCATATATTTTTTGGTCATCAGCATCGTAGCTCGCACTGCTTTCGTAGTTGTAATAGGTAGGGGTCGTCACGACCAAACCAATCTTCACATCTTCTTGGCCTGCAGAAATCCCGAACTTAGTAAGCATGCCGCCCCGGGTTGAAAAACCGTACCTGAAATTGGAGCGCCAGCCCAGCATCAGGTCAAATGGGTTGTCCCGATGGACAATTTCTTTTCTCACAGAAAGATCAGTACTCTCCGAATGAAAGGTCAAAAATTGGGATACGCCCAGTGAAAAATGGTCGCTAAAACGATAGGCCATCCCAAAGCCAAACCACCGCTCTGACATACTCCGCTGAAACTCAAGGTCGCCCAAAAACAAAAGGTCGGATTGGTTTTCTACGATACCAACTTCCCTTGCACGCAAGCGCACATTGGAACGGAAACGGGTAAAAGAAGTAATGGCAGCACGCAGTTTAGGACTTTTGAAGGGTTTAAAACCAACGGCCCCAAAGCCCGGCCCAAAACCAAAGCCCTTGTCCTTCACTTCACTGCGAGCACCTAGGTAGTCTTTTGTAGTTAGCACTGAGTAGGTAGGTGTGAAAAAAGAAAGGGACAGCCCAAAATCCTCGCCATTGCCCATTGCACCAGGATTGTAAAAAACGGCAGTCTCATCTTCGGTGGATGCAAGGACTGCCCCATTAAGTAGCAGGCCCTTAGCTCCATACTGGTTTGTCCAATAATGGGCATCGTTCTGGGAAATTGTTTTAAAAGCTGATAAAACGAAAACAATTAAAAGAAAGGCATTTTTTGCAAATAATTTCATGAAGCTCTGGTGTTGTTTTGATTGGTGAGGGCAAGGTGCTAATCATACTGAAAAGATCACGGTGTGGGCACAAAAATAAATTGGTTTTTGCCAAAGATATAATGTGCGCAAGAAATAAACGCTCGATGTCATTATTATGCTTCTTTGAATCTTCCTGCACGTGTCTTTATATTTGGGTCAATAAATACAAGGATGGCGAAGTTTTTTTTAAAAAAAATGGAAGCCCCATCATTTGGTTTTAATTCCTTTTATGCACCTTGCCCTTTTGCATAAAAGATCAGAAAACTTAAAAAGCATACAACATGTCAGATTTAAGACCTTGGTTGAAAAACTACCCGCAAGGCGTTCCTGCCAATATCGACCCCAATGCCTATCCCAACCTGATTGCTTTGCTAGAGGATACTTTTAAAAAATATGGGAAAAAATCGGCTTTCTCCTGTATGGGAAAAGAATTGACTTATGAGCAAGTGGATAAAATGTCCATTCAGTTTGGTGCTTATTTGCATTCACGGGGGTTGGAGCCGGGCGACAAGGTGGCACTCATGATGCCGAATATGTTGCAATACCCAATTGCATTGTTCGGCTGCCTCCGCGCGGGTTTGGTCATTGTAAACACAAACCCGCTTTATACGCCCCGCGAGATGAAACACCAATTCACTGACTCAGGGGCAAAGGCCATTGTGATATGTGAAAACTTTGCTGCCAATTTGCAAGAGATAATAGGCGATACAGAAATCAAGACCATTGTTTTAACAAGCCTCGGCGAAATGCTCGGCTTTACCAAAGGCATGATGGTCAACTTCGTGGTGCGAAAGGTAAAAGGCTTGGTGCCTAAATTTGATTTGCCTAACACCGTCACTTTCAAAGATGCCTTGGCGCAGGGGAAAAAGTTTACCATTAAAGAATTTTCCTCTGGGCCAGAGGATGTTATTTTATTGCAATACACGGGCGGCACGACGGGCGTATCCAAAGGCGCCATGCTCACCAACCGCAACCTCGTGGCCAATATGATGCAGATAAGGGCTGCTGCTACAATGGCCATTGAGGATGGGGGCGAAATAGCTTTATCACCACTTCCACTCTACCATATTTTTGCTTTTTCGGTGAATTGCCTTGCTTTCTTCAGTTTGGGCGCATTGAATGTTTTAGTTACCAACCCCCGTGACCTGCCATCTCTCATGAAGGAATTTAAAAATTACAAGATCACCAATATGACAGGGGTCAACACTTTGTTCAACAGCCTGCTCAACCATAAGGACTTTGCCAACCTCGATTTTAGCGCATTGAAATTTGCACTTGGTGGCGGCATGGCCGTTCAGCGGGCAGTGGCTGAAAAATGGCATCAGGTCACGGGCGCTCCACTCATTGAGGGCTACGGTATGACCGAGTCTTCTCCTGTAGCTACCGTCAGCCCAGTGGATGGTACTGGCAAATTGGGGTTTATTGGTATGCCTGCCCCTTCCACTGAAATGCGGATTGTGGACGACAAACTCAACCCGCTACCCATTGGGGAAGTAGGTGAAATACAAATCAAAGGCCCACAAGTTATGAAAGGCTATTACAACCGCCCCGATGAGACGGCGAGAACGATAGTGGGTGGATGGCTCTGCACAGGCGACATCGGCTATATGGATGAAGATGGTTATTTTAAAATAGTTGATCGAAAAAAAGATATGATCCTCGTTTCAGGCTTCAATGTTTTCCCAAATGAGATAGAAGATGTTTTGGCCAAACACCCAAAAGTTTTGGAAGCTGCTGCCATTGGCGTTCCCAATGAAAAATCGGGTGAGATCGTAAAAGTGTTTGTTGTAAAAAAAGATAAGTCATTGACCAAAGAAGAAGTGATCAAATTTTGCCGTGCCGAACTGACAGGGTATAAAATTCCCAAAGAAGTAGAATTCAAAGACGACTTGCCCAAATCAAATGTTGGAAAAATACTCCGCCGGAAGTTGAGAGAACCTTTGGCTTGATCACAAATTACTGGTTATCAATTGTTTTTGTAAAAAAGCCCAAAAAAAATAATCAGTAATTTTCGATTAACAACCATCTTCTATTTTTTTTAATCTTTGGTCGAACACAGGCAACCCCTAGTTGCAATTGGTGTCTATGGATTTGTACCTTGGTGAAAAAACTCTTGGGTACGTATGAAAAAACTCTCATCAGTAGTTCTCACAGTATTTTTATTGGCAACGGCCATAACGGCCCAAGAAGAAGAAACCCTATTTGGCGAATCAGGACTTCGGCTGACCGGTGCTTGGGTTGCCCCTGCTTTTGGAATGTCATTTTTTGGAAATGATGCAGCAGCTACAAGGGGTACTTTTTGGGGATTGGAATTCAACGATGTGATTTTAGCAGGTTTCGGTAACGAAAGGACATTTGAATCCGTTCTATTAAATGAAAGTGATGTGAGGAAGTATGATTTTAAGCACAATGGCTTCTATCTTCATTTTTACCCTAAAAAAGAAAAAGTCATTCACCCTGCTTTTGGCTTCATGTTGGGAGGCGGCGAACTGAAAGATGCCCTTGGCAACAAAGACCCATTGTTCGTGGTGCAGCCAACCGCAGGTTTTGAAATAAATGTTTTTAAATGGTGGAAAGTCGGCATGGATGCTGGATACCGATTCGTATCGAGAACCGACCTGCCGAATATTGAAGATCAAGACCTTTCCTCGCTTTTTTTCAATTTGAAATTGAGGTTTGGCCTTTCGTGGTAATGCCAGTTTTGAGTTATTGAGCTATGAGTTATTGAGTACACGAATACTCAAAACTCTCCAACCCAAAACTCAATAACTTCTCAAGGGAATAGTTTTGTTTAGATAAGTAGTTACGCATGAAGCCGGAGCACCCGACTGTTTTTTTGTTTTAAGGTCGCTCCGGCCTTTTTTATTTTAGTAATGCGAATCAGGGGTTGAAAATTAAAAACCATTGATTTTCAAGGATTTAAATCATGGTGATTTTGAAAATCACCATGATTTCATGCTCCAATCAACTGAAAACCAGTCAACTAATTCAACCCTTGATTCGCATTAGTAATTAGTGATTAGTTTAGCTCGCCGCCAACCATACACCTTCCACCTTCTGCCAATTTTATATTTAACACTCTTTAACCAATACCTTTGTGCCTTATTCAATAAGTGGTGCGTCTTATCGTTAGACAAAAAAAGAAAATCATGCAGAAACTATTTTTCCTATTTATTCTGACCTCGTTTTCCTTTAGGGTTTTCGCCCAAAATTTTACATCAAAAGCAGATTCCGACCCAGCAGCTAAGGCAGTTTTGGAAAAAATGCGAAAGCATTATGAAGGCTTCAACTCCTTGCAAGCAGATTTTACCCTTTCACTGGAAATCCCCCAACAACCCCTCAACGAACAAAAAGGGACACTGGTGCAGCAAGGTGAAAAATACCGCTTGGACTTGGACGACCGTACCCTCGTATCCGATGGCGAATCTGTTTGGTTACATGTAGAAAAAAACAAAGAAGTTCAGATCAATGATGCAGAAGAAGAAAGTGAGCCAGGTACCATCGGTTCACCGAAAGACTTGCTTCGAGCCTATGAGTGGGACAATTATATATATGTACTGGCCAATGAATTTGCAGAAAAAGGGAGGGTCATCCAACAGATAGAGTTCAAGCCGACCGACCGGGATTCTGACTTTTCAAAAATTCGTTTAACCCTTGATAAAAAAACAATGGAAGTCGTTCGGATCAAAACCTTTGGTAAGGATGGCTCCCGATATACATTGACCGTAGATAAATTACTGCCTAATGCCTCTGTCAATTCCTCCACATTCACATTTACCAAAAAAGAATGTCCCGATTGTCATTTTGAGGATCTGCGGATTAGAGATTAGGCAGAAAAATTTACAAAAAAGTGTACCCGAAAAAACTGGGTACACTTTTTTTATTTCTGGGGTAGGGTATCTTTTTCAAAAATCGTTATAACTTGTACCCGAATAAAACGGACGACCAAACCCTATCAATTAAAATATTTTTCGATGAAACGACTATTTACTTTCCTTGCTTTCGTTACACTTTTTTCCTATCAAATCAATGCTCAGTTGTCGGTGACCCGAATTGGAATGACCGTCGGTGGCGATATAGAAATGCCACATGGCCTTGATGAGAACTACCTTTTGCGTACAGCCAGCAACAGTGATTTTGATGCCAGTAGCATTCCTTTTGAGGATGGCGAACTTGTCCGCATGGATTGCGACAACGGCACATTCCGCACAAGCATTTCCTTTGCTCCAGCAGGGAAAACAAATACAGAAATCCAGCTTTCGCTTCTGAGCATTGATGGACGCATTGATATGGTGCGCTATGAATTGCCAGAGCCAGGGCATTTTGCTGAAGTCAGTGCCACCAACGAGGAGGTCGCCCTTGAAGGTGTGTATATGTTCCGGGAGCAAGCCAGTAGAACTTTTTCATTTCACTTAGGAGTTGGTACTAATGTGGGCCTATCGCACGGTGGAAAAGTACATATCAGGAGTTTTTATGAATCTGACCCTGATACGGATGTTCCCGCCTCAACTGAAGAAATTGACTTGACTTATGACCAAAAGAACAGCATTAACCAACGCCTGTTTGTGCAGGGTGGGTTGGGTATCCGTTTTTTGAAAAGAATGGAATTTGGCATCATGTGCAGAAAAGGATTGGGTTATCGGGCTTCTTTTGATGGACCTTTTAAATTCACTACCCTCAAGCGTTCGATTGGGTTAAATTTGAGTTATACTTTGTAAAAATTAATTTACCGAAATAATAAAAGCCGATCAGAGTGTTCTGATCGGCTTTTATTATTTCGGCCGAATAGATGAATGAAAAAAATGAAAATGATTTAGAATTTGCATTAATAAAAAAATACGATAGAAAGCAAGTTAAATTACTGACGCTTTTTTAGATTTAAACAAGATGAGAATGATAAAAAGGTAGATAGTGCTTTATTTTGTGTTAAATAAATCAACCAAAAAAGACATTTCAATTTGATAAAGTACCTATCAAGAATATTATCTATTTTTCTTTTTTTTCAAAATACGCTATTGCTGGCACAATTGCCCGGTGGCTTTTATGATGAAATTGTCGCCGATAATTTTGATCAATATATCGGGGTTGTTTTTGACGAAGAAGGGAGGGGATATACATGGCGGCGCACAGGCGAGGTTTATATGCTCGACACAAATGGTGTTGTGCTTACCGATCCCATTATCGACATTTCTGAAGAAGTGGCCAGTTGGTGGGACATGGGGATGCTGGGTTTTGCACTCGATCCAAATTTTATGGACAATGGGAAAGTGTACTTATTTTATGTAATGGATCGCCATCACCTGTTATATTACGGTACGCCTGAGTACAACCCTAACATTACAATAAAAGATGAAGCGACCATTGGTAGAATCACCAGATACTCTTTGGATGAATTAAATGGGTTTAAAACAGTCGTGCCAGACAGCCGGAAAATATTACTCGGTGCGACGAAAGGAAAAGGTTTTCCATTATTATTTAAAACACACGGCACTGGCTCGTTGGCTTTTGGCACCGACGGCACTTTGCTCGCCAGCTGTGGCGAAACGGGGCACCCCGATTGGGAAGACACTGGTGATAGTGGACAAACCTATTTCGCACAGGCGATTGCAGACGGCATTATGCGAGAGGAAGAAAATGTGGGGGCATACCGTTCGCAATTGGTAAACTCACTCAGTGGAAAACTCATCCGTATTGACCCCGAATCGGGAGAGGGGTTGCCTAGTAATCCTTTTTACAATGCAGCTTCGCCAAATTCACCTCTATCAAAAGTATGGTCGTTGGGTTTACGCAACCCATATAGGTTTATTGTAAAACCAAATACTGGCAGCCATTTTCCAGGCGATGGGAATCCAGGTGAAATATTTATTGGTGATGTTGGGTCGAGCCGTTGGGAAGAATTAAATATTGCATACCAAGGTGGACAAAATTTTGGATGGCCTGTTTTCGAAGGCTTTATTGAAAGAACTGAATACACATCGAAAAATATCAAAAATAAAGATGCAAAAAATCCACTCTTTGGAACAGCAGAATGCGATGAGGAACATTTTTTATTTAATGATTTAATAGCGCCGTCCTCTTTACAGGCAAATAATTTATTTAAAAATCCGTGTGACACCAACTATTTCATTCCGCAAGGAATAAATACTTTTTTACACGAGCGTCCAGTGATGGCTTACCGCAATAAAAACGACAATTTATTCCCCGAAGTTATTTTCCCAAATTATGATAATGATGGCATGCCCGTAGGGTTATCTATTACCGATCCAACCGCTGGCGTTCAAGGTGAGCCATTCATTGGCATCACCAGCATGGGTGGATGCTTTTATCAAGGCGATGTTTTTCCAGAAGAATATCGGGGTAAATATTTTCATCCCGATTATCAGGGCTGGATTCGAACTATTGATTTTGACCAAAACAATAAAATTTCAAAAGTTGATATTTTCCATTCATCTTCCAAAAACATTGTATCTCTTTCGGAAAACCCTAAAGACGGTTGCCTTTATTATATGGATTTTAAAAATAAAAAATTAAGGAAAATATGTTACGGCGGTTCGCCTGCGCCTATTGCCGTTGCCGAAGCTGATAAATATTATGGTGTATCCCCATTAGAAGTGCGGTTGGATGCGTCGGGTTCTTATTCGCCCTCTAATGTGCCACTTAGTTACCGCTGGGATTTTGGTGATGGTTCAACAAGTGATGAAATTGCTCCTATACATGTTTTTACTTCACCAGAAAATAAACCTTTTCCATATGAAGTAAAATTGACCATCACCGACACTGTTGGCAAAACAAAATCCACTGAAATTATTATTTCTTTAAATAATACGCCACCAGAGGTTGAAATAACAAGCCTGCCCGATACTTCCTTTTACGCCCTTGACCGGACAACATTATTGCAGTTAAATGGAGTAGCGTCAGATGCAGAACATGGCGATGATGAATTAATGTATGAGTGGCGCACCTATTTGCACCATGACGAACACGAGCATGAGGATTTAATTGACCAAGAAAAAGAATCCCGATTTTTTATTTCCCCCCTCGGATGCCGTGATGAAGTATATTGGTATCGGGTTGAATTGAAAGTGACAGATGCAGCTGGGCTATCGAACAATGCAACGTCAATGCTTTTTCCATACTGCGAAAATGATTTGTTTGATCTGGAATATTTTAATGCAGAAAAAAATAACAGAACAGTTGAATTAAAATGGAAAACTGTTTTTGAAAATAATATTAGTTATTATGAAGTGGAGAGGGGAAATACTATTTTTGATTTTAACCCTATAAAAAAAATAGCCCCCGATAATAATGGCAAATATTCTATCACAGATTATTACCCATTTTTAGGTATTAATTTTTACCGCTTAAAAATTTGGAATGAAGAAAATATATTCAGCTATACTGCGCCCGTTATGGTTGATTTTAGTGTGGAAGGCAGTGATGTTTTATTATATCCAAATCCTGCAAAGGACCTCATTTCATTGAGCATTAAAGAGGTCGTGTCAAAAAAAATAACTTTAAAAATATTTAACCTAAATGGGGCTTTGATTTTGAAAAAAAATTGGCTTGTTAATATCGGAGAATATTTTAATGAGAAAATAGTGATTACTGGTTTAACCCAAGGCGTTTATTTTTATAAAATAGAAAATGGAGAAAATAAAAAGAAGGGAGCGATAATAATCAATTGAACATGCAGCCATTGATCTCCATATTTTCCTATTTAAAAAACTACCGTACATTCATTGCTGGCAATGTTTTCAGCAATATATTGATGGTTGTTTTTTCAATTATCAGCATTCCAGCTATTATCCCGTTTTTGAATATTTTATTAGACCAGCAGCCCTTAGTGACAGAACAGCCAGAAAAATCATTAAACAGCCAGAACATTTCCGAGCATGTGAATTATTATTTTAGTGAAATAATAAATATTCAGGGAAAACAAACAGCTTTGTTTTATGCACTATTGGCCATCGTTGTTTTATATTTTTTAAGAAACCTCTTTCGCTATTTGTCGCAATTTTTTTTAGCGCCTGTCCGGAATGGCATTGTGCGTGATTTGCGGCAAGAGTTATACGAAAAAACATTGGCGTTGCCATTGGCCTATTATTCCGAGGAAAGAAAAGGGGATATTCTGTCACGCATGTCCGTCGATGTGCAGGAGGTAGAGCAAAGTATCTTGAGTGGGTTGGTGAGCATTGTCCGAGAACCGTTGATGATAATTGGGGCATTGGCATTTATGCTTTATATCAGTCCATCGCTAACATTGTTCGTACTGGTGCTTTTATTTTTCACGGGCGTTGTAATTGGAAGGGTTGGTAAAATATTGAAGCGACAGTCAAGGGCGGTGCAGGAGCGGTTGGGCCTTTTAATGTCCATGATGGAAGAGGCTATTTCTGGACTGCGTATTATTAAAGGGTTTAATGCGGAAAAATTCCAGTCCACTCATTTTCTGAAAGAAAATAATTCTTATAAAAATTTACTGGTGCGGTTGCTCTGGCGGCGTGACCTATCGTCGCCACTCACGGAATTTCTTGGTGTAATGACAGTGGCCATATTAATATGGTATGGGTACAGTGAAGTACAAAGCGGCAAATTGACGGTGGCCACTTTTTTTGCCATGCTATATGCTTTTTTCAGCATGATAGAGCCAGCAAAAAAGCTTTCTTCCGCGTGGTACAATGTGCAAAAGGGCGCAGCCGCAATGGAACGGATAAAAGCAGTGCAAATGGCTGATCTTCGAATTTTTGAAAAAGAAAATGCCCAGCCAATTGGCGAGTTTAACCATGCTATTGAATTTAAAAACGTCTCTGTCTCTTATAATGAAAATGAGCGGCCTGCATTGTCCAGCATTAACCTGTGTATTGAATGGGGAAATATAGTGGCATTAGTCGGGCCGTCGGGTGCAGGCAAAACTTCACTTGCTGATCTTTTACCCAGATTTTTTGACCCGACGCAAGGGGAGGTACTGATAGATGGAATCAATATCAAAGAATATAAATTGAAAGATCTGCGGTCACTGCTCGGAATTGTTTCACAAGAGCCGGTGCTTTTTAACGATACTATATTTAATAATATCGCTTTTGGATTAGAGGGCGTTTCAGAAAAAGATGTAGAGCAAGCTGCCCGTGTCGCACATGCCCATGAATTTATTATGGAAACAGAAAGCGGCTATGAGACAAATATTGGTGACCGAGGGATGAAACTCTCTGGTGGCCAACGTCAGCGACTGACCATTGCCCGGGCAGTTTTGGCCAATCCACCGATTCTTATTTTGGACGAAGCCACTTCTTCACTCGATTCGGAGTCGGAAAAACTGGTGCAGGATGCTTTGAACAAATTGATGGAGAACCGGACGACCGTCGTCATTGCCCACCGCCTTTCGACCATTCAACATGCCGACGAGATTGTCGTAATGAAAGATGGAAAGATCGTTGAGAAAGGAACACATGAAGAATTGATACAGCAAAAAGGGGAATATGGGAAATTAGTTGAATTACAATCCTTTTAATCGTTAGAATAAAAAAGGCGCCACGCTGTAGCGTGGCGCCTTTTTTATTCTAACGATTACCAGTCCGATCAGTCAAACCTGATTTCTTGGATGACATTTTTGCCACCGCTCACTTTCATAAAAACATAGACTCGGAATGAGCCTGTGTTGGCGGCAAGGTTGCCAATGACGTACTGGGAGTCTTGTCCTTTGGAAGCGCCTTGGTGGACTTGCTTAAAGTTAGAAGGTTTGTTCTTAGCAAAGAAGTCCTTCACCACCTTGATAGCTTCCGATTTTGAATAGGTTTTCTCCGTATCCTTTACTGCTACTTCGACATTGGCATCGAAATATTTACCTAAAGCATCTGCATTGCCAGAGCTGATGGCAGAAGTGATCGCAGAAAGGCTGTCGTCCTGAACTGGCTTCATAGCCACTGTGGCCGACAAGAGAATGGTGAAAAGCATTAACTTTTTCATGGTATAAAAATTTATGAACAATGGGTTTTTCCACTTTGAGCCAGTCGTTTCCAGCCCTTTGCTTCCAAACCTTAAGGAGTTCCATTTTCAAGTCAAACGTAATTTTTTTATTATATGTTCACTAATTGAAAAAAACTAAATCTGTGAAAATGAAAATTAATAGGCAATTCTATGGCAGAAATCCGTAATTCCCAATTAGTGTTTTTCAAAATACATTTAGGTTTCTGACGTGTGCGTGGGAGATGGGTAACAGGTGCATTCGTTAAAAACAAACTTTGAATTTGTTCAACCAAAGACTCCTTAACGTTTTCTTCACATTACCTCGTATAATTATGTGAAAAAAATTGACTTTTTTAGTACTCTCCATAATGGGGGAAGGTTCTAAAAGTCACAAGTCAAGTTGGCAGGCTTACATTTGCGATTGCACAAAAATTTAAACATGAATAGAGAAATAGATTCAAAAAAACTAATGCTATTGATCCTCGACGGATGGGGGTATGGTCAAAAGAAAGAAGCTGATGCCATTGCCAATGCAAATACGCCTGTAATGGATACATTGAAAAAAACGTACCCAAATTCAACTTTGGTCACTCATGGGGAACAGGTAGGCTTACCGGAAGGACAAATGGGCAACTCAGAAGTCGGCCATTTGAATATTGGCGCTGGGCGCATAGTTTATCAGGAACTGCTCCGAATCAATAATGCCATCCGATCTGGCGAATTGCAAAACCACCCAGTCCTGTTAGAGGCACTCCAATTTGCCAAAGAGAACGATAAATCGGTACATTTCATGGGACTTTTATCTGATGGAGGAGTGCATTCACATATAAACCACTTACTCGCTCTCTGTGACGTCACTCAAGAAATAGGGCTGCAAAAAGTCTATATCCATGCATTTATGGATGGGAGGGATACCGATCCTAAAGGGGGGAGGGGATACTTGAAAAACTTGACACAACACATTGACAATCAACATGTTAAATTAGCTTCAATTATTGGTCGTTACTATGCGATGGACAGGGATAATCGCTGGGAACGAGTGAAATTGGCTTATGATCTTCTAGTAAATGGGCAAGGGGAAAAAACCTCAAACCCAATATCGCTTGTGAAACAACGCTATGCCAACGGGGAAACTGATGAGTTTTTGAAACCCATTGTTTGTACTGATCAAGCGGGCGAACCAATTGCTACAATCAAAAATGGTGATGTGTTGATCTGTTTCAATTTCAGGACAGATCGTCCAAGGGAAATTTCAACCGTTTTAACCCAACAAGATATGCACGAGCTTGGTATGAATAAGTTGAACCTTAAATATGTTACCATGACCCGTTACGATGAGAGTTTTAAAGGCATTGATGTAATTTTTGACAAAGACAATTTAATTAATACAATAGGAGAGGTTTTATCTAAAAGCGGCAAAGCACAGACCCGAATCGCTGAGACAGAAAAATACCCACACGTGACTTTCTTCTTTAACGGGGGAAGGGAAGAACCCTTTAAGAACGAAAACCGCATTTTAATTCCTTCACCCAAAGTAGCGACTTATGACCTACAACCGGAAATGAGTGCAACCGGAATAACAGATGCCATTATCAATGACATTCAAACCAATCAACCTGATTTTATCTGCCTGAATTATGCAAATACTGATATGGTAGGTCACACAGGTGTGTGGGAGGCAGCCATCAAAGCTGCTGAAATCGTTGATGGGTGTTTGGGACGTCTCTTGGAAGTGGGTAAACAATATGGTTACGATGCCATAGTCATAGCTGACCATGGCAATTCAGATTATCTGATCAATGAAGATGGCTCACCTAATACAGCCCACACCATGAACCCTGTTCCTTTCATTTACGTGAGTGAAGATGATTTGGAAGCGGTCATTATCAAGGACGGCAAGTTGGCAGATATTGCACCAACCATTTTATCATTAATGGGCATTGACGCACCTTTAGAAATGGACGGGGAAACTCTGATTGAGAAACTTGCTTGATTTATTTTTTTCTAGTAAAATAGTTACAAGAACCATATGTCACCTATCCAAACCCTTTTCAAAGTATTGTTTTTTATCATCATCTGTGGATGCGATAATACCAATGTTTCCCAGCGAATTGATAGCAAAAAAGCACTGAATTACTTTGACTTAAATGGGTTCATTGAATCGGAAATCCACAGGCTTGCTCAAAAAACCTCTTTTTCCAAAACTATCTATGTTAATGAAGAAAGGGAAATCAAGGAAGCTATAGAAATCAATCTGAAAAACGAATTAAAGCCATTCTTTGATTCTGACATTAATAAACCCGCATGGGCAGGCAAATATGCCATTGACAGCACATTTGACCAAACCAATGAACTGATTGGCTTACATTATAAATCTAAAGACGAAAAGCTGAAAACAAAGGATTTTATAGTTGATTTTGAGGGAAAAGAGGTTTCAAGAATTTTTATTGAAAATGCAACCAGTAGTTCCATAGCTAATACCTCTCAGGTTTTGACTTATCAACCTAAAATTGGTTTTTCCGTTGAAAGCAAACAGGAAGTTTCGTTGATGGATAAGAATCAGTTCAAAATAGAAGTAGTTTTTCAATAGCCTATACTCTTTCATTTCCTCGCAACATAAACTCCGCTGAGAATTACGACCATTCCTACAAAATGTAAAAATGTAATGCTTTCTCCATCAAACACACCCCAAATAATTGCAACCATGGGGATAAGGTAACTGACAGTGGAAGCAAAGACGACATTGGTGTCTTTAATAAGTTTGAAAAAAAACAGTGAACCAAGTACAGTAGAAGAAATGGCAAGTATTGCAATGTAACCAAGAGAAGGCCATGCGGCAGAATGGGTCTGCATTGTTTCCAAAAAATTAGTTGTAAATAAAAAACCAACCGCTGGCAATCCAACCATAATATAAGAAATTGCGCTGATGGTTAAAGTAGGCATGTTTTGCAAATAAGCCTTGACGACATTACTGCTTACAGCATAGCAAAAGCAAGCACCTACCACAAGCAGGCCGAATGCCATTCCTTCAAAGTCACCTATGCCCCTGTCAACCACTAGTAACCAAACAGCTCCAAACAATCCAAGAAGTACACCAACCACCTTCGTCCATGTGGCCTGAACCCTAAAAAAGGCAATTCCCAGTAAAAGAGTAAAAAGGGGAGTAAGCGAACTCAAAATACCACTCAAAGAACTGCTAATCTTGGTTTGAGCAGAAGCAAAAAGGAAGGCTGGAAATAAACTTCCCAAGAAACCTACTACGAATAATTGCTTCCATTTCGACCAGTCAACTCTCTTGTTTTGGAATAAAATGAATGGAAAGAAAATAAATGCAGTAATCCCAATCCGTAACGAGGCTAATTGTTCTGGGGAAAAAGCGACCAATCCCTTTTTAATCAAAATATAAGATGTACCCCAAGCGAGTGCAAGGCCAAACAGAACCAGCCATGCTCTGGCAGAAATAGGCTCCGTTTCTTTGGGTTTAACGTCTTTTATCAAAATAGTTTTATTAAAATGGCAATAAAAGAAGGGTCAGAAGACGTGTTTCACGTGAAACATAAAAAAGTATTTGTTCCACAAATTCTATTTATCAACTAAAAGGGTTGGCAAAGGTTTTACTCCTTTTAGCTTCTAATCCCTGCTTGAAGAGGTCAATAATTAGCAAGCAACCAATCTTTGAAATCGTTGAAATGAGTGGTCATCTTGGTGGTCACCTTGGTTTTATTGGTCAGAATGGATAACCTTTCGGGTATTTCTATCTTCTTTTTTAATATGCCCTCAACATCATCAAGGAATTTGGAAGGATGGGCTGTCTCGAGTAGAATCCCACAAGTGCCTTTGTTCTCCCGCTGATATTCCTGTAAGGCTAAATACCCAACAGCACCATGTGGGTCAAGCACGTAATTGTACTTAGCAAAAGCCCCTTTCATACCTTCTTTGGTTTCCTCGTCGGAAAAAGCATAACCCACTATATCATTTTTAATGTCGTTCCACGTGGAACTGTATAAATCTATCATCCTTGAAAAATTGGAGGGGTTTCCAACATCCATAGCATTTGAAAGTGTCCTAATAGATGGGCGTGGAGTGTAAATGCCAGATGCAAGATATTCAGGAACAACATCATTTACATTGGTAGCTGCTATGAACTTGTGGATATTTAAACCCATCTTTTTAGCAAAAAGACCAGCCGTTAAGTTGCCAAAATTGCCACTGGGAATGCAAAACACTATTTTCTTATCAGTTTTTCCTAGCTGTTTACATGCTTCAAAATAATAGAATGACTGAGGAATCAAACGGGCGATGTTGATTGAGTTGGCAGAACTGAGCCTTATTTTATCATTAAGGTCACTATTTAGAAATGCCTGTTTCACTAAAGCCTGACAGTCATCAAATGTCCCATCTACTTCCAAGGTTGAAATATTATGGCCCAAAGTGGTCAATTGCTTCTCTTGCAAATGGCTGACCTTACCAGAGGGGTAGAGAATAACCACTTTAATACCAGGCGTTTTATAAAAACCAGCAGCGACTGCCCCACCTGTATCACCAGAGGTAGCAACTAGGATAACCAACCCCCTATCATCCGCTTTACTAAAATAACTCATTAATTGGGCCATGAACCTTGCCCCAAAATCTTTAAAAGCCAAGGACGGCCCGTGGAACAACTCTAAAACCTTCGTTTTTTCGTCTAAAGAAACCAAAGGGGCAGGGAAGGAAATGGATGCTTCTATGATTTCCCTAATGTCTTTTTCAGGTAAAGAGCCATAAAAGAGAGATTTGCAGATTTCAAAACCAATGTCCTGAAAACTTAGGTTTTGGAGGTTTTTAAAAAAAAAAGCAGGTAGGGTAGGGATCAACTCTGGCATAAATAGGCCATTGTCTTCCGGCAAACCTTTGAATACAGCTTCTTTTAAGGATACGAACTTGGATTTGTTTTTAGTGCTATACAGTCTCATCAAATAGTTGAATTAAATTTTGGAGAGGGTTTTAAGGCTCAACGTGTTTTTAAAATTTCATCGCCCCTTCTTGGTTTATAGGCGAAATATATAATTGGCTTTCAATGCTGGCATCGTGAAAAACCTTCTGCATTGCCTCCCCTGCTGCTTCTGCAATTAAACTGTTCGCATTTAAGGTGAAAATAGAAGGTCCGGCCCCCGAAATGCTGCAACCCAATGCGCCAGCATTCAACGCCGCTTCCTTCACCTCATAAAAATGAGGGATCAATTTTGCCCGTTGAGGTTCAATCACAACATCTTGCAACGACCGAGCGATCAGATCAATATCAGAATTGAACAAACCAATGACGAAAGCACCGAGGTTAGCATTTTGTCGGATCATTTGCTTTAAAGGGACGACATCACACAAAATGCCCCTTGCATCCTTAGTCAGAACCTCCACATTAGGATGAATAATCGTAGCATATAAACCTCTTGGTATCGGCAACCGTTGTACATCTAATGGCTCATTTTGCCGAGTCAATATCATACCGCCTAACATACACGGAGCAACGTTGTCCGCATGGATGCCACCTGATGCCAGTTCTTCGCCCATTAAAGCAAATGGCAGTAACTCTTTCTTGTCTAATGGTCGTTTCAATAATTCATTGATTGCAAAAGCTCCTGCAACTGCACTAGCCGCACTACTACCCAAACCACTACCAATAGGGAGTTTTTTGTGCAACTCCATTTCAACACCTAACTTTTCCTCGCCTAAATGCTGGAGAAGACGAAGTGCTGCCAATCCAGCCGTATTTTTTTTTACCTCATATGGCAGTTTTCCTTTAGCTCCTGTGATTATAGAAATTCGAAGGCCGGGCTTATCTGTAATTCGGGCGATTATTTCATCACCTGGTTGCTCTATGGCGAAGCCCAAAACATCAAAACCAACAGCTGCATTGCCAACAGAGGCAGGAGCAAATACTTTTATTCCTGGTCTCATATTATGATAGATAATTTCCAATTTGGATGATTTCGGCAAAAACGCCAGCAGCCGTCACCTCCGCACCTGCCCCTGGCCCCCGCACTACCAACGGCCTTTCTTTGTACCGTTCAGTTGTAAAGACAATCATATTATCACTACCACTTAACGAATAAAATGGGTGATCGGAATCGACAGCTTCAAGTCCAATTTTTGCTTTGCCATTTTCGAGGGTAGCAATCATACGCAGCACTTTGTTGTCTCTTGCAGCTTTGGTACGAAGGCTCTCGTACTGGTTATCAGCTTTTTCCAGCTCTGTAAAGAAGGCATCAACAGTTTTGGCATCTTGAGCAGATTTTGGAAGTATGCTTTCAATTTCCACGTCGGAAGCTTCCATTTCAAGACCTGTTTCACGCGCAAGGATGAGAATTTTTCGGCGGATGTCTGCGCCACTGATATCTTCTCTTGGATCAGGTTCTGTAAACCCTTTTTCTTTTGCTGTCTTTACTATTTTGCTAAAAGGTTTTTCTTTACATAAGTTATTGAAAATGAATGACATAGAACCAGAAAGCACTCCTTCAATCTTGATAATCCGATCACCACTTAGCAACAAGTCATTTAAAGTCGAAATCACAGGAAGCCCCGCCCCCACATTAGTTTCATATACAAACTGGACACCTCGTTTGGTAGCAATGTTTTTCAAACGGAGGTATTGTAAGTAAGATGAGGACGTAGCTATCTTGTTAGGAGTTGAGATGGAAATACTGCTCTCCAATATACTTTCATAGAATTGAGCAACTTTTTCATTGGCTGTATTGTCTACAAAGATCGTATTGGATAAATTCATATTTTTCATCTTGCTTACAAATATGCTGATGTCTGCATGCTCTTCAGAATCATTTAATACCTCATTCCATTGGTTCAGATCAACCCCATTTTCTTCGAAAACCATTTTCTTTGTATTGGAAAGCCCAACGATTTTTATTTCTAAACCTCGTTTTTCTTTCAGGAATTCGGCTTGCGACCTGACCTGTTCGATCAAAGTAGATCCAATCAAACCAACGCCAATCATGAACAAGTGCAATTCCTTAGTATCGGACAGGAAAAATGCTTCGTGTAGGGCATTCATGGCTTTGGCCTCATCATCCCTTTTAACAACTACTGAGATATTCAACTCGGATGAACCCTGGGCAATAGCGATCACATTCACTCCATTTCGGCCAAGTGCTTGAAACATCCGCCCAGCAATTCCCGGCCGCAACCGCATGTTTTCGCCGATAATAGCTACGACTGAAAGATCGGTCTCTGCTTTGATAGGTTCGACCAAACCTTTGTCCATTTCAAACTCAAACTCTTTTGCGACCGAACGCTGTGCTTTCCTAGCATCCCTTGGCGCTACAGCAAAAGTTATGGAATGTTCCGATGAGCCTTGGGTGATAAGAATGACACTAATATTCGCACTCGACAAAGTGCCAAACAACCGCCCCGCAATGCCCGGCACACCAAACAACCCACTACCCTGCAATGTAAGCAACGCTACTTGATTAATGGATGAAATTCCTTTAACAGCGTGTCCGTTAAGGTCTTTTTTATCAGAAATGAAGGTACCTTCAAAACCAGGGTTGAATGTGTTTTTTATAAAAAGCGGAATGTTTTTTTTGAGGGCAGGTTGCAACGTAGGGGGGTAAATAACCTTTGCTCCAAAATGCGACATTTCCATGGCCTCTGCGTATGTCATGTTCGGAATGGTAAATGCTCTTTTTACTTTCCTTGGATCTGCAGTTAAAACACCATTTACGTCCGTCCATATTTCGATGGAATCTGCGTTTAGACCCGATGCGAGAATAGCCGCTGTGTAATCAGAACCACCTCTGCCCAAAGTTGTTGTTAGCCCTCCTTTAGAGGAAGAGACAAAACCAGTAACCACTTGCACTTCGGGGTGTTGGGCATAATATTCTTCGATATTCTTATCGGTCATTTCAAAATCTACCTTTGCACTTCCAAAAGTTTTATCGGTCTTAATGATTTTCCGAGCATCAAGGAAGGAGGAAGGAATACCTGATTGCTGCATGACCTGGGAAATAACAAATGCAGAGTTACGCTCGCCAAAACTTAACACATAATCCATTGTACGGGGCGATGCTTCTCTCACCAAGAAAATACCGCGCAAAAGATTTTCCAAAACTTCATGGTTTTCTGTTATTTCGGAAAGCACTTGTTCTTTATATGGTTCAACCAACAATTCACTGGCTGCATCCCGATGCCGTTTACTAAAAGCCACATATTTTTCTTTATAGCTATCATCTCCCTTGGCAGCCAATCGACTCATTTCAATCAAACTGTTTGTTACACCCCCAAAGGCAGAGAACACGACAGTGAATTTTTCACCTCTTTTATAATAGCTTTTAAGAATTTCTATTAGGCTCTTAATCCGCTCAGGAGTGCTAACTGAGCTGCCTCCAAATTTTAGGACTTTCATTTTTAAAATATAAAGAGGAGATCATGCTGTTGTGGAATTGAAAGTTCGTCAAATGCCGCAGAAACATAATCAAACACCAATTAAATTTTAATTTAATACTTTATATCCTGAAAAAAGTGCCAAAAGTAGCAGGTTTTAAAATGGGGTGGCATTTTTATTTTAACAAGACTCCTTATAAGCCATCTTTATTAATAAAAAAGCCTAAATATGTGAAACGGGAACTAGTGGAGGAAGGTAAGTCTTTCGCAAACACTTCTAACTCACTATTCAATACTCGGAAATATCCTTGCGAATTTTCGCTGTATTCAAATTACATTTGCCCTATGGGACAACGTACAGCGAACGATAAGATAATTTTTGGGTTAAAGCTCAAGCATTTTCGGCAAAAGCAAAAAATGAGCTTGGCCGATATGGCCAAAACTACCGGTATGTCTGTTTCGTATTTAAGCGAAATTGAAAAAGGAAAAAAGTACCCAAAAGAAGACAAATTAGCATTAATGGCCGAAGCATTGGACATACAGCTAAAAGAACTCACCTCACTCGAACTGGGCAAAAACCTGTCACCAGTAGCTGATCTTTTAAATTCAAATTTCCTCAATGAAATTCCCCTGAACCTCTTTGACATTGAACTAACCAAGGTAGTTGAAATAATTGCCAATGCCCCAGCTAAAGTAGGAGCGTTCATTTCCACCCTTGTGGAAATTTCAAGAAACCATGCTGTGGCTGAAGATAATTTTTACTTTGCTGCATTACGGTCTTACCTTGAACTTCACAACAATTATTTTGAAGATATAGAACAAGCAGTAGCCGAATTTGCCGAAAAATATAAGATTTCCAAAAGCAATTTGGTATCAGCAGACCAGCTTGCGAAATTGTTGGAAAAAAAATATGGCTACAAAATCATTGAAGGCGGTTTGGCTGAATTTCCTGAGCTTTCTGAAATCCGCTCCGTTTTTATACCCAAAGACAAAAGGCTTTTGCTCAATAGTGAATTGACTGAAATGCAAAAAGCATTTCAGTTTGGAAAAGAGCTAGGTTTTAAATTTTTGAACCTGAAAGAAAGAGCCAATACTGCGTCCTTACTTAGGGTCAACTCTTTTGAAGAAGTTCTCAGCCACTTTAAAGCAGGTTATTTTTCAGCGGCACTTTTAATCAATAAGGCAGTATTCATCAAAGACATGGAGGTGTTTTTTAACCGTACTTATTGGGACGGTGAGTACATCCTTAATTTATTGAGGAGGTATCAGGTTTCACAAGAAACCCTTTTCCAACGAATGACCAACATCCTCCCAAAGTACTTTGGGCTTGAACAATTGTTCTTGTTGCGCTTTATTCACACGCCCGCTAAAGGGCATTTTAAAATGGATAAAGAACTACGCCTGAACCGAAAGCACAGGCAGCACGGCAATGCAATTTCAGAGCACTATTGTAGTCGTTGGCAATCTATATCTATTTTAAAAGATTTGGCAGAAATGCAGCAATCAGGGCGTTACACAGGGGCTTTGGTAGGGATTCAGCGTTCCCAGTATTTCAATACTAATGATGAATATTTGTGTTTTACGTTGGCTCGACCTGCCTATCCATCTCCCGATAAAAATGTCAGCATAACCATCGCCATCCTCTATGACGATGCACTTAAGAGCAAAGTAAAGTTCCTGGACGATCCTGCAATTTCCCTAAAACAAGTCAATACAACATGTGAGCGGTGTCCGATTCAAAACTGCCAAGAACGTACAGCCTCTCCCTCTGTCATCGAAATAAGGAATCATCGAAAACGTGTACAAGAAGTTTTGAAAAACCTCAAATGACATGCTCTATTTTTATGCTCTGCCTATAAAACACAACTGCCTTTTCAAAAGAAAAAATTTTGGGAATTGACAAAATTTAATAAGTTCACGCTTCGATTTTTCAAAACCTTTGTTTGTTGTTCCTCATTTGCCAGTTTGGAATACACCCATCCACTCATCTGCGCCATATTATATCGGTAAAAGCAGAACAGGATTGTTTAATGGAACTGACCGCTAGGGCCAATTCAAAGGTGGATTAACTAACCATCGCCGTTCCCAAATATTGGGATCAACAAAACCTAACAAAATATTATGGCATACGACACTAAAAACATTCGGAACGTAGTATTGCTCGGGCATCCGGGCTGCGGAAAAACGACCTTTGCCGAAACCATGCTTTTTGAATCAGGAGCTATCACCCGAAGGGGGTCGGTACAAGAACA
The DNA here is from genome assembly GCA_965222975.1 of Saprospiraceae bacterium. Lineage (GTDB taxonomy): Bacteria > Bacteroidota > Bacteroidia > Chitinophagales > Saprospiraceae > UBA6168. The sequence goes on along the minus strand of CBDCVJ010000087.1, from coordinate 58,264 downwards.
AAACACCGTTTCGGACTATACCGATCTCGAACATGAAAGAGGCAACTCCATTTTCTCAACGCTAATGCACGACGATTGGAGGGGTACAAAAATCAATGTAATGGACACACCCGGTTTCGATGATTTTATTGGAGAGGTCATTTCTTCTTTAAAAGTTTCTGCCACTGCACTGGTATTGTTGAATGCTAAGAGCGGCGTAGAAGTCGGTACAGAAATATTATGGGAATATGTTGAAAAATTTGAAACACCTGCCATATTTGTAGTAAACCAACTGGACAGTGAGAAAGCCAATTATGAAGAAACAGTGGAACAGGCCAAGGCAAGGTTCGGGAAAAAGGTCTTGCCCATTCAATATCCACTACTCAACCCTGGAGATGGTTTCAATACGATTGTCGATGCTTTAAGAATGACCATGTATGTATTTCCAGAAGAAGGTGGTAAGCCAGAGAAAAAGCCAATACCCGATTCGGAAAAGGAAAGGGTGAATAAAATGCACAATGCGTTGGTAGAAGCTGCCGCTGAAAACGAAGAGGCATTGATGGAACGTTATTTCGAACAAGGAACGCTTTCGGAAGAAGATTTAGCGCATGGCCTCCGTTTGGCTATGGCAGAGCGTTCCATTTATCCTTTATTCTGCTGTTCTGCATTGAACAATATGGGCAGTGGTAGGATTATGGGTTTTCTGAACGATGTATGCCCAACTCCCGCTGACCGGAGAGAATTAAAGTTGGAAAATGGCGAAACATTGAACTGCGATGTTGCCGACGACACTACTATCTTTATTTTCAAAACACATAACGAGCCTCGTGTTGGCAATATATCCTATTTCAAAGTTTGCTCTGGTGTATTAAAATCTGGAGATGAACTGGTCAACGCGGAAAACAGAACAAGTGAACGATTCGGGCAACTTTACATAGCCAATGGTAAAAATAGGGAAGCTGTAAATGAACTTCGAGCAGGAGATTTGGGCTGTACAGTGAAACTGAAAAATACCCACACCAATCAAACCCTGAACAAAAAAGGTGTTGATCGAAAAATAGAACCTATCCAATTCCCGAATTCCCGTATCGAAGTAGCTGTTGAACCACCAAGTAAAAATGAGGTAGAAAAAATGATGAAAGCACTTCATTCCATTGAGGAAGAAGATCCAACTTTGGTAGTTGAACAATCTAAAACACTGAAACAGACTCTCTTATATGGCCAAGGACAATTACAGCTTGACCTAATAAAACATCGTGTCGAAACGGAACAAGGCATTTCGATGGAGTTTATTCGTCCGCGTATCCCCTATCGGGAAACAATCACTAAAGAGTCAAACGAATCGTACCGCCACAAAAAGCAGTCTGGTGGTTCTGGTCAATTTGCAGAAGTACACATGCGAATCGAACCTTATTATGAAGGAATGCCCGAACCCAATGGCTTAACGGTCAGGAAAACAGAAGTAGATGACCTCCCGTGGGGTGGTAAGCTAGCTTTCTATTGGTGCATTGTCGGTGGTTCTATTGATGCCCGGTTTTCCAATGCTATAAAAAAAGGCGTTCTTCAAAAAATGGAAGAGGGGCCACTCACTGGTTCCAATTGCCAAGATATCAGGGTATCTATTTATGATGGAAAAATGCACCCTGTTGATTCCAATGATATGGCATTTATGATAGCTAGTGTTCAAGCATTTAAGAACAACTTCAGCAAGGCTGGGCCTCAATTGTTAGAGCCTATTTACGATGTCGAAATTCTTTGTGATGGTGACATCATGGGTGATGTGATGGGAGACTTACAAACTCGTAGAGCCCTTATCATGGGTATGGATGCAGAAGGCCATTATCAGAAAATCATAGCAAAAATCCCTCTTTCGGAAATGTATCAATATTCTTCAACCCTTCGGTCCATTTCGCAGGGACGAGCTAAATTTTCTAGAAAATTTGCAGAGTATGCTTCTGTTCCAAATGACATTCAGCAAAAATTAATTGCTGAATTCAAAGCACAACAGGACGACGAAGATTAATAATTTCAGCCGGCGTTGTTGCATGAACATTTTTCCTTTGGCAATAGGCCTTATTAGATCATCTAAATTTTTCAAAACAGCTTTTACGTGAGAAAAATTTGGCGAAAAAATGAAAAACGAAATAATATATGTTCATGCAACAACGCCATTTCAGCCTGTGATTTTTAATTTGTAGAGCTGTATAGTATCCTCAAATAGGAAAAGGGAAATTACTAGAAATGTAATTTCCCTTTTTTATTTTTCAATTTATGAGTAGAATTTATCCATCTCCATTAAGGCTCAATATTTTTATCTCAACCCTTTGGTTTTTCTTCCTTCCATATAATGTTGCATTGGACACCAAAGGATTTCTTTTACCGTAGCCTTTATATTCAACGCGACTTTTTGGAATCCCTTTATCAAACAAAAAATTGGCCACGGCTCTTGCTCGTTTTGCCGATAAGTTGTCGCAGTACTCGTGGGAAGGAATATTATTTGTATGGCCGCCTATCTCTACTATTACATCAGGATTTGAAACAAGAAAACCATATATCTCATCCAATACAGGATATGATGGAGGGGTAATGGCAAAGCTATCTGATTTGAAGAACAGCTTATCAATCTGTATGGTTTGTCCTTTTTTTATTTTGGTGCGGTCAAGGTCAGCAAGGATTTTTTTAGGAGGCTCTGGCTTTGTATTCTCAGGGGTAACGGTATCAGGTTTAGTGGTTGGCGGCGGGGGCGGGGGCGGGGGTACAAAAGCTAACTCTTCTTCACATGGGACAGGGATTATGGCACTTGCATCGTCCATCAGAATATTTCCATTGTAAGGAAAGGGAGTGGGCGTTCTATAGAAAACTTCAAATATTACATATTGGAAATTCCTTTTAGGCTTAAAATTAAATTCGTTCTTAAGCCAACGGCTATTAATGACAGGGCTACTAGTTTCATCCAACAGTTCCCCTCTATCGCAAATGCTATTCCCTCCCCAGATACGCAATTTGGCAGGGGTAGCAAAGTTAACCATTTGGGCACTGGTCTTACTCGGACTTTCATAAGTTAAGGATCGGGCTAGTGAAACACTGAATTCATAGCACTGCCCTGCTATCAAAGGACTGGCAAGCCGTTGACTTATCCTCTCCCACGTCTCGTTGTCCCTTACAACCATTCCGATATAGGTGTTCCCGTGAAAAGCTTTAGTGTCAACTCCGAATGCACTATTTTCTTTTGGGTGAATATCAGGAGAGGTTTCACCCGGAAAACCACAGTCATACCAACCGTCAATCATACGTCCATTCTGACTTCCTTCGACAGGCGTACCCTCAAAGGATGGGTTAACCAATTCAATCGGTACGGCATCTTGGCCAACGATAGAAAACGAACATGTGCAGCAAAGAAGCAGTAACAAATATTTTAAGCTTCCCATATTTCTCTTATTGAATAATTAAAAATTAAAGTCAAAAAGTCAAACGCAATAGAGAGGACAATAGTTTGTTCAGGAAGTTAGGGTTCTTTTAAAAAACAAGATTTACAGAATTAGGCTGCATCTCCAAAAGGATAGTTCCCTAAAAATTCACCTTTTCAATTATTTAAACGCATTTATACCAGTGACGTCCATTCCGGTTATAAGCAAATGGATATCATGTGTGCCTTCATAGGTCAATACTGTTTCCAGATTCATCATGTGGCGCATGATTGGGTACTCATTCGTAATCCCCATTCCACCTAATATTTGCCGGGCCTCCCGTGCTACAGTCAAAGCAGTATAAACATTGTTCCTTTTAGCCATCGAAATCTGGGCAGGTGTAGCTTTTCCATTATTGGCTAGAGTACCTAATCTCCAAGCCATTAATTGAGCCTTGGTCAATTCAGTGATCATCTCAGCCAATTTTTTTTGCGTCAATTGAAATCCACCGATCGGTTTATCAAACTGGATGCGTTCCTGCGAATAGCGTAATGCTGTATCATAACAATCCAAACCTGCCCCAATTGCACCCCAAGCGATGCCATATCTTGCTTTCGACAAACAGGAAAGTGGCCCCTTCATGCCTGCTACGTTTGGTAATACATTTTTTTTGGGAATCCTAACATCCTCAAAGATCAACTCCCCTGTAATGGAGGCGCGCAACGACCATTTTCCATGAATCTCAGGTGCGGAAAAACCTTTCATACCTTTTTCAACGATCATGCCCTGGACTACTCCTCCTTCATCTTTTGCCCAAACAATGGCAATATCTGCAACAGGTGAATTGGTGATCCACATTTTTGCACCATTCAATATATAGGCATCCCCGTTATCTTTAATGTTGGTAATCATACCACTTGGGTTCGAACCATGGTCGGGTTCGGTAAGGCCAAAACATCCTATATACTCTCCAGACGCTAACTTGGGCAAATAGTGACGCTTTTGCTCTTCACTTCCAAATCGGTAGATCGGGTACATCACCAAAGACCCTTGCACTGAGGCCATGGAGCGAACACCACTATCACCTCTTTCCAGTTCTTGCATGATAACGCCATAAGCAATTTCGTCCATACCACCACAGCCATACTCGGCAGGAAGACTTGGGCCAAAAGCTCCTATCTCGGCAAGCCCCTTAAAAAGGTGGTGTGGACATTCTGCCCTTTCAGCAAATTCTTCAATGATAGGGCTAACCTCAGATTTTACCCAATCGCGCACAGCATCGCGAGCGAGTAAATGTTCTTCATTCAATAGCTCATCAATGCTATAATAATCATGGTGTTGGTATCGGTCTTCTTTGGTCTTTTTCTGCACAGTGGTTGCACCGTTCGATGTCTCTTGCATGGTCAATATCCAGTTAAGTAATAAGTATAAGATTTTGCCGCAAAGCTACCTATTATTAATCATACTTGTCATGCTTGCTATCATAGCAACTGTCTTGCCGCAAGTGGTCCATATGCAAACTTTTTCTAATTTTGAACCTAATGAGCATTTGGCAGCAAACAGGTCGCAGTTAGCAGATGCGAGTTGTATTTAATGACAATTCGTTTTGCAGATAATTAATGCGCTTTTTGTTTTGAACCATCTGCTCACCAACTAAACCATCACTAGACAATTCAGCAGCTCAATAACCTTACATGGCAGTCATAGCACTTGAAGGAATGCAGTTCCGTGCATATCACGGCTTCTATAAAGAAGAACAGATTATTGGCGGGGACTACGTCGTGGACGTCCACATCACAACCAATATCACCAAGGCGTCTATTGATGATGACCTGAAAAAGACCATCAATTACGAAACAGTTTATCTTATTTGCGAAGCGGCCATGAAGCAGAATTCAAGATTATTGGAAAATGTAGCCAACCGGATAGCAATGGACTTAAAGCATCAATTCAGTTATATAAAGGAAATGACGGTGAAAGTGAAAAAACTAAATCCTCCATTAGGAGGCCGTGTTGATGCTGCATGGATTGAAGTGGACGGTTATTATTCAAAAAAATGCGCGAGGTGTGCCCGCCCAATGATCTGTTACAACGATAAATCATGTTGGTGCATAAATACTAAGGTGTACCGCCAAACGCTAGAACAAATGAAAACCCATTATGGCAATGATTGCCTGTGCGAGGAGTGCTTGAAGTTTTTTGCCGATTGATTTTTTTAGGAAAATAACACTTTGGTAAGTTCCTTATGGTAGCTTTTCACGTCCTTAAAGTGAAATTTTTCAAACCGTTTTCATCAAAAAAATAATTATGAAAAAATTACTGTTTATATTCTTTTGCTTCCAACTCACTGCTTGTGACCCTGCTGCACTTCAAAGTGCACTAGAGACACTTGGTGCTGGTGAATTGACCAACGCTGAAGTTTCTTCCGGCCTGAAACAAGCCTTAGAAATAGGCATTGGGAAAGGTTCTGATCTTTTATCCAAAAAAGATGGCTATTATAAAAGTGCTTATAAAATATTGCTCCCGCCTGAAGCAAGAAAGGTTACAGAAAAGTTGAGCGGCATCCCTGGGTTCTCAAATGTGGAGAACATCATTTTGGAAAAAATAAACCGGGGTGCTGAAGACGCTGCGAAAAAGGCAAAGCCGATATTTGTATCGGCTATACGCCAGATGTCCTTCGCCGATGCGATGGATATTTTGTTGGGTGAAAAAAATGCAGCTACTTCGTATCTTAATCGAACAACCCACGACCCACTTTACAATGAATTTAACCCAGTGATTGTGCAGTCTTTGGATAAGTTTGACGCCCGCAAATATTGGAAGGATGCAGTAAATGCCTATAATAAAATTCCTTTCGTACAAAAGGCTAATCCAGACCTAGACGATTATGTAACAAATGAAGCTTTGAAAGGTCTCTTTGCAATGGTAGAAAAAGAAGAACTAAATATTAGAAGCAATGTGGCCGCCAGAACGACAGACTTGTTGAAGAAGGTTTTTGCAAAGCAGGATTGAATTAATGTTTAATGAATAATGCATAATGATAAATTGATTATGCATTATTCATTTTGCATTGTTCATTCCTTTGAGTCTTGAATCTTTTTCTTCTCAGCTTCTTTCATCCCTTGGTTGATCTCTTCTTCAATAGAGTTTTTGGCATTGTTGAATTCTTTTATGCCTTTGCCAATACCCCGCATCAGTTCGGGTATTTTTTTACCGCCAAACAATAAAAGAATAGCCAACAAAATGAGGATCCATTCTCCTCCCCCTGGTAAACTGAATAATAATATGGTATTCATGTTAAATGATTTTTTTCAAAAAGAATAATTGAATTTAGGTCTGCAAAGCTAAAGCAAAAAAGCCTCAACCCACATTGCCCGTCATAAGATTGTGAAAAGCCTTATAGGTTTAATGCATTTTTAATAAAACGATTGAAATGTTGGTCAGCCTAATTATTTTTTCAACCCAATTTCCCGCAACCGCTCATTCAGGTATTCCCCAGCAGTAATTGGCCCATATGCCAAAGGTTGTTCTTCCGTTACGCATTTATCAAGGCAAGTCAAATCCATATCACTCCGTGGATGCAGGAAAAAAGGGATGGACAACCTAGGTTTGTGCCATTCTTCCCTCGGTGGGTTGACGACTCGGTGGGTAGTGGATTTCAAATAATTATTGGTCAGACGTTGTAACATATCCCCAACATTGATGACAATCTCATTTTCTTCCGGCACAATATCCATCCATTCATTTTCCATGTTCAATAATTGAAGACCACCCGCTGAAGCACCAACCAAAAGTGTTATCAAATTGATGTCTTCATGCTGCTCGGCACGAATGGCACTGGCAGGTTCTTGTGTGATCGGAGGATAATGTATCGCTCGCAGAATGCTATTGCCTAGGTTGATATGCTTGTCAAAATAGTTTTCACCCAATTCCAAGTGAATGGCAATGGCTTTCAGCAATTGGCCACCAGCTTCCTCAAACGCCTCATACAATTGCCTTCCAAGTTTTGGGAAATCAGGTTCTTCTTCCACCGCCACATTTTCGGGGTAATGATCAGACGGTACATCCACTCCTTTGGTATCTTGTCCTATTTGAAAAAATTCTTTCAGGTCGGCATGCTGCGATTGCTTAGCATGTTCTTTCCCGAAAGAAGTATAGCCACGTTGACCAGCCAATCCTTCGATTTCGTACTTGCGTTTCACCGCTACCGGCAAAGCAAAAAACCTTTTTGAAGCAGCATAAAATCCATCAATAAGACTCTTGGGTATGCCGTGATTGATAACGCCAACAAACCCAATATTATGGAAGGCATTGCCAAGTTCCTTGACAAAAGCCTTGCGTTCTTCAGGCGTCCCATTTTTGAATTTTGAAAGATCAACGAGTGGTATGGCTCTTTTTCCCATAATAATTATTTTAGTGAACCCAATCCCGTCTTCTGATGGGAACACAGGGTTGCGTAAATGCTGCGAAATACAAAGTTAAGTTTTTCCCAAAAACAATGAATTCGTAATTTTAGGCTTACTGCTCTTCAAATCCATAACTTCGTGGGCAAGGAATAAGTTGTGACAAAAGACAATAAAGACATATCAAGTACGGGCAATAGCCTTCCAACTAATATTTGGTGGTATCACTTTATTTTTTGGGCGGTTTACTGGGTCATTTCGAGTACACAGGATGTTTTTTTTACTTCCCATTTTAAAGAAAACTACAACATTCCCATTGTTTTGGGATCAATCGGGATAGTCTATTTCAACTATTATTATTGGATACCGAAATACCTGATCCGGCAAAAAAAATATTGGTTCTATACTTTCAGTATATTGGCATTCATCATTTTGAACGCTTGGATAGTGACCATTGTGCTTAGGAATTTTTTCTCCACCAGTGAATATTATTCCAATTGGGAAGGCACTTTCAACATTGCTGTGGACACTGCCGTTTTGGTAGGATTGACCACTGCTCTTAAATTCATCTTACAATGGCAAGAACGAAACAACTATGCCGCCCATCTTGAGAAAAAAAGTCTTGAAAACGAACTGGAAATGCTCAAATCACAGATCAACCCACATTTCATTTTCAATACCCTCAATACTATTTATTTTTTGATGGAACAGAAAGAAGGGGAAAAGGCCAAAGAAGCGCTATTGAAATTTTCTGACACCTTGAGTCATCAATTATACGACTACAACAAGGACTGGATCGATCTGGGAAAAGAAATAGAATACCTTCAAAACTACATAGAGCTACAACGAATGAGACACGATGAGGAACTATTGACCTTGCGTTGTGACTTGCCAAACCAATCGAATGGCCATCAAATTGCTCCTATGCTCTTGATCCCATTTGTTGAAAATGCTTTTAAGCATGGTTCGAATTCTAAAGGATACGAAATCAATATTTCACTGAAGATAGAAAAAGGCGAACTGCACTTTACCACCCAAAACACTTCCAAGCGCAATACTTCCCAACCTTTGAATGGCAAAAAAACGAAAGGTGGCATCGGTCTGAAAAATGTGCGCCGACGTCTCACTCTCGTTTATCCCCAAAAGCATCGATTGGACGTTAGCGATGATGGCGAATTTTACAAAACAGATCTGATGATCAACTTGAATCACGAAAAAATCAATTATGACCAACAGCCCGACCCTCTCTTGTCTCGTCGTTGATGACGAACCCGTTGCCCGTAAGGGTATTGCCGGATATGTGGAACAGACCCCTTTCCTCCATTTGGCAGGTACTTGCAAAGGGGCGCTCGAAGCCAATGAATTTCTCCGCAAAAATTCTGTTGACCTCCTTTTCCTTGACATTCAAATGCCCGACCTGACGGGAACAGATTTTATGCGTTCACTCGAAAATCCACCTTCAGTAATTTTTACTACTGCTTATCGGGAATATGCGATTGAGGGTTTTGAGCTAAATGCTTTGGACTATTTAGTGAAGCCTATTTCTTTTCAGCGTTTTTTGAAATCGGCCAATAAGGCTCTCACTCACTTTGAGATGCTACACCGCCCTACCCAATTAGCTGAGGAAAAAGAATTAGATCATTTTTTTATAAAAAGCGACGGCCAGTTCATCAAAATCATGCTGGATGATGTCCTCTATTTTGAATCAGAAAAAGATTACGTTTTTATTTACACCAAAAAGAAAAGGTATCTCAATTTGATTTCCCTAAAGCAATTGGAAAAGGAATTGCCCTCCGACAAATTCGTCCGAGTTCACCGTTCGTTTATAGTTGCAATAGATAAAGTTGAACTAATGGAAGGGCATAAATTGATTATCCAAGGAAAGGAAATCCCCGTCAGCCGCAACTCCCAAGAAATGATCTATAATCGGTTGATCGAAGGAAAATTGTGGAAACGGGAATTGTAGTCAGGAAATTCATTTCCCAAATTTTTTTTTCAAGAAATGAATTTCCCAACTACGACAAATCCATATTCACCGCCTTCACCACCACCACTGCCGCTTTTTCTTCTGCAAAAGATTGTTTCATTTCCTTTATCAGGGCAGCCATCAATAAGTCGTACTCGCCAAAGATTTGAGTACTCATACTATTTGTTTGAACAATCAGTTCGTCATATTCACGAAGGCGTTTGATAAATTTTAAAATAGCAGTCCCATACTCCGAGTCAAGCGGATACATGCTTATTTCAACAGATGCTTTCATATTTAATATCCGTGTTTAAAATTGATTTTAAAATGACCTTAGTTTATTTCCTCTCACTTCCCTAATTTTACGTGTTCAATTTTTCAAAAAAAAGAAAATGAACACGATCCATAAGTTTAAAGTAGAAAGCATTGAAGGAGACGAGATAGATTTTGCCCAATTTAAGGGCAAAAAATTAACAATAGTCAATGTAGCTTCAGAATGCGGCTTTACACCGCAATACCAGCAGTTGCAAGAGTTGTATAAGGGATTTGGGGCTAAATTAGCCATTATTGGTTTTCCTGCCAATAACTTTGGTGGGCAAGAACCAGGTTCAAATAAAGAAATCAGGGAGTTTTGCTCTCTACGTTATGGTGTGACTTTCCCTTTGGCTGCAAAGATTGACATAAATACCCACCCGATTTATCAATGGCTGACCCAAAAGGCCCTAAACGGCCAAATGGATTCTACGGTAAATTGGAATTTTCAAAAATATCTACTCAACGAAAATGGGCAACTCGTCCATTCCCTTCCTTCCGCTACTTCTCCTTTTGATGATGAAATTATGGATTGGGTAAATGGTTGATTGTTAATTGTCGATTGCTAATGCTTTTAGCACAGCACCAATAACAATCAGCAATAAACAATCAACAACTTGCTGTTCAAGCACGTCATTGGCCAAACCACTGCCAAATCTTTACTGTTAAGGATGGCAGACAACGACCGCATCCCGCATGCGCTGTTGCTGTTGGGAATGCCGGGAAGTGGGGCCTTGGCCTTGGCCTTGGCTTTCGCCCAATATGTTCTTTGTGAAAACAGGATAGCTGGTGATGCTTGCAGCAATTGCCGGAGTTGCGTCAAAACATCGAAATTGATTCACCCTGATCTGCACTTTTCCTACCCTACTGTAGGAACGAATGTGACAAGTGACCACTACCTAGAATATTGGCGGAAAGCAATGGCTGAAAACCCTTACCTTGATGTGAACCAGTGGCTGCAAATGATCGGTGCAGAAAATAAGCAGGGCAATATTAACAAAGATGAATGCAATCGCATCATTCGCAAGTTGAGTCTGAAAACATTCGAGAGTCGCTACAAGATCATGCTTATATGGCTTCCAGAGTATCTCGGTAAAGAGGGAAACCGCCTGCTTAAACTAATCGAAGAGCCTCCTGACAACACGCTGCTCATTCTAGTCGCTGAAAACCAAGAGCTGATACTAAACACTATCCTCTCTCGATGTCAATTGGTAAAAGTACCAGCATTATCTGACGAAAAAATTGAGCAAGGGTTGGTTGATTTTAAAAACATGCCATTGGAAAAAGCCCGTCCTATTGCCCAACTGGCAGGCGGCAATTTCAATGAGGCGTTGAGCATGGCTGACCAGCCCGAAAGCGATAACTCTTCACTTTTCCTTGAGTGGATGCGAAAGTGCTATTTGGGAAATGGAGTGGAATTAGTCCACTGGGTGGAAGAGTTTGCCAAGTTGGGCAGGGAGAACCAAAAGCAGTTTCTTCAATATGGCCTGCATTTTATGCGGGAATATATGACCCTGAAAATGGCTGGTGCGGATAATGGTCTCAATATACGTTTGTTGCCAAAAGAACGCGCCACCGCTCAAAACCTGACAAAGGTCATCGGTTTTGGCCAGATCGGGCGCATCACAGAACTCTTTGATGACTGCGCCTTCGCGATTGAAAGGAACGCCAACCAGAAAATACTTTTTCTGGATGCTTCCATTAAATTAAATAAGATATTGAGAAATTAGAAACTGGAAAATTTGCCTAACGACGGCCAGGTTTCCAAATTTCTAATTTCCAATTTCCTAATATTCCAATGAAATGGCTTGTGCAGGATGTTCAGTAAAAACAAAGGATGGCAGCCCAATAGGCTGCCGCAGCAATGGCAATTGCAGTACAGGTGGCTGTAACCGCCTCAATACATTCGATTGGCTCTCTGCCATGGAAATAGAGGATGTTGAGCCGTTTAATATCATCGAAGTCAGTTTTAAAAATGGCGCACGCAAATCATTTTACTACAATCAGCCATACACCCGAGCAGTAACGGGGGATATGGTCGTTGTAGAATCTCAGGCAGGGTCAGACATAGGCAGGGTTTCTCTTTCGGGCGAACTGGTGCGTTTGCAGATGCGGAAAAAGAAAGTACAGGAAGATGCTTATTTCCCAAAAGTCTTGCGCGTGGCCAACGAAAGGGACTTGGAAAAATATGCTGAAACCAAAGCTAGGGAACAACCCAGCATGGTAAGGGCACGTGCCATTGCCCGTACTCTCGACCTAAATATGAAAATCGGCGATGTGGAATTTCAAGCTGACGGCCGAAAAGCCACTTTTTATTATACCGCTGATGGCCGTGTGGATTTCAGGGAACTGATCCGCCACTATGCCAAAGAGTTCAAAGTAAAAATAGAGATGCGCCAAATCGGTGCCCGTCAGGAAAGCGCCCGTATTGGTGGTCTTGGGCCTTGTGGACGGGAGTTGTGCTGCTCCACTTGGCTTACCTCCTACAAAACTGTGTCCACAGCAGCGGCCCGATATCAAAACCTCGCTATTAACCAAGCCAAACTTTCTGGCCAATGTGGCCGATTGAAATGCTGTCTCAATTACGAATTGGATACCTACATGGAAGCCCTGTCCAGTTTTCCTGAAAAAGCGGAAAAGCTCTATACCGAAGAAGGAAAGGCTGTATTGCTCAAGACTGATATATTCAAAGGCATCATGTATTATGGATACGAAAAAGAAGGAGGCCGCGGCCGCTTCTACCCGCTCGAACTGGATCAGGTGCGGGAAATCCGCGAAATGAACCAACAAGGCAAACGCCCTGCTTCTCTTGCCGAAGTTATGGTTCAGCCAGACTATGAAGAACCGGAAGTCCAGTTCTCCGACGATGTGACTGGCTTCATTGAGTTGCCTGCAGAAGAACGGCGTAAGAAAAAGAAAAGGAGGCCAGACAGAAACAAACCTAGAAGGGATAACGACAAAAACCGCCGACCAAATAATTCAAGGGGGCAAGATGAAAGGAAGGGCCAACAAAAAAACCACCCTAAAGATAATGATAGATCCATCCAAACTAAAGGATCATCCAGAACAACCACTAAAGATATTAAAAACGAAAAAAACTCTGATAGAAGAAGTGGCAACCGACCACCAAAAGGACGAGGAGGGGTCAAAGGCAATCGAAGGGGAGGAAAACCCAAGGGGACCAATAATAATACATCAAAAGATAAAGGATAAATGGGTTGAATGGTTAGAAAGTTGAAATGGCTATATGCCCCGCCACCAACCATTTAACCATTCAAAACCATTTATCCATTTTTTTTCAATGAAATACGACGCAACCATCATCGGCTCCGGCCCGGGAGGATATGTAGCGGCCATCCGATGTGCCCAGTTGGGTATGAAAACAGCTATTATCGAACGCTACAACGTACTTGGTGGAACCTGCCTCAATGTAGGCTGCATACCTTCCAAAGCGCTGCTCGATTCCTCAGAGCATTACCACAATGCCCATAAAAAATTTGCAGAACATGGCATAGACCTGAACAACCTAAAAGTAAATATGCCACAGATGATAAAGCGGAAAAATGAAGTAGTGGAGCAAACCACCAAGGGCATTGATTTCCTGATGAAGAAAAACAAGATTGACGTTTACAATGGCCATGGCTCTCTTGTGAATGCCAATAAAATAAGCATCGCCAAAAATGATGGCAGCAAAGAAGAAATAGAAACTGATAAAGTGATCATTGCTACGGGAAGCAAGCCTATTACACCTCCAGCATTCAAGTATGACAAAAAAAGGGTGATCACTTCCACCGAAGCATTGAACATTGACAAAGTTCCAAATCGCATGGTCATCATTGGAGGGGGGGTGATCGGCCTTGAGCTTGGATCTGTGTATGCCCGCCTCGGCACAGAGGTCGAAGTAGTCGAATTTCTCGATCGCATTATTGCTGGCATGGACAAGGATTGCAGTAAGGAACTTCAGCGCTCATTAAAAAAACTGGGCATCAAATTTCATCTAAAGCATAAAGTAACTACTGTTAAAGCAACCAGCCGCAGCGTTACAGTTGGTGTACAAAAAAGGGATAGCGAAGAAACATTTGAATTAAAGGCCGACTACTGCCTCATTTCCATTGGCCGTCGCGCCTATACCGATAACTTGGGTTTGGAAAATGTTGGAATCAAAACCGATGACAAAGGCCGTATCGAAGTGGATGCTCATCTTCAAACGAACGTTCCTGGCATCTATGCCATTGGTGATGTGGTGAAAGGCGCGATGCTCGCCCATAAAGCAGAAGAGGAAGGCGTTTTCGTTGCGGAAACAATGGCAGGGCAAAAGCCACACATTGACTATAACCTAATCCCCGGGGTGGTTTATACCTGGCCAGAAGTAGCTGCCGTAGGCCAAACGGAAGGTCAGCTCAAAGAAGCAGGCATTCCATACAAATCAGGCAAATTCCCCATGAGAGCCCTTGGCCGTGCCCGTGCAAGCGCCGACGTAGAGGGTATGGTCAAAATTCTTGCCCACCAAGATACCGATGAAATACTCGGCATTCACATGGTAGCCGCCCGAGCTGCTGACATGATCGCCGAAGCCGTTGCTCTCATGGAGTTTCGTGCCTCTGCTGAGGATTGTGCCCGCATGAGTCACGCACATCCGACATTTACAGAAGCTATCAAAGAAGCCGCCTTGGCAGCAACAGATGACAGAGCATTGCATATATAATTCTACGTCGGCACTTTGAGAAAAACCCTCTATTTTCAGGTTCAAGGTGAAACCTTAAGTGAAAAGTGTTTTTCTATAGGACATGAAAAAACAAGAGATTTCTACAAACATATTTTTCAAGTGCCAAACAGCATCTATTAAGGGTTATGAAAAACAATGACATCCTTCGACGCCTCCGTTATTCATTTGACCTCAGTGATTCAAAAATGATAGGACTATTTGCCATGGGAGGATATGAGGCGTCGAGGGCTGAAATCAGTGATTGGTTGAAAAAAGAAGACGACCCCATGTTCAAGCCACTTTACGACAAACAGTTAGCTACTTTTCTAAATGGAATGATCGTGCATGAACGAGGAAAAAAAGATGGAGAACAACCAAAGCCAGAAAAAAGTCTGAACAACAATATAATTTTAAGAAAATTAAAAATAGCGCTGAAATACAGAGACGAAGACATCGTAGAAATTATAAAACTTGCAGGCTTCAAAGTTAGCAAACATGAAATAAACGCATTTTTCCGAAAGCCCAATCAAAGCCAATACCGTATTTGTCACGACCAGTATTTGCGCAATTTTATTTACGGGTTGCAACTTAAATATCGTGATGAATAAATATTCAAACTGACTTAATCATATCTTTTGATAGCCCGATTTATCTCTTTTAAGTAATACGTGGTGATTATTTCGGTAAAATTTTTATACAAGATTTTATTTGATAGTTTTTCTTAAAAAAATCCTTGCATAGCAGGGTTCTACGGAAGTATTTTTTTAAGAAAAAGTTTTAATCCCGAATTTACTTCGGGGATGTTTAAAAATTGCCGAAATAATTAACACGTGTTACTTATTAGCATGGCGTTAGATTATTCCTTTCACCTTTTAGTTTGCCCTTAATGGTAGAAAAACTCACTAGCCTAAATAAATATATCAGCCAGACGGGCATCTGTTCTCGGCGGGAAGCCGACAAATGGATTGAGGCAAAACGGGTAAAAATAAATGGCATAATAGCGATAAAAGGAAATCGGGTTTTTGATAGCGACCTAATTACAATTGATGGGAAGCCCCTTGGAGTTAAACCAAAATTAATTTACATCGCCCTTTACAAGCCGCCCGGAATTACCTGTACTACCGATCCAAAAGATAAAGATAATATCATTGATTTTGTCAATCATCCAAAAAGAATATTCCCTATTGGCAGACTGGACAAAGCTTCTTCTGGTCTTATTTTATTGACCAACGACGGTGATATAGTAAATGAAATATTACGAGTAGAAAACAGCCATGAAAAAGAATATATCGTAACCGTTGATCTGCCGATCACCAAAAATTTTATTTATAAGATGGGCAATGGCATCCCCATTTTAGGGACAGTCACAAAAAAATGTGTCATACGAAAAAAAGGAAAATTCGTTTTTGAAATAATTCTGACACAAGGACTAAACCGCCAAATAAGGAGAATGTGTGACTTTTTAAATTATAGGGTCAAAACCTTAAAACGGGTACGCATATTAAATATTAAATTAGAAGGGTTAAAAGTCGGGCAATGGCGTGATCTAACTGATAATGAACTGTATGTATTGAAAAAAAGATTAACAATGTGATTCTGCCGATGGGCAATTAGTCAAAATCATATACCAAGTAGAAGCCGTTAGCCTCCTCTTTGTTACTGTCCAATCTTGTTTTAAATACTGGGTTTTGTAGAAGAATTGGTTCTTCTCGCATAGGTAGAAAAATTCCCTTTCTGCCTCAACTTGATATAAATTGCATAAATTTGCACTTCCTCGTTGAATTGGGGGCTGAGGGTAGGCATTTTTTTATAGATCTGTTTGCCAATGGTTTTCATCCTTCAAGTGGATAATTTTTAAACTAAAATCAAAATATGGCCAGATCGCAAGAATCATTCAGTAAAAAAGAAAAAGAAAAAAAACGCAGGAAAAAAAAGAAAGAAAAATTAGAACGCCGGGAACAACGCAAAGCCGAGAAAGCAGAAAGTGGCGGTACTTCTTTTGAGGATATGATTATGTATGTGGATGAATTTGGCAACTTCACACAAACAAAGCCTGATCCTTCCAAAAAGCAAAAAATCAAAGCGGAAGATATTGTTTTAGGCGCAGCTCCACAGGATAAAATACCTATGGAAGCTACTCGAAGAGGTCGGGTCAAATTTTTCAATGATGAAAAGGGCTATGGCTTCATCATTGACGTGGATTCAAGAGATAGCATTTTTGTACATGCCAATAACACGTCTGACCAACTCAGGGAAAATGACCGGGTTACTTTTGAAGTAGAAATGGGGCCAAAGGGGCCAAACGCCGTGAATGTTAAATTAGTGGATTAACCATCCGTTTGAAACAGGCTGTTTGGAAAAATAAGGAGGTAAATATTACCTCCTTATTTTTTACTTAACTTTAATAGATTTACTGCAATCGCTATATTCCTAAAGCATAATATTTGTATTTATTTCCTTTTTACTTCTCTTCTTATTTTTCCAAATACTTTCAATAAAATGCCAATTTATCTTAATGGGTTTTCCGTTAAAAAAATCGCTTAGGCACGATGAAATAATTATCCAATCTGTTTTTATTTATCGCTGTATTCAATTTAAATCAAACGCCAATTAATTTTTATTACAAAAAAACTTACTGATATTTGACACATTCAAATTTCAATTTTAGTAAATTGGATGCTGATTTAATCTATTTTTCAAACCAAAAATCACCCTCCATGGAAAAATTACTACCCTTTCTATTCATTTTCCTGACCTTCCCACTTTTTGCACAGGAAGGTGTAGAAATCACCTACTCTAGTAGTTACGCGGAACAAGCATTTTACCGACTGACAGACAATGCCATCACCAATATTGACAATGACGGCTGGGATATCGCTTTATCCATTTTTGGCGCAGGAATTTTCATTAATGAAACGGCAAACTTTCCAGGCGCTGAAAATGCCCTCTATCCTGCCCCGACCGATAACTTCGATGATGTGGTTGTTGATCCGAACAACCTGACTGGGCGCTTATTTAATGATGAAAAAAGCTGGGATTACGGTGCATTCAATTCTTTTAAGGACGGCAACAATGCAAATGATTATGGCTGGGGCCTATACGATCCAGCTACCGAAGTCATAACTGGCAATAGGGTTTTTGTTATCAAGGATAAAAATGATACCCATCAAAAATTGCAGATCGTATCGCTTGATCAAGGCATATATACCATCAAATATGCCGACCTCGATGGCAGCAACGAAACAACCGTGACCGTAGATAAGGCTGATTTTCCAGACAATAATTTTGCCTACCTAAAGCTTGCCACAGGCCAAACAGTAGATAATATACCAGGTGACTGGGATTTATTGTTCACCCGTTATTCTACTCCAGTCCCTGACGGAGGTGGTGGCTTTATTGACTTAGTGACGAGCGGTGTTCTATCTGCACCCGGTATTGAAGTAGCAGAGGCTAGGGGCGTCAACCCCGATGATGTTGAATATGCAGATTATGTGGACTCGTTGAGTAGTGTTACTGATGTGATCGGTTATGATTGGAAGACATTTGAAAATTACATGTGGACTTTGGCCACTGATCTTGCTTACTTTGTAAAAAAGCCCAACGGCCAAGTCTGGAAAATTATCTTTTTTGTTTTTGGTGGCTCAAGCACTGGTGATGTGATATTTGAAAAAACACCCATCATTGCGAATGCTACAACTGAACAGTCGGCCTTTGGTAGCTTTAGTGTTTTTCCCAATCCATTGAACGAAACGTCATCAGCAGTTTTCTCCATAAAGCAGTCGGGTATCGTAAAAATTGGTTTGGCCAATGTTTTGGGACAAACGGTTTGGTCTGGAAAATATAACGCAGTCAGTAGGTTGAATGCAATCAAGCTGCCCGAAATGGCTATTCCTTCAGGCACTTATTTTTTGTCGTTATATCATGGAGGAGAAGTGGTTACAGAGAAAGTATTGAAATAAGCAGTTGAGGATCGGACTTTTTGAAACAATAGAACCCTGCAAGCGAAATAGCTTGCAGGGTTCTAAACGTCTATGGAAAAGGTTAAAAGCAAGTGCCCAATATGTTCCCGTGATAAATTTGCATCAAATTTGCTAAAGGAGTATCCGACAACCATTTTTAGATTATTTCCTCCCTATTCTATTAAACCATACCCCGATAACTATTGTCCCTCCTTTTTAAAAGAAAATAAAAGCAATATTGCTGGGTAAGTCCTTTTTTTACAATATGGATATAGTTCATAAATAAACTATACAGCAATTTGGAATGAGGCTATTTTAAGCTCCCTTCAATACCTAATTCAATGAAAAATTTGAAATTTACCATCCTTCTATGTTTACTCCCATTATTCTCTTATACACAAAGTCAAATAGACGTTGGAATTTTATTGGGCTATTCCAATTATCTTGGAGACCTTGTTCCTCCGGTGTTCACGTTCAATCATTCCAATCTTTCATTGGGCTTCACAGGACGTAAAGAAATGAGCAAAAATCTATCTATTCGTTCCAACTTAATATTTGCAAAAATTGAAGGAGACGATAATTATTATAGTAGAAATGCAGCTCGCAACACCCATTTTACTGGAAACATCGTTGAGCTTTCGTTTATGGGAGAGTATGATCCATATGGCAAGCGCCGTTTTCCAAAAGATGGATCAATGGCCAAAACCATGTCACCATATATTTTTGTAGGAGTTGGCCTTACTATGGCCAACCCTTCTGTAGTATATGGCAATCCAGACAACGACGATGCCCGTGCTGTCAACAATGAACTTCATCTTTCATTTCCAGTCGGATTGGGCGTAAAAAATGATATGACTGATAGAATATTCATCGGTTTAGAATGGGGCGCAAGGTTCACCTCAACAGATTATCTGGACGGGGTAAGTATTACCGGCGATAAAAACGACAATGATGTTTATATGATCGGGGGCGTTACAGTCGGTTATCGACTTGAATAAGCAAAATGCATTCAATTTTAGAAAGCCCTGCCAGTTATAGCTGGCAGGGCTTTCATTATCAATATAGAAAATAAGTTCTAGGGCTTTCCCTTTAATTCAATGGGCATCCGCACCTGTGTTTTATCCCAAGCCACAACCATATCTACGTTTTTATCGTCCTTTTTATCAAAAGTAATGGACAGAGCTTCTACTTCCGAAGCGCTCTTTGAAACAGGCACAGAGATCGTTGCAATATTGGTTTCTTCATCGTGGTTATGGGTTCCCCACGATGGGATGTCGGTGTGAATCACAAATTCCCATTTATCCACATTCGGAACGACCATTATGCCATAGCGGCCTTTTTTTACTTCTTTTCCGCCAATGGTCACGTCGTCAAAAAAAGTGATCTCGGTAGTTTCGTTTGCCCCCAAACGCCAAGGCTCGCCATATTTGAGCAATTCGCCAAAAATGACCCTTCCTTTTTTCTGCGGCCTGCTATATACTACCCTTACCTTTGGTTCATTCTCTGCCAGTTCTTCTTCTTTCAAATAATTTCTGACCCTTGATCTGTGGGGATATTGTGCTAAATCCATAGGGCTTACATCGTCGCCTGCAAGAAAAACGGGGTTAAAACTTATTGGAAGCACCGTCCTTGTGCGATCCCACTCAAACACCATATTGCAGTGGTCGTCATCTACCCGTTGGAAGCCAATCGTAAACGACTCTCGGCTGTCAGCCAAATTGATGACAGGGACATCCACATGCACAACATCTTTGGAAACGTCCCTGTTAGCCGATCCACCAATGTGCCGTTCTGTAGATATTTTTATTACCCAGCGATTGGGATGCACTTCAGCAAATATGGTATAGTAACCAGCGCTGATGAATTTTCCGCCAATTTCGACATGGGTATTGAACAATACTTCTGTGGCTTCATTGGCACCGAGTCGCCAATCTTCTCCATAAGGGACGAGTTTACCGAAAATTTCCCGATCATTCTTTTTGGGTCTACAGTATAGTACTTTGATTTTCAAGGGCATGTTCCTTTCATCACCTTCCATATAATTCCGCCAAGCTGCATTCCTTGGGTAGGTTGCTGCATCCATAGGGCTTTTATCAAGATCGGGAAATTTTAGTTCCTGTCCATTTAATGTGAACGAGCTGATGAATACCAGCGCAACGAGTGAGATTGTATTTTTAAAATTCATGTTGAAAGTTTTTTTTAAAATGATTGAAAAGGTAAAGGTAAATGTTTGCCTTTAAGCTATCCAACTTTATTTTTTACGATATAAATGAAATCAGATTATTTTAGAATTATAAAGTAATGCGAATAATCAAATCTCTATTTCTTTTAATTGCACACCATAATCATATTGCAAATCCTCATGTAATTTAACAATGGCATTTTTTATTTTTTTTATTTGGCCTTCATATAAATTAGTCAGGACTTTACTTCTCTTTACAGGAATTTGAACGGCCTTTATTTTTTTACAAAAATAAATACGCAATTCTGCTTCGGTTTCTTTATTACCTGAATAACGGATATGTTTATCTATATGTCTTAATATTTTTCGAAGGTTTTTTTTTAAATAATAAATATTCCTTGTATTAATGGTAATCATAAATTCATCCACCTCATATTTAATTGTATTGATAAATGCAGCTTCGTTGTTTTCTTCAAATAAAAGATAGGTCAATAATTCTTTATTGTCTTTTTTATATTTTGCTAAACGCAAGCACAGCTCAACTAATTTAGATGGCTCTTGAGTATTTAATTCTTTTTTTATTTCTGAAACAGTTGCAGGCTTCATAATTATTCAATAAGTCTATTTTATTTCACAAAATTCCTTCATCTGCAAAACTATAATATCCCCCATCACCAATAATAATATGATCCAATAAATTTATCCCTATTATTTTCCCCGACTCTTTTATTCTATTTGTCAATTCAAGATCTGCTTCACTGGGCCTCAACCTACCGGATGGATGGTTATGACAAACAACTATGGAAACAGCTTGCCCCTCAATGGCTTTTCGAAAAATAATTTTCACATCTACAATGGTAGCATCTGTACCACCGCTGCTCATCTGTACTTTGCCGAGCATCTTATTGGCCTTATTTAAAAGGAGCATCCAAAACTCTTCGTGGGGATGGTCAATTAAGTAAGGTGCTATGGCTAAATAAGAATCACGACTACAAGTTATGACTGGGCGCTCCACAAAATCAGATGCTTGCCGCCTACGGCCCAGTTCTAGTGCTGCAGCAATAGTAATGGCTTTTGCTTCTCCAATGCCTTTAAATTTCATCAGTTCAGCAAGCGTCTGTTTGCCCAATTGATTGAGGTTATTCTCCACAGATTGTAAAATGCGCTTGGAAAGTGCGACGGCGGATTCGTTGCGTGAACCTGAGCCTAATAAAATTGCTAATAATTCGGCATCGGAAAGAACATGGCGGCCAAGATTCTGAAGTTTTTCTCTCGGACGGTCGTCTTCTGCCCAGGCAGTGATAGGAAGGGAATGGGGGTTGTAGTTTTCCATAGTCGTGTTTTAATATTATTGCTGGTTTTCAATTGGCCAAAAGTAATAAGATTCTGATTTTACAAAGAATTAACTTACAACATTTTATGCCCCAATAACGCCATTGTATTTAGCCCAAATATTGTTTTGCAAAACACATACATTTGCAACCCCAAATTGTTATACTACCAAACCAGCTAATTTTTTTCCTACAAAATAAATCTCACATTATGGTATTCGATCTCGATCTCATCAAAAAAGTATATGCGGAACTGCCCGGCAGATTGGCCGAAACCCGCAAGGCATTGAGCCGGCCGCTGACCCTCACAGAAAAAATCCTTTATACCCATCTGCATCCAGAGTCGCCCTTGAAAAATTATACCCGAGGTGGTGACTATGTTTATTTCTCCCCCGATCGGGTGGCCATGCAAGATGCAACAGCGCAAATGGCATTGTTGCAATTTGACATGGCCGGCAAAAGTAAAGTGGCTGTGCCGAGCACGGTTCACTGCGACCACCTCATCCAAGCTAAAATAGGTGCGGATAAAGATTTGGATGTTGCTATTGATACCAACAAAGAGGTGTATGATTTTCTCGCCTCTATTTCAAATAAATATGGCATTGGCTTTTGGAAACCCGGTGCAGGCATCATCCACCAGATCGTTCTGGAAAATTATGCCTTCCCTGGACTGATGATGATCGGTACCGATAGCCATACACCCAATGGAGGCGGCCTAGGTTGCATTGCCATTGGGGTAGGTGGCGCAGATGCTGTAGACGTAATGGCTGACATGCCTTGGGAACTGAAAATGCCAAAAGTGATCGGTGTAGAACTGACTGGCAAAATGAGCGGCTGGACTTCTTCTAAAGATGTAATCCTCGCAGTTGCAGGCATCCTTACAGTGAAAGGTGGAACAGGTGCTGTAGTTGAATATTTTGGCCCAGGCGCCCGCTCGCTTTCCTGCACAGGTAAAGGAACGATCTGCAACATGGGTGCAGAAATCGGGGCAACGACTTCGACATTTGGTTATGATGAAGCCATGGGCCGCTACCTCCGCGCTACTGGACGCGCAGAAGTCGCCGAACTTGCCGACGGCATTGCCGAACATCTGACAGGTGATGCTGAATGTTATGCCGATCCCGATAAATATTTCGACAGAGTTATTAGGATCAACCTTTCTGAATTGGAACCGCACATCAATGGCCCATACACACCAGATTTGGCTTGGCCAATTTCCAAATTCGCAGAAGCGGTAAAAGAAAAGGGCTATCCCCAAAAACTCGAAGTGGGCCTTATCGGCTCCTGTACCAACTCCTCTTATGAAGACCTCGACCGGGCAGCTTCTTTGGCCGATCAGGCCGTTGCTAAAAATTTGAAAGTAAAATCTGAGTTTACCGTAACGCCAGGTTCCGAGCAAATTCGCTTTACGGTGGAAAGAGATGGCCAACTGGATTCCTTTGAGAAAATGGGAGGCGTCGTTTTGGCAAATGCCTGTGGTCCATGTATTGGCCAATGGGCACGCCACAACTCGGCAGAAGACATTAAAAATAAAAGGAAAAACTCTATCATCACTTCTTTCAACAGAAACTTTACCAAACGCAACGACGGCAATCCATATACCCACGGCTTTGTTGCAAGCCCTGAAATAGTAACCGCGATGGCAATTGCAGGCGACCTTACTTTCAATCCATTAACGGATTCCCTGATCAATGAAAATGGAGAAGAAGTAAAACTTGACCCTCCAACTGGTGTGGAACTACCTCCAAAAGGATTCGATGTGGAAGACGCTGGTTATATTCCCCCAGCAGAAGATGGTAGTACAGTACAAGTGGTTGTTAACCCTGATTCACAACGTCTACAATTGCTCACCCCCTTTGAGCCTCTGACCCAAGACCAATTAAATGGTATGCGGGTACTCATAAAAGCTAAAGGCAAATGCACCACCGACCATATTTCGATGGCTGGCCCTTGGTTGAAGTTCCGTGGTCATCTGGAAAATATTTCCAATAACTGCTTCATCGGCGCCATCAATTACTATAATGAAGAAGCAAATAATGTAGCAAACTACGTGGATAGCGATACCAATCCAACCTTTATGGCCGTCCCCGATTCTGCCCGCAAGTACAAGGCAGCTGGCATAGGAACCATCGTTTTTGGTGAAGAAAATTATGGAGAAGGCTCATCCCGTGAGCACGCAGCGATGGAACCGCGCCACATTGGCGTGAAAGCAGTGGTTGTAAAATCGTTCGCCCGTATCCACGAAACGAACCTAAAAAAACAAGGTATGCTCGGCCTCACTTTTGTCAATCCAGCGGATTATGATAAAGTGCGTCAAGATGATAAAATCGACCTGTTAGGTTTGGATGAAATGGCTCCAGGAAAGAACATGACCATTGTACTTCACCATGCCGATGGCTCACAGGATAGCTTTGAGGTAAAGCACACTTACAACCAAATACAAATAGACTGGGTAAAAGCTGGATCTGCGTTGAATAAGATAAGGGCTGATATCGCGTCGGCATAACAAATAATCAATTACCAGTATTTGGTGGTTCGCCAGTTGCAATAGCAGCTGGCGAATTTTTTATGCCGTATTTTATTGCCCACTTCCAACTGGTTCTTCAGTTACTTCTTTTAAAAAACCTTCTAAATATTCGTTAAATAAATTAGGGTGTTCCATCATCGGGGCATGACCACATTTATCGACCATGAAAAGGCGGGAATTACTGATCAATTTTTGAAATTCTTCTCCGACAAAAGCAGGAGTTACTTTGTCTTCTTTTCCCCATATCAATAGTGTCGGGGCTTGTATGTGATGAAGTTTGTCGCGGAGGTTGTGACGTATGGCAGACTTGGCAGTGGCGATAACCCTGATGGCTTTATTCCGATCATTGACGGTATCGAATACTTCATCAACCAATTCCTTGCTGGCAACCTCTGGGTCATAAAAGGTATCCTGGGTTTTCTTTTTAATATATTCATAATCCCCTCTTTTCGGAAAAGTAGAACCCATAGCACTTTCAAAAAGGCCGGAGCTTCCAGTAAGTGTAATGGAAGCGACCCTTTGTGGATGAGCCAAGGCATACATGATGGCAATATGGCCACCAAGTGAATTGCCAAGCACATGTACCGAATCATACCCTTTTATTTCAACAAATTGAGCTACATGATCCACCAATCCAGAAACGGAAAGTTTACGGAAAGGGATTTCAAAGATGGGGAGCATGGGCACTATCACATTATAGGTTTTTCCAAAATGTTGGAGAATGCCCGAAAAATTGCTCAATGCACCAAACAGACCATGCAGAAGCAAAAGGTTATTTGCCCCGCCTTTTGTTTCTATATATTTGAAACCTCCGTCTTCGGTAACCGTATGATTCATATCGTCTGTTTGTAAAATTATGGTGGCAAAAGTAGTTTTTTCAAACCGTCCTCACAATCCCATTTTTCCCAACAACCAATAATGTCCAATTCTTGTTTAGCCAGTCCGTCTTCATCCTCCATTCAGGGGTGTAAGATGCTAATATTCCGTTTTCCACAAATTTTTCCACAATTGTTGGTTTTTAATATCTTGAAATATCTTAATTTGTAATTATATTTATTTAAAACATTTACCCAGATAAATTTTTAATGTTTAAAAAAATTATATGTGAAATGTGGGTAAAATGGATTCTTTTTATTTATCAACACTTTTTCAACAATCAGGAAGATCAGGTTTCCGTAAGAAAATTAGCTTAAAATACTGGTTATCAAAAACTAATAGGGAAGTAATAATTACCATACAAGTTATCAACACTCTTTTCAACAATTACGCTGATTTTGTTTTTTTAAACTGGTAGTTGACAAATAATAAGCAAATCAATAACAATAATGCCCCAGCTTGATGAGCAGCTCCATAAAAAACAGGTATTTTACCTACGCTGTTGACAATTGTGGAAATCCCTAAAAAAACTTGAATTATCAACATCCCTACCAACATATTCGTACCAGCATTTAACTGGTTCGAAACTTTGTTTTTTTTCACCTTAATTGAAAAGTAAAAGATCAGGGCGGACAGTACCCAAGCCAAACTCCTATGGAGTAGTTGAACGACAGCTTTCATGAAACTGTTTGGTTCGTAATCAACTATTTGCTCCATACCAACAACCTTTGTCATTGTGAGGGCATTCCAAAAACGGCTACCCTCCACAAAAATGGAGAAATGGGGATGTATCAAACTAGCACGCATGCCTGCCATGAGCCCTCCAAAAACAATCTGTAAGAAAAGGACTCCGGTAATAATCCACCCTAATTTTTTCAACTTCACTAAATGGCCATCAGCCCCGGTTAGTTGGACCGCACTCAACCATGTCCAGAATAAGTAACCAAACAAGGCAGCGGCTATTCCTAAATGGACTACGAGCTTGTAGGCGCTCACCCAAGTCCGATTATCATTATTGAGGCCACTAGCAACCATCACCCACCCGAATACGGCAGCCAGAGAGGCAAGAAGAATGACCACCCCTAAACGGCGCATCAACCAAGTAGGCATCCATTTTTTCGCCAAAAAAAAGATAAATGGAATAAGGAAAACAAAACCCATCAATCTGGCCCACAAGCGGTGGAAATATTCCCAGAAAAAAATAACCTTGAACTCTGACAAGGTCATATCGGCGTGCAAAGCCTCGAATTGTTTTTTTGCAGCAGTTTTATAAAGGTCAAAAGCATGCAGCCATTCTGCTTCATTCATCGGAGGCAGTGTTCCTTGGATAACTGCCCATTCGGTAATGGACAGTCCTGAATCTGTCAAGCGGGTAACACCGCCGATGATTATTTGTATGAAAACCATGACAACTCCTATAAGAAGCCATATCTGCACAGGTCTTTTTATATTAGACATATTTTTGAAAAATAAAAAGGAAAGCGGCCATTGACTAGGGCAAACGCATCAAAGTATTATTAGAAAAATGGTGCATTTAAAAATCAGCGTTTTGCGAATTTTTATTTACATAAATTGTAAAAAATGAATTTCATAAAACACTGATTTTAAATTCCGAAAATTTTGGTGCGTTTGCCCTGGCCATTGACCATCAAAGAATAAAAAAGGAAAACAGCTTACTTTCCTTTTTATCTACCTTGAGCGGCAAAACTAAATTGTTTTGTTTTAGGCATTCTCATAGGAAAGTCAGTTAGTAATAATATTAGCTTTATTTTATTTAAAAAATCTTTTCCCTATTATTATTAAGGGTGTTAGTTTGTGGGGAAAAACAATTTTAAAATTTCCATTTTTCGTTGTCAAGGTTTTGGCTTCCCTCTTCCACAGGTTACCAACGTCTGTGTCATCTCAATATCAGGCTTTTATAAATTTACTCACAGTGTGTTGGCAAGCAACAATGGTGAAAAAAAATTGCAATGTGAAATTTCAAAACCCCTATTGGATTGTTTGTAACAGAACCTGTGTACACATTAAACGAGGTTGGAGTGTACCTGAAAAATGAAAAGGTACACACTTGATCTTGATAAGTGTGCAAAACTTAACCCGTGTTCCACAGGATTGTTCACAAATTCTGTTGAAAGAGCATTTTGGTAAATAGCTGATTTTTATACCTTTATGAAAATTCCGTTTTTAAGGTGTTGAAAACGGGAAACCCGAATTGTTTCAGCGGTTTGTTTTTTTGTTGTGGAGCATGTTGGATATGTTGTGGAATTGTGTTTATTAAGCTTGGTCCAGATGTGGAATTATGATTTCAGTAACGATTCGTTTGAAACACCTAAAACGAGTAGGAAAGCAGGAGCGAGAAGTATAATGTCCATCATTCCTGTGCTTTTTACTTTTATCTTTTTACTTTTTACCTGATTATCATGTGCGGCCGCTTTTCACTGGCAACTTCTAAGGAGAAACTACAGCAGCAATTGCCTTTCGTGGAAATTACTGATACCCTGCGGGTAAGTTACAACATAGCCCCTACCCAACATGCCTATGTGGTAGCCAACGATCATCCAGAACGCTTGCAGCACATCACTTGGGGGCTGGTGCCGCATTGGTCCAACGATGGCAAAAATTCAGGACGACTAATCAATGCAAGAAGGGAAGGGATCGAGACCAAGCCTTCATTCCGTATTCCTATTCGAAAACGCCGCTGTTTGGTGCCGGCTGATAGTTTTTATGAATGGCGGCGGGAAGGAGTGCGTAAAATACCTTACCGCATCTTTTTGAAAGATGGCGATTTGATGATGATGGCTGGAGTATGGGATGTATGGTATCAAAAGGATTATGGCCTGAAAACATTTTCCATTATCACCACCCCACCCAATTTTGAAATGTCGGGAATCCACACCAGGATGCCAGTCATTTTGCAGACAAAGGAGCAACAAGAAGCTTGGTTGAAAACAAATGATCTGGTTGATGCTTTGGCTATGTTGCGGACACTGCCGGATGGTATGTTAGACATGCATCGCGTATCGGAGTTGGTGAACTCAGTTGGCAATGACTCGCCAAAGTTGCATTATGAAATCCCCGAACCGCGAACCCTATTTGATTAACCAAATGCTGTTGGCTAAGTGCCAATGGCCAAAAACTAACGGCTTAAATTTTAAACATAACCGAGAAAACCCAACCCAATGCTAGTAAAAACCTTTGCAAGTGCCGTCCATGGTGTGGACGCCCAAACCATCACTGTAGAAGTTAATGCCGGAGGACAGCACAGTGGGCATGGCCCATTTTACCACATGGTCGGCTTACCTGATAACGTGGTAAAAGAAGGATTTCAGCGGATTGAAGCTGCCATAACGAATAGTACATTTGAAATGGTACGCCTGAAAATGACAATGAATCTCGCACCAGCGGACATCCGAAAAGAAGGCTCTGCTTATGACCTACCCTTAGCTATTGGAGTGCTGGCCGCTACTCGCCAATTCTATTGCGATACCCCTAGATAAATATGTGATCATGGGGGAGCTGGGCCTTGATGGTGGGCTTCGTCCGATAAAGGGAGCTTTGCCCATTGCCATTCAATCAAGAGCAGAAAAATTTGAGGGGCTAATATTGCCAAAACAAAATGCAAGGGAAGCGGCCATTGTCAATAACCTTAAAGTATATGGAGTAGAGAACTTGAAAGAGGCAGTTGAATTTCTGACTGGTAAAAAAGAAATCCAACCGACCACTGTGGATACCCGTCAAGAGTTTGCTGATCAGCAAGAAATTTTCTCGGTTGATTTTTCGGATGTAAAAGGACAGGAAAATGTGAAACGGGCACTGGAGATCGCAGCGGCGGGTGGGCACAACGCCATTTTGATTGGTCCGCCCGGTGCGGGTAAAACCATGCTAGCCCGTCGCATGCCGACTATCCTTCCACAGCTCACTTTGTATGAGGCATTGGAGACGACTAAAATCCATTCGGTCTCTGGTATTTTACCTCCAGAAGCTTCGCTCATTTCCAATCGACCTTTCAGAGCGCCGCACCATACTATTAGTGATGTAGCGTTGGTAGGCGGTGGCTCGAACCCTATGCCTGGAGAAATTTCTTTGGCACATAATGGGGTTTTGTTTCTGGATGAACTGCCTGAATTTAAACGATCCGTTTTGGAAGTGATGCGGCAACCAATGGAAGAGCGACGCGTAACTATTTCGAGGGCAAAAGTGACGATTGACTATCCAGCCAATTTTATGTTAATTGCTTCTATGAACCCCTGCCCCTGTGGTTTCTATAATCACCCTGAAAAAGAATGTGTATGCGGGACAGCACAAGTGAAAAGGTATTTAGCAAAGATATCAGGACCACTTTTGGATCGAATTGACCTGCATGTAGAAGTAACCCCCGTCAGTTATAAAGAGCTTTCCAGTTATGAACCTTCTAAAAGAGGTAGTAAAGAAATAATGGCCGATGTCATGAGAGCCCGTGTAATTCAGGACGAACGTTTCAAAAAATACAAAGGACTTTTCTGCAATGCCCAAATGCCGAGCCGCATGGTACGGGAAGTTTGCCAATTAAATAAAGCGGGATCAGCCTTGTTAAAAAAAGCGATGGAAGTGCAAAAATTATCTGCCAGAGCTTATGATAGAATATTAAAAGTGGCAAGGACGAGTGCGGATTTGGCGGGGAGCAAGGATATTCAGATTGGGCATTTGGCGGAGGCGATACAGTATAGGAGTTTGGATAAAGAAGGGTGGAGTGGGTAAATAAAAACGATTAATAAAGTTTTAAACGATTGGTTTTATTTGATAATTAATTAATTTTTAGTAAATTAATTTAATGTAATTTATTGCAAATTAAATTAAAATAAAATTTAGCTATTATAATTAATTATTTTTTTGCTTAAAAATAGAATTTAAATTAGAAAAAAAATATTTAATATAGATGACTTATATATTGTGCTTAAGGTGTTGATTATTAATTATTTATGGTTAACAAAGTGTTGATAAGCATGTTAGCTGATATATTAATGAGTTATCTTTTTTATTTAAATTAATTAGATAATTATTACAATTAATTATTTTAATAAGACCCTTAAAATAAATCATTTTATATTTATAATATTAGGATGGTGTAAGGAAAAACATGAAACGAAAGGTTTTTTAAAAATAATTAAATAATGGTTTTAAAATAAATATTAATTATACTGAATAGTATAAACCAATCATCTATTTATAATTTAAAAATTCGAAAATAAAACTAATAATTATAGTGTTTTTTCCGAAAATAAAATCGGATTAATTTATTAAATAAAAATATGCTAACAGCTCAATATCTTTTTGATAATTAAATAAGAAAATAGTCTTTTGTGCAAGACAAATTTAAAAAGAGCAAATCAAATTGTTTACCACTACATGTTCAATAACCTCAAAAAAAAACAATTAGTTAAGTATGAAAAATAGGTTTAACACTCCTTTTGGCAAATATTTGTTGATTTTCAAAATACAAAAAATCTTGCGTTTTAGTAAATTTATAGATTTCTCCATATTTGATGATAAGCTCAGGCAAAAAAGTTAATAGCTATGTTTGATCAATTTTGCAATTCATGCATAAGTCTGAGCCTTCAGATTTTGTATTTGCAATTCAGGTTCAAATAAATGGGTTGTCATGAGGTGGTTTAATTAATCAGGACAAGTAATTAAGATAGTTTCGTGTCCTGATTTTCTAAGCCATCTCATCATGATTTAGGTGTTAATGAGTTAATCTAATTAGCTAAATTTTATTTCTTTTATATTTAAATTGATAAATTACCAAAGAGGATCTATAGGGGTAAGGAGTTTACAACGACTTCATCATTTTACAATTATGTTAACTTTGCGAAACAATTATGTCAAAGTTAATTTACTATAATGCCAAAAAAAAGCACCATTAAAGACATAGCAGACAAGTTAGGCGTTTCAAAAGCACTGGTCTCCTTTGTCCTCAACGGAAAAGCCAAAGAGAGGCGGATCAGCGATGCCATGGCCAAGAAAGTGCTGGACATGGCCAAACGCATGAATTACAAGCCCAATTACATTGCGAAAAGTTTGAGGACGGGCAAATCACAAATCATTGCACTCATCATTGCCGACATTTCCAACCCATTTTTTGCAAAGTTTGCCCGGTACATAGAGGACGAAGCCTCTAAACATAAGTATAAAGTTATTATCGCCAACTCAGATGAAAAAAAGGATAAATTTAAAGCCGAACTGGACCTTCTTAAAAACAGGCAAGTAGATGGTTTTATCCTAACTCCTCCGATCGGTAGTGAAAAAGAATTGCTTGATCTGAAAAATCAAAAAATACCGTTCGTGATGGTTGACAGATCGTTTGAAAATGTAGAAAGCCACACTGTCATCATAGATAATTACCAAGCGGGGTACAAAGCCACAGAACGGTTGATAAGGAACAATTGTAAAAACATCGCTATTTTAAATGTTAATAGCCAGTTGGTCACTATGCAGCAAAGAGTACAGGGCTACCAAGATGCTTTGACAAAAAATGGATTAACGGCCAACCAGTCATTGATTAAGCAACTCCAATTTAGCCACAACAAAGACCTTATTAAGGAGGCAATCGAGGAAATATTAGAAGCAGGTGCTGATGGTCTGTTCTTCACAACGGGAAAGCTGACCATCCTCGGCATTGAATGTTTAAAGGAATTGGGAGCCGGCATTCCCGAAGATATTTCCGTTATCAGTTTTGATGATATGGACGCCTATAAAATTGCCTATACACCAATATCTGCTATTGTGCAACCTTTGGAAGATATGAGCAGGGAAGCGATTAGGATTCTCATTAATATGATCGAAAAACGGGCAGAGCAATGGTCAATTTGAAAATATTATGATGGACGTTAATTTTATTTACAGAGAATCTTGCGTTTGACCATTTTTTTTACCTTTGTGCTAAACCGTTTAAGCAGCTTAGAGAGGTCAGAAACCAGACCGCCTTCGGCTGTCAGAAGCCAGACAGGCCTGGCGTTGGTCTGAGAGAACATCATTCTTTCAAATCAATGTTCTGTCCTGTCTGACTTCTGGCAGTAAAACGGTCTGACCTCTGACCTCTTAAATAAATCAATCGAAAAATAATGGACCAACCAGACAAGCTACGCCTAAAGGAAAAAATATCTTATGGTTTCGGTGATTTTGCCTCCTCCATGTTCTGGACATTGTTCTCCATGTTCCTGCTGTTTTTTTACACCGATGTTTTTGGGATCACAGCAGCGGCGGCAGGTACGATGTTTTTGGTTGCCCGCTTATGGGACACTGCTAACGATCCTATCATGGGCATGATTTGCGACCGCACCAAGAGTCGTTGGGGAAAATTCAGACCCTACCTCTTGTTTGGGGCTGTGCCTTTTACGATCATTGGTATTTTGACTTTTACCACACCTGATCTCAGCCCAAATGGCAAACTTATTTACGCCTATATTACCTACACATTAATGATGATGGTTTATACTGCCGTCAATGTCCCATATGCTTCGTTGCTTGGTGTAATGACGAAAGACACAGACGAACGGACATCTCTTGCCTCATTCCGTTTTATTGGTGGTTTCAGTGCGGGGCTGTTGGTGACAGCATCGGCCAATTATTTAATTGAATATTTTAAAGAATCTGGTGACCTGGCTTCTGCCTATCAAAAAACCGTTGCCATATATGCAATTTTATCTGGCATATTTTTCCTTTTGACTTTCGCTGGTACAAAAGAACGGCTCGACCCGGAAGAGGTAGCCTCATCTACATTAAAGGAAGACCTCAGCGATTTAATAAAAAACAAACCTTGGTTTATTATGCTTGGCGCTGCCATTGCGGTATTAATTTTTAATTCTTTGCGGGGCGCAGCCATTTTATATTATTTTAAATATTTTATTGGTGACCAGACGGTTGTATATTTTGGGGAAGTAACCCAAGGCGCATTAGCATCCGCATTTATGAGCAGTGGTTATGCAACAAGTTTAATTGGTGTCGCACTGGCCATTCCTGTGGCGACCCGAATTGGCAAAAAAAATACATTCATGTTGTCGGGAATTATATGTGCCATTTTGTGCATTACTTTTTTCTTTCTCCCGCCCGAACAAATTGAATTAATATTTTTAATTAATATTTTAATAGGCATTTCTTCTGCCATTGTTTTTCCGTTAATATGGGCCATGTATGGGGACGTTTCCGATTATTCCGAACTAAAAACAGGACACCGGGCAACTGGACTGATATTTTCCTCTTCTTCCATGTCGCAAAAATTAGGTTGGACCATTGGTGGTGCGATCAGTGGTTGGATTTTGGCAGTTTTTGGATTTGTAGCGAATGAAGCGCAAACTCCTGATTCTATTATGGGTATCCGTTTGATGATCAGTATTTTCGCAGCAGTCGGAGCGTTGATTTCTGTGGCTATTATGTATTATTATCCTTTAACTGAAAAATACATGAAGGAAGAAGTTGCAGTACAATTGGAGAAGGCAAGGGCGAAGGGTGATTCTAATTAAATTATTTTTTTGCCACGAAGACACAAAGGCGCTAAGAAAAAAATATTTACGCCTTTTTCAATTTGCCACGAAGACACAAAGGCACTAAGAAAAAAACTTTGTGTCTTTGTGCCTTCGTGGCAAATAACATCACTTAAAATTCCATTAAAATATTTTATTCATGAAAAAAATAAACATTGGAATTGTAGGTATAGGTATGATGCTGGAATACCATTTTAATGCGTTCAGTAAAATACCAGACGTATTCATAAAAGGATGCACTCGTGAATATTACGGAAACAATGGGCAGAAAGAAAAACAAAAATTATCTTTAAAAAATGCTACAAATAAATTAGGGATAAAAGCATATTCTGATTATGATGAAATGATAAATGATCCGGAAATAAATACTATAATTATTGCCAGTATTAATCCACACCATTTTGAACATATTATTAAAGCATTAAATTCAGGTAAAAATGTTTTAGTGGAAAAGCCAGTCGTAACGGATTTTAATCATTTAGATGAAGTAATAATTAAATCACAAGAAAAAAGCTTATTGGTTTTTCCATCGCATAATTTCATTTATCGCCCTGTTATTTCAAAAGCAAAAGAAATAATTGATTCAGAGGTTTTAGGTACTATTGTTTATTCCCAATTTATTTCCTGCTTCCGATCTGGGGAAGAACATGCCCACGGTTGGCGGGCTTCCGCTGAACTTTCGAGCGGCGGTGCTTTAATGGACAGTGGACATCACCAAGTATATCAATCACTTTATTTATTAGGCATGCCTGAAAAAATTCATGGTTTTAAAACAAAACAAGTGCTGACTCATGCCGAAGTGGAGGATTTTGCCATGATAAACGCCTATTATAGAAATGGATCAATTGCAAATATCGGCCAGGGTCATGCTTCAAATTTTGGTGATGTGGTGTCGGGCATAAAGATCGTGGGTGAAAAGGGCAACCTTGTCATCACCGATGCCTGTTATCATAATGGTGAAAAGATCGTCGGCGATGCAGATTATGCCAATTCATTTTATCACCAAGCCAAATATTTTGTGGATTGTATTTTAAAAAACAAAAAACCATTGTCTGGTCTGGAAGATGTGCGGGACACCTTGAAGATCATTTACGCCGCCTACCAAAGCGCAGAAGTGGATGAAGTGATTGAGTTTTAAGATTCCACTCGCTTATCAAACTTGTCCCAAAACACACAAAACAGAATTTCAACAGAAAAATATTTCCTGAAATTTTATTTTCTAATTGCAAGCATAAAAAGAATTTACTATGTTTGCTTAACATTTGCTTAATCGGTTAAGCAAAATTTGTCCAACTTTCCTACAAAGACTACTTTTTTCCTTTGATTCCGAAATACCAACTTTCTTAAATTCTTTTAGGAATACCAACCATTATGACCTACAGACTGACATTCATCCTGGTTTTCTTTGTATTTGGATTTCTTTCCAATGCCTCCACTTCCATTGACGACATAGGTACAATTTCGGGCAAAGTGGTGGATGCAACAACAGGCGAGGGGCTGCCATATGCAAGTGTCATCCTCGAAGGGACAACCATCGGTGCGGCCACCGACTTGGAAGGAAAATATGAATTGAAAATCGAACCGGGGACTTATAACGTGGTGGCCTCCTACCTTGGATATGTCGAAATGGTGAAACCTGCCACGGTCAATAACAATGAAAATACGGAGATAAATTTTGAATTATCGTATGGCAACATCATGAAAACAGTTACGGTCTCCGTTCAGGCCAGTGGGCAAATAGCGGCCATCAATGAGCAGCTTGCTTCCAATAAAATTGTTAACGTCGTTTCTGCCGAAAAAATGGAGGAACTGCCTGATGCAAACGTGGCTGAATCCATTGGCAGGCTGCCTGGCATTTCATTACAACGTTCGTCTGGCGAAGCCAATAAAATTGTCGTCAGGGGCTTGTCGCCTAAATATAGTAATGTGACCATCGGCGGGGTAAAAATGGCCTCCACCAATGACTTCGACCGGAGCGCTGACCTTAGTTTGATTACGGGCGAAATGCTTGCAGGTGTTGAAGTTTCTAAAAGCTTACGAGCAGATATGGATGCCGATGCGATTGGCGGGACTATAGATTTGAAAATAAAAGAAGCACCGGAAGGACTTCATTACAATGGCAGTGCAGAAGGAGGGTATAACCAGTTAGGAAGTTCATTCAACAATTACAAATTTGTAGGTGCCGTTAGTAACCGTTTTTTCAAAAATAAATTCGGTGCAAGACTGCAATTGTCGACGGAAAGAAAACAACTCCCCTCCCACCGTTTTGGTGGCAATTACAGCCTTCCGATTGTTTCTCAAATCCTGGATGATGAGGGAAATCTTACTGGAGAAAAAGAATTTAAGTTGAGAACCCAAGGTACGGCACTCTCCGACAACCTCACAGAAAGGGCACGTCATGGAGGCAACTTAACACTTGATTATAAATCAGATATTGTAGATATCAAATTGTTCAGTCTGTACAATCAAAAAATAGATGATGTAGCTGAAAGGGTCAATACCTACACATTTATCCGACCAAATGAACCATTTGCCAAACGGGCTACTCAGTACAAGGCGAATACAAGGCTTTTGACAAATTCCCTTGAGAATACCTTTAAGTTTCTAAAAAACGGAATTGAGCCTGACGTTGTCCCATTCTATTGCAAAGCATAATACTCCCAGACAAGATTTTAATTTTGTTGAACTAAGTGACGGGGCCGATCCTATCAATCAGGACTGGCTGATTTTCCGGCAGCCCGCAGAGGTATTGGAAGAATATGGCGGAACCGATGTGAATAAAAGTTTTCTGCAGACCATGAGCTTCTCGGAAAGCTCCCTCACTGATAAGAATTATGATGCCCGGTTGGACTGGGACATTCCATTTAAGATATCTGATAAGGTTTCGGGTACATTTTCTGTTGGTGGCAAATATCATCGACTTGAACGGAAAAGTGATAATGTGCAGGATTTTGTCAATTATCAATTTGGTGCAGGCAGAGCACCTAAAGAAGCACTTATTGCTATGTATCCCTGGGTAGAAACCAACCTAAGTGAACAGCGTGGCATTTCTGCCAATAACTTTGATGATGTAAGTTATGATCCAGGTGTGTTTCTCGACGGAAGATATGAATTAGGCTGGGGGGCTGATATCGCCTTGTTAACCGATATGCAGGATCAGTTCTATAATGAAAATCCGAATTTCTATCAAAAAAACGGTTTCAGTAATTTTTTTCAAGATTACGCCAATACGGAAGAAATGGTAGCCGGATACACCATGGCTGAGATCCACATTGGTAAAAAACTAATGGTCTTGCCGGGCATCCGTTTTGAGAAGGAAAATACCACTTACGATGGATTTCATATTGAGCTGTTAGGGGCCAACGCCAATGGCATCAGGGGTACTCCGGATTCAATTTCAGTAGACCGGGAAAATGACTTTTTCTTTCCTTCCCTCAACCTGAAATATCGATTGAACAACTGGAGCTTAATTACAGGGAGCTGTTTATAGGAGTACCACCCGTCCTGATTTCAGGCTGCTTTCTCCCACTGTTGTAATTACTGAACTTACAACCGAGCCTTTTAGATCAGGCAATCCTTTCCTCAAGCCATCCACCGCCTTGAATTACGATTTGGGATTTATGGTACACAGCAATAAAATAGGCTTGGTGAGCTTGAACTTGTTTTATAAAAAAGTGGACGGGTTCATATTTACTTTAAATAATTATTTCCCCCACCGGCGAGACCGTATTGTTGCTGCCAGCGCGCCTGAGGGTTTGCTCGATGTATTGCCTGCCGAGAATTTCTATCCCATGGACAGACTGGAGGAAGTACATCAAACAAATATTCCATTCAACAATTTCGAATCATCAACCTACAGCGGCCTTGAATTATCCTGGCAGACCAACTTTTGGTATTTGCCCGGGCTGTTGAGTGGATTGGTGTTGGATGTAAATGTAACGATGCTCCGCTCAAAGACGAGGTATCCTTATTTTGAAGATGTAGTGATTGGAATAGACTCGTCAGGTTTTTTCCCGAAAGATATTATAGGATTCGAATACAATACAACAGAGGGTCGTCTCGTGAATCAGCCTAATGCTATTTTGAATCTGATCCTCGGCTGGGATTATAAAGGGTTTAGTTCCCGTTTTTCATTCAGGTATCAGGGCAACACACTTCAAAACCAAGATTCAAGATTGTCCCTGAGCAATTCTTTCTACGACACTTTTACGTGGGTAGACGTGAGTCTTAAACAAAAGATAACGAAGAATCTGTCAGCCTTCGCCAATTTAACAAACGTAAGCAGGCACATAGACGATTATTTCATCCGATTTGGTGGACACACCACCCTGCCGACGAACAGTGAACAATATGGGTTACGAGGGCAGTTCGGGGTGACTTTTAAATATTAGAGGTGGTTGACGGTTGACGGTAGATGGTGGACGGCCGTCCACCATCTACCGTCAACCCAATAAATCCCAAATAATTAAACAACAAGGCTGGATAAACCGCAATAAAAGATAGGCACATGCAGCCTTACTTAACCATATTTTTTTCACAAAAATTAAACAGTTATGAAGTACATTTTTACCCTCTTTTTTAGTTTGGTAGTCAGCGGCTTACTAATGTCGCAGGACACCATGATGATTGCCGGAGGCCAAGCAAATGCAGGGCTTTTGGAAACTACCATTAATAATGATGTAGATGGAAACGGAGACAGGAACCATCCCAACCGGGTGTACATGCTTGCAAAGGATCAGCTTCATTTTCAACTGGCAGCGATTAACATTGACAACCCAGATGGCACTCTTACAATAGTGGGAGAACCAGGCGGTAAAAAACCGGTCCTTTTACCAATAGCCACCAATGATAACGACCCCGGTGCGAATGTCATCAACGGAAGTCTGTCCCTCAAAAATGTCCATCTTCAAGGAAGAAATGACATAGGTGGTGGGCTTTTCGCAAGATGGGAAATGAATGGACAACATAGAAGATTGACCGTAGAAAATTGCTTGATGGAATTTGCACAACACCAATGGTTTTTTGCAAATGCTGTAACCCAAGGTCTCATAATTGAAATGAGAAATAATTATTTCCGCGATCTTTTCTGGGACGATCAGTGGTGGGCCAGTCGGGTTTTCGAGGCCAAAGTTCCTATTGACACCCTGATATTTGAAAACAATACCGTGACTGGAAGTGGGATGGCCTTGCTACAACAAGAAGCCCTTTGTTCTTATGCCCTTATCAACCACAATTCTTTTATCAATAATCACGCTTATGTGATTTTGAACAATTACTACCTAGAGGCATACTTTACTAATAACCTGTTTTACAATGCCCAGATCAAAGGGGAAGACTTCACAGTTGCCTCAGTTGAACCTGACAAAATCGCAACTTGCATAATGGGGCTGGATACTATTAACACGACAATTCTACTCCCCGAAGGTGCATTGAACGCAGATTCGACAGCACTTCTTGCGCCTTACGATGACATTGCCAATTACAAGATTTACGCTTCCAATAATATTTATTACAACGAACCCACCTTGGATCCTTACTATACTGGCACTTACAACACACTGTTTGATGCGCCTGTTTCCTACCTGAATTGGTTCGGGGACGGCCCTTGGAAGTAGCGGTGCCAACGCCTTGGATGAACTCGAGAGCACAAGCCTTATATGCCGATTGGCCAAACATAGTAGAGGAACATACCACTTTGGATACAGACCCTGGATTGGGCCAAGAAGCGCTTACTGCGAATGCCGCCGATAATTTGGCGATTTGGAACAGGATACTTTATGGAGTGCCAGAGGCGCAAGGAGATACATATGATTTAACTGATTATTATTTTGGGGACAATGACCCCACTACCATTCCCGGTATTGAAACGGAAGACGGCGATGGTATTACCAGAATCTCTGATTTAGTGGAAGACTTGTCCATTAATTCAAGTTTTGTCTCCACCCTTGATGGGCATACCATTGGTGCATTGCACTGGACAGATGAAATTGACGGCTATGATCCTGATGCATCGTTGACGGCTATTTTGGATGGCTATGCCGATGCAACGACAGCCGTGGTTGAGCCGGAAAATTCGGTATTTGTCCTTGGGCAAAATCAGCCGAACCCATTTAGTCATTCTACCATTATTAATTTCTCTTTGGAAGAAAGGGCACACGTAAAAATCACCGTGCAAAATGCTTACGGTATGCACGTCGCAACACTGGTTGATGGTGTGCGGAATGCAGGGAATTACAATGCAATATGGGATGCTTCGTCTGTTGCCAATGGAATATATTTTTATACCATGGAAGCGGATAACTTACAAGCGACCCGTAAGATGCTTTTGGTTAACTAAAATACTAAGTGCAGAGTTGACAACCCCGATGTTCTTCGGGGTTGTCAACTTTAAAAACAACTTTCACTAAATATTACTGCGGAGCATCGCCTGCATGCTTCGCAGTAATATTTAAAAGGATAGACATAGAATTACCCCTCCCTTTTTTTCCACCAAAACATAATATTTAATGGAGTTGAACAAAGCGAAAAAAAATTATTACCTCGGAATTGATATTGGCGGGACTAAATGTGCTGTGTTGGCAGGTACAGAAAATATAGTGATTTTGGAAAAGATCAAGTTCGCGACGGAAACTGAAAAAGGGGCAGAAAATACCATTGTTAATATATTGAAGAATGCAGCGTATATAATAGAAAAATTAAACGATTATAATTTAGCGGCCATTGGGATTACTTGTGGAGGACCATTGGATAGTAAAAAAGGCCTAATTATGTCCCCACCAAATTTGCCGGGATGGGACAACATCCCCATCACCAAAATAATAGAAGACAATTTTGATGTGCCTGTTTTTTTGCAAAATGATGCCAATGCCTGTGCACTCGCCGAATGGCAATTTGGCGCAGGTAAAGGAACAATCAATATGATTTTCCTAACATTTGGTACTGGTTTGGGTGCAGGACTAATTTTGGATGGCCGATTATATTCCGGCACCAATGATCTTGCGGGTGAAGTTGGGCATATCCGCTTGGCAGAGGACGGACCATTGGGCTATGATAAAAAAGGTTCATTTGAAGGTTTTTGTAGTGGGGCGGGGATAGCGAGGCTTGCCAAAAAAATAATAGGTGAAAAAATAAATAAAGGAAAAAAAATATCCTTTATTGAAAATGAAAACGAACTCCAAAATATAACCACAAAAAAACTGGCAGAGGCGGCCATAAACGGAGATGAAACCGCCATCGAAGTTTTTAAAATATCCGGAAAATATTTAGGCATGGGCCTGTCCATTTTAATTGACATCATCAACCCAGAACGGATTGTCATTGGAAGTGTTTTTGCCCGCAACCCACAATTGTTCGAAGCCTCCTTTCAGGAAAGTATCGAAAAAGAAGCACTCAAACCTGCTGTGGCTGTCTGTGAAATTGTACCCGCCGCACTCGGTGACCAAGTAGGCGATTATGCGAGCCTCAGCGTCGCCATGAATGGTATCCATTCCCAACAATCCAAATTAAATAATTATGCATCAAGAAAATCCAGCGCATATTCTGAATAAAACAATTGAACGCCATCCTTTGCTTGCTTCATCAAAAGTGGACATTAAAAATGCGTTCGATTTATTGTGTAATTGTTTTAACAATAAAAATAAATTAATGCTCTGCGGAAATGGTGGCAGTGCCGCTGACTCTGACCATATAGTTGGTGAATTGATGAAAAGTTTTTTTTATAAAAGAACCCTACCCGAAGAAACAAAAAAAAACCTCATCGCCACTTCTCCCGAAACTGGGAAATATTTAGCTGAAAATCTCCAACCCGCATTGCGCTCTATTTCTCTAACTGGCCACAATGCTTTAAATACTGCCTTTTCCAATGATGTTGACCCCCATTTGATTTTTGCTCAACAGATAATCGGGTATGGAGATAAAGGCGATATTTTATTGGGCATTTCCACTTCCGGTAATTCGGAGAATGTTGTTAATGCAATGATTACCGCAAAAGCCATCGGATTAAAAACAATTGGATTGACGGGAAAAAAGGGAGGGCAGCTAAAAGAAATTTGCGATGTGGCAATATGTGTGGACGGGATGGAAACAGCGGATATTCAGGAATTACACTTGCCTGTTTATCATGCACTTTGTAAAATGTTGGAATTAAAATTTTTTGGCAATCTTTAATTGGGAAATTTATTTCCTAATAAAAATTGACTGGGAAATAATTTTCCTAACTACGAAAAAGCGTCTATGAAAGAACCAACTAATCAATTAGTAAAAACATATCTGGAAAAAACTGAAAAATACCTCAACGAAAACTTAATCCCCTTTTGGTCTGCTAAAGCTGTTGAACCCCAATATGGAGGTTTTCAAACCAATTATGATAGAAACGGTAACCGAACCGAAGTTACGGAAAAATCATTCCTTGCACAGTGCCGCTGCATCTTTACCATTTCCCACGCCATGCGATTAGGTTTTAACTGGCCAAACGGAATAGAAACATTAAGACAGGGCTTGGACTTTTTGTTTAAATATTATCACGACAAAAAGTATGATGGCTATTATTGGATAGTAGAAGAAGATGGTCGGGTAAAAGATGATAGTAAAATTATCTACGGCCATTCATTTTTAATTTATGGCCTGGCTGAATATGCTTTACTGACTGGTGATGAATCTGTAAAAAAAGAGGCGGTCCGCATGTTTGATTTTTTGGAGAAAAAAGTAGCTGATAAAGAACACGGTGGTTTTTTCGAACATTTTGACCGGCAGATGAACCTCAAAAAATCGCATAAAGATTTTCCGGTGCACAAGTCGCTCGATGTCCACATGCACCTGATGGAAGCCTTTACCACATTATATGAACTGACGGGCGAAGAGCGACATAAAAATGCTTTATTGGAAATCATTGATTTGATTTTTGATAAAATGGTTGACCGGGATACAGGTACGGGCATGTCCATGTTCACCCAAAGCTGGCAGCCCATTCCCAATGTAGAATTGGAAACTGTCTGGGGCCGTGACCGCTTTGATGAAAACGGAAAAGGAACAGACATCACTTCTTATGGTCATAATATTGAATTGGCTTGGCTATATATGCATGCCTTAGACATTTTAGGCATTCCTCACAAAAACCATTTAAACAGGGTCTTACCCATTTTTGAGCATACCTATTCAAATGGAGTGGATTGGAAATATGGTGGCATCTATGTGGAGGGAAAAAGTAAAGGCGCAGTTACTGAACCCACCAAAGAATTTTGGCAGCAAGCCGAAGCTATGGTTGGTTTTTTGGATGCGTATCAATTAACGGGTGATGAAAAATACTTTGACGCTTTTAAAAACGTCCATGATTTTGTTTTTGATAAAATGATTAATTGGGAACAGGGCGATTGGTATGCATTATTGGAGGAAGATGGAACTATGATTTGGGACTATATGGGAACAAGTTGGAAGGTGTTTTATCATACCGTTAGAGGGACTTGTTTGGTAGCGAAAAAGTTAAAACACTTAATTGAAGAACAATGATTTCATTAAACAAAGGAAACTGGACTTTATATTTTGGGCAACAAGATGAACATGCGCCAACCTCTCCCGGTGAATTATTAAAAAGTAATTTTCAAAAAACACCTGCCCAAGTACCTGGCAATGTGGAAATAGATTTGCAGAATGCAGGAATCATTGAAAATCCGGAAACTGGAAATAATGTTTACAAACTAAGAAAATATGAGACTTGCCAATGGTGGTATTCCCGAAAATTTAAACAACCAAAAGTAGTTGCCGGGCATAAAGTGAATTTACGATTTGATGGCATAGATTGCATCGCCGATATATGGCTGAATAATGAAAAAATCGGACGGGTAGAAAATATGTTTGTGGAGTATGATTTTGAGGTGACCCATTTATTAAAAAAAGAAAATGAATTATTTGTTTGTATTTATTCTCCCATTTTAGAAGGACGAAAATATCAGCGGGAATTTTGGGGTGTGCGTTATGATGCGCTTGGTGGAGAATCGGTCAATATTCGCAAAGCGGCTCATGCTTA
Source organism: Saprospiraceae bacterium (assembly GCA_965222975.1). Classification (GTDB taxonomy): domain Bacteria; phylum Bacteroidota; class Bacteroidia; order Chitinophagales; family Saprospiraceae; genus UBA6168. Next base: position 14,077 of record CBDCVJ010000087.1, on the reverse strand, counting down.
TGGTTGGGATATTTTACCACGCTTGGTAAGTGTCGGTATATGGAAAGACGTAAAATTGGAAATTATTCCGCCTACCCATTTTAAAGCGGTTTATTGGGTGACGAAATCCGTCAACGTCGAAGAAAAAAAAGCATCGCTTTATGTGGATTGGGAATTTGCTACGGAACGATTGAATGTGGATGATTTAATTTTAAAAATAAAAATTGCCAATAAAAACAAAACCGTTTTTGACCAGTCCTTTAATATTTATTCCACTGTTTTTAGAAATAGGATTAATGATTTAAAAAATATTGATTTTTGGTGGCCACGAGGTTATGGCAATGCTAATTTATACGATGCGGTTTTACAAGTACTCGATGCGAATGGAAATATTATTGCTGAAAATAAACAGAAAATTGGCATCCGAACCGCTGAATTAATTAATACCGACGCCAATACCAGAGAAAAACCAGGCGAATTTGTATTTAAAATAAACGGCGAAAGAATATTTGTCAAAGGCACAAATTGGGTCGCCCTCGATGCGCTGCACAGTCGGGACAAAATGCATATCAAACCCTGCGTGGATATGCTCGTGGATTTGAATTGCAACATGATTCGAATGTGGGGCGGCAATGTTTATGAGCAGGATGAATTTTACGATTTATGCGACAAGCACGGCATCATGGTGTGGCATGACTTTATGATGGGCTGCACCATGTATCCGCAGGACGAGGGCTTTTTGAAAAAAATAGAGGAAGAAGCAGCAAAAGCAATCAGCCGGATTCGGCATCATCCAAGTCTTGTCTTATGGGCAGGCAATAATGAAAATGATGTATCGCTGGAATGGGATAATGACCAGCCGCATATTGACCCGAATACAGATATTATCAGCCGCCAATTATTGCCCGCCATGGTGCGCCGCCTCGACCCAAAAACGCCTTACTTGCCAAGCTCACCTTATATCAGTTCCGAAGCCTTTCGCTTGGCAGGAAATAGGATAGACCAGGACTATGCACCCGAACAACATTTGTGGGGACCGAGGGGATATTATAAAGCTTCTTATTACACGGACAATATCGCCAAATTCGTCAGCGAAATAGGCTATCACGGATGCCCCAACCGAGAAAGTTTGGAAAAAATGTTTGATAAAAAATTCGTTTATCCGTGGACAAATAAAAAGGAATTAAAATGGAACGATCAATGGCAAACCAAAGCCGTCCGTTCCCATCCTTACGCCACCGAAACCATTAAGCGCAACGATTTAATGACCAACCAAATCAAATGCGTTTTTACCAAAGTGCCTACTGACCTTGACCAATTTATTGCTGCGTCCCAAATTATCCAAGCCGAAGCCAAAAAATATTTTATTGAATTCTGGCGGATGAATAAAGGGGAACGCAACGGCATTCTTTGGTGGAATTTACGAGACGGCTGGCCTGTCATTTCCGATGCCATCGTGGATTATTATTATAGTAAAAAACTCGCTTACCATTATATCAAAAGAGTACAGACAGATGTGTGCGTGATGATTGGTGATGCAAAAGAAAATGGACACCCCGTGGTGATTGTCAATGATACCTTAAAAGAAGTAGAAGGTCATTTTTCCATAAAAGATGCTGACACAAAAAAAGTATTATTTAAGAAAAATTTTGAGCTTGGTAAAAATGGAAAAACAGAAGAAGGGTTTATACCAAAAACAACAGCACCAAAATTATGGCTGATTGAATGGACTGTCGGCAATAAAAAATATTTCAACCATTATTTTGCTTTTCAGCCACATGTGGACTTGGAGATTTATTTGAGATGGTTGCCTAAATTAAAACCAAACGAATAACATGTGTCAAAATAAAAAACTGTTCCTCCTCTTTTTAGGAATTATTTTATGCCATCATTTATGTGCTCAAAATAATAAAAACCAAAGCATATATCTGCCCCCTTTATTCTCAGACCACACCGTTTTACAACAAAAAACAAAAGCCGCAATTTGGGGTAAAGCAGCCCCTAATGCTAAAATATTCATTAAGGGAAATTGGGGCAAAAAAGCAAAAACAATATCTGATAATAAGGGTAATTGGAAAACCGAAGTAAAAACACCCAAAGCAGGAGGGCCTTATCAAATATCAATTTCCGATAATCAAGAAACAATAACCCTTTCTGATGTTATGATTGGTGAAGTCTGGCTTTGTTCGGGACAGTCGAATATGGAAATGCCACTAAAAGGCTTTCTGCCAAATGAACCCATTGAAGGGAGCGAAGCTGATATTCAATTTGCCGATTTTCCAGAAATTAGGATGTTTACCCTAAAACGGAATTTGGCTGCATCGCCGCAAGAAGATTTTGTTGGCGAATGGGCAATTTGCTCACCTGAAACAGCAGGCGATTTTAGTGCAGCGGCTTTTTATTTTGGCAGAAAATTACATCAAACTTTACATGTTCCAATAGGGCTGATTCACTCCAGTTGGGGCGGCACACCAGCAGAAAGTTGGACGGCTTTAAATGACTTAAAAAATGTTTCTGGTTTTGAAAATATACAGGAGAAGATAGATGAATTAATAAATCCCCAATCGGAATATAATGTCTGGATGAATCAATTAGAACAAATTGATTTAGATAAATTCCACAACAATTATGAGGTTTTAACGAACCCAGCATATTCAAGTATTAATTATGACGATGCTCATTGGGATTCGATGAAAATACCTACTTGGTTAGAAGGTGCTTTCAAAAACTTTGACGGAGTTATTTGGTTTAGAAAATCCTTTGAACTTTCTGAAGTGGATGAAAATATGGCATATCATCTTTCATTGGGAGGCATTGACGATAACGATATAACTTTTGTCAACGGCATAAAGGTGGGCATGACAAACAACTGGACTATTAAAAGAAATTATCCCTTGCCAAAAGGATTACTAAAAAAAGGAAAGAATAGCATTGCCATTCGTTTATTTGACGGAGCGAGTAATGGAGGGATGTACGGAGGGCAGCATATCGGAATTGAAAAAGACGGTCAATTATTACAAGACTTATCAGGAGATTGGAAATATCTTCCCACCGCTATTCTCAGTAATAACAAAATTGCTGTTTTTACAACCGACCAACCTTTTAAAGTAATGCCGATGCCACCTTTAGAATTCAATAGTCATTTACCAACAGGTTTGTATAATGCTATGATTCATCCCCTTGTCCCTTTTTCGATAAAAGGTGCCATTTGGTATCAAGGGGAAAATAATGTTTCAAGGGCGGAACAATATCAATCATTATTTCCCTCAATGATTAAATCGTGGCGCAATAAATGGGGCAAAGAATTTCCATTTTATTTTACGCAAATTGCACCATTTAGATATTCAGGGGCAAAGAATTCCGAATCCGCCGAATTGCGTTTTGCCCAAAATCAAACCTTATCTCTTCCTAAAACAGGGCAGGCTGTTACGCTCGATATTGGCAGCCTTGAAACCATTCATCCGTCCAATAAAAAAGAGGTGGGTGAACGACTGGCTCGTTGGGCATTGGCAAAAGATTATAAACAAAGGTCGCTGTCTTATTCTGGGCCTGTTTGTACATCTGCCAAAATAAACGGAGATAAAATTATGCTCGATTTTAATATTGGTGCAAAATCATTAGTGGCAGCAAAATCGGGTATAAAAGAAATTGAATTAGTATTTGCTGATGGTTCGATAAAAGAGGTTATGGCAAGTATCCAAGGGGACAAAATTATTTTAGAAAATCCGAACGGGCAATTACCGAAAGCTGTGCGCTATGCGTGGAAAAATGGTTCGGAGGCTTCGTTGTTTAATTCAGCAGGATTGCCTGCTTCTACATTCTTTATAAAACTTAAGTAGTAGCCACAAAGACACGAAGGCACAAAGAAAAACTTAGTGACTTTGTGCCTTCGTGGCAATACAAAACTAATTGATATGAATTGGATAAAATCATATAAACTACTAAAAGCAATGTTGCTTGGGATGCTGTTTATTCTTTATGGCTGTCCTAATTCCAAGGCACCTAATATGGACAAAACGGTTAGGGTCAATAATTTATTGGTTGATAGTCTTGCGACAATTGAAACACTCAACTTATTCGTAAATCTAAAGTCACTTGCAAAAGATAAAGTATTATTTGGACATCAGGAAAGTACTGCTTATGGAGTTGGGTGGACTCATGAGGGCATAACTATTGAATCAGATATTGAAAAAGTATGTGGCGATTTCCCCGCAGTTTATGGGTGGGATATTGGAAATATTGGAAAACGCACCAACAATGACTGTGTTCCCTTTAGTGTCATGAAAAAATTAATTATCGATGCTTTTGAAAGAGGAGGAATAAACACCATTTCAAGCCACATGCACAATCCACATACGGGTAAAAACTATGGTGATGTAACACCTTCTGTTACTCAAATTTTGCCAGGGGGAAGCCATCATAATAGCTTCCTTGAAAAGCTTGATTTGATTGCAGACTTTATTGCTGATTTAAAATCAAAAGACGGCGTCTCCGTTCCAATAATATTTCGCCCTTTTCACGAGCATAATGGTGATTGGTTCTGGTGGGGAAAAGGTCCGGCTACAGAAGAAGAATTTATTAAGCTATGGCGGTTTACAATAGATTATTTTAGATATGAGAGGAAGATACATAGTTTGTTATACGCATTTGCACCCGCCCGTAGCCGAATGACCTACCCTTTGACTGCTTCTGAATATTTGTATGGCTATCCTGGAGATGAATATGTAGATGTTTTAGGTCTTGATAATTACTATGATTTAGATGGCATATGGAATAAAGCTTCTCTTGAACAACAAAAGAAATCTTTCAAAGAAAGTCTTGAATTAATTGTTAGGCTGGCTGAAGAAAAGAACAAAATTGCTGCACTTACTGAAACAGGATCAGTAAATATTAAAACGGATTTGTGGTGGACGAATTGGTTGTTGAGTGGAATAAAAGAAAATGAAAACACAAAAAAAATTGCCTATGTATTGGTTTGGAGAAATGAAGATAAGGATCATTTTCATGCACCTTATCCTGGTCATAAAGGTGTATTGGATTTTATAGTGTTTTTTAATAATCCGAATACAATTTTTAATTCCGATTTACCAAATTTATACGGGGATTAATACTTCCTTCAATAAATCATTGGATTTTTTTCGTAAAAGATGTGTGTGGTGATTTGCAGACCCGAATGCAATACCGTATGACAAAAAATTAATAGCCTATCGTTTTTTTTACTTCAGGCCAACTAAAATATTCCCATTTACACTGGAAAGACAGAAAGAGATATGTACGAATTTGTTTTGCTTGAAAGCATTAGAGGAGAATGGGAATTGAATGACGTTGGCCATTAATAAATGTTGCTTGTGTGATAGATGGAAAACAGCAATCCCGCAAAATGTTGCTTCAAGTTTTCCCTTTTGAGAACAAGGTTTTCACGATATAATGGTAGGTGAATTATTTCACCAAAACAGTGCTTTTGCTTTTCCTTACACTGGTGGCTTTAGGATTGTGTTTGCCTAATCTGGGCTCTGACTTTTGCATTTGTTTTATCAAAGACCCATTCTCCTGCCTCAACCCTTTTAATCGTTTTCTCATCCATTCGCCAGAGTTTTGCCAGCCGTTTCCGTGATAAACCATGCTTTTTTCGATACCCCAATACCCGGAAACCGAGGGAGTTCCCACCTGTTTTCAGCGTAGGGTCATGACCCAAAAATCCGACTATCTTCGGATGGTGTTTTATCTGTGGAGTAAATCGGTTTAGTTCCCAATTGGTAATGCAATCAGTGGTTACACCGATTATTTTGGCAACATTTGTTTGCGATAATTTTCGGTCAAGTCGCACCTTTTGGATATGGTCACCCAATGTTTATAACTCCGTAGGATGCAATGACGGCGGTTTTGCGGTTTTTAGTGCAAGGTTGCCAAAACTATACGCAACCCTGCCCCTGTGGGTTCTATAATCACCCCGAAAAAGAATGTGTATGCGGGACAGCACAAGTGAAAAGGTATTTAGCAAAGATATCAGGACCACTTTTGGATCGAATTGACCTGCATGTAGAAGTAACCCCCGTCAGTTATAAAGAGCTTTCCAGTTATGAACCTTCTAAAAGAGGTAGTAAAGAAATAATGGCCGATGTCATGAGAGCCCGTGTAATTCAGGACGAACGTTTCAAAAAATACAAAGGACTTTTCTGCAATGCCCAAATGCCGAGCCGCATGGTACGGGAAGTTTGCCAATTAAATAAAGCGGGATCAGCCTTGTTAAAAAAAGCGATGGAAGTGCAAAAATTATCTGCCAGAGCTTATGATAGAATATTAAAAGTGGCAAGGACGAGTGCGGATTTGGCGGGGAGCAAGGATATTCAGATTGGACATTTGGCGGAGGCGATACAGTATAGGAGTTTGGATAAAGAAGGGTGGAGTGGGTGAGAATTTTTTTTCGATTATTTTTTTTCGATTTAATTATTGGTAAATTATTGATATTTTATTTTTATTGAAGTTAATAAAAGTAAAAGTTATTATTAATGTAATTAATTCTAATTGCAATTTTTTATTAATAATTTTTTTACAATAAATAGAATATTATTTTTATTTAAGTATTTGGTAGTCAGTTTTTTTTATATTAGACTTGTTGCGGCATAACTCATTGATAATCAACGATTTCATTTCGGAAAAAATGGTGTGAAAAATTCGAAAAAATTAATTTTTGCTTTTTTTAACAAAAAAGAATATTGATGATCCGCCACTTATGCCGCAACAAGTTTATTTAATTAATTTATTTTTTAATTATTTGGTTGTTATGTTTAAGTTTTGGAAAAATTAATCGTAAAATTTAATTTTAAAACTATGTGTATTAATAGTTATCTGATTATCTGTTTAATATTTATTGAATTTATGATAAATAAATAATTTAGATTTTTTTGACCTTTATTTTTTTATTAATAATTCAGGTTGTTATTAATATATTCAGGTTAAAATTTTTATTAAAGGCAATTTATTGCCAATTAAAATACACTAACTTTTTTGTCTAATTTTTTTATTGTTTAAATAATCCAATTATATTTTAATTTAGAATTTTTCTCCACATCTGTTGAATAAAAGTGTTTAATTAATTTTAAAAATCTTTCTTCTAATTCCTTTTTTTAAATACCGAAAATAAGTATTTTGTGCTTTCTTAAAACTGCCTTTAACATTCTCTACATTCTCTACATTCTCTACATTCTCTACATTCTCTACATTCTCTACATTCTCTACATTCTCTACATTCTCTACATTCTTACTTTTATGACATTGTTAGGTCGAAGGTTTAAATTCCATTGGATGTTATTTGGAGTAGTGTTCTTAGCATGCAGCAAAGGCTCACCCGTGGTGGATTATGTGCTTCAATTATCCAAGCAGCAGGTACAGACTTGTGTTGCTGGGAGTTTGTACGCTGCCGTTACAGATATTAAAGCGATTTTATGAGCCGTCGCTTGCCACATAATCGGTAGTCGTAAGAGGCACCCACTAAAGCTTATTTAACATTTGTTGCAATGGGCAATTTTTTTATCGAAAAAAGTCCCTTTTGAGTGAAGGCTTTTTCGAATAAAAATAATTGAATTGATTAATTACAAAAATGAAGTTGATACATTTAACAGACGATTCAAACACAGTAGCTCCTCATTGGAACAATTGTCGTTTTGCACCTTAGCTGGGTGTAGTGTTCTTTTTTGTTTTATATTATTCAATTACATCTGAGTATCATACATTACTGGAAACTGTTTTGGAATTTCGTCATTCGCCTCCCCTAAATTCTGTCGCAAATCAATTTCAATTCCCCTTGCAATAGACGAAATCGGCACATCATTAGCCAAGCCTTCAAATGGATTTTCACCTGTTCTTCCGATTCTTTCCATGGTGTGAAAAACCCACGCAACGGCTACATAAAAGGGGATGGATAACCAAATGAACAAATTACCAATTACGGGTTGATTTTCAACCATTTCCTGGCCTATTTCTGCAAATTGCGGAACAATTGCCAATGGCAAAAGAAGCACAAATACCCACATGAAATAATGGTTCAAAGAAGCAAAATGGCGTGGATAAGGAAAATTCTTTATTCGCTCTGATTTACCTTGAAGCGTAAACAATTCTTCCAAAACACCTTCTAATTGCAAAAAGGAAAATTCCCAAATGATGCCCGATTCTTTTAGCTTTCTTAAATGATGAGATTGCAAATATAGCAACGCCGTTTGTTTGTTGTTTTTGCTCATCACATAATCCATATCCTTTTTGGAAAGGTACGGTTTCAAATCTTGTTCAACGGTTGAATCCCATTCAGGTGGTCGTACCATTTCACTCCATTCTTTGTTTGTTTTTTCATGTACGACCGTTTCCCAGGGTTTTGATGCCCGCATGGCATGACGCAAAGCAGTCATCCAAGCAATATGTCGGAAGGTGAGTGTTTTAATTTCATGTTGCAGTTCCTCTTTTGATAGCTTTAATGAGGTGTGTTCATTCGTGACCATATCCTGAACGAACATGCCAAAAGTTCGGGAAGTATTGACAATACCGCCCCAGATTTTTCGAGCTTCCCAAATTCTCCCATATGCTGAATTGTTTTGAAAACCGATGACAAACGCCACGGCCGTACCTATCAATGCCAATGGTGTCCACGGGATTTTTATCCAATTCAAATCCAGAAAATAATACAAGGCGACCACTATCGAAATAATGGCAAAAAACAAAAAGGTCTCGTAGCGAGTCCATTTTGCCATGTCGAATGCTTTATAAACTTTTTTAGTGTACATAAATCAAACTTTGGGTTTGGTTAAAAAATCAGTTCTGACCAATATCCAATTTATAAATTTTATGGTCAGAATTTAGGTGGAAATTAAAAAATACTCGGAATGTTCCCCATTGTCCTGCATAAAAATTTCCGATAATATTTTTACCATCATTTTCTACCTTTTCAATGTTGAGAAACTTTTCTTTTTGGAAAAGGCATTTTCAAAGAATGATCTAATTCATGGTTCTGCCGTCGTCTGTAAAAGTAGCGTCATCTGTGAAATAGGAAAACCATAATTCCAAGTCATTTGCTTGTAGGGCTTCGATTGCTTTTTACAGTTGGATTAGTGCACATTTTCTTTTAAAAATGCCTCGCTCAATGTTATCAGATAGGCTTCCTCCAACTCATAAAATTCAAATTCCTTCAAGTGTCTGGGATTGGTAAAATAGATGGTTCGTTCTTCGTATTCGAAAGTCTGTTCATCCGTTGTATAATTTCCTTTTCCGTTTTTGACAAAAATGAAAGAATAATAATTAGTTCTGAAAATTGGCGATTTATAAAGGATGTCTTTATGTATATCCAACAGGTTATTTATGGTAAACGAAGCATCCTCCTCGATTGGCATACCGAGTGCATTTTACAGGTCTATGACTTTCTCAAAGTAGATGATTTCTTGCATTCATTTTTTCATTATGCCCATCGGACGGGTATGCGGAATTGTTTCACATATCTCACCATTCGACCATTCCACATTTAACGTCTGTTTAAAAGGGGGATTTATCTCCCGATTAAATAGCCAAACGGGAGATAAATCTCCCGACTACGGGCACTTATCTTCTCTCAATATCAATGGAGTAGGTGAAGCCGTCGCCTTTATAATACACCTTATTGTATTCTATTATTCGGCCATCCGAATCGCAAACCAATCGCTGGCGAAAGAGGATTGGAGAGCCGATTTCGATACCGAATTTCTCGGTCAAAGTTTCTTCTGCTTTGATGGCGCTGATTTCCTCGCGAGATACGGAAACAATGACGCCATAATCTTCTTCCAGCATTTGATACAGAGGCTTTGAGTAGTCCTCATCGCCAGTCATTTTCAATCGAGGATGAAACCATGAAATGGAGAGTAGGCTTGGCCCACTTGATGTGCCCCGCAATCTGGACAGTCGAATTACTTTTATTCCCTCTTTGATATGCATGGCCTCATGAGGGAAAAATTGTAAAATGCGTCCTTTGGAATACTAAAACCAGAACAGTTGAATAACTGAGAGAGTACTGAATTCCGGAATCAGTAATATCATTTAGAATATTATTTTAATCTCCTTAGTTCGATGGAGGTGGCAAATCCAAAATGGTCTGATAAAATGTTGCCTTTATTGAAAACGACTTCGTGACTGTTCACTATAGCATCAAATGTAGGAGGGAGTTTAAAAAAACAATAGTCTAGCTTCTGGGATTTATTAAATACGGCCGCATAGGGATTTTTTGTATGGTCATACGTATAGTCATCGGAGGTTATTTCGGGAACGGTATCTTCGAATTTTAAACTATCTACAATAAATGAATATGATTTCGATTTTTCAGACAGCGGCTCTATGCTGGACACATTTGGATGAATTATATTAAGATCTCCAGTTAAGATTGTTGGGTCGTTGAAAAGGGTATGTTCTTTTATTTTCTCTCTCAAGTATAAAAGCTGTTTCAGCCTAAGTTGGTCATCCTCCTTTGTCCTTCCAGAATGGAGATGTATGTTTATTACATTAATGTTCCCTATTTCTGTTTTCAAGTTTGATATGAAGAACCCCTTCTGACCGATTTTTTCATCAAACTTCATTTCCTCCGTTATTTTGTGCGCATAAAATTGCTCCCATATTATTGGATACTTGGAAAAAGTCATGAGTCCCCCGAAACAGTCTAAAGTAATTAATCCTAAAAAATTTCTATTACATAAATACCTCTTATTAAAATTATAGGTGTCCGATAAATAACCGAGGATATATTTTCGTAATTTACTATCAAAGGTTTCTTGGAGACATATGACATCCGAACCAGATCTTAAGAGGCTATCGGGAATACTTGGATATCGATTTCTTTTTTTAAATGCTGGAGTCCAGTGCGGAAGCGCCCATACGTTATAAGTCAAAAAAGTAAAAATTGAGTCTTCTGTTACACTAATGGGTACATGTTTATTGGTCGTTGATAATGTGGCCAGTTCCTCTAATTGAGTCGACAAAGTATAATCTTGATATTTTGCAAACAGTGCAAAAAACAAAATAATTAGGATCAAGATTAGAAAAAACCTTTTAAAAAATCGAAGCGCCATTATTTTACATTTAAAAATACAAAGATAACCTTTCAGTAAATGGAATTTTTTTTCCCTACTGTATATTTTTTTCAATTAGAAATAAAAATCGGTAACACTATCATAAATAGACCCTTATAATTTCATCATGCAAATCTCCAACCCATTCATATGTGCCATTGGAAAGAATAATAACCGAGAATTGCTTTTCGGGAAAACGGGTAATTTGTGTCCTGAATCCATTAAATGCACCTCCATGAGCATGCCTTTCACTCCCATATTGTGAGCGAATATCCCAACCATAACCATAACCTTTCGACTCATGCGAAGTAAAAGCCAATTCCAACGTTGCTGAATTGACCAATTGATCCGTATAAAGACTTTGATCCCATTTATAAAGGTCATCAATGGTGGAGAACATGCCCCCGTCACCCATTGTCAAAATATCGTAATCATGTGGTTTTCCATTATTTAAATATCCAATGGCACGGTTTGGCAAATCAGGACGGGATTCATCGTATCCCAATGAATTGTTCATTCCCAAGGGTTCAAAAATATTTTCCCGAAGAAAGGCTTGGAATGGCTGCCCGGAAACCCTATCCACTATAATGGCTAAAATTAAATACCCAGAATTACTATATTCATATTTTGCCCCAGGTGTAAATTCCAGTTCGCCATGTTGAATAAGGGCATCCAACATTTGAGTGTTGGTAATTCCTTCAGCATATAATTCCAAATCATTTAGGTAGTCAAATATTCCTGATTGGTGTGTGAGTAAATGGTGGATGGTAATGGCATCCCAGTGGTTCGGAATTTCGGGAATATGCGTCTTTAATTGATCATCATAATCGAGCAGGCCACGTTCTTCCAAGATCATGATGCACATGGCCGTAAATTGCTTGGATACAGATGCCAAATAAAATGGGGTGCCCGAATGAACAGGAAGCTGTTTTTCAATATCTGCCATTCCATAACTTTTTTTGAAAAGTGGCTGGTTTTCTTTTACAACGATCATGGACAACCCTGGAGAATCATTGGAAATAAATGTGTTAACAAATGTGTTAATGTTCTGTTCAATGTCGAGATTTGAATTAAATCGAGGAGATTTAATATCGTTATCTTTTTCACAAGTAGTAAAAAGCAAAGAAAAAATGAGCAGTAAACAAAATCTTATAGGAAGGGACATGATTTTTGATTTGGTCGAAAATTAATAAATCATTTGCTAGGGTTCAATTGATTAATGACAAGAGTTAAAAAGAAAGGTTATATATATTACTGCTTAAAAACATTAAAATATCATATTTCATACATTTTTCAATAATGCTAATTATTGTGAGATATGCGTCAGGTTTTGTTTTCAAAAATAATTCTTGCAGGGGTACTCCGTTACTCGCCCGTCCATTTAGGTTTTCTCTTTTCCCGAAACGCTTTCAGACCCTCCCGTCCATCTTTGGTGCCAATGGTTTTCATCAGCATGTTGTATAAATATTTATGCTCGGCAGCAGCGGGGTGGATTTTATCATATGCTTCCAAGCCATATTTAATGGCAGTTGGGCTGTTCTGTATTAATTCTTCTATTATTTTTTGCACTTCTTGGTCTATATTTTCAGCGGAACATACTTGCGATACCAATCCATGTTTTTCCGCTTCTATTACGGGTAAATTATATCCACGAATGCACCAATCCACGACCTTTCTTGCAGGCATCACTTTTAATAAAGCCGCCATCACCTGAAACGGAAATAACCCACGTTTTACCTCTGGTAGGCCAAATTTTATATCATCTTGCGCCACTACTATATTGCTGCCAGCTAAAAAGAAGAACCCACCAGCATACACATCGCCTGTTACTTTTGCAATGGTCGGTTTGTATATTTTATTGAATAATTCACCAATTAAAACTTCGCCGTCCGGCTGAGGAATGGTCGAATTGTTTTCTTCAATAAATCCAGCCATTGCTTTTAAATCGGCACCGGCGCAAAATATATTTCCCTTTGCTTGAATTAAAACGACCCATATTTTTTTTTCAAAATGAGCATAATGCGTAGCGTAGGCTATTTCATTGACCATTTGAGGGTGGAGGGCATTTTTTTTATTTGCTCTGTCGAGCGTTATGGTCAAAGCATTTTCCTTTTCTTTTATTTCAAGAAAAGCAAAAGTTTGGGAATGGATGTTTTGCGTTTGCTCTTTTGTGTAAAGATTCATTTAAGGAGTTAGGGGGCAGTGATCAGGAGCCAGCAAATAGCTGGCTCCTGATCACTGCCCCCTATTTTTTTATTTTCAATAATAAAAAGCCAGTCTCCACATTCATTCCTTCTTCTGCATATATTTCTTCCACAATCCCGCCTTCATCAGCGCTGATTGTATTTTCCATTTTCATGGAAGAAAGTATAACAAGGCCGTCGCCTGCATTTACCTGTTCTCCTTCTTTTACTAATACTTTAATAATAGAAGAAGGCATCGGTGCTTCATAACCTCCTTTTATTTTTTCAATTTCTGTTATTGGGAACCGCTCTTTTTGCAATAAATAAACATTTCCAAAATTTTCGTTGTGGGTATAAATGTTATTTTCTTTTTTGGAAATATTAAATTGATATTGGATGCCGTTTATTTCTGCCCGTAGTTTTTTTTCACTGGCAGTAATTAATTGCACTTCGTATTTACCTTCATTGATAAAAAAAATAAACTGTTTTTTTAAATAGCGATATTTAATTAACAATTCTTTTTTATCGAATAAATATACTTCTTGTTGAAAATCATTAAAATTATTTCGCCAACCTGATGGTATGGAATGGAGCAATGTTCGTGCATTTTCCCTTTTTTGCCAATTATATAAAGTGGAGGCGATGGCACTAAATTTAAGAGCGTTCAACTTAGGGTGTGATTTAATATTACCGCCTAAGTTAGACACAAAATTCGTGTCGTAATTTCCTTTCTGAAATTCTTCATTTTCCAAAATATGCAATAAAAAATTCTGATTGGTAGTCGTGCCAAGGCAGACTAAATTGCGAAGCGTATATTGCATCTTTCGGTTGGCGCCTTGC